>NZ_AP025477.1:649321-1298642 GCF_024347415.1 Vibrio crassostreae
AACTGAAAGAAGCGTAGCCCGTGCCAAAGTCATCCAGTGACAATGTAACGCCAATATCATGCAGAGATTCTAAGGTATTCTTGGCAACCACTTCATCTGCAATCAGGCCGCTCTCCGTGACTTCAAGTTCTAAGCAACGAGGTTCTAGATGGTAGGTTTCGAGTAGATGAACCACTTGTTCCGCAAAGTGCACGTTCTTAAGTTGAATCGCAGACACATTCACGGCCATTTTGAAATCGTCAACGTATTCAGACCACTCTTTGGCTTTTTCAATCGCATTGCGAAGAACAAAGCTACCCACTTCGAAAATCAAACCGTTTTGCTCAGCCATATGTATCAAGGTTTCGTTAGAAATGTCACCCAAAACAGGATGTCGCCAACGGAGCAAAGCTTCTGCACCAACCCAGCGATGCGTCAGCGGGCATACCTTGGGTTGAAAGTAGAGCATAAGGTCATCATTGCGAACGGCTTGAAGCAAATAGCCTTCGATCTTATTAATATGGGTTTGTTCTTCGGTATGAGATTGAGAGTAGTAAGCGAACTTTTGTCCTGAATCTTTACAGGCTAACATCGCTTCAGAAGATTTTTGCAGAATGCGTTCCGCATCATCTTCGTCGTTCGTAACTGCAATCCCAATAAAGGCGTGCAAATGCACTTTGTCACTTTCGATATCAAATTCTGAATGGCCAACTTTAACTAGCGTCTGGCAAAGTTCTTCTAGGCGATGGTCTAAATCTTTAACGCTAAACGCCAACACGAGGTCAACTGAAGTAGGGCGTGCTGTTAACACTTCTATATCAGAGATACTGTCGATGCGTTGTCGGTATTCAACAAGTACTTGGTCTAACGCACTATAGCCGTATCGAGCTTGTATGCGTCTGCCGTTGGTAAAACCAATATGAACGACTGCAAATGAGCTGTCTGTTAGCCTTCTTTGTGACAGTAGCTTGTGGTTCAAGCGAGATTCAAATGCGGTTCGGTTTAAAAAGCCTGTACCGAGATCGTGATTCTTTTGGAAATTGATCTTTTGCTCTGCTGCTTTTCGCTTATCAATCTCTTGATTTAATGAATAATTAAGACTCGCAAGGTCTTTAGTCCGAGTGTAAACACGGTTTTTCAAGTCTCTATTCATTTGAGTGAGCTTAGCATGCTGAAACAGGGTTTTAAGCTGGGACTCTATCGAGGTGCGAAAGCTCTGTAAAAGCTTGATATAGGTGGGAGTGTAGTGGTTTTCTTTTGAATCTAAAATGCAGATGGTGCCAAATAATTCGCCATTCGGCCAAAGCAGCGGAATACCACAGTAAGAGACTAAGCCGAGCTTGATATCTGGATTGTTTTCCCAGTCAGGATCGGCGAGGGCATTGGGTACAACAAGTTGTTGTTGAGACTCCATCACCGTTTCACAGTAAAGCCCATTACCTAAGGTTTCAGAGTCACCTTTGTTGTAAGGGTTATTTTCACTACGGCTGGTTGAGAAAACTTCAATATAGTTGGCGTGAACACGCATGATAAGTGCGGCGGGCACTTGAGTGATTTGAGCCAAGAGGTCAACAATGTTCTGCCAACCTGACTCCATATCGTCTGGAATATCTAAGTCTATCGTTTTTATTTTCTTCATATGACTCCGAGTCAATTATGCTAAATGCATCAACACATCCTGTGTTAATTATGATGAACCAAATAAACTATGAACCTTACGTTAATTAAGTATAAGAAATGTTGCACGAAAAAACCTCCGCAATTTTGCAGAGGTTTTCAAATGTGAATCTGGGTCTCAGTAATGAGATAAGTTTCGATTAAGGCTTTAATTCTATAAAATCTTCAGTATTAAGTTTCTGATTATAGTCTACCGAAGGTTGAGCAAACCCATTTAACTGCAGAAACTCCTCTTTAAACCCTTGGTAATCGCCTAACATTTTGAAGTTGTTCTCATCCATCTTTTCTAACAGCTCTGTGACGTGTGCTTGGGTTTCAGGGTCTAATTCCCAGTCATCCATACGAATCAGACGTTCACCATCAAGTGGCACTTTGGTTTGTCCATACAGTTTGCAGCTAAACAAGCGCTGCATCTGTTCAATACAACCTTCGTGGGTCTCTTTCTCTTTCATAACTTTGTACAAAGCAAGTAGATAAGGGCTGAGTCCCGGGATGAAAACGCTCGCTTTAGTGACTAGGGCTTTACAGACAGTCGCGTAAGCGTTGCCATCAAAGTTAGCTAACTCTAAGTTAAGTGCGTGGCTGGTTTGGTGAAGGTCGATCTTAGCTCGCCCCAATGTCCCGTCTAAATAGATAGGGTGTGTGACTTCTGGACCAACATAAGAAAACGCGATTGTCTTACAACCCGGGGCGATAGATTCAGCGTTGATAAGCTCATCTATCCATTGTTCCCAATCTTCGCCGCCCATCACTTTGAGTGTGCTTTCGGCTTCTTCTTCCGTTGCAGCATCAAGTGTGTTGGTCACCCAATTGTCGTGCTCCAGAGAAATCGTCGCGCCAGTTACGCTTTCACCAATAGGCTTGATGGCAGAGCGCCAAAACTCATCGGAATCTGGTTTAGGACGAACGCCCGCAGCCAAGCTATAGATAATCAGGTCCACTTCACCTTCAAAGTAGGTTTCAATGGCTTCAACAACTTGTGAACGTGTTTCTTGCGAAAATGCATCGCCAACGATATTGATAGCAGTGCATTGCTCTCGTTCTGCTTCTTTTTTGAAGTAGATGTTGTTGTACCAACCAGCACTACCTAGGGATTTTTCGTTTGGACCGCGCTCGAATGAGACGCCGATAGTGTCAGCTTTTGCGCCGCCAAAGGTAAGGGCAATACGAGCGGCAAGGCCAAAGCCTGAGGAAGCGCCGATAATCAGTACGCGTTTAGGGCCATCTTTGATTTGCGGCGCACTCTTAACAAACTTGATTTGTTGCTTTACGGCTTCTTGACAGCCAATAGGGTGAGCGCTTTTGGCTACCACACCCTTGATAACAGGTTCGATCAGCATAAATAACCTTACAGTTAACGGTGATATGCACTCAGGCTAACGTAAAGCTGTGTAAAATTTATTGAGCTAGACCATTAAAACTTAAAGATACTGATATAATTCTTCGGCGACGAATTCAGCAATCCAAGGTTGAGCTTCTGGTTTTGGATGCAGTCCATCGTTCATCATCCACTCAGGTTTAAGGATGATGTGCTCAAGGAAAAATGGCAAAAGTGGCACGTTTTGTTGATCAGCAAGCGCTGCAAAAACGTATTCAAACTGCTGGTTGTAACGCTTTCCGTAATTCGGTGGGATTCTAATCTGCATCATTATAGGTTTCGCGCCCGCAGCTTTTATCTGCTCAATGATTTGATCTAGATTTGCAGACATCAGCTTCGGTGGGAATCCACGAAGTCCATCATTCGCACCAAGTTCAATAAGAACAGTGTCTGGAGCGTGTTCTTCAAGCAATTGTGGTAGGCGAGCCAAACCATTGCCAGTTGTGTCACCCGAAATACTTCCGTTAACCACGGTGACTGTTTTGTGATGCTTTGCTAATGCGTCTGGTAACAGGCTTGGCCAACTCTGTTTGATGTCCATGTTGTAACCAGCACTCAAGCTATCACCAAGGACCAGTAGCTTAGAATCTAACTCGGTATCTTGAGCCAAAGAAGCGGTTGAAAATAAAATAAAGAATAAAAAGGAAATTAGTCGAGTCATGCATACATCCATCATTAAAGCAGAAGCTGTTTCGAAGACAGTGTCTACTAATCAAGAACATTTAACAATCCTAGAGCACGTCGATATCGATATTCGTGAAGGCGAAACCGTCGCGATTGTCGGCACGTCTGGTGCAGGTAAGTCGACCCTAATGACGCTGCTAGCTGGTCTTGACGTACCAACGAAAGGTGAAATCAGTTTATTAGGGCAGCCACTTTCACAGCTTGATGATGAGGCAAGGGCTAAGATCCGCAGTGAATCGGTTGGGTTTGTATTTCAAAGCTTCTTATTAATCCCAAGCCTTTCTGCACTACAAAATGTCACGCTGCCTTGTTTGTTGAAAGGAGAAAACGAAGACATCGAACGCGCGACTGCTTTGCTTGAATCCGTAGGCTTGAAAGACAGGCTTGATCACTTGCCGTCCCAATTATCTGGTGGTGAGCAACAAAGGGTCGCGTTGGCGCGCGCATTTATGATCAAGCCAAGAATCCTTTTTGCTGATGAACCCACAGGTAACCTAGACCAGCAAACGGCTGCCAAGATTGTTGAGTTGTTGTTTGAATTGAACTCATCTCACGGCACCACGTTGGTTTTGGTGACACACGATCCTAAGCTTGCACAACGTTGCCAAAGAACACTTAAGATGCATGTCGGTCAGATAGAGGAAGTCTAAATTGAATTCATCAAACGGACTGAATAAACGCCTTTTTTCATGGAGTATTGAAGAGATTCGACACGGTCAGTTGTGGCCAGTTTCAATCGCTTTAACGCTTATTATTGCTTGTGTGTTTGCATTGTCGGCGTTGGCAGAACGTATGGAGCAGGTAATTGTTAAGCAGGGCAAAGATGCACTTACTGCCGATAGCGTGTTCATATCAGCAAACCCAATTCCGCAACCCTTGTTAGACCTCACTCAAGTTGAGCAACTAGAAAGCTCCCAACTAACCCGTTTTTCAACCATGGCATTCAGTGACAACTCGATGCAGTTAGTGACGGTGAAAGCGGTTGAAAGTAATTACCCATTACGTGGCGAAATGATCTTAGAGGGCGTTGATAAAGCATTAAGTAACCATGTTGAGCCGGGTGAACTTTGGCTAGACGAGCGTATATTTGCGCAGTTAGAAGTAGACATTGGTGACAATGTCACTATTGGCGATGCCGATTTAACGATAACAGGGCGTATCACTCAAGAACCGGGCTTGAGCTTTAACCCATTCCAGCAAATGCCAGCTGTATTGATACACAAAAGCGATATCGATGCGACTGGTGCCATTCAACCGGGAAGCCGTGTGAGTTTCAGGCTGTTCTTGAACGGTGATGATTCAAAACTGAAAGCCGCGCAAGACAGCGTAGAATTAACCCCGAGTGACCGCTGGCGTACTCAAGATTCTGCGAGCCGTACTAACGACATGTTCGAAAGCACGACTCAATATCTTTCGCTAACCGTTGCTATCGTTGTGATCATGGCTGCGACCACTTTGGTACTCACGTGCCAACATTATGTGGCGAGTCGTCGTAAAACCATCGCGATGCTTAAGAGTTTAGGTGCAAGCAAGCAGTGGATCGTTAAATGGTTGTCTGTACAGGTCTCTCTGTTAGTGGTTATCGGTGCAGTACTGGGAATTACCATAGGTATCGGCTTAGAGTTTTTGCTTCGTATACCTCTGGGTGACTTATTACCAACGCCGCTTCCTAGCTATGGTATTGAACCTGCTATCTTGGCGATTTTATCAAGTATCTTAATTGGTGTTCCTGCTCTTGGTATCCCGTTAATTGGCTTGGTCAACACCTCAGCAATCAGTGTTATTCAATCAAGTCACCAGTCAAATGAAAGCTATAAGAAATACTTGTTGTTACTGGTACCGATTATTCCAATGATGCTGATGTATGGCGACAATCTATTGGTATGGATAGTTCTAGCTGGTATCGCTTGCCTGTTCTTAGTACTCGCAATTGTGAGTACGCTTGTTTTGCGCTTAGTTGGTAAGCTGCCGACGTCGACATCTATGCGTTTGGCACTAAGCCGAATTAATCGCACACCATTAGCAACTGGAATTCAATTTGGCTCTTTGGCACTGTCACTGATGTTGTTGTCTATCATCTGGTTGGTCAGAAGTGATTTACTGTCAGATTGGCAACAAACCTTGCCCGAGAACGCGCCCAATGCGTTTGCACTTAACATTGCAAGCTATGAAAAAGACAGTTATCTCGAGACGATTGATGCAAACCAAGTAGAGCGTACTCAGGCGTTTCCAATTATCCGAGGAAGATTGACGACTATCAACGGTGTTGAAGCGTCGGAATACAGCGATACCTCAGGAGAAACAGACGCACTAAGTCGCGAGATCAACTTCACTTGGGGAGATAGCTTACCTGAGTACAATGAAGTGTTAGAAGGCAGTTGGACCCAGGAGCATGGCGTATCGGTGGAATCGGATGTCGCGGAGCAGTTGGGTCTAAAGATTGGCGATGAGCTTTCGTTCACAATCAACAGCCAGAATGTCTCTGCCCAGGTGAATAGCATCCGTAAAGTCGAGTGGCGTGAAATGAAGCCGAACTTCTATTTCATCTTTACTCCAGATGTCTTGAGTTCAATTCCTTCTACTTGGCTAGTGAGCTTCAGATTAGAAGAACAACATAATCAAATGCTCAACGAACTCTCTCGCAATCACCCAACCGTGAGTTTGATGGATATTCGTAAGATGGGTAGCAAGATACAAGAACTGCTCAAACAGATTGTTTGGTCGATTACTGTACTTGCGGCGTTAGGTGTGGTGGCGGGGCTGTTGCTTATCTTCACTCTATTACGATTAAGCTTATCTCAAAGACAACAAGAGATACGCTTGTATCGAACATTAGGCGCGAGTAAGAAGCGAATTCTCAATACTATTTGGTGTGAGTACGGGTTAATGGCGTTAGTCGCAGGCTCAATTGCAGCACTCGGTTCTGAGCTCAGCGTAGCAGGCGTTATGAACTTTGGCTTTGAGTTACAACCTTCACTTCACCCGATGCTGTGGATAGCGCTACCTGTGCTAACGTTCATCACATTGGCCGCGGTAGTGAATAGCTTAATCAAACGCTTGTTGGCACCAGTAAACAAGGATTTTGGTTAGTCGTTAGCGTGATCTAACCAAATGCTTTAAAACGGTCTAAAAGTGAAATTATTTATATTTAGTCATGCACTATTTATAAGACGTCGCTTTAGACCGTTTTTTATTTGAGCAATACATAGCACAACTGGCAAATATCTCACCTTAATTTCCCAACTTTTTAGTATTTTTTAAAACTAATTGCACAATAATGCCGATTTAATGAACAGCGGTTAGTCCCTGTAAACAAAGGGTTTGCGCAACTTAGCAAGAACGTTATCAACAGTTATCCACAAAAACGGTGGATAACTTTAGGGATAAGTTAACATCTATGTTTTAAGAGTACTGAGGCAGCCTTTATGTGGCGTCACTTAGGACAAATTTGACTGTTAGAATAACCTTTAAAACTCTATCTGGAGTTATTGAGTCAAGAGATTATTTATGTTTTTTACATAGATATTAAATCCCGCCTATCTAAGACCTTGATAAAAATGTGTTTTAATTCATCGCAGAACAAAAGTAGAATAGCGGCAGTTAATCTTATTCTACAGAACACGATGAACCACAACAAAACGGATACAAATCAACCTTCTATTGCCATTGTTGGTGGTGGTATTGCCGGAACAACAAGCGCGATTCACTTTAGTGAGTTGGGTTTTAAGGTCACTATCTTGGAAAAAGGGCCGAGTTTGGTTAATGGTCCACCAATTTGCCACCTACACGCTGGCGGCAATTTGTATCGAGATATTTCTGTAGAGCAGTGTCTCCAGTTGCTCACGCAGTCAATTGATACTGTCCGCTTATTTCCTCATACGATCAATATCCGCCCGACAATCATAGCCGTTCCGCACAGTGATGGTGGAGAGCCGTTGGATCTGCTTCCTCGCCTTAAGATAATCAAGAGCGCTTATGCCGAACTTGTTAAACAAGATAAGAGCAACCAAGTGCTTGGTGATCCGGAAGAGTATTACAAGCTGTACAGCAAAGAAGACTTACTAGCACTTTCTACAAAAACTCAGCCTCTGAAACCAACATCGCTTGATGATTGGTGTATTCCTTTTGCCAAACATACGGATTTAGAGACCCTTAAGTATCCTGTTGCTATGGTTCAAGAGTATGGTTGGAGCGTATTCCGCTTATCTGCGACCGCTCAACTGTCTTTAGGGCAACAAGCTAACTGTACCGTGTTAACCAATAGCCGATTACAATCTGTTGAGTCGACAGGTCAAGGTTGGTCTTTGACTTATACCGATGCCGAAAACCAAAGCTGCCAACTAACGACCGATTACTTGATCAATGCCAGTGGATTTGAAACAGGTATTGTGGACGACTTTGTTGGCTCTAAGCAGCAAAGACTGGTTGAGTTTAAAGCCGCATACGTTACAGAGTGGCCGTATTCACAAGAATGCAAGGAAGAGTGGCCAGAGGTTATCTTCCATGGTCCGAGAGGCACTCCGCAAGGTATGGCCCAATTAACGCCGTATGCTGATGGTGTATTCCAACTTCATGGTATGACAGAAGGGATTACTTTGTTTGAGGGAGGGCTTGTTTCATCATCAACAGACTCGTCACAGCCACAGTTGCCTTCGAAGTTGCTTAAGAAAATTGTATCGGGTTGGAGTGAAGAGCAGCTTGAATTAAGAACTCGCGCGGCAATAACGCATATGTCTCAGTTCATCCCAAGTTTCAGCTCTGCACAGGTAGGTGGCAAGCCTTTGTTTGGAGCGCAGCAAATACCAGGAACGGATCCTAGCTTAAGAGCTTCAGACGTCTCATTCTGTGGTGAACGCTATGCTCGACTTGAAGTAGTGAAAGCTTCTTCAACATTAGAAGCGGCACAAAAGGTTGCTGAGCAATGGTTTGATGTATCAGAGGCGGTATCTATTGAAGATATGCACTCAGTGACAATGTCACTTAATCTAAATGATATTGAGAACCGAGCAATAGATTTGACCAAAGAACGCGGATACCCAGAAGCGCTTGCAAAAGTGTCAGGCCAAGATCACGCTTAATAGCCAATCATCATCGACTGCGCTTAACTTCTCCAATTCGGCTTACCGTAATAGATAAGCCGATTCTTCATTCAAACGCCAGCTTAGATACCGAGACTCATCTAAACTACATCTTCCTAGCTAATTATTCTTAGCTACATAACAATTAGCATATAACACATAGCAAAAACTAATAGCCGAAAAACTGAGCCCATTGGCACCAAACATCTTGCAAGCCTAAGCGATCGCCTTTGCTGAACGATATCTCATGTCCCGGTTTGGCTTGTGCCAAGCGCGGTAAATCGATTCTGGCGATACATCCAATCTTCGGGTAACCACCTATGGTCTGTCTGTCATTAAGCAACACGATAGGTTGTCCATCTTGAGGGATTTGAATTGCACCTAAGGCAATGCCTTCTGACAACAGCGAAATGTCAGGCGATTCGACGGGGTCGCCACTGAGTCGATAACCCATCCGATTAGAATTTTGATCAACATGATACTGCGCGTTATACAAAGTCTCTCTTGCTGAATCGGAGAATAGCTCGCTTTGATAGCCTTCAATAACTCGTAGGTTCACGGGCAGGTTGTAATTAGGCGTGTATCTGAAGGTAACACTCAACGCTTTGAATGGACGAGAAAGTGGGTGTTGGGTAAATGCTATTTGTTGACCTTGCTGGCATGACTCTCCATCTTGCATTAATCCACCAATCTTTTCACGAGTCACCGTAGAGCAGCTATGAAGAGTTGATGGAACATCAAAGCCGCCTTTAATGGCTAAATACGCCCTTAAACCATTTTTAGGTAAACCAAATGAGAGGACTTGCCCCTTAAAAGCTTGAAAAGTGCGCCAGTTAGCCTGTGGTTTACCATCAAGTTTCGCTTGTAAATCTCCCCCGCATAAAGCCATCTCGCAATCAAAATCAATTCGTAACGAGCATTGCCCAAGCGTGATTTCCAACGCCGCTTGGTTTACTGGGTTGCCCAATAGGTGATTGGCCCAGCTATAAGAGTAATCATCAACCGGTCCACCTTGCGTTAATCCTAGATGAGCAACACCAAATCGCCCGAAGTCTTGTATCAAACTCAACGGACCGGGCTTAATCACGGTCAGTGTTGGTCTAGCGTTTGTCTTAGCCATTTACGATGCCTCCACCCAAATCTGCAAATTCTTGTTTTGAAATCGCGATGAAACGAACGGTGTCACCAACATTAAGCAGAGACAATGGTCTTTGAGTAATATCGGCGTTCTTCAATTGGCTATGATCGAACAACGGAAGCGGGCAATTACCAATAATATTCCAGCCACCCGGCGAGTCCGAAGGGTACACAGCTGTTTTAGTATCCGCGATGGCGATACTGCCTTTGGGCACATTTAAACGGGGTGTAGAGTGACGGGGCAAAGCAAGCTCATTAACCACATCAGACATAAACGCAAAGCCAGGCATAAACCCAATAGCAGTGACGCTGTATGTCTGTGAGGTGTGATATTGAATAATATCGACCAGCGATAAGCCTTTGTCTTGATACCTGTCTAAATCGAGCGCCGTTTCTGGTGAATAATAGGCAGGAAGCTCAATCGTATTACGAGTTTTACTAACACTAGAAAAGGACGATAGAGCGTGATTCATCAAATTATTGAGTTGTTCAATGAGCTGCTGTTCTGATATTCGATAAGGTAGGTAATCGACCAATATTGTTTGGTAAGCCGGCGTCACATTCATCAACACCGATGCTAAATTTTGGCGAATGGCATCGGAAAAGTGAGCCATATACTGCACATATTCAGCGCTAGATTGATTATTTGAAGGCGATAGCGTCAAAGTCACCAAAACGCTGCATTCCGCGACTGGCGCTATATTGAATTCAATCTTATTCGTCGTCATTTCGTTTCCATACGTTTGTTTGTTTGCCCTTTGTTTGCTTACTTGGCATGTCTCACTTCCGCGAATAAACCAATACAAAGCAATTGAATCTTACGAGCGATTGATTAGGTGCTTGGTTAGGCGAACGAACAGGCCATGCGTCATACCAATCACACGCTTCATACTAATTAAAAGCGTTGAGGTCTTGTCTAATTTTTCTAATTAATGCAATAGATTGAGGGTTATCGCCATGAACACAGATGGTATCGGCTTCAATAGGCAGTCTTTCGCCCTCTAAAGTCGTGACTGAGCCATAGTTAATGATTTGCATGACTTGGTTATAGATATCGTCTTGATTGACGTAAACCGAGCCTTTTTGAGTACGTGGTGCTAGTTGCCCGTTGTTCAAATAGGCACGGTCGGCAAACGCTTCAAACAAGAGAGGCAAGTCATGATCGTCAGCAATATCCAAATACTGTTGATTGTCTGATGAAGAGAGGATCATCAAGGGGATGTTAAATTCAGCGACTGCTTGGGCTACCGCATTAAACACATCAATGTTCGCCATCATATCGTTATAAAGGGCGCCATGAGGTTTTACATAGCCAACAGAGGTGTGGTGATAGCGACATAGAGCTTGTAGTGCACCGACTTGATAGCAAACCAGCTCACTGATTTCATCCATAGTGTGTGGAATGGAGCGGCGTCCAAAACCAACTAAATCTTGATAACCGGGATGAGCACCAATTTGAGTGTGGTAGTGCTGAGCCAGTTTTATCGTCTTGGACATAACGTGTGGATCAGACGCGTGAAAACCACAAGCGATGTTTGCCATATCGACCCATTCCATGACCGACTCATCATCGCCCATCTTCCAATTGCCGAAACTTTCTCCCATGTCGCAATTAAGCAAAATCTTCGTTGTCACGTGGTGCTAATCCTTTACGTTGAGGTAAGTAATGACGGTCTTATAAATACCATAAATAAACAGTGACCTAACTCATACTTTCGATACCGTAAATTTACCAGTATGGCATTTCATATATAGTTGAGCTATTGATTAAAGGATTAATATCTATCTGTATATTAGGTGAGCACATGATATCCCGCCAGGTTTGCTTAGGACTAGCATTAACGACACCTGTTTTTGTCTATGCTCAAGAAAACTCTCTAGACCAACTCATGTCGATGAGTCTTGAAGAGCTGTCGATGTTAGATGTCGAAATGGAAACGGCTTCGAAAGTGACACAAAAACTCACTGACATTCCCTCGTCGGTGTATGTGCTTTCTAATGAGCGAATTCAGCGCAGTGGGGCAAAAACCATTGCGGAAGTCCTAACGCTTGTCCCTGGACTCAAAGTAACTAAGTTTAACGAAACCTCATGGTTTGTTTCTGCCCGTGGTTTTCATGATGGGCTGTATAACAAGATGCTCGTGATGATGGATGGACGAAGCTTGTTTAGCCCAGTCTATGGCGGTACGTATTGGAGCGACGTTGATTATGTACTTGCCGACATCGAACGCATCGAAGTACTAAAAGGTCCCGGCGGAACAATTTGGGGAGGCAACGCGGTTAATGGTGTTGTCAATATCATTACTAAGTCTGCCAATGATACGCAGGGGACTTATCTCTCAGGTGTCGCTTCTAATACTGATAACTATGAATTTAGTGTTCGTCAGGGATTAAGCCTCAACGACAGTGTGAATGCTCGTGCCTTTTATAAGTACCGAGAAGAACCCACATATCGCACAAACGAATCTGAAAAATGGAAAGCACAAACGGCAGGGATGGTATTTCAGCCAAGTAATGCTGAAGAAAGTTGGTCATTACGTATTGGTGGTGAGAAAAGCTTTTATGAGTCGGAGTTGTATACGTTCCAATATGATAATTCAGGATCGTTTGTCGGATCACAAGCCAACGATTTTGATAATAAAAGCCAATCTGTTTATATCCAGTTCAACGATTCTCGCCATTTTGATGAAAGTTCGACACTCTCATATTCGTTATGGGGTGAATATAATGAGGATAACGCGCCAGACGCTCCGGGAAGCTATTCGACCATCGATTTTGACTCTACTTATATCAACCAACTATCGGCAAACCATCAGCTAACACTCGGGGGTGGCCTGCGATATATGTACCTTGATTTCTCCTCTAGCCAAGTTTCGGACGTGGATTGGTACAATCCCGATTACTACGGTAGAGCCTACAATATCCAATCTGCTAACGATTATATTGCGAACGCATTTGTACAGTCTCAAATTCAAATGACAGAAGCGCTATCGATAACTCTTGGCTTCAAGGCAGAACACTTTACACAGAATGACTCGACAGAACTTTCACCTCAACTACGCGGTTTATATCAGCTAAATCAACGCCATTCTGTTTGGGCTGGCTTGAGTCGTGCGGTGGTTGCTCCTTCTTATATGGATTCAAACTCCACATATTACTTCAACAGTTACTATGCTGATTCTAACGACAGCTACCTTGATGTCTATAAATCGAATTCTGACTTGGAAACAGAGAGCGTCGTAACGGCGGAAATGGGTTATCGCTACTCAAACAATTCAAATTTCGAACTCGATGCGACGATATATCTGAGTGAACATGACAACCTTCGCTTCCACAGTTATGACCCAAATGATATCCCCGCGAATCATGTCTATGTCGGTGTGCTGTCTGATGATTATAAAGCGAAAACATATGGCTTGGAGTTAGGCGCAAGCTATCAGCTCACTCAAGATATTACCAGTTACTTGAGCTATGCCTACACAACATTAGAGGGAAAAAACAAAGGTGATGACCCTAAATCTAGTCCTCAAACGAGTGTTTATTACGATATTGATAATGAACATTTAGCCACGGCACAGTTGATGTGGAATATCACAGAAAGTTGGCAATTCGATGTGATTGGCCAGTACATTAATGTGAATTACCCAGACTATTGGGTAGCAGGCGATGGCACTCAATATGAATCGCAGTCTTACCCACATGAAATAACCTTTGATGCGCGTCTCGCATGGAAAAAGTCGTCCGCAGCGCCTTTAGTTGAAGTGGTTGTTGAAAACATAGGTAAGAGTGACGGCTATCAAGCTGAATTCACATCTCAGAAAAGCGTCAATCAAGAATCGGTGTATGTGAGGACCTCTCATGAATTCTAAATGGCTTAAGCACCGCATTAAGCTCGGTTTCTTTAAATTAGGCCTTGCCGCTTTAACGATGCTTATTATGCCTTTGAATACCTCGGCAGCTAGCTTCAAACCTTATGAAGTGAAAGCGGTGTACCTTTTTAGAATTGCGAATTTTATACGTTGGAATGATGAAAGCTCAATGAACGCTGTGAACTTTTGTGTGATTGGCGATGAAAAGGTAAGCCAAGTGCTGACGTCAATTACAGAGGGGAAATCTATTCGTTCGCTCGCTATCCAAGTTCAACAGTCGATTACTTCTAAGTGTGATATTACGTATTTGTCTGACCGTAAAAATGACCAATTCCTTAGTCAAGAGCACTCCCCACATACTGTGACAATCAGTGATATCCCTAACTTTACAGACTTAGGTGGAGTCATTGAGCTTACTCACATTGATAATAAGCTCAAACCTAAGATCAATCTCGAGAATGCAAGGCGCGGTGACTACGTCATTGGCTCAAACCTGTTACGAATCGCTATAGTGGAGGACCAATAATGCTGTCTTTCATTAATAATATATCGATAAAAAACAAGTTGATATTACCGATTATCATCTTCATCACGGTTACTTTGGTGACAATTCAATCGGTAAATTACACTGTCACGTTTGAAAGAGAAAAAGAAAGCCTGATCCAGCGAGTTAAAGTGTTAGCACAAGGTGTTGCTTATAATCTACAAGCCGCGATTCTATTTGAGGACAAATCTTCGGCTCAAGAGATTTTGTCAGCTTTCGTTGCAGATAAAGATATTGTCAGGGTCAAACTCTATGACATTAACGAACAGCTATTTGCTAGCTACCAAGTGAACAACACATTGGTTCCAAGGCCGAACGCAGATGAATTAGACGATATCGCGGATCATCAATTTGCCATCTCTGAGCATTTCATCTTCTTGCTCGTTCCTGTGACGCTGGATGACGCTGTTATCGCGAACTTGAGAGTGACAATATCAAAAGAGACGTTTAATTCAATCTTAACGAATATTTTCAAGGTTGCAGCCGTCTATCTTCTGTTTCTGGTGATCTTAGGCGGCGTGCTGGTCAAATTGGTTCAACGCTTGATTATCGAGCCGATGTTTGACCTCAATGACGCGATGCAAGCCTTTATCGAACGCCGATCAGAGCAGCCAAAATTAGTCGTAACCAACCGCGATGAGATTGGGGAGCTGGTTCGAGCTTTTAATACCATGCTTGAAAGGCTTCAACACCGGGACAACCAAATCAATTTTACACTGGATAAACTCCAAGAAGAGAAGTCGTTCGCGAATGAGGTCATTGAGACCGTTCAGCACTCATTGTTGGTTGTAGATGAAAAAGGGGTCATCGTTCATGCAAATGCAGCCACTCGCGATATTTTTAAGTGCTCGGAAGCCTTTCTTGAACACTTGTTGATCCAAGAGTTGATCGTAACCAAGCAAGTTGGGTTCTTACAAGATGTTATCAACGCCAATATTGAACTGAATGACGAATTGCTGGAAACCACTGATCTCTTTCAATCTAAACGTTGGCTTCGAGTGAGTAGCCGTTCATTGTCAAAACATGGCCGTATCCTTTATGCAATTCAAGATGTCACGAACATCGAAACGGCAATGAGCCGCCAACGTATTGCGGCCGGTGTTTTTGAGAATAGTAAAGACGGCCTAATCGTACTTAACTCGTCCAACGTAATTACCATGGTAAACCCAGCGGTCACTGAACTACTGGGGTATCACGCCGATCTGCTGGTGGGCAAAACACCATTTGAAGTATTTTCTTGGCAACAGTTTTCGTCACTCATGCCGACTATTCGCAGCTCATTGGAAAATTATGGGCAGTGGCAAGGCGAAGTGTGGGAGAAAAGCGCATCCGGCACGTTAGTCCCTATGTTTGTCAAAGTGAATAGAGTTGCCTCAGACAACGAAAAAGACGAGTTTGATATGGTGTTAACTCTGTCTGATTTATCTAACGTTAAAGAGATGGAAAGACTCGAACACTTAGCTCATCACGACGCATTAACCGGGTTAGCGAATAGAGCGCAACTGTATAAAGTTATGGATGATGTTGTCACGTCGAGCCACTATTCAAATCAGCATTTTGCGGTTATCTACTTGGATTTGGATGGCTTCAAAGAAGTGAATGACAACTATGGACACGATGCAGGTGACGAAATCCTGAAAGAAGTGTCAAACAGGTTGTTATCTCAGGTAAGAGCGGGAGATTTGGTTGCACGTTTGTCGGGAGATGAATTTGTACTTATTATTAAGCAGACAAACAAAATCTTATTAGCGAAGCTAGCCGAACGTTTGTTAGAGCTTATCGGGCAAGAAGTGAATTATAAACAGCGTTCGCTTCATGTTGGAGCGAGCTTGGGCATACACTTAGTTGACGGTTTGGAGCGTGATATCGACGTGATTCTAAAGGTTGCCGATGAAGCGATGTACGAAGCGAAACGCAAAGGAAAAGGTCAATTTGTGTTCTCTCGTGATAGTTAATAGCCACAGGCGTTTGTGGGCATTGTCTAAGTTGTTGTATCATAAGTGATAGGTTGAATAATTTTAATTAAAAGGTCTGCTAAGCATGAATGTTTTAGTTACAGGTGGCATGGGTTACATTGGTAGCCATACAAGTATCCAGATGATCAACGCAGGTATGACGCCTGTACTTTTTGATAGCTTGTACAACAGCAAACCAAGCGTTTTAGAACGTATCGAAAAAGTATCGGGCGTTCGTCCCAACTTCATTGAAGGTGACGTTCGTGATAAAGCGCTTTTGACTGAAACAATGAAGCAACACAACATCGAAGCGGTTATCCATTTTGCGGGTCTAAAAGCCGTCGGAGAGTCTGTGGAAAAGCCTCTTGAATACTACGATAACAACGTAAACGGCACGTTAGTTCTTGTTGATGCAATGCGTGATGCGGGTGTAAAAACCTTGGTATTCAGCTCTTCAGCGACAGTCTACGGCGATCCAGCAAGTGTTCCAATTACTGAAGACTTTCCAACAAGCGCTACCAACCCATATGGTCGTAGTAAATTAATGGTTGAAGAGTGCTTAACCGATTTCCAAAAAGCCAATCCGGATTGGAGCATTACACTGCTGCGTTACTTTAACCCAGTAGGTTCACACCCAAGTGGTGAGCTAGGTGAGGATCCACAAGGTATTCCAAATAACCTAATGCCATTTGTATCTCAAGTCGCTGTTGGCCGCCGTGAGTTTCTATCTGTGTTTGGTAGCGATTATCCAACAAAAGACGGAACTGGCGTTCGCGATTACATCCACGTAATGGATCTATCTGATGGTCACATTGCAGCGCTTGAGAAAGTAGGGCGCAAAGACGGTCTTCATATCTACAACCTTGGTACGGGTAACGGTTCAAGTGTATTGGACATGGTTAAAGCGTTTGAGAAAGCGAGCGGTAAAGATATCCCTTACAAGCTTGTGGAGCGTCGTCCTGGTGACATCGCTGAATGTTGGGCAGATCCTGCTAAAGCTCAGAAAGAACTCGGCTGGAATGCTACACGTACACTGACTGAAATGACTGAAGATACATGGCGCTGGCAGTCAACCAATCCTGATGGTTTCCCTGGTTGATCTAGTTGTTTCATGAATAGTTAACTTACAAAAAGATGCTTTAGGGCATCTTTTTTGATCTAAATCGAATAAAAAGTAAATTAGTGGTTAAAAAGTATCATTCTGTATCTGTTGTGTTATCATGCACGCGAATTATATGTTTAATGTTAATTTTCTTTGGAGTTAATCATGGAACTAGGTCTAATCATCACTTTCATCATTGCTGCAGCAGTAATGGTTAAGAAAGAAATGGCAGAGAAGTAATTTCACTTTATCCCTTTTTGATACAATTTTTAGTGAAATAATAAAAGCCAGCATTTGAACTGACCCCCAATAGTTGGACACCAATTATTGGGGGTCTTTTTATGTCCAAATATAGCCGAGAGCTAAAATGTATCATTGCTAAGCAATACTTAGATGGCACGTCATCTCTCTACTTAGCCAAACAATATTCAATTTCGTCAAGACAGATTCGGTATTGGGCTCAAGTGTTTGCCATCCACGGCACTGCTTCATTTTTACCAACTAAGCATGCTGCTACTGCTCAGACAAAACGAAAAGCATTGAATTTAATGTGGACGAATGAATGGTCTCTCACGCACACTAGCGCTGTATTAAACCTCTCATCCCCTGGGATACTCTCTGTCTGGCTCAAACGATTTAATGAGCTGGGTATCAAAGGGCTCAAAATGCGCCAGAAAGGAAGACCCTCAATGAAACAGCAACCTCAACGTACCACTAAGCCTGATAATGAAATGACGCTTGAGGAGCTAAAAGAGGAGTTGGTCTACTTACGAACCGAGAATGCCGTTCTAAAAAAGTTGGAAGAGTTGGAGCAGGAAAAAAACCGTCGAACAAAGAAAAAGCGGTCATAGCTCTAACTCTTAAAGGCAAGTACCCACTAAAGCACTTACTGCACACTCTACAGCTGGCAAAAAGTGTCTTTTATTATCAGGCTCAAACGAGCAAGCGCCCAAATAGCTACGAACGTGAGCTGCGGTTGATAAAGTCAATTTATCATGAACATAAGGGTCGATACGGCTACCGCCGTATTCACTTGGAACTAAAAAATCAGGGGGTCGTGCTTAATCACAAAACGGTTCAAAGACTTATGGCTCAGCTGAACCTTAAATCGACAGTCAGGATTAAAAAGTATCGTTCATACCGAGGAGAGTCTGGAACAGCAGCTCCCAACGTGCTTGAAAGAGATTTTAGTGCGACTCAACCCGACGAAAAGTGGGTAACTGATGTCACGGAGTTCAAAGTCAAAGAGCAGAAAGTATACTTGTCTCCCATTGTCGACTTGTTTACTCAGGAAGTGGTTGCTTATAGAGTGGCCCAAAATGCCTGCTTGCCGCTTGTCACGGATATGCTGACGGAGGCTATATCAAAGCTGAAACCCAACTCAAAGCCAATTATACACAGCGATCAAGGTTGGCAATATCGCCATCGACAGTATCAGAAAAAGGTAGCGGAGAGTGGGTTAACGCAAAGCATGTCGAGAAAAGGTAACTGCTTGGATAATGCGGTTGCTGAAAACTTTTTTGCTTTACTCAAAACAGAGATGTATCACAACCAAAGCTTTGAAGATGCAGATGCTCTGATAGAGCAAATTAAAGAATACATCGAGTACTACAATACCAAACGTATAAAAGTGAAACTAAAAGGCCTGACTCCGATAGAATATCGAACTCAGGCCTTGAAAGCCGCTTAACAGAAATGTCCAACTTTACGGGGTCACTTCAATTTAGCTGGCTTTTTAGTATCTGCAATTCAGGTTTTTAACGAATTAGAATTCGTATTTAGCTGAAATACCGTAGTTTCTTTCCGCTTGTGAGTTCTCTTTATAAAGCTCATCATCGCCGCGAATGTCGTTCCAACGGTAGTACTCTTCGTTAGTTAAGTTGAATACACCACCACGAATAGTAAGATCTTTCATTGGCTTGTAGTAAGCTGTCAGGTCAACAACCGTAGCACTCGGAAGCTCAGCTTGATCAGCGTTGCCGCCGCTTTCGTCCTCGAAGTTGATGTCTGAACCAGACTTGCTAGCTGTGTAGTTTAACTTAAGGCTAGTACCCCAGTTTTGGTTTGGCGCATCATAGTTAAGACCAAATACTGCATTCCAAGGATTCACACTGTTTAGCGCATTTCCGTTACCGTCTTCGCCTTCAGTGTAAGACGCCACGAAATGAGTTGAAATACCTGCAGGTGCGCCCACTAAAACATCCCAAAGTAACGTGTTAGAGAATTCAACACCCTTAATTGTTGCTGAATCTAAGTTAACGTTAGAGTAGTGTGTGGTACCACCAACTTTCTTCGTTACCACAGTTTCAATGAAATCATCGTAATCACTGTAATAAGCCGCAATTTCAGATGAAGAAGCCTGAGTATTATGACGGTAACCTAGCTCGTAAGAGATACTGGTTTCAGACTTAAGATCCGGGTTTGGGTCATTTACGTAACCATGTCCTGGGTTGTCATACGTGTAGTACAGTTCATCGAAAGAAGGGGCTCTAAAGCCTTGGCTAATTTGGCCAAAGATGGTGCCTGTATCAGTAAGTTTGTATGTTGAGCCTAAACGTCCAGTCACCGCGGAATCTGAGAAATCAGTTAACGATTCTGCCGTATTGTTGCCTGGATCCGTTGAGAAGTAGTCAAATCGAACACCTGGAGTAACAACAAGTTTGTCGTTCATTAGGCTAATTTCGTCTTGTACAAACAGACCAAATTTCTGCTCTTTAGCATCAGGAGTGTATACATAAAGCTGGTCATCAGTAGCAGGATCAGAGTTGTACTCCATGTTTGTATTGCTAATGTCACTATGTGTATATGTCGCACCGTAAACTAGGTAATGGTTGTTAATCTCTTTATCTAACTGCGTTTCGATCTCAAGCTTATCTTCTGTGTATTCATAATCTTTGGTTTGCAAGTTATCGTTGTTGGCTGGCACCCAAGGTTGCATACCTGGACCCGCTGGCTTAAAGCGCTTCGTCACACCATTTTCTTCCTTAGAAATGTATGACACTTTGCTCGTCACTGTGTCAGCGATAGCGCCATCTGCGAACCAAATGTGCTTAATAGCGAAGCGATTTTGTGTTGTGTCATCAGCACCAGTATAGCTATCGTAACTTGAGTGGTAGATGTCAGAGTCTGAAGTATCTTTGATTAGCTCAGCTAAAAACTCGATACGATGGCTTTCATTCAATTGATATTGCAGTTTTACCAATAGGTTATCTGCTGATGTGTCTTGATCTTCTACCGCGTAATTTTCTAAGTTATTCGAGTCGCGGAAGTTTTGAAGCTCTTCACCGTCACGGCGCGTGTAGGCAACCAATGTTTCAAGATCACCAAATCGATTAGCTAATGCAACATGCTCACTGAACGAGTTATCTTCTGAAGAGTAAGACAGTTTCGCTTGTCCACCGAAGTTTTCGCCATCTTTCAAGAAGTCAGAAGGGTCTTTAGTTTCGAAAGCAACAACACCACCAATAGCGTCACTTCCGTGTAAACTTGAAGCAGCGCCTTTGATGATTTCAACGCTTTTTAACATGTCGGGATCGATTGAAATACCGCTAGAGTTGATAAATGCATAAGGGCCACCATCAAATGAACCTGGTTGCGACGAGCCATCTACTAAGATCTTGACGCGTTTACCTTCCATGCCACGAATGTTGATGGTTTGTGCACCTTGGCGAGAGCTTGAGTTCATCGTTACACCCGGAGTGTATTCGAAGATTTCATTCACATCTTTCGCCATATTTTCTTCAATTTGCTTATCCGAGATGACAGTAACAGAAGCTGCTGTATTGATAAGTGTTTGATTAGTACGAGTCGAAGATACAACAACCTCGTCAAATAGGGCATAATCTTCAGCAAAGGCTGATGTTGATGAAAGCGCTAAAACGATTGAAGCAGAGAGTAGGGATTGCTTATACATCTGATAGTTACCTTAATTCCATAGTATTATCTTGATTTGCGAAAGATAATATTGGATCTAAATGATAATTACTATTATTTGCATTTAAATAATTTTCAATCTTATCAACTAGTTCATAATTAACACTCTTAAATGACTGTATTAAAAAGATTTTTACAGTTCCATTCATAACCTGAATGCTTCTGTTTTTGTGATTCAAGTCTCATTTATAAAGTAGGAAAGCTATGCATAGTCCAATAACACTTGAAGCATTACACATATTAGATGCCATTGATCGTCGTGGGAGTTTCGCAGCTGCAGCGAATGAACTGGACCGAGCACCTTCTTCATTGAGTTATCAAATCCAGAAGTTAGAACAAGACTTGGATATCATGATTTTCGACCGCTCAGGACACCGCGCCAATTTCACTGAAGCGGGGCGGTTAATATTAGAGCAAGGTAGGATCATTCTGGGTGCCACTGAACAACTCGTTAACGATGCGAGTATTCTTGCTAACGGTTGGGAGTTGGATTTAACCATTGCTTTCGATGGCATTATTCCGATTGCTAATTTCTTCTCGTTAGTCGATGAACTAGGGAAAATCAGCAAAACACGCGTTCGCTTACAAGAAGAGATCTTAGCTGGATGCTGGGAATCACTCACCGATGGTCGTGCTGACCTGCTTGTTTGCCCGAAACTCGACACCATCCCGAACGATATGAAAAGTGACGTAATCGGCAAGATGGAAATGGTATGGGTCGCGGCATCAAACCACTACGTTCACAAGCGTTCTGGCGAGTTTGACCAAAAGGCTAGAGAAAGTTACAGGGTAATTGCAATCGCAGATACTGCACGCGATCAACCCGCTTTAAGTCGAAACATTCTAGAGAAGCAACCTCGTTTAACCGTGACAAGTTTCCCTGCAAAGGTTGAAGCTCTGACAAGTGGATTAGGGATTGGCACCTTGCCGAGTAGTATTGCTAAGCCGCTGATTGAATCTGGCGTACTACAGCAGATTTCGGGTACAGAACCACAGCCGATCGATATCGTCATGGCTTGGCGACGTAACAAAATGGGCGACGCCAAGTCTTGGTGTATCCAACATCTTAAAAAGACATGGGCGTTAAAGTAACGGTAACACCATATCTGCAGTACCGTCTTCAAAACTGATATCTAGCTTAAAACCGAGCTTTTGAGCTAGTGTCAGCATCCCTCTATTGGTTGGCATCGTCATACCCGACATCTGTTTAGTCTG
Source organism: Vibrio crassostreae (assembly GCF_024347415.1). Taxonomy (NCBI): domain Bacteria; kingdom Pseudomonadati; phylum Pseudomonadota; class Gammaproteobacteria; order Vibrionales; family Vibrionaceae; genus Vibrio; species Vibrio crassostreae. Next base: position 671,873 of record NZ_AP025477.1, read on the forward strand.
CTTTGCTCGGCAGTAATCGATAACTTTCGTCATCAGAATACGACCTAAGCCGACACCTTTCAGATCGGAACGTATCAGAATCGCAAACTCGGCATCGGTGTTCTCTGGGTTAATCAGCGCTCTCGATACACCGATGATTGCAGGAACCCCTTGTTCTTCACGCACCACAACAAAGGCGATCTCTCTATCGAAATCAATCTGAGTAAAATTAGCCAACGCTTCATGATTGAACTCACCGACATCACTAAAGAAACGTTTATAAAGATCCTCTTTAGATACGCGATTAATAAAGTCAGCATGGAGCGGTTCATCTTCGGGCAGAATAGGGCGTAACAACACTTCGGTTCCATCTTTTAGCTGGATACGTTCTTCAAGCTCGACTGGGTAAGGGCGAATGGCCAACCTTTCTTGCGGGTCTCCTTCGTAAGCTTTCAATATGATATCGGCATCTAAGATCGTGAACTTGTCTCCGTTGGCCAGTACTGGATGGATATCTAAATCATGTATTTCAGGGCAATCAACGACCATCTGCGATATACGAACCAATAATTCAGAAAGGCCCTCTATATCAATCGGGTTAGGGAGCTTTTGTAGGCGAATCTTGCCACTTTTTATCGCTCGAATAATCAAGTAGCGCGCCAGTGTCATGTTGAGCGGTGGGAAAGCAGCGGCCGCATCAATCGATTCATCCCACTCCGAACCACCTTGTCCAAGTAAAATGATTGGGCCAAAGGTTTCATCGGTTGTTACTTTGACTCGTAGCTCTTGGCCACCCGCGAGCTTGGCCATACCTTGAATTAACAAGCCGTGGATGTGAGCTGTAGGGAAGGATAGTTGAGAACGATCGAGAATTGCCTGAGCAGCATTGGCAACTTCACTGCTGTTTCGTAAATTGAGCATCACACCTTGAACGTCTGACTTGTGTGCAATGTCTGGCGAACGAAGTTTTACGGCAACCGGATAACCAATTGTTTCTGCAATGTGTACCGCTTCACTTGGGTCAGAAGCAATCCATGTCGGTAGCACATCGAGGTTAAAACTCTTGAAAAACTGGCTATTTTGGTGAGTATCAAGGCTAACTGTGTCTTTATCCAGTAGTTGTCGTTCTATCCAACTTTTCGCATCTGCTAGATCTTCAATATGTACTTTTTCTGCCGTGGTAGGCGTTTCCATTAACTGACGTTGGTTTCGTCTGTACTCGACTAAGTGCATGAATGCGACCACTGAGCTTTCAGGCGTTCGATAGGTCGGGAAACCCGCTTCGGTAAACAGCTTTCGCGCTGGCCTAGCTGTTAACTCACCAGACCAATTCGTCAGGATGTTAAAGCGCTTGTGGCGAGGGTGCTTCTTAATCGCTTCAATAATTCGTTCAGCCGTTCTAGCGGAATGTGCAATCGCAGAAGGGCTATGCATGATAAGAATCGCATCCGCTTCATCGCCATCGAGTAAGATGTTTATGGTATCGATATAACGCTGATCACCAGCATCACCAACAATATCGATAGGATTGCTGTGAGACCAACTAGATGGCAACACCTTGTTCAACTTATCAAGAGTCTCTTGTGAAAACTCTGCGAGCTTGCCACCGCGGTCAAATAGCGTATCCACGGCCATAATCGCAGGGCCGCCACCGTTGGTAACAATAGCCAAACGCTCACCACGCAATGGTACTGAATGAGTCAGTGTCTCTACCGCAGCAAACAATTCATGTAAGTTCTTAACTCGCAACATACCACTACGGCGAATCGCGGAATCGTAGATAATATCTAAAGTATCGGCACCACCGGTGTGTGCCATTGCGGCCGCTCGCCCTTTCGCTGTTCGTCCGCCTTTTAGCACTAGAATTCGTCTGTTGCGCGATGCCGCACGCGCTGCAGAAATAAAGCGCCTCGCATCAGTAATGCTGTCTACATAAAGTAATATCGCTTCGGTGTGAGAATCGGTACTCAGATAATCCAATAACTCCGAGAATTCGATGTCACTGCCATTACCTATAGAGATAAACGCCGAAAAACCGATCTCTTTGTCATTAGCCCAATCGAGAATCGTGGTACACACAGCTGCAGACTGAGAAACAAAGGCGATCTTACCGGGTAATGCTGTCACAGGAGAGAATGAGGCGTTTAAATTTAACCAAGGGACAATTACTCCCAAACTATTGGAACCTAACACTCGAATGTTGTGTTTTTTGGCAATCGCTAGGCATCGTTCATCATACGTCTCACCATTATCGCTTTCTTGCTGCATGTCGGAAGAAAGCACAATGACAGAGGCTATACCTTTCTCGGCTAGTTCTTTAAAAATGGCGACATTACGGGTCGCATTGGTACATAAAATGGCAAGGTCAGGAACGATCGGTAGCGACAAAATGTTTTTATAAGAGAGTACGCCTGCCACAGAGTCATATTTTGGCGTAACTGGCATCACTGCACCTTTAAAATCCCCGTGCAACAAATTGTTCATGACGATATACCCTGCACGCGTTTCTCGTTGAGAAGCACCAACAACAGCGATTGAACGGGGTTTAAGTAGGGGATCAAGATGATTCATAGACATATCCTAGCAATGAACGTAAGTTCATCGTAACTTACTTTGCACTCACGGGTTGATGGCAAATTCACCGAATTAAGATGAATAAGCAGGCACTGCATAAAGTTTGTGAAATAGGTCACCCACTAATGGTGTATAATCTCAAAGTTAACTTGATTCTAAACCGACGTATCGGCATGATTTATAGTAATTATTATTAAGGATATAGAGCTTTCCATGAAAAAATTTGCAATTGTGACTTTGCCACTGCTCTTGGCTGCATGTGTATCTGACGACTACGTTACCAATGTCACTTCAGATAGTTATCAAGAAGAATACAAAACGGCCAAAGTTGAAGCTCCAGTTGTATCTCAATCTGAGCAAACAGGCGTTGTTGAAGAAAACGTTGTCAACGTGATCAGAACTGAACCTGTTGAACAGAAAGTCACTCAAACGACTCAAGCGAAGCCAGTTGCAGTAGTGACAGGCCCAACCAAGAAACAGCAAGACATGAATCAGCGTTTTGGTTACACAGTTCAAGTTGTTGCTGTTGGCAGCCAAAGTAAAGTCGATTCTTTCGTGAAAATGCTACCTACGAGTTCTCAACCAGTTTGGGAAAACTACAAAATGGTTAACGGTACCAAATGGTTCACCGTACTTTACGGTGACTACGCAACGCGCTTAGACGCTAAAAAGGCAATCTCAACACTGCCGAACACTTTCCAAAACTTGAAGCCGTTCGTTAAGAGCATTGATGACATCAAGAACTCTGAATACCCAACGCTTAACAAGTTGAACTAAGTTTTGATTCATTAAGAAGGGGCAAATGCTCCTTCTTTTGTTTTAAGACTCGCTGTTTTGTTTAATAGTTAATCGCTCGATCTTTCGAACGCAATTTTAACAATCAAAACACTGTACCTATCTCGACTTTTGTTTATCATTGAAGTCAGTATTCCTAGTTTCAAGGACCGAATTTACCCATGAACACCACAAACATACTTCTACTTTGCGGCGGTGGATCTTCAGAGCATGAAGTGTCTTTAGTTTCAGCCAATTACCTTTTCGAACAACTCAATAGCGTTGCAGATTTCAACGTTGTGAGAGTTGAAATTAAAAACGAAGGCTGGTGTCTTGATTCAGGTGAATTGGTTTATCTTGATATTAACGATCAAACCCTGCGCGGTGACAATTTAACATCTAAAGTCGATTTCATTGTTCCTTGCATCCACGGTTTCCCAGGTGAAACAGGTGATATTCAATCACTGTTTGAAATGGCTAAAATCCCGTACCTAGGTTGTGGTTCAGAAGCGAGTAACAACAGCTTTAACAAAATCACTTCAAAGCTATGGTACGACGCACTTGGCATTCCAAACACGCCGTACCTGTTCTTATCAGACAACAATGATCAAGCTCATTCACAAGCAACTCAAGCATATGAAAAGTGGGGTAAAGTGTTCGTGAAAGCGGCTCGTCAAGGTTCTTCTGTAGGTTGTTACCAAGTTAACCAAGTAGAAGATTTGAGCGAGGCTATCAACAAGGCGTTCACTTTCTCGGACCAAGTATTGGTTGAGAAATCAGTGGTGCCTAGAGAGCTAGAAGTTGCTGCTTATGAAATCGATGGCGAGCTACATATCAGCAAACCGGGCGAGGTGATTGCACCGAACGGCGCATTTTACTCTTACGAAGAGAAGTACAGTGCAGACAGTCACTCGATCACTGAAGTTGAAGCAAGCAACCTCACTGATGAGCAGCGTGAACTGATTGCAGAAAGCGCTCGAAAAGTGTTTACACAGATGAAGCTCCGCCATTTATCTCGTATCGACTTCTTCTTAACGCAAGACAACGAAATCTATCTGAACGAAGTCAACACCTTCCCAGGTATGACGCCAATCTCCATGTTCCCTAAAATGGTTGAGCATGACGGCCACAAATTCAGCCAGTTCTTAGAGAACTGCGTGAGAACAAGCCTTTCTTAGGTTTCTAACTCGTTTTCGTTCACTTAGAGCTGAACCCAAAAGTGCCTTAAGCTTTCGCCAAGGCACTTTTTGTTTTTAAAGCTAGCCGTTTTTTACGAATCTATCATTTAGCCACAACTTATATCCAAGTAACAATATCCAAGTAATTACGAACCGTTTATTGCCAAGGTATTAGCGCCTTAAACTTCATCTTCTCACTCTCAGCCGCTCCCGTGAAACCCACATATTGGGCTGGCATGGCAGGGCTAAGCCAGCGACCAAAGTCCTGAATCTCTCTAATCTTAAGACCTTGTTTCGACAACTCTTGTGCGGCACCAACACGAATCGAATTTCCAGAGAAATGGTGGTTTTCTGGAAGTTGAAGTAAGTCGCTTGCTCTTCTCAATATTCGGTAAATGGACGAATCATCTAAAGGCTGTAAACCAATATTCTCATGCTTGTCTATCGCACGAAACACAGGCAAATCGTCTTTTGGTCCAGTAAACGAAAGCCAACGTTGAAGTGCAACACTGGCTATTTGTGATAACTGATAAGCTGAATCTTTGACTGTTACTTGGTAATGATCTTCAACGTACTCAACATCGGTCATCGACAACGCCTTAAGTTCTGAGCGCTTTAAAGCACACTCGAACATAACGTTATAAATAGCGATGTCTCTGATCTCTTTCAAGTTTGCTTTATCATGGGAGAGTAACGTATTTAAATCAGTGAGATGCACAGATGTCATAGCATTGGTTTGTTTGGCGTCACCGGCCATTTGAGATTGTAAGTGGAGCAGGGTAAAGCGAACTTGCCTATGCTTGATCGGGTTAGCAAAGCTCAACACAGTATGTAACATACTAAGCGTTGCAGTGTAACGTTTCAAGGATGCGTATTTTCTATCGTTGGACTCCGTCTCAAGAAATCGACGCACAGCGGTTATAGAAGCGGGAAGTGTGTTAATACGATGTTTGGTACAGAACGCATGATAGCGATTCCAATCACTGTAGATACCCAACAGTGAATTGTGAGAGTATTGAAATCCTGTCAATTCATCTATAATTTCAATTGTCGCGTGCCTGTTTAATTTTTCAACAAATGAATTAATTATCACAGAGTCGGTTAAAATAGGGACTTTTTTTCTCAAATTACCGTACCTCAACAGGTTTTTTTACCATATTATGCTTGATATCATTATAAGTATACTTATGATTAATGTAGTGAAAACAAAAAGATGATTAATAGATATGGCTAATTCAATTTACCGAAGCGTCCATCTTCAATCGATAGATGCTAATAACACAGTTTGGCGTGCTAAATTAAAAAACAACGTTATTCAGGGCAACCTAGCTGCCGTAAAAAAGAGTATTGATTGGTGGATTGAAACCGCGTCTATTATTGATCCAAAAGAATTCACGTCATTAAATAAGTCGAGAGGAACTGGTGGCTCGACTGAAAACTTCAACGGCTACCAAATCAAGAATGACACCGGTGAGCCTAATGCGTGGTATTGCATGTTTAACGGTCGCTTAATCAAAGGCGGCAAGATTGCAATCCAGCGTCATATAGAAGCTTACTTACTCGCAAAACAAAAAGCAGAGCAACAAAAGAAGTAATTTATGAGCCTAGTATATTCAACAGAAACAGGTCGTATTAAACCTGAAGAAGAGAAAGTCCAACGTCCTAAAGGCGATGGTATCGTTCGAATCCAAAAAGAAACCAAAGGCCGTAAAGGCAAAGGCGTTTCTGTCGTAACTGGCTTAGACCTAGATGACGCACCATTAAAACTAATGGCAGCAGAACTCAAAAAAGTGTGCGGCTGCGGCGGCTCAGTAAAAGATGGTAACATCGAAATTCAAGGAGATGCTCGTGACAAGATCAAAGCGCACCTTGAAAAGAAAGGCTACAAAGTTAAATTTGCTGGCGGTTAATCTCTAACTAATACCAGGGTTAAAATCGAAGATTATTATCACTGGTTATTAGGTATTTTATGGTAAATAGCCAATATGGTTAAATACACAGTATAAATTAGAGACTATCGACTCAATATAAAGGCAGGGCATCACATAAAGATATCTGCCTTATAATCCCCAAAAACAATTTAACATAACGTACATAATACGCACCGAAGTGCGTGAAATCTGATAAGTTTCAGTACGTTAGTTCTTTCAGATTTTGCGTACACGCGTGTTATAGACGCTTGAAATTCAAAATGTTTCCACATAAATACGATCATTAATTAGTTTTCGTCCTTCCATTTTCCGTTATACCTAGTTTTCGTCACTGTTCTTTTTTCCGGTTTGACGACCCGTTTCATCGAATTCACCGATGGACATCGTGTTTTGTCATCGAAAAAATAATTCGACGGATGTTTGATAACTTGAAGGAGATCACATGCTCACTCCCCGTTTTGCCGATCTATTGAATCGCTACTTCGACGATATTCATGAAGCCGCCGCGTATTTTTACGTGCAACCGATCACGATCAAGCGTTGGCTGTCTGGCGCGGTACCGGTCAATCCACTGGCCGAAAAATTGATGAACATTCACGCCCGTGGCTACTTACCGTTGGATCATCGTTGGAACGGATTTCGTATCAACGTCGACCGCGCCATTCTGATTACCCCCGAAGATCGCGAATTCAATCCCAAGGAATTGCTCAGTTTTGCGTACTGGCGTGACGAGCACCGGCAACTGGTTGAGCGCCACGGCAAAATTGAGTCCCCGAAATACTATCCAGCCAAGGAGCATCCCTTGCCATTTCGTGGTGGTCGACGTATGCCGCCCAAGCCCTGGATCCCGGCCAAATTCAAATAACGGCGCCATTCAGAGCCAAAACCCTCGAGATAAGCTTCTTGACCTTAGGAACGTATAACGTCATGACAACGATAATAGCCAACCCGAACATCTTCATCGCGGGCGATGCCATGTGGACCAGCCAAGTCAGCGGTTTGGCAGTCGACTGTGAGACGCGCAAACACGTTGTGTGTCTCGAGCAAGTGATCTTTTTTTCGGGTGATGAGCACCCTATTATCCTCGCGCAAGCCGTGCTTCTGGCCCTCATTTCTGACGAGGAATACATTCAGTTAGCCCAAGCGCTCGACGAACGCGATGAGATTGGCTTGATTGCCTTAGCTGAAAACACTGGTGCGTTGATAGACATACCCATCGGCAATAATGCGACCACCGGAGAGCTAATGTTTACGGGCTCTGGAGGCTTCCACGCGGCGACGTTCTTTCAAGATCTCAATAATCTGCCTTGCCTATTGCAACGCATAGACACGGCCATGACGATGGCGTTCCACGTTGACGAGCAATCCGGTAACGGGATCCACAAGAAGGTGTGGCCTCAGCGCTACGACAACTTGTGTTATACTGACACCAGTTACCGAGAATACATCGGGGCTAAAATTCAAGAATATCACGAGTTCATCGCCGAATGGGCATCAATGGAGGGCGACAATATGGCAGCGCAACTTCCCCGCTCTACAAACCGCACAGCGCCGGCACCAAACGCGCCCAAAGCGACCCCAGAGCGCATGAAAGAAATACTCGAAGCGTTAAGAACAAATCAGAAGAAACAGACGAAAAAACAAGAAGAAAGCGCCTAAACAAGCGTTTTTTACTAATACGTTTAGTGATTGCTAACAATACATAATATGTAAACAATGCTATAACCTTAATTATTGCACCGTATAAACTCAGAGTGCCTGCAGTCTGAAGCAACTTAGTAGGTTTAATCAGTAAACGATGTCCGTAAGAAATACTTTGTTATCATTAGAGAATTTTCCACACTCAAGGGAAATTAGACTGTCCAACTGTTCTATCGTTTGAGTATGAGCCCAAGAACTAAAACAATAAGCATCATTTATACTTATGAATAATGGGCCAATACAGCCTCCAGAGCCACAAGACCATTCATCCACAATAAGTAAATCACTTTGTTGTGAGCTACTTACTACTACCTCAATTGCTTTTATTGATAACGGGTTAGCCATTGAGCCACCTTCACTCACAGTTTGTTCAAAATACTTCCTATATTCAGTGATAATGTCTTCTTTACTAAAGTAAAGCCTATCGCTGTTTATCAAATATTCGAATCGAGTTTCGGCGTCTACAACTGAAAAGTACAATTGTTCTGCATAGCTTTTTTGATTAGCAGTTTTCCTATTGGCGTTTTGTAAATCTGCTACTTTATCAGAAAGCACTGCAAGACGAGACTCAGCATCACCTAGGAAGCCTTTTGTTCTTTCTAGTTCATCATGCTGCTCAAATCTTGGGTGAACTGTATGAAAGTAAGCAAAAATGACAAATATCAAACTTATCAATGGTACGGAAGCGAAAAAGTAATCACATATCCCCTTTGATGAATCAACCCATTTCAAATTTTATTCTCCATCTTAAAGCAAACGTCTTGTTAAGGTGTGAGGCACGCTATACCAAAGCCTCCATATACCACCCTGACCACTAAAAAAACGCATAGTAAAAATGCCACGTATTGCGAATCATTTTTAAACAGTTTGTTGAACGAATTTACCGCCATGGTGCAATTGTTTTACTTTCTTCTACAACTCTCACATTGATTGGTTTTGAAGACTGATCACTAAGCACTTTGAAATAACCAATAGAAGACGCAGCTAAAAATACAGCACAAATAACAGAGCACAGTAGACTCCTTGACAACCAAACTGTTCGTTTTAAATTAACAGAAGAGTTATGATCTATACACTCTGAGAATGTCCGGTTTAAATAGTCTTCATAATTTTCAGCTTTGCCAACATTTAAACTATGAGCTTTGTTATAAGAAGCTTGTTCTTCTTCATAATGCTCTATTTCCTTCTTATAGGCGAGTAACTCTGTATATTTAGGTGCAATTCTATACTCGAATTTTGAGAGAATTGAATAGCATATGAAGGTACAGGACAAAATAAAAAATATTACCGACATAAGAAGACTGATACTAAAAAGTAAATCTGGCTCAGACTCACTAGTATAAACCTTAACAATAGTTACAAGTACGCCACCAAGTATTGCAAGCAAACTAACTGGAAATGTTAGCTTTTCATTAAAGTTGTATATTCGATTAAGCTCACTGAAATAAACTTCCTTTAAGTCACTGAATTGCATTTAAACTCCATTCGTATAACGACCAATTAAGGTGTAAGCCACGCTACCACGACACTTAAATTGAACGCCGTAAACACTAAACTTAATTCAAACCAAAAATGCCAAGCGTGGAGAATTACTCTTAAATTGTTTGTTAAATGAATTCTTGACCATTAGTGCCTGTGTTATCGATATAATTTTTATAATAGTTTGAATAGTTTTCTAATTGGCTAAACTTAACCAACTTTTCAATCGTATCATCAGTGTGCTTGAGCTTCATATTAGCCTTTAAAAATACTAACATTAGCCCAGAGAAAATTACGGATATCAATGAAAGCATTGCTCCTTTTAAAGAAAAGAGAATATCCCAAAACGCTCCTATCGATAAACTTATTTCCGCATTTACTTCCAATGGAAGAAAGCTCAGTGGGTATACAACACCAGCGAAAAACAATAGCAGTACAGAAATTATTGAAAAGTTAATCAGATTAGACGAATCTTGCCCTGAACTAAGTTTATCGACATGAGACTTATTGACTTTAACCTGATGGAGAGTTCTAACTAATAAGTTATCGATTTCTTCTCGCTCAGGCGTTGTATCTATACTGACAAATGACAGTGATTTCATATGCAGCGACTTTGGCATTGCATATGCAATGCCAAATGTATTGTTTTCGAACTTGTCTCGCTCTGCCTGTTCTTTCGCTCTTATAGAGTGAAATTCCGCTATTTTTTCTTCTAATAATGGAACAATATCTCCCTTAGCATCAAAAGATGAAAAATTATACTTCTCTAAGTATTCAGCAGAGGTTAACAATTCGCCTTTCTCGTGAAACGCTTCATCTATATCGCAGAGCTCTATATCTCTAATTCGCTCATTGTACCACTTAAAATATCGCGACTTAGCCTCATCACATAAAGCTTCAGACTTTAATATTGAATTTGAAGCGTCTGCTTTGTCCTGCGAAAATTCTGCTTGGTTTGAAACTATTTTTGTAATCAAAAACGCAGCAAAAATTCCCACTATAGCGCCCGATGTTTGGCTGATAGTGCTAAAAAATACGTTCCAATCCAAAAGTGTACTCCTATTCATTTAACGCCTTATTAACTTGTGACAAAACAATGCAACCAAACCTAATGTGACCAGCGTAATCACAAAAGTTGACCATTACAAATTTGCCAAATGTTTTGGAATCCAGTTGAACAATTTGTTAAGTCTTTTTAGGGCGATACGCAATAATATTAACCGTCCCTTTCCCTTTATATTTAGTCATTTCAAACTCATGTTTTAGAAGAGCTATTACTTCTGGTAGTTTTGATACACCGTAAGTTCGAGGATCAAAATCTGGCTTTGCTCGTTTCACAAATCCAACGACAGGTGATACATTTGCCCAACCTGAATCATCCTGAAATCTCTCCCACGCTTTACTAAGCACGGGTATAAGTTGTTTTACGTTAACTTGTTTATCACCTTTTGCCTTTGGCGCCTTTGCAGTCTCTTCGGTATCTTCAGATCCCAAATTCTCAGTGTAAATAAAGTCGTCACAAGCATTTCTAAATGCTACGGGTGTCGTATTTTTTCCGACTCCAAAAACAAATATTTCGGACTCACGTAGACGCGACGCTAGTTTCGTAAAATCACTGTCGCTAGACACAATAGCAAATGCATCAAACTTTCCTGAATATAGCAAATCCATTGCATCTATTATTAGATATGCATCTGTAGCATTTTTTCCTTGGGTATAAGCAAACTGCTGAACAGGCTGGATAGCAAGCTCGTTTAAAACTCCCTTCCAGTTCTTCAAATATTCACTAGACCAGTCACCATACGCTCTTTTGATAACCATGTGTCCATGAGCTGATATTTCGTCAAGAATCAGGTTTAGCTTTGAGTATTGAGTGTTGTCAGCATCTATTAGAACAGCAATTTTTTTATGATCATCTAAATCCTTCATATACCACCATATTTGAATAATAACTTAACAGCTATTAGACCGAATTATTCTGCATTTAAAAACAGAGTTTTTCTGTCTAGTCTGATTTATGGGAAGGGATTATAATCATAAATCCTAGTTATAACAGTGATTTAAATCATTAACTGTGAAACTGGATGACTAAAGTACAGATTGTTGTCTTAAGGAAGACAGAGAGGGCCACTGTCCTAAAGAAATAGCCCTGTGATTGATCTGATTTATCGACGTTTTTTGTAGCGTTTTCGTGTGGTGTTCGCCCTTACCACGCGCCCGTTCTTGAGCGTGTAACCTTTCTTAAGTTGGCCGTTTGGTCGGCGGCCTTTGCACTTGTGTCCTTTCATTCGGTATCTCCAGTTTTCGTATCCGTTGCTCTTGGTCTTGTTGCACTCGCTTTATCCAATTAATGTCCGTTTTCAAAGCCGCAATCGTGCCCAGGCTTGAGACTCCGCCTGTCATGAACGCAATAATCAGTGTGTCGATAAAGCTCATCATTTCCCCTTCCATCGCGAGACGTAAAACTCGAGGAGATAGCGCACCATGGCGCGCATCCCGAGCGTATCAACTACAACCGCACCCACCACAAACCAATACGGATTGGGTATACGCTGCAGCGCGTTAAAGCCTTGCTCAACATAGGGGGCATAATTAGGGATGAATGACAAAATCAGTGGGACAAATACCACTAGCAGAATGAACTCGTCTTTGAATCCCCGCTCTCTAATGCTGACTTCATCGAGGCTACTGGCCTGCTCTTCGCCGCTTTGAAGTCGACGCACCCTCGCCTGATGCTTCTCGCTCTCAAGTTCGTCTTTGCGCTTTAAAGTTTCAGCTCGGTTTTGATTGTGCTGTTTATACGCAGCCACACCACCGGTCACGAGATTAACAAGCGCGCCAATCATGTGTACACCCGACGACTTAATTCAATGTGCGGACCGTCTTTAAGGCTCTTCCAGTCACCACCCCAAACAATGGCGACATTCAGCTCTCGCGCCGCTTGTTTAAAGGCTTTACTGATGGCGTCGTAGTACTTAAAGTCCCACGTCACCTTGTTGTTCTCATCGTAAGCCACGAAATCGATCGCATGGCCAGATTGGTGCCGGCTGAGACGTTTAGCCCCATCGAGCTGGCTCAAGCCCTCCTGATAGAGTTGGTATTGGCGTTTTGCGGTGCGTAGGCCTTCCGTGATGCCAAAATCATACGGGGACAGTTCGAGCGCTCGACGCACGACTTTCTTTAAGTCGCCATGCACGCCGAGCATGCGGGTTTCGCTACGAGCGGACAGCACAAAGTTGCTGACCGTCTCATCGATGGTTTTCTTATTCATAAGGTACACTCCGGCCAGTAAGCCACTGGCGAGTAACAGTAGCCATCTCATTCTTCCTCCGATTTCACAAGGAGACTCGAATGCAGCACGACTGTGGCGTCAACGTTTGAAATCGAAATCTCAAGCTTGCTCGCGGCTTTCGGTTTGATAAGAAACAATGGGTAGCTATAAAGGAAATTCGGGGCAAAATACAGAGTCAACGCTCGCGAAGACACTATGGTGCCGTTAGCCGCTAAAAAAATGATATGGACAAAAGCAAACCTGGACAAAATCGAGCGTGAACCGCCTGATTCGTTGTGCGGCATTGCTTGATGACGCATAAAGCGGTTAATGCTCAAATCGAGTAGCTCGACGTGAGTTGATAACAAGAACGTCGCCTTTCGGTTTGAATCGTAGATGGACTTCGTTTGCTTGTCGTGGTTCGCTTCCACGTTCAACACGCCATTGTCGGCGCTAGCAATCTCTGGATTGGTTAATGACAGCATCATATCGCTTCTCCTAATCGAATGTAGTCATTCCTAGACCCGAAAAAATTCACCGCTTGATTGGTGTTGAGCATCAAATGCCCGCCCGGGTGTAACTCCAAGAACCCTTTCACCAGGACTAGGCCTTTATTGGTCGTCGGGGCTTGTAAGATGAGTGCCTTTCTTGCGCTTTTTCCTCGAATGGTCTGTGATTGCCCAGTGATTCGCAAGGTGCCCGTTCCGATTGGGTAGAACGTCACGCGCTCCGGATCCGACGTGACTTTCAGTTCGCTGTTAGTGATGGTCGCTTGCACGTCCAATGAGGCATTTCCGACCTCGACATTCACCGGTTGTTGGATCCGTTCAATGGTTAACGGTTGAGTGATTTCGTCTACGGTGATCGGCTCGGCCACGCGATGGACGTCTACTGGCGCTTGCACTTCATTAATAGTGATAGGTGTTTGTATTTCTGAAACTTTAATCGGTGTGACAATGTCACTAACCTTGACGGGTTCTTGTACTTTTTGAACCTCCACCGGCGCTTGAATTTCCGCGACAGTCACGGGCGTTTCCACTTCGCTCACCTTAACGGGATCGAGCACGTTTCTCACTTGGATAGGCTTTTCAATTTCACTGACCAACAGCGCGTTATTGACGCTAATTTTCTGCGCCTTGGTCATGATGAGTACGTCCGACACTTGGTATTCAAACGTCACATCCACGGTCTGATGATTGTGCAGCTCGAGCTTGTCAAAACGGGAGACATCAACGGTGTCACCGGCAAAGATCTCAATGGGACGCATCGCATCGCCCTGCAAAAGAAATGAGTGCGTGGTCTCACGCAAAATAAGGTACTTACCGGACTGACCCGCATTGAAGGTCAGCGTTTGATCGGGTTCTAATGTATGCGTCTGTTTCATGATACGCGCCTTGTCATGACCACCCCAATGGTGACCATCGTCCCGATGATCCCAAGGATGAGAGATAATTTTTTCAGCGTAGAGTTATCGGATTCATTGCTGCCCGTTTGCTCTCTCGCTTTCGCGTTGTTGGCTAAGGCAATCGCCGCTTTGGTGGTTTCGGTTTGTTGGCCGGCCATCGATTTGATCGAATCAATGGCGTGTTGACTGACTTCGGATTGCTCTTCTAAGACCGACGAACCAAAACCGAACGCTTCGTCGACGGTGTTATCGACCACGCGCAGCGAATCCCCGACCACCGATTGATTGACTTTTAAAGCTTGGGTACCAAAATCAAACGCTTCTTCTGCAGTACGCCCTGCAATGGCCATCGCCCCATGGTCGGTCATGGTTAAATTGATGTCCGAATCACTGACGCCCGACAGCATCACACCGGTGTTGTCGCCACCGACCGCCGCGCTGCTGCTGGTGTTCGTGGTCGTCGTGGTGTTGCTTTGACGACTTTTCGAAGAACTTCTTCCACCCATATCCGCTAACCTTATTTGTAAAACCCGTTCATCGCCGTGACGTTCAATTTCCTGAACCGGTAACTTTAATCGTCTTGCAATTAATCGCTTGGCACCCTCACGATAAAAATGCGCTCGCACCGAATCAAACCCGTGGGCTTTGGCGTGCTTGATGGCTCCTAGTGTTCCTTTGGCCATATCACCGGCTAAACCCACAACCACCAGTTCTTTGGTGTTGTTTTTCAGCCTTTCACCGCGCAATAACATGACAGTGTCACTTATTTGATACGTTGCCTCTAAGCCCTTTGCCACTTGGGTTTGTGCGTGTTGGTAATACTCTCTCAGTGCCGGCTTCAACCGTTGATGGACGTGAGCCCACTTTGCTGGCTGTAAGCTACCGTTTGGACAAGGCATACAAGGCAAACAACGCCATCAACACAATGAACCACCACGGCATGCCGCGTTGCTCACCGAGGCTGATGTGCCCGCCTTCAAACCCGCTGTTGTTGGTGGTGTTGCCCGAGGTTCCCGACGTAGCGGGTCCAGCTGCGCCCCCTTGAAGGCCACCGCCACCGGTTAATGACGTCAATGATCCGAGCATCATCGCCCTCCTTTGAGCCACATCAGTGACGCGACAAACAGCACCACAAGCAACACTTTATTGAGTCCTTTTCCAGCGCTCAGCCCAAACAGGCTACCTGCCCCAAATCCACCCAATACCCAAAACAGTAACGGCATCACCGTCTCCTTATCGTCGAAACGCCAGCGCGCCCAATATCAAGACCAGCAACACACCAACCCCGCCACCGACATACAACAAAGTATTGTCTTTCACGGGTTGAGCTTGCGGTGTGGTCACCGTGTTGCCCTTGTTATCCACACGAGGATGATTGGGTTGCTGCGTCTTGTCTGGATTGGCCGATTGGTCGTTGGTTGGAAACAACCAGTCGGCGTTTTCACCGACCGAATCCAACGCGCCCGCGCCAAACTCCAACAGATCATCAAAAAAAGCGTTCATTGGCGCTCCTTAGGCCGCGCCGCTCTGCAACATTTCCGGTCGCGTCACTTTCACCGACTCCACCAAGATCGGGATCGAGCCTGGGACATCGGTGGTGGTCACAGAAAACTTCAGATTGGAGCTGTGCTGCGTTGGAAACAGTTCATCAATAGAGAACCCACGAACGATCGGGTCAAAATGAAAATACCCCGACTGCGGCGTGCGCTCATTGCGTTTCGCATTGGCTTCTGAAATGAAGGTGTTGGCTTCGTACTCTTTGACAAAGTCGCGCTCAATTTCCAATTTGCTGATCTTATCGTGCATGAAATGCATGCGACGAATGCTGATGAGCGGACTCGTCACCAAGTTGGTGAATTCGTTCTCGCCCTGTGCATTGGCTGGCATGGTTTCACGTTTGATCATCGGCACCAAGACACGCATCGCTTGAGAGTTGCTCACCCACGCATGCACTTGGATAGACAGTGGCGTCGCGTTGGCCGCCTTGCCTTTGAATTGAATATCGAGGTGAATATTGTCACCCAGTTCGGTGACCAAACCGGTGTAACGCACCCCATTTTTGGTGCGCGCCACGATGTCACTGAATGGGATCACAAAATGCCCCGCCGTGGCGTCTCGCTGCTTATAGCGCTCAAGCATCACGAGCTCTTCACCGGTTAAGACGTAAATCTCTTCGGCGTTAAGCGTTATCGCAATGCGCTGCATGTCCGCGGCGCTGGCGTTGGTTTCCAGTACCAACTCGTGGTACGTCGGGCCATTAGGGATAGGCAATGTGCCTTTTTGTCCCCACGACGCGCCAACCATTGAGTTCAATTTGATTGGTTTGACTGACATCGTATTCCCCTCTAAAACCAGCCCGAGCGACCCAACAACTTATCGAGGCCACCGACTTTATTATTCACGGCAAAGACGATCGCACCCGTCGTTACCGCGGCAATTCCGGCGACAATCGCCACATTTTTCACGTTCAATCTCATGGGAGTTCCTTTAGAGTGATTGATGCTGATAACGTGGTGTATGGAGACGAAAATGACCAGTGCCTTTAACCTGTTAGGTTAAGAGTTAAACCTATTAGGTTACCGTCATCGCTTGGGGTAGATTTTTCCTTGCTCCCACTTGCCTAACCCCGGTGATTTGAGAATGTAATCCGCGAACTTCTTACGCCCTAAATGCTCCCTATCGACGCAGCTTTGCAGCCCCAAGATGGCCTCTATGGGGATATCGAAATAGTCCGCAATGTACTTAGCATTGCGTCGTGAGCTGACCGCACCGACGTACACATATTTGGATTCATCGAGTACTGTTTTAGGCACTTCTTGCCCACGCTGAAACGTCGCGTGCATCACCAAGCCAAAGCCGCGACCGCCCGTCCAGAGCTCACCGGCTAACCCATCGAGCTTTGAGGGCGTGTTGGTGAATTTGGCGAGCTCTTCAATCACGCAATGCAGCTTTTTCGGATGCTGGCCATCGCCCAATGACCAGACCATGTTGGCAAACAACTCAAGGTTCTCTCGGGTTCGCTCTTGCTCGACCAGGGCCAAGCGAAACGCGGCCTTTTTCTTACGCGCAAACCACGCCTTGTGATAGAACTCATCAAAGCTTTGGCACGCTTGCACGCGGCCGCCTTTGAGTGGCGCCTCAATATGCTCACTGTACGGATCGAACATCACTACTTGAGACTGACGCTCAATAAAATTGAGCTGACGAATGGCGGTGGTTTTGCAGCTGCCCGTGGTACCCATGTAACAAACGTGCTCCGCATTGTGGGCGTTATTCTTGTTCACTGGATTGGGGAGCTTCACTGTCCACCTCCTGCGGCGTCTCGGGCTCAGTTGTCTCTTGAGCCTGTTTAAGTTGGCGCACTTGTTTGGCGCAACCTCCAATCAAGGTCATCGAGGCCATAGCAAACACAAACTCGCCTTGATACTGGCCGAACCATTTCAAACCGGCGGGTCCGTACTTCTGCAGCATGGGTGATGCGGCGTCTAACCACTGGTTACCGGCTCGGGTGTCGATTTCAAACGGCACATCAAACACACTGCCGACGGTCATCTCCACCACACCTAAGCCGTAAGAGAGCATCATGCGCGCATCTTCTTCCCCGAAACCCAACGGCTCCGGCGAGGCTTCTTGCGTCTCTGACGGCTCGGCCTCGTCTTGCTCTCGGGCTTCACGTAAGGTTTCTACCGCTTCAACGGCTTGTTGGTCGCGTTCATCCAGTTCGTTCTCCACGGGCGTGAATGGGGCTTCATTGCTCATGCGTGACTCCTTTTTTCTTCGTTAAACCAAACCACAACAACGCACAGGTGCTTAACAGCAACAAGAATGACCAGCCTAATCGGGTAGTAACCGGCGCGGGTTGGTTATCTTTGGGTTTGTCGGGATTGCTTGAGCCCTTATCGGGCTTGGTTTCGTTCGGTTTTGGAGGCTTATTTGGGTCAGGATTCTTATCGACACTGTTTTTATAACCAGTAGTTGCTTTGTCTGGACTCGAGACCATGTGATTGTGTAACCAGTCTTGAAACGGTTTACCCGCGCTTTGGTTGGTTTTGCAACTGGGGCAAATGGTATACAGCTGACCGAGACGGCGCTTATTCTTAGGCGGCTCACCGCCTTCGATGAGCTTATGCTCGCCCACGGCGTGCACGGTGCAGATCTCATCACAGCCATGCGTTGGGCACGCGATGTAACCTTTGACGGGATTCTTACTGGCCATGCGTCGCCTCCAGTTCGCACAAGCGAAGGTGGAAATTGTTCATGAGGGATTTCAGCAAGTGGATGGTCGTCGCCACCTGTTGGCTGGCTTCTTCGGCCGCTTGGATAGCGACAAGGGGTTTCTTGAACGTTGGAATGGTGCTCCAATCTGGCGCCGCTTGGGTCAGCGATTGTTCAACGAGCTCAAGCTCGCTGACCAATTGTTGGTAGCGCTGTTGATGCATTGTCATTGTGTTGTCCTCTGTCTCTCGACGTTGGTGTGTCCCTGTCTCTCGACGTTAACTAATAGATTATAACAATTAAAATGTGAAACTTAATAGGTTCAAGTAATTAAAATGTGCACTTCGATTTCGCCTTGGCTTTCCTAACAGGCCGTCGCGCAGCGACTCACTGGCCGTTGCTGTGCCCGCATTTTCGGTGTTTATCGCCATGCTACAACACCTCTCGCGCCTCTAGGCTCCAGCTCGCTGGCGAGCTCGATGAGCCGCTTCCTTATAAGTTATCCCCGTTTTTCACGGGGTAACAGTAACTGTCCCTTACATCTATCTTTAGATAGATCATTAGTCTTTAGACTATGCGTTGTGATCTCAAAGACTGAGCTCATGGAGTAGTTAATGCGCTAAAACACCGGTTAGCGAGTGGGTTATCCACAACGACATAACCGCCGCTTTCAATCGATGAAATTGGATAGGAATAAAGACGAAAAACCCCGAAAAATCGGGGTTCAGACGGATCGAGGTGCAGTTTGAGCTTTGATCTTAAGGCACAGTGCTGTAATGACGTTGAGTACTACGACGTGCAAACTTACGCAGTAACGTGATCGGTGTGAGGAGGTAACGGATGTGTACGCCAGTTGAGGCGGCCATTTTCTTGAGGTTCTTAGTCGCAGCTTGTTTGGCGTTCGCGTAAGCTAGGTCCAAACCGAGATCGCGGAAATACTTGTCGGTGATGCGCTTAATGGATGCCAATCCATACCAGTCGCCATTGATGTTCTCTCGAGGTTGCTTTGAGGTGATCCAGCCTCGATCTTTTGCGTAACTCACGCACTGTTTCACCCGCCATTCTGGTAAGCCGGTACCTTTGGCTGCATTCGCCCAAGTACGAAGCAAGAACCCGTTCGCGGTCGCTACTCCTACCTTACAAGTACGAAACTCCAACTCACTCACCAAGTAGTCCATCACTCGGCCAATATCGGTTAAGTATTGGCGTTGTGTCGATTTGCCCGAGCGTGACAACAGGTAGTCATATTGTGAGGGGTTCTCGAGTAACTTTCTCCAGCGATCACGATTGAGCGCGGCCAATGGCCGCGCACTTCGTTTGTGTGGGGAACGTTGATGCTGATTCGTCTTCATCACTCTTTGACGCGCTTTAGGGTCTGTTGTTATGGTTTTTGAACAACGGTTTTTGACGTTCAACGATTTGTCTCAGCGATACAATCACCAATCTGACACTCGACGTTAGCTTGCCTTGTTTGGCCGCTTGCTCAGCTGCCGCTAATGTCTCATCCAGTTTCGATTCTTGGTTATTCATCCCGCCTCCAAACATTGATATCTCTGCTCTACCTCACCCTATATGACTTTTCTAATACGGGAAATGCGTATCGGGGATGGTAATTCGACGGATTCTATCTTTTAATCGTTTGAAAGGACGTGGATGAACATGCAAGTTATCAACTATACAAATGCGCTTTTGAATCGAGTTAAAGCCAAGTACGAACTGACCTCAGAGTACCAACTGGCGAAGAAACTCAAGGTTAGCGAGAAGAGGCTCTACAACTGGAGAAGAGGACTATCCGGTATGGATTGGGACGTGGCGTTCCACATCGCTGATATCTTGGGTGAAAGTGATCAAAATGTCGTGTTTGGCTTGCTGCCTAACAAACAGAAAAATAGAAGAGTAATCAAGGTTTTAAGAGATAACGCACCCGATTAAAAAGGTGCGTTTTTACTTTAACCCCACGTACATAATACGCAGTGATGGACATTGAAATCTGAGCATATTCAGTACCTATACTTGGTTTTCGTATCTCTGATTCTTACGCTGACGTGTCGCCGTTTCCAGAGACTTTCTACTACAAACACACTATATGAGGAGAAAAAAAACTTTGCGCGCTTATCTTAATTTTTGAAGGAGATCACATGCTCACGCCACACTTTGCGGATCTCGTGCATCATCACTTTGATGATATCCACGACGCCGCGGCCTTTTTTCATGTTCAACCGATCACGGTCCAGCGATGGCTTTCAGGTGAAGTCCCTGTGAACCCAATGGCCGAAAAGCTCATGAACATTCACGCTCGCGGTTACTTGCCCTTAGATCATCGCTGGAATGGATTTAGGGTTCACTTTGACCGTGCCACCTTGATCACGCCTGAACGACGCGAGTTTAATCCGAAAGAATTGCTCAGTTTTGCGTATTGGCGCGACGAACATCGTCAGCTCGTCGAACGCCACGGTCGAATTGATTCCCCAAAGTTTTACCCACCTAAAGAGCATCCTTTGCCATTTCGTGGCGGTCGTCGTATGCCAGCGAAACCTTGGGTGCCAACTAAATTTAAATAGGACCAAGCACGCGACCCCATTAAATAACGTTACTCGCTCTCCAAAACCTAGAGGCATGCTCATGTCTCTCATATATGATGCTATTGCTACCAACAAATTTAGTTCACGGTATAATACCAAGTCTTCAGTTTACTGTTTTTTGCCTTATATCCTTACAAAATCTAGTGTTTAACACTTCCAAATATGAATTCTCATGCTATGATTCGCCTTGCTTAAGAAGGCAAAGGTTTAGCTAACATAGGAAATTATTTATGAAGCTTAAAGACGAAATTAAGCTTTACATTCTATCTTTAGCCGTTTTGTTTTTTATCGTATTGCTCATAACATTCAGAGCTGACGTTTCCCCCGATAACTATGTCGAAATAATGAGTTATTGGGACTGGACGGTTTTATGGCTCACCTCTAACTGGCTCCCTACTCTGATGATCGCTTCGATGCTGTATTGCGAGGTGATTCGTAGAGAATTTGAGCATAAATTAGATGGCGGAGCTGGTGATAGTTTGTATATTACAGATTGCAAAAGCGAAAACTATGAACAACTTACCTTTTTAGCGACTTACATTATTCCGTTTTTTGGTTTCAGCTTTACTGAACCTGGACGGTTGCTAGCCTATGGTGTTTTGTTGTTCGTCATCGGAATGATATTTGTTAAAACAGATAAATATTACGCGAACCCAACCCTTGCACTTTTTGGCTATAAGCTATATCGCGTAACTATGGCAGATGCTCAACAACGTTATGAATCTGTAATAGTTATCACGAAAAGCGACTTGAATAACAACCAGAGCGTTAACTATAAGTTATTGTCTCATAACGTCTTTTTTGTAAGGAAAGTAAGACTTGAATAACGCTGAAATTAAAGCGAACCTTGGATTGTTTGCAACAAACTGTACTGGTATTGAAATCTTTATTGTAGATCAAGAAGATAACCTTACCCGTTCAGACATTCAAAATAGCGCCTTAGATGGGGCTAGAAATGCGTTTACAGATGCTTTGAAGAAAAAGTATATCGAAAATGAAAGCTTTACTATCCCGTATCTTTCTAATCATGACGATCGAAAGCACGCGCTATATCAGTTTGATTTCGATGAAAGTCCCCAAGCATTTGACTTAGTAAACACTGCAATGGTTGCGACTGCTGAAACTGAAATGCCTACTTACGAAGCTCGTGATAACAAACTAGAAAACATTAAAGCTTTAATTATTGTCCTTAAAAACCGAGATGGCCACAAAGCGGGATTTTATCAACACGTCTATGGAGTTACTCTCTTAAAGTCAGGGAAAGGCATTTTAAATCTTATGGCTCACGAGACAAGAGTTGTTAAGTTGCAACAAGATATTCTAAGAGTATCACCTAATTTTATATTTTTAAAAATGGGCGATGTATATTTAGTAGAAAGTGTTAATGGCTTAGAGAATCAGCTTAACTTCAAAGATGTGATTCAACGCAAAGCTGAAGTATTAACAGAAACGCTGGTTGGAATGAACTTTTCTGACGACTTCAATATCTTCATTGAGAAAGTACAAGAAGACATTTCGTTCGCTCGAAAGGTTGTAAAAGTTTGTACTCATTCAGCTGTTCTAGAACAAGAAATTACTACTGCAGAGCTAATTGAATTCGTAAAACAGGAAGAGCATTATGCTAATGTCCTGAAGTTTAATGACGACGAAACACAATTTGATTTGAATAGTATCAATCGTTGTAGAAAGTTTTTAGAACTATTAGATGACGATTTACTTCGCTCGCCACTTACAAATAAATCGTATATAGCTAGATCAAAAGACCGTGTCTAACCTCACAAAGAAGCCGAATTCGGTAGAGTAATCGGCTTCTTGCACTCTAGGTTTGACTTGGGATACATCGTTTGTCGCAATTGAAGTCTAGATATTGGTAGAAGATCAACAAAAGAACGGTAAAGAGGGCCAACCTCAAGACAAAAAAAGCCCACACAGTGTGGGCTTTTGGGTAACGTCCTCGTTACTACTGAGCAACTATCAAAACAACACTCTTTGAGATCTTATCTATCAAAGCTGGCTTACTCAACACCTTAGAACTTTGGACTTGTTTATAGTTAACATCATTACCAATCAGCATTGGTAGAGCATATGGCACCTTAACTGCGTAATTAACGTTTTGTGCTAAAGTACCGGTTGTCTGTAGAGCCACATCCTGATTCAAACTTGCCGATGCGATACCAACCACTACGCCTCGATTATCCACCATTGGGCTACCTGAGTTGCCAGGTTGAATAGGTGAGCTTATCTGGAAGTATCTAGTGTCCCCCTTAACGCCCGAACTTGCATTAATGTAACCAAAGGTCGCTTTCTGATCGTTCCCCTGAATACCAATATTTGGGTAACCAAGTACAGCAATTTCTGTCCCCTTCTTAGTCTTGACCTTAAGCTCAAGAGGCAGCGGTGTAACAGATTTATTCACTTTTAACAGTGCAATATCGTTACTCACATCCTGATCCACCAACGTAGCTGGAATTGTTTTTCCATCCATAACGATAGAAATATTGTGCGCGCCAGACACGACATGGCTGTTTGTGAGGAGATAGCCATCAGAAGAAATAAAGAAACCGGTACCTGTCGACACACTCGAAACAGCCGAAGGCTCACTTTCAGAAGAATCAGGTTCATCTCGAACTTCGGATTCAACGACACGATGCGACGAATCGTACTTCTCTTTCATTGCCAGAGCCATTCCTCCTGCGGCATCAACAGCACTTGCATTTCTAGATGCATTATAAGAAACCTTGCTTACCTGAGAAGTAAAAGAGGTCGGTAGGACAACAGCTTCAATTAAAGCGCCATACTCATAATACTGATGCCAATCCCCCGCAGAGGTTCGATAAATAGAATAAGACTCAGCCTTTTCGTCAGCCATGTTAACGTAACCCAAACCGGACCATATTAGTGATTTGGAAGAGTTGTAAAGCTCACGAGTACCGAAAAAGAGTGAATTACCAAAAATTCCAGAGTACTTACCAGTCGAACCATCGTTGTAACTCTTTAGATGTACCCCACTACTGACACCGCGCTTTTGGTCAACTTCAAGGTAGTTATATATAAACTCCAACTCGCCATCAACGCTGGTTGTAGAGTGAACTTCATATCGCTTAACCATCTTTCCGTTCTCGCGAATATACGATCCATAACGAACCACATTCTGACCTTCCGCTCCAGCGTAGAAATATTGATCCGTAATCCCTTGATTGTGGTAAGCAATTTCATACCAATTGAAAGACCCAGCATCGACTGTCATCTTTCCGATGCCATGTGTCTTACCGTTTTTACAGCCGCCATCCCAAGCTAAGTTTTCAGAAGTAAGATCAGCAACAGAAGTAAGACCAAGAAATCGATAACCTTCAATATGAATCTCACAGGCTTCGTTTTTATTGCCAACCTGAACCCAGTAATCGTGATATTGGCCGACACCAAGTGTGGAAACCATAGTCTCATAATTCGGGAGAGCAGCCTCAGTTACAGTACGCGCATTAGGCGTACTATTACACCCATAAAGAGAAGCAACCGCCAAAGGAACAATAAAAATCTTTTTCATAAATACCAGCAAAAAATCTAAGAAATAATTTAAAAGCAGAAAGGTATTACCATACAGGCAGGAGCCGCCCAGACTGATGTAGCAAATATGCGAACTAATACCGCCAAAAAAAGGCACTCACAATGAGTAATCATACAGTATATTATACTATCGTTCTTTTACTATGCCAAAATTTATCGATGGTTTAATTCTGTATTTAATAATTGCCGACACCATTGATATTACGGCTACAAGTCCAGGAACATAGCTACTTGAGTCAATAATTAAGGTTGAGCTGTGTGCTATCTTTGACGAAGTAGCATTTCTTCTAACATATGACTTCCGTTATAATCCGTTGGGATAAGTTCCTATTGATCACTGTTCAACATGACAATGAACTAGATTAAGAAAACGTGTTAGAACGCATTTGGCAACTAACACACTTCTCTTAAGAACACCTCGATTGGTTTAAATTAGAGTAGCATTCGCCATCATCACTCGCCCATTTCTAAGCGTGTAGCCCTTCATTAGCTAGCCGCTTTGCCTTTGTCCGTTGCACTTATAACCTTTCTTAGGCATTGGGATCCTCCAGTTTTCGTATCCGTTGCTCTTGGTCTTGTTGCGCTCGTTTTATCCAGTTGATGTCTGTTTTCAAAGCCGCAATCGTGCCGAGGCTTGAGACTCCACCTGTAATAAGAGCGATGATTAACGCATCGAGGTACGCCATCACTTCGTTTTCCATCGAGACGCGTAGTATTCAAGTAGGTATCGCACCATAGCGCGCATGCCTAGCGTATCAACCACAACAGCACCTACGACAAACCAGTAAGGGTTGGGGATGTTCTGCAGTGCATCGAACCCTTGCTTGACGTATGGCGCGTAATTAGGGATGAAAGACAAGATGAGAGGTACGAACGCTCTCATAGACAATAAAGTGTTTCGATAAAACCGAGCCCCAAAAAGTGACACTGCAACATAACTGCCCTCCACTTTAATTGATGAACAGTAAAACAGTGGCCTTGTGACTCGTTATCACAGCAAGCCATAAAGCTCGCACACACCGCTCTGATTACACAAACCGAGCCACTTTAAATTTAACTGTATAAATATACAGTTAAATTACTACCACCGTAAAAACCGCACTTATTGAGCAAATAACATTCAGAATCAAGGGTCTGCGTTCAATTTTTAAACTTGAATTTGGTCTAATGGTTCGCTTTCCTGTATGACCGTCAGTTCTAGAACAGTTTTAGATATAGCGATTTCAACAAGGCTAATCTCTAACCTTCGATTACGCCAGCTCTAAGGCATTGGGTATTAGGTTTGAATCACGTGTACGGATTAATATCATGAGCGACAAAGCATTCCGAAAACTCAACATATTCCTCTCGATTTTTTGCCTGGCAATCACCCTATTGTCGCTATTCTCTTTTGATAGACTAATGAACAAGAGCTACATCATTAGCCCAGACAAATACCCTACACTCGCCAATACAGACCGAGATCATGATGGCGGCACGGTTGCATCATTACACAAGTCAAATAACGGCATTGAGTTACAGTGTGACTTTAAGCGTACCTATAGCAAGCCTTTCTGTGAGGTTGAATTCATCATATCGAAAGAAGGCAAAGGGTTAGATCTCTCCACGTTCGATTCGGTAACCATTAATATGGACTATGAAGGCCAAGAGAACCCAAGATTTCGTTTCTACATTCGTAACTATGACGAGGGTTACAACGTTAAAGGCGATGCAATGTCGAACAAGTTCAATCGCTTAGACTTTTCGCTACCAGATAAAAACAACATCGACTTAAACTACTTCAATGTTCCTTTCTGGTGGATTGATCATTATAACCGCCCTGTTTCTGATAGCGCTGTAGACATTACGAACGCGGTATCTGTTGAACTCGGGCTTGGTGCCAGCACGCTTGCTGGGCATCATTCACTTAACATCTCGAGTATTGTGTTCCACGGTAAAATCATCAGCAAGGCTTTGCTAGGTGAGCTATTGGTTGGACTATGGGTGATATACGCGATCTACTATGTCGCTTGTGCTTTACATATTGCACAACGAAACAAAACGCGTTCAGCACAGCAACAACGCCATTTAACCCAAGAAATTGAAGAGCTAAAGGTAAAGGCCACAACCGATCCGTTGACCGGATGTAGAAACCGAACCGAAGCTTTAGATACCTTCTATGATTTCGAATGGTTGGCGCAACAAGGAAAAACGATTCACATCGCGTTGTTTGATTTAGACTATTTTAAGCAGATCAATGATCAACATGGCCATGAAGTGGGTGACAAAGTACTTATTCAGTTTGTCGCAACGGCGAACAAGAGCCTTGGTGAGCAGTACTTGCTTTATCGCTGGGGTGGTGAGGAGTTTCTACTCGTTTGCCTGGAACAAACTGCGCTACAGTGTAACGAATCTATCGATAATTTTTACTTAGCAATGGAGCAAAGCCCTTGGCCTAAAGCGCTTAAAGTCACAGCTTCGACCGGAGTAACGCAGCTTAAAGAGCATGAATCTATACGTACTGCCATCAAACGTGCAGACAAAGCGCTCTACCAAGCTAAAGACAACGGACGAAACCAAGTCGCTACGTTTTATTAAGGCTCGCTAGACTGGACTGCAGCTACACATTCAACTCTCGGCACTACTCAATCAACACGCAGTTAATACCTTGTCGATATCGACTCTCCACTTAAGCACCCGTTAGATTTTTAACTGCTGACTCAACAAATCCATAAGCTTTGTTGCCTCATCAGAATTCTAATCGATTCGTATGCCTATAAGCGCTTTCTCGCCATCTGTAATAACGCCATCAATAGCATTCTCAGGTTTATACGTATCGTTCCTGAATCGCTCTATATAAACAGCTCTTCCTTACGTCTCTAAGCTTCCTTAGCACTTGTTCTGCAGTCACGTATTGGCGAGTAAAGCTTGCTCTAACCAGTGCTCAGTCACTCGCGGTATCGGTTTTGAACATTACCGTCGCTACTTATCTCGCACTGTTTTTAGATGAAATCCTCATTTGTCTGCTTGTGAACATTCATACACTCGTATCCGCTAAAAAAAGAAGTCACAACGTCACTAGCCTTAAAAAACGCCATATATTGAACCACTT
The DNA here is from genome assembly GCF_024347415.1 of Vibrio crassostreae. Classification (NCBI taxonomy): domain Bacteria; kingdom Pseudomonadati; phylum Pseudomonadota; class Gammaproteobacteria; order Vibrionales; family Vibrionaceae; genus Vibrio; species Vibrio crassostreae. The sequence continues at coordinate 699,617 of NZ_AP025477.1, forward strand.
AGACACGGTGACACAAATACTGACACCTGATATGGCAGTTGTTTTACTTTCACGTATCGCTGTAATTTAATTACAACCCAAGGCCAAGAAAGGCCTAAAAAGTGGATTGCTCTGATATAACTTATTGAATAAAAGGAATTTAATGGTGTTTAACGGTTCGGAATTTAGGGTAACTGAAGAGTTGGTATGTGCGAGATAATATACTAGAGGGTAATATATTTAGTTATAGTGCACTAAGGCGTTAAAAAAGAAGGGCTGATGCCCTACTCTTCTTTATTACTCATTTCTTCACGAATTTGCTCAGCAACGATTTTGATAGCTTGTGCTGTGCTGATGCCCTGAGTCATCATTTCTTGAATTCGTTCAACAGCTTTCTGTTGTTCTTCGTGAGAAAGGGTTGGTAAGTCGTTTAGCATGCTCTGCTCCTTTATTTAGGAGCAGAACTATATAAGGACTGTTAGTAACTAGCAAGGAAATTGATTGAAGCACCCATTGCATTTTCGTTTGTGTAGTTCGCACTTAGATCTAACTGGAACAAGTTAAGTGGCGAGATACCAATACCGGCTGTGACTGTTCCTTCCGAATCAGAGTAAGCTAGGTTCTTGTAGTACCCTCCCCTTAACTTAAGCTGACGCAGAAGATCAACTTCAGTACCAACACGAATCATCTGTTCGTTATCATCAAACGAAGTAAACTTCTCAGTCTCATTTAGGTCGTAATCAACACTAAACGAAAAGTAATCCGATACGATGCCTGCACCAACCGTATACACAGGCTCTAGTTGGTAAGTGTATTTACCACCGACTTGGTGTGTCGCACTACTTGTGCTGCTGTTAAGCGTTCTCGTCGTATCTTTGGTTTCTATATCTCTAGAGATCAAATTAGTTGCTGCAACACCTACTCGGAACGGGCCGAAGAACCAAAGTGCACCAGCATCCATGTTGAATGCTGTATCACCATCACTATTTTCTCTTACGTCAGATAAATCGTAATCATTAACCGATGCAACATAGTTGTACGTGTAAATACGTTGGATTTTAGGTGTGATGCCAAATGAAATGTGTTGGCCCATAAAGGTTTGGTATTTTGCTAGAGAAAGCCCGACTTCTGCTACACCGATTGAAACCGCTTCAACTGTAGACAGTTCAACTTTGTCTTCATCTGAACCTGTCGTGTAAACGTTAGGAGTCGCAAATGATTCTGTATAGGCTTTAGCGAAAAGGTTGGCTGCAACAAACTGATTAGGAAGCGCAAATGCGACAACACCACCCAGTTCAACATTAGCTTGGTTACCATCAAGATTATTAAGCGCTGCGTCCAGGTCTGCAGTATTTGACGCATCAACGACGCTATCGATATTCGATTTCATATCGTTAGGGTCATTATAGCTACCGCCAAAACTTGGCGTAATCATACCCATATCATCGTTACGACGATAAATAGCAACAAGTGCCGGGTTATAGAATGGAGCGGTTAGGAAGTTTGCTGAAACAACACCAACACCACCCATCGCATCACCACGCGCTTCAATGGCGTAGTTTGCTGCTGAAAGAGGAAGACTGGCGAATGCAATTGATGCTGCGAGTAGTTTAGTTGTATTTTTCATGCCGTTTATCTTTGTTAGATCCCTTACATAGTTAACGGCACAATTTTAAATTACTTTAACTCTTCTTCGCTAGAAATATCATAAGTTTTACTGATAGTTTGTGCTTGTTCTATCGCTATGTCGCCTTGCCAGCGTGAATGAACCATTGATACCGCCAAAACGTAGCGATCATTTGGAAGTTCTTCGCCAGTTAGGTTCATTGGATAATCAGATTCATAGCTTTTGCCCCACACCTGCTCATAGTGTTCATCGACATAATCGTACAAACCAATTTCGAGTTTAGGAAGAGGACAATAAGGGTTCAGAAGTTCTTTTTTATCGATTCGCCAGGTGTCTTTTGAAGACCAGCGAACTTGCTGACGCATTGCAACTTCACCAAGGATAATCCAAGTACTCCAAGAATTTCCACCATCGCCTTTCACACTTAAACGATACAAACCCGATTCAAGTTGAGACGCTAAATTGTAACGCTTTTGGAATAGGCTCACCGCTGCGTTATTTACGACTTCATTTTCTTTGGTGAACTCACTATCAGACGACACAACCTTATCGACCCATTTTTCGAAGGTTATGTCTTTAATATCATTTTCGGACTCAACATTAATTGCGACACGAAATGTATCTCTGCCGGGACTTTGAATAACGTGTCGTTTAACGACGACTGAACTGATCCAATCTGGCAGTGTTTTTCTTGTGAGGGTTTTACCACAATCTTTGTTCAATGCTTGATCGAACAGTTCATTGAGGTGTTCTTCTCGTGATTGAGAAGAGTTGATTTGCCAAACTTCCACTAGTGAATCAAACATCTGAGGTAAATCATTATCCAATAGATGTTTATGTACTTGAGTCAAAGTATCGCTACTCTTGAACCAATCCGCTGCTTGCACGGTATTCGCCACGCAAGACAACATTAATAGTGGAAGTAAGGCTTTTTTCATTACGCTTTCATCTTGTAACCAACGCCACGAAGCGTTTCAATTTCTAGACCTGGTAGCTTCTGTCTTAGTTGCAGAACGTGCGTGTCTACCGTACGTGTTGTTGGGAAATGGTTGTAACCCCATACATGGTCAAGTAGCTCATCACGTGTGAAAACACGGCCAAGGTTACTTGCCAAAAATAGCAACAGGTCAAATTCAGTACGCGTTAAAGTGACTTCCAGTTCATTGAAAAACACTTCACGTGTCGCTTTGTCGATAACAAGATTTTGAGCCATTACTTTTGATGCATCTTGATCCTCAGCATCAGGAAGGCGTAACTGCGCACGGATTCGAGCAAACAGTTCAGCTTCAGCGAAAGGCTTAGTTAGGTAGTCGTTTGCACCTGAATCTAGGCCCGCTACTTTGTCTTTTACTGTTACGAGAGCCGTTAGCAAAATAACAGGGATGTCTTTCTTTTTCTTCCAACCTGGAAGCGAATCTACTGAGTCACCATCAGGAAGTTGACGGTCTAGAATCACTAGATCCGCTTGTTCCCAATAGCCTTCAACTTCAGAGATCAGTTCTGCATGCAAACATTCATATCCAGCTTGCTCAAGGCTAACTAATAAACCGTCAGCTAAATTTTTATCATCTTCAACGAGAAGCAATGTCTGTTTCACAAGGTATCTCCAAAATAAATGTTGTTGGGGGGCCGATAAGCGTCATGTGACCGCCCATTTTTCCGACCATAGATTCCACTATCGTCAGACCTAAACCGAGTCCACTCTTACTTACGAATGGCTTTCTTAGTTGCCCCCAATCTTTGCGAGACAAGTCTCCATTATCTATAACTTTGAATGTCAGCTTCTTGTCAGAAGTATTCAGTTCTAGTATCACTGGAGCGACACCGTATTTCACGGCGTTTCTGATCAGGTTATCGATACACGTTCCTAACCAATATACGTTTACTTTTGCAGCAATATCTTTGTTTACACGGAGTTCAATGCCCGGAGCGAAATCTTCTTCAACTTTGTATTGAAGCCACTCTTCAACACTTGGTACCCACTCTGTTGCGAGCGGTTGGTTGTCTGACTGCAAATAGTCTTTGCTTGCTTCCGCCAACTGCCTTAAACGGCGGGTATCTTCACACAGTCTACGAAACTCATCATATACCGATTCTGGTAAGTGTTCGAACTCACGTCTGAACCCTTCAACCGTCAATGACAAACTCGCAATCGGCGTTCTTAATTCGTGCGTTAGAATTTGAAGAACCAGCATACGGCTCTTCATCTCTTGTTTCTTACTGTTCCATCGGTAAATTGCCCAGCCTAATACCAGTAGGATGTTGGCAATCACCAAAATAAACATGGCAACTTGAAGAAGCTCTGAATGATCTTCTATTTCCCAACATACGTTACCGCGCTGAACAAAACAGCTGTTGCCTTCTGATGACAAACTGAACGACAGCCCTGAAAGCGTTGCGTTTTCACTCCAGACTGATTCTTTGTACAGGTAGTACCTATCGCCGCGCTTTACCCACATTTCATCGAGTTCTACAAACATACTCGCGCCCGCTAGCAGCGCGGTGATAGCTTCACTGTCCATTTGTTGTAAGCGAGACAACAGTTCGTCGTGTTCAGTGTTTGGACGCTCTTGAATATGCATAAAGCGTTTCAGAGAGTCGAACTTTTCTGGGTATTTCTCTACGTATCGTGCGGCATAAGAGCCACCACCAGGGTGAATCAAGCCACTGCGGCTAAACCAACGATCTGAAAGCTTGGTACCTTTACACATCGCACGAGTAAAAACTAAAGGCTCTGTAATCAACGGACTTAGCGGTAATTTCCCGCTACAAGTCTTTGATAACTGGTATAAACGCTGGATATCTTTTAACGGGTACTCTGCTGTTTGTGGCAGCATTGACGACGGCATGATCAAACGTGTTGGATAATCAGCCTGCAGCACTCGAATATCATAAGATTCGATGGCGGTTTCATGATCAAAGAGTTTGGTGAAATTATCGATACGCTCGGGTAAAGAGTCAGCAAATGCATTTGCAGACACAGATAACGTAGCAATAAGAAGAGAAAATGTTCTTTTGATGAGCACAAACCAACGCAAATTCATATAGATCAAACAAATATATACCATTCACTATCAAAGATAAATTTTTAACCGCATGAAAAACAGTGAGAATGACCGCTAACAGTGACTAAACCCGCGATTATGTGCCCATTCCGCACATGCAAACTAGTACACTGGTTGGCTTGCTTACAAATTTATTGGGATAGACGAGGTAACGCTAACACATCGCTCTTGTCACTCAGCTTTCAAGAGCTTGCTCATTCGTTCTGAAGATCAAAAAAGGAGCTCAAATGAGCTCCTTATCTAGTTATTACAGATTACTTAAAATGCTTTCTATAGATGTTCTAAAATACCTAGACAACTCTGTTTAGCATCACCAAACAGCATCTGCGTGTTTTCTTTGAAGAACAGTGGGTTTTGCACACCTGCGTAACCCGTGTTCATCGAACGTTTGAATACGATAACATTCTGAGCATTCCAAACTTCAAGTACTGGCATACCAGCAATTGGACTGTTTGGATCTTCAAGTGCTGCAGGGTTCACGGTGTCATTTGCACCGATAACCAATACAGTATCCGTCTCACTTAAGTCATCGTTGATTTCGTCCATTTCAAGAACAATATCGTAAGGCACTTTAGCTTCAGCAAGTAGCACGTTCATGTGACCCGGCAATCTACCCGCAACTGGGTGGATACCAAATCGAACATTGATGCCTTGCGCTCGTAGTTTCTCAGTGATTTCATGCACTGGGTATTGAGCTTGAGCTACAGCCATGCCGTATCCTGGGGTAATGATGACAGACTTTGAGTTTTTCAGCATGTCCGCTACATCTTCAGCTGATGTTTCGCGGTGCTCACCCTGCTCTTCATCACCATCAGACACGACCACTTCTTGGCCGAATCCACCAGCGATAACACTAATAAACGAACGGTTCATCGCCTTACACATGATGTAAGAAAGAATCGCACCTGACGAACCAACCAATGCACCAGTTACGATGAGTAGATCATTCGCAAGCATGAAACCTGCCGCTGCTGCTGCCCAACCAGAGTACGAGTTAAGCATAGAGACGACCACTGGCATATCAGCGCCACCAATCGATGCCACTAGGTGGTAACCGAATGCGAATGCGATAAGTGTCATCACCATTAACGCGAACATGCTGCCGTCAGCTTTAACGAACATGATCATCAGCAATGTAGAAGCAACGATAGCCGCTAGGTTCCACTTGTGTTTATGCGGGATATTCAATGCAGACGAAGAGATAACGCCGCGAAGCTTACCAAACGCAACAATCGAACCTGTGAACGTCACAGCACCAATAAATACGCCAAGGAACACTTCCACTAAGTGGATAACGTGCTCTGCATGAATATCAGCAGGGTTAAGTGACACAGCAGCAGGTGGATCGATATAGCTGTTGTAACCCACAAGTACCGCAGCCATACCTACGAAGCTGTGCAGGATTGCCACCAGCTCAGGCATTTCAGTCATTTCTACTTTTCTTGCGTAGTGGATACCAATACCACCACCGATCACCATCGCAATGATGATCCATACAACACCAGCAGAATGAGGGCCAAAGATCGTCGCGATCAACGCGATTGCCATACCCGTGATACCGTAATAGTTACCTGCACGTGCAGATTCCTGTTTCGATAACCCAGCCAAGCTCATAATAAAGAATACAGCAGCAACAATATAAGCTGCTTGTACTAATCCTTCAGACATCTGTTACTCCTTAGTCTTTACGGAACATTTCAAGCATACGTTTGGTCACGGTAAAGCCACCAAAGATATTGATACTTGCAATTAATACGGCAATAAATGATAAGAAAGTGACGACGCCACTTCCTTGTCCTATCTGTAACAGTGCACCTACAACGATGATCCCTGAGATCGCGTTAGTCACGGACATCAAAGGCGTATGCAGAGAATGGCTTACATTCCAAACTACGTAATAACCCACCACACAAGCGAGAACAAAAACGGTAAAGTGGGATAAGAACGCAGCAGGAGCAACCGATGCTACCCAAGCGAAAGCACCAACCGCTATTGCAATGCCAGCGACTTTCTTTACAGGAGACACAGGTTGTTGAACCTTCGGTGGAGCTTTAGCTTCTTCGGGTTTGGCCTGTTGTGGCTGAGCAGAAACTTGAATCGGCGGAGCTGGCCAAGTCACCTCGCCCTCTTTAACCACAGTAACACCACGCAGAACGACATCTTCAAAGTCGATATTGATGTTGCCATCTTTTTCTTTGCAAAGCAGTTTCAGCAGGTTAACTAGGTTCGTTGCATATAGCTGAGATGATTGAGTTGGCAGTCGACCAACCATATCAGTGTAACCAACCACCTTCACGCCGTTAGCCGTTGTGATCACTTGATCAGCAACCGTATATTCGCAGTTACCGCCATTCGCAGCGGCAAGGTCCACAATCACGCTACCTGCACTCATACTGTCTACCATCTCTTTGGTAATCAGCTTAGGCGCTGGGCGACCTGGAATCAGTGCCGTTGTAATGATGATGTCGACGTCTTTAGCTTGAGCGGCATAAAGCTCTTCAGCTTTCTTGTTGAATGCTTCAGACATCTCTTTTGCATAGCCATCACCCGCGCTGGTATCTTCCTTGAAATCGACTTCCAAGAATTCAGCGCCCATAGACTCAACTTGTTCTTTTACTTCAGGACGAACATCGAACGAACGAACGATCGCACCCAAACTACCCGCAGCGCCAATTGCCGCTAGACCAGCAACACCCGCACCAGCAACCAGTACTTTTGCTGGTGGAACTTTACCTGCCGCCGTAATTTGACCCGTGAAGAATCGACCAAATTCATGCGCCGCTTCAACCACAGCACGATAACCCGCGATGTTAGCCATAGAACTCAATGCATCTAGTGCTTGAGCTCTTGAAATACGAGGTACAGAGTCCATCGCCATCACGTTGATGTTACGACTGGACAATTGTTCCATTAATTCAGGATTTTGAGCAGGCCAAATAAAGCTGACCAATGTCGCGCCATCTTTAAGTAGATCGATTTCATTTTTAGACTCGTCAACGATCGGAGCGTTAACTTTAAAGATAATATCGGATTTCCAAGCTTCATCTGCGGTTACAATTTTTGCACCAGCTTGTTCATAAGCTGCATCTTCAAAACTTGCTAACGCACCTGCTTGTGATTCAACACAAACTTCAAATCCTAATTTTAGAAGCTGCTCTACCGATTTCGGCGAAGCAGCGACTCGCGTTTCACCCGCGAGTGTTTCTCTTGGTACACCAATTTGCATAGCTATTCCTTGACTATTGGCACGAATGACTTATTCGTTTGTATCTAACGACAACTAATACTTCAAGCGTTTTGTTCAAAGAACAGGAAAAGTTATTACTTATAACGATTTGGATGGAATTTGAGCGCTTCATTTGAAGAAATGACGACCGCCTCGAACAAAGAGGTCAAACCACTTGCAAATAATCCTTTAAATAACAACCTACTAGCTGTTCTTTGTCCCTAAAACTAAAAAGAGCTTTCAGCATATACACTGAAAGCTCTCGAAATTATGACCAACATCAATTCTAACCCTAATTGGCTAGCTAAATATATTGTCGCCCATTTGGTCGATGAACATCTGCGATTTTTTAAGCATCAATTCATCGGCATCTTGTTTGTTTGAAACAACATCTGAACGAATAAAACGGTGAGTTTTAATTTCACCATCGAATTCTTTCTCAATTCGCCCAGCAACACGGTATTGACCAGATTCTGCAATGGCATCTTGATAGATATTGAAACCCTTATATTCGACTGGCTCAATCTCTACTTTTTGTTCGGTTTTTTCTTTGCCACCAAATAATCTAGAAAAAAATCCCACGTTTTATACTCCTTAAATGACCGTATTAACCCTAAACTATCATGAGTGTTTACGGTTCAACAATGGCTTTTCATACCATTGCAATTCTACATCTTCATCAAAATTGTGTTGACTAAATATAACGGGCACATTGTCGTCACGTTCGCGTCTTCTATCGTCAATAATCATGCTTTCCGCATTCTTGACTGCGATCTCACTATTTCGTTTATAGAGCACCAGTTTGTCTTCTGGTAATGCTGACAGAAAATCGATATCAAAACGAATATAGATGGGTTTGAGTTGACCCAAAGCCAAACACGCGAGATCCGCCAACTGTTCATTGGTATAACTAGACACATATTCCTCGGTAGACAATACATGACCCACCAGAGTTTCCATATAGTTATGAACATCAACACTAATTTGCATACCACACCTCCATTTGTAGCGGTTTTCCTAGTCGCTGTCGTTTGTAAATTTAATTCAAACCACGCCACTCCAAAAGCTTCCTACAACTCAGTTATAGGCTTTACTGTCCATAGTACAATCTATGACGTTAGATAATCTTACGCTTACTTCATTACAGATCTTACGTCGATCAGTGATAACTGACCATCAAGCCCTTTAGGTCACAGCAGTAACGTAAGACTAGCGGAGCAGATTTTGTTAAGTATCTATAACCACTAATTAATTTCTCATATATACTGTGTAGTTCGTTCTATGGTTAATAGCAACTCAAATACATATAAAAATGATTGCACCTATAGCGACCTATGACTATGTTTTTGTTCTGATTTACGCAAAAAGCTTGGCAATCGCTTGTTTAACCGTATCCTACGTATAAAATTAAATTATAAGATCATCAGTACACTTAGGCTCACCACATAAATGGCATCTTCTTTTGTAACGTCGAGCATGTTTCGATTTTGCTTTCCCTTACTTCTATTAGCAATGTTACTCGTAGGTATGAACAACGTCATTCTCGTGACCGATTCAAACTTAGGGTTTGCTAGCAACCTTCCGTATATTTTATTGAGCGTTGCCGTTTTGCTGTGTCACACATTCAAGCAAGGTCGTATGGCTATGGTGTCTCTTACCATGCTCGTTGCCTATTTTATCATCCAAGTCCGCTTACAAACCCCATTAAACACTGGAACCACATTATTGGAGCTGTCTCTTCTGGCCGCTTTAGTGCCGGTTACTTGCTTATTGGTATATGCCTTCCCCGATAACGGGGTTAACTCAAAGTCCATGTTCCTTTACGCCTTGGTTGTGGTGCTATTCATGGTTTGGGCGCAACTGATTGTGTCTCACTTCCATGCCGGGGGTTTTGAATCATGGAGTGAAGGGGTTCTATTTACCGTTAGAGACTTTTCTAAACTGCCTTTTATTCTGGTGCTCTATAGCCTTTGTTTACTGGGCCTAACGTCGATTTTGGTTTTAGTCTATAACCGCTCTATCGATGTCGTTGTTTACAGCGCGATTTTGTTGTCTTCGAGTACCTTCATATTCTTTGATATCCAATACATCTCAAGCACCATGTTCTCTTTGTCAGGCATATTGATTATCGTCTATGTAATGTCTGCTAGCCATGATATGGCCTTTAATGACCAACTGACTAACATTCCAGGTCGACACGCCTTAGAAGTCGATATGAAGCACTTAGGGCGTAAATATTCGATGGCAATGGTCGATATCGATCACTTCAAGAAATTCAACGATACCTACGGACATGATATTGGCGACGATGTGTTAAAACTGGTGGCTCGTATTCTGAGAGAAACGACCGGTGGCGCGAAAGCTTATCGTTATGGTGGCGAAGAGTTCACGATCATTTTTAAAGGCAAATACTCGGAACAAGTTAAAGAGCACCTTCAAGCTCTGATTTCCGAGATTCAGAACTACGACATGACGATTCGGAATAGCCACGAACGCCCTGACGATCATGAAGTGGGGATCAAAAAGCGGGGTAAGAATGGCAAACCATCGGAAGTGGTGAACGTGACGGTGAGTATTGGGCTGTCTGACAGTACCACCACCAGACATCCTGAAGAAGTGCTGAAGCTTGCTGATAAGGCTCTCTACAAAGCGAAAGAAACCGGTCGAAACAAGCTGTGTGTTGATAGTTAAAAGTAAGTGTCGATAACTAGATTGGAGGGAGCTTAATCTTGGTTGAAGAAGATAACCAAGCTCCCGCCTTTTAAGCTACTTCCGTAGTTAATCGTAAAACCTATTCCCACGTTATCGACCCATTCATTAAATAGGTTTGGGTTAAGCAACCAGCCAACACTGCCCTCGTAGTAAGATGTGGTACCCATCGATGCTACCGTGTCACCACCAATATCAATTCGTCTTATACTCGAGTACATCGACGTGATGTTCTTATCCCAACGCACGAGATCATAGAAAACCTTGGCTTCATTGGCGATATACCACCCTTCTGGATGCCCGACATTGCCATTATTCGCCTCGCCCCAACCGATGCCATTAAAGTAATGCCAACTGGTGCTCAATTTATACTTTCCCCAGTCATTCTTATCTTCGTACATCAGCTTGATTTTAGGCTCGATGATGTAAGCCCAAGCATCAGTATTGAGATACACACCATCCAACTGGTCTTGAATTGGCTTTAGCAGTGAAGAACGATACTCATAGTCATTACGGTAATATGAGATGTGGTTACCAATTGCTGAGCTAAAACTCCAATACTCGTCTAACTGGGACACATTCGCGAATTCCACGTAGCCTGACACTACCGACTCTTTTTGAAAATCGTTTCTATTTGCAGCAGCGTACTCAACATCGTTCTCGATCCGCAATGCAGACAAGCGCAGTGTTACTTCTTGATGGTTGTCTTCAATGTAACTTGGCAACTCAAATGTGTAAGGCAAACTGAGGGAGGTGATGTTTTGTCGACGACTCACCGAATCATTCGAACCAATATTGTCATTATCCAAACTCAACACTTTGTTTGGATCAAAATTGTTGATACCGAAAGTGAAAACATCGGTGTCGTTGAGCAATACACTAGTGGCAAAGCTCTGCTCTAAATCCTTTCGGAAAAGATCAGATAGTGAATTGGCGTTAACGGTGGTCGGCAAAGCGGTAAAAAATAGAGGAACCGCAAGCGTCCAAGATATGTTAGTCATAGAAAATGACTTCGAATGTGGCATTTCTTTTATCACTTAAAGCACTTCCTAGCTCAGACGCTATTAGAAGTATAAATTCAAATATCTAAAAGAGCTCGCCAACTAACCAGCAAGCTCCAAAATGTTGCGTTGTACAAAGGTATTTCTACCACTTTGCTTCGCTTGATAAAGCGCTTGATCAACCTTTTCGTAAATAGAGGCGATAGATTCACCCCCTTCGGGTGCAAATGATAACACACCTTGTGACGCTGTCACTCTATCGGACACCGTTGAATAGTCGTGGACGTAATTCATCTCATGTAGCGCTTCTTTTATGCGTGTCGCCTGTAACATAGCAGCATCGCTATCCGTATCACTTAAGATAAGAACAAACTCTTCACCGCCATAACGGCCGACAAACTCTCCCGCTCGAACAAAAAGCAGCTTCAAGGTATTAGCAAGCTCTTGTAAGCACTTATCCCCTTGAATATGGCCGTAATTATCGTTGTAAGGCTTAAAGAAGTCTACATCTAGCAATATAACTGTCATGGGTATATTACGCCTTCCATGCCACGCTATGCTCTCTTCAAGCTTAGTGTCCATATATCGACGGTTGTACAATTTGGTCAAGCCATCTTCATTGGCTTGTTGCTGCAAGAGGATATTCAGTTCTTCGAGCTTGGCGGTACTCTGTTTTAACTCTCGTCTCATATGCGCGATACGCTGCATCGCAATCAGCTTAGAATTTAAAACCACCTTGTTTACAGGTTTTATCAGGTAATCATCACCACCAGCGTCAATCGCTTTCGCGATCATTTCAGGTTCTTCGTGGCCACTTAGAAAGATGATCGGAACCCATTCTGGAAATTGCCTACGAACCTCGTTAGCCACCTCAAAACCATCCATGTCTGGCATGCTAATATCAAGTAACACAAGTTCAGGATCAAAATCAGAATAGACGTTCAAGGCTTCTTTTCCGCTACCGACAGCTTCAACAATATGACCCAATTGCTTGAGTCGAATAGCAAGTTGCATCCTGTCTAGTTGAACATCATCAACCAGCAATATGCGCATCGAAGATCCCTTTTCTATCATCACATCACCTTTATCTAGTGTTGAATATTCAAAGTAGCTCAAATTTGGGCTTAAATCATGCCCTAATCTCTATATTATATTGACTTTTTTACAGATCTTTTTAGCATTGTTTCTTTTTAAAGAGAAATACTATGTCAGACGCTACAAACAACGAAGTACAAGAAATCGATTTAACCACTATCTCACCAGAGCTTCGCCAAGTTATCGAATTTGATGAAGTGCCTAAAGAGATGCACAACATGGTTACTTCTATTCATGAGGTGTCTGAAGAAGCAGTGCGTGAAACTTGGAGCAGCCTTCCAGCAAGCGCACAAAATGTTTTGGACAACTTTGAGCAATTCCACGCTCTAATATCTGTTAGCCAAGCTTTTGCTGGCGTAAACATGATGGAAGAGTTCCCTACTCTTAAACTTCCAGAAGGCATGTCTGATGAAGAAAAAGAAGAGTACCGAGCTCAACTACTTGACCAAATTTTACATAACTGTGTAAAAGATATGGCTAAGCAAATCAAGAAAGCGCGTCGCGATGCTATCTTGAAGCGTGATTTTAAAGAAGTCTTCATCCGATAAGCTATTCCTCAGACCTAACTTTAGGTTGAATGCTTAACGAAAACTTAATGATGAAGCCGTATGTTATTACAAACATGCGGCTTTTTTGTGCCTGATACTTTTTCTTATTATTATTGAGGTAATTAATATGCCTCAGCACACATACAGTGTGGCTCAAAACTGGCAGTTATACCGTATAAAAATGACGCATGTCTCCATTCATGGAATCAAGATCGAATTTTCAGAGCCTAGAAACTGCAACATCACGACAATATCGAAAAGGTGACCTTGACAGATTTAATGTGTTACCGCGATATCTCTTTGAGCGACACTTACACCTTTAATTTGCGCGTAAACACGCTGCCCAATTTCTAGATTCAACTCATCCAGAGCCCACAACGTAATCGTTGCCCATAAGTAACATCCAGACTCTAACTCTAGTTCGACAGCGACACTCTGCTTATTTGTGCCTTGTTGGTGCGTCTCTACGCTTTTAATAGTGACAGGAAGGATATTACGAATCGAAGTCCCTTTCGGCTGTTCTAGTGTGATAGAAACATCATTTGCCCTAACTTGCAGCCTTACTGCAGTACCAAGCTCACTCGACACTTTCTGAACCCATAATGACGTCGACTTTCCTAACATTAGGCGAGACAGTGCATAATCATCATTGTGTTCCGCTAATGTAGCTTCAAATAATGAGCTTTGCTCTGAGAAAGATTGCCACGGTTGCATAGCTCTCGATGCCCAAACCTCTTCTGTCACACCCGACGAAATGACTTTGCCTTGTTCGATGATCACAAGATGATTGGCCAAGCGTAGAATCTCGTTAAGGCTGTGCGTCACGTAAATGATCGGAATCTGAACGGTTTCAGATAAGTTCTCCAAAAACGGCATCACTTCACGCTTACGAGGCAAGTCGAGAGACGCTAATGGTTCGTCCATCAGCAAAATGCTCGGCTTAGACAATAAAGCACGTCCAATCGCCACTCGTTGCTTCTCACCACCCGACAAACGAGCTGGGTAACGGTCTAGCAATAAACCGAGAGATAACAAGGAGACAATCTGATCGAAATGCGTTTTATCAAAGTCTTTGATGCCATATTTAAGATTGCCTGACACCTTCATGTGCGGAAACAATCGCGACTCTTGAAACACATAGCCGACATTACGTTTGTGAGTCGGCAAGTTAATGCCCTTATAACTATCAAACAAGGTGGTTCCCGATACGCTGATCAAGCCCTTATCTGGCTGTTTAAGGCCACTGATCGCATTGATAAGTGAGGTTTTACCCGCCCCAGAACGCCCGAAAATAGCCGTGATGCCGCTACTTGGTAATTCCAAGTCGATATCAAAAAACGTTTCGCCAAGTTGTTGCTGATATTGGAGGATCAAAGCACTCATGCATTACCTCCTAGTCGTTGTGCCGACTTCTTATTTAGCCACTCAGAAAGCATCAATGAACCCAGCGCTATCACAATAGAGATGACACACAGACGCGCGGCTTCCATTTCCGCACCAGGGGTTTCGATAAAGGTATACATGGCCAATGGAATGGTTTGAGTCTCACCGGGAATATTTGAAACGAAGCTGATGGTCGCGCCAAATTCCCCTAGGCTTCTTGCGAATGAAAGCATGGTGCCAGTAATGATCCCAGGGATCATCAAGGGTAAAGTGATCGTGAAAAACACACGAAGAGGTGACGCACCTAATGTCGCAGCGGCCTCTTCAAGCTTACTGTCTACGGTTTCTAGGCTCAGCCTGATGGAGCGAACCATTAATGGCAGCGCCACAACCACGCAAGCGAGTGCTGCGCCTTTCCAACTAAAGCTAAATACAATACCAAACACGTCATTAAGCCACGAGCCTATGATGCCTTGCCTACCCATCATCACTAACAGTAAATATCCGATGACCACAGGTGGAAGTACCAGAGGTAAATGGACAATGCTCTCTACAATGCTTTTGCCTAAAAATTGTTTCTTAGCAAGTAGCCACGCCAAACCAATGCCGATAGGAATAAGCCATAAGATGGCAAACCCAGCGACTTTCAAGCTCAGCATTAAGGCTTGGTATTCGTATTCCGATAAGTAACTCATTTAACGCACTTCAAATCCAAAACTGTTCAAGGTGTCTTTCGCTTTTTCGCTCTTTAGGAAAGTATAGAACTCTTCTGCAACGACTTTATCGTTCAATTTAGCTACAGGGTAACGTATTGGTGTGTGCAGATCAGATGGGAACGTCAACACTAGATTTACTTCTTTAGAAAGCAATGCGTCCGTCTTGTAGACAACCCCAAGCTTAGCTTCACTACGCTCTACTAAGGCTAAGGCCATACGAACATTGTTACTTGGTGCCAATCGAGTCTTCACATCGTCCCATACACCTAACGTTTCTAACGCTTCTTTCGCATAGATACCAGCAGGAACCGATATGGTGTTGCCCACTGCAAGCCTCTCATTAGTAAGCAGTTTAGCCCATTGATTACCTTTTGATAGGTCTAATGTTACCGATGTCTCTTTAGGGGAAATCAGCACAAGTTCGTTCTCACACAGATTGGTGACATTGTCACTAGAAACGTATTTTCGGTCGACTAAATGCGTCATCCATTTTTCATTTGCCGAGATAAAAATGTCTGCTGGTGCTCCTCTTTCGATTTGTCGCACCAAAGATGACGTACTCGCATACACAGGAATCACATCGACAGAATGATCTTTCTCAAACTCTTCAACCAACAGGTTAACCGCATTGGTCATTGATGATGCAGCATAAACTCGTAGCTTTTCAGCAGCCAAAAGATGAGTGGAAGTCAGTGCCGAAGTTAAGGCCATGGCTAAAAGGATGACTCGCTTTTTCATTGTTATCACTTATCTATGTTCGTTTCAGTTCTGGCCAAAGCAGGTCAAGATCTAAGTACTCTTCAATGGCATCCGCGATTCGATTAATACCCAGCTCTTTAAGCTGTTCATGGTCAATCGCTGTTACATCGTTGGCTCCTGCCCATTCGCAAATAAGCGACAACGCATCACTGTTATCGAATACGCCATGCAGGTAAGTACCAAAAATCGAGTTGTCTTGATTTACAGCGCCATCAAGGTTGCCTGATTCTAACTGAACAGGTAAAGCCTTTTCATTGACATCAGTCCTACCTACGTGAATTTCGTAACCTTTTACTGGTGCTGTTTTACCATCAAGTATCATGGTGCCGCGTACGTTTGTTAAAGTTTTCTGCTGTGTAAGAGTCGTTTCAGTATCCAAATACCCTAACCCTTCACTGCTGCCGGGCGTACCTTCAACGCCATCAGGATCGTGGATGATGTTACCTAACATTTGATAGCCGCCGCAGATCCCCATCACTTTGCCACCTAAGCGCAAGTGACGTTGAATATCTTTATCCCAGCCTTGTTGTTTTAGGTAATCCAAATCTGCTCTTACAGATTTTGTACCCGGCAAGATAATCAAATCTGCATTGTTTACACGTTCGCCTTTACCGACATAACGTAAATCAATTGAAGGATTCAGTCTTAGCGCATCAAAGTCCGTGTGATTGCTGATTCTGGTTAACACCGGAACCACGACCTTAAGCTTAGCTTCTCCGTCAGACTCTTGAGCAGACGTAATCGCATCTTCAGCTTCTAAGTTAAAACCATGAAGATACGGCAAGACACCAATCACTGGTTTACCAGTTTTTTCCTCTAGCCAATCTAGGCCAGATTGAAGAAGTGCGATATCGCCTCTAAAGCGGTTTATCACAAAACCTTTTACGCGAGCTTGTTCAGTTTCAGATAACAGAGCCAATGTGCCGTAGAGGTGCGCAAAAACGCCACCACGGTCAATATCAGCCACAATGATCACTGGGATATCCGCTTTTTCAGCAAATCCCATGTTAGCGATATCATTTTCACGGAGATTGATTTCAGCTGGGCTACCCGCACCTTCAATCATTACACTTTCGTATTCTTCAGAAAGTCGGTCAAACGAATCGACAACCGTATCCATCGCAACTTTCTTGTAATCATGATAACCCGTCGCTTCCATGTTACTCAGCGCTCGGCCTTGCAGAATCACTTGTGCGCCGGTATCTGAATTAGGTTTTAGTAGTACAGGATTCATGTGAACGGTTGGCTCAATATTACAAGCTTGCGCTTGAACCGCTTGAGCGCGACCAATTTCACCACCATCTTTTGTCACAGCACTGTTTAACGCCATATTCTGTGGCTTGAATGGTGCCACTTTGATTCCTTTCCTTGCCAAGACACGGCATAAACCTGCCACCAATACACTTTTCCCGGCATCTGACGTGGTTCCTTGAACCATAAGGGCGCTTAATGGTGCTCGCATTTGTACTTAAATCCTTAATTTCTCAATTTGTAGCTGAAGGCAATATTTCTCTACCTCCATCTTAACGTCATTGCTAAGCAGATGCTCAATAAAATGAATGGAAAATGAATGTGTTACTCACTCTGGATTCAACCCCAGTGTTGTTTAATAGCTACATCGAAACGAAGCTTGTGAACGATAACAGGCGCTTCAACAAAAAACGTACTAACGAAAAGAAACGTTTCAAATTGAGAAAACGTTTCTACTAAAAACAACATTAAGGAATTCACCATGAAAAAAACTGTATTAGCTATCGCATCTACTATTATCCTTGCCCCAACTTTCGCAATGGCTAGTGACCACAGCAACAATAACAAGCACGAAAGCGCTATTGCTTACACTGGACCAATTGAAACCGTTTCTGTTGCGACACTACTTGCCGATACAAGCATGTTCGCAGAGCAAGAAGCAATTGTGGATGGCAAGATTGTTCGTCAACTAAAGAATGACACGTTTGTATTCTCTGACGGCCAGAGTGAAATTCAAATAGAACTGGATGATGACATCCACCTAGCACAACCGCTAACCGCTGATACAAAAGTTCGTATCTTTGGTGAATACGAAGGCGGAAAAACTCCGGAAATCGAAGTAGATCATATCCAAGTTCTATAAGCGATAATTATAAAACATACTGACTTCAAACAATTGGCCTGCATATTGCAGGCTTTTTTGTATTATACTGCCGAAAATACAATTTATATGGAGTCACCATGCTAGGTTGCACGAATAAGACTGTCCTTTTAGGACTCGCTGCACTGTGTTCATTCTCTGCGTCTGCAAACAACTTTAACTACAACACATTCGAGCTGCGCATGGGTACTAGCCCAAGTACTTTCGGCGGTGAAGTAACAACAATGTTCACTCAGAACTCTCACTTTGTTGCTCGTATCGATTCAGAGTTTGAAAGTGATTGGGATGCAGCGGTAGGTATGGGATTCAACGGCCCAATCAGCCAATTTGCTGACGTTACTGGTCAAATGTTACTGCACAACATCGAACGTAATGACGACAACCACATCAAAACGGAAATCAACCTTGGCTTGAGAGCTTGGTTAATGGCAAACGTTGAAGTTAACGCGCGCCTAGGCCAACTGATCGACAACGACGACACGCATTCAATTGTTGGTGTTGGTGCACGCTTCCACTCTACGGATCAACTTTCTGTTGGCCTTGATATGAGAAACAACGGCACTTACGGCCACCAGCTGTTAATGTCGGCTCGATTCGGTTTCTAATCTAGATTTCGCATCTAAGTTTGATTACTGAGTAATAAATAGCGACATGAGCTAAATAGAAAAAGCCCCGAACACATTAATGTTCGGGGCTTTTTTGTTTGTTAGTTTCGCTGGCTTTAAGTCGTTCACGCTCTAAGCCAGCGACTTACTTATAAATTAACCATCAGCATCTTTTTCTGGTGATCTAGGTATTCTTCATAAGTACCTTGGAAGCTCACTAGCTGTTGGTCTTTCACATCGATGATGTGTGTTGCTAGTGAAGAAACGAACTCGCGGTCATGGCTTACGAAGATAAGTGTGCCAGTGTAAACCTTAAGTGCATCGTTTAGGGCTTGGATTGCTTCCATGTCCATGTGGTTGGTTGGTTCGTCCATCACAAGCACGTTGATGTCTTGCATCATTAGCTTGCCGAATAACAGACGGTTTTTCTCACCACCAGAACAGTTACGTGCTTTCTTGTTTGCATCATCAGCAGTAAACAACAGACGACCCAAAATGCCACGTACCATTAGGTCATCGTGCTTCGCTGTACGCCATTGTGAGATCCAATCGAAGATGCTCAGATCGTTATCAAAGTCCTTAGTGCTATCTTGTGGGCAGTAACCTACAGAAGCATTTTCAGACCATTTAACGATACCTTCGTTCTGCTCTAGCTCTTGAACTAGACAACGTAGTAGCGTTGTTTTACCTACACCGTTCTCACCGATAACCGCAAGGCGTGTACCCGCTTCAAGCAATAAATTACCACCAGCAAACAGTGTTTCACCATCGAAGCCGTGACCAAGTTCTTGAAGTTCAAGCGCTTGACGGTGCAGTTTCTTGCCTTCACCGAAATCAATTGATGGGCTCATACGGCTCGATGACTTCACTTCATCAAGCGTGATTTTGTCCATTTTCTTAGCACGTGAACTTGCTTGCTTCGCTTTAGATGCGTTAGCACCAAAACGGTTTACGAAGTCTTGAAGCTCGCTGATTTCAGCCGCTTTCTTAGCATTGCTTGCCAGAAGTTGTTCGCGAATCAAGCCAGATGCTTCTAGGAAGTACTCGTAGTTACCTGGGTAAATACGCAGTTCACCGTAATCGATGTCCGCCATGTGCGTACACACAGAGTTCAGGAAGTGTCTATCGTGCGAGATGATGATCATTGTACATTTACGTTGGTTTAGCTCTTCAGCAAGCCAGTTGATCGTGTGAATGTCCAAGTTGTTGGTTGGTTCATCAAGTAGCAAGATATCTGGGTTTGCAAATAGCGCTTGTGCCAATAGCACACGCAGTTTCCAACCTGGAGCAACTTGCTGCATCAGACCGAAGTGGAACTCTTCTTCGATACCTGCTTGAATCAGGATGTCACCCGCACGGCTTTCTGCTGTGTAGCCGTCCATTTCAGCGAATTCGCTTTCAAGTTCAGCGACTTTCATACCATCGTCTTCGCTCATTTCTGGCAAAGAGTAAATACGGTCACGTTCTTGTTTTACTTCCCACAGCTTTCTGTCGCCCATGATTACAACGTCGATAACGCTGTATTGTTCGAATGCGAACTGGTCTTGGCTAAGCACACCCAGTTTTTCTCCTGGAGTGATAGAAACGTTGCCCGAACTTGGCGTTAATGCGCCACTTAGGATTTTCATGAACGTTGATTTGCCGCAACCATTGGCGCCGATCAAACCATAACGGTTGCCGTTACCAAATTTAGCAGAGATGTTTTCAAACAGCGGCTCTGCGCCAAATTGCATTGTGATGTTCGCGGTAGATATCAAAGAACTAATTCCTAAGCGTGTACTGACAGATAATTATTAGGCTATTTCAAGAACCTAAATAAGAAGTACGAAAGTATGGATTAAACAAAAATCGAAGCGCGGATTATATAGAGATCTCGATCACGTTGTCGAGGTTAAACAGTAAACGAATAGTAAACATAGACCATTTAGATGCTTTTCATACGTTATTGGGGTGTAAATAGAAAAATCCCCACCAGCAGAACCGGCAGGGATTTCATTTATCAACACTAAAAGTCTTTTAAGCTCGTCACTTTTGAAACTATAGCTCTTCCAAACGAAAAGCTTTGATGACTAGCAGAACTGTTATTTAGTTATTTTCTTTTGAACGTATTTTTGGCTTACATCTACTACCGCAACATCTCTAAAGAAGCTTCTACCCAACAGAAGTGGGAATGAAAGATGCGTTCGGTCCGCTAGAGTAAACTCAGTTTTGTCTTTCAGGTCACCGATTTGAATTGAAGCGACAACCACAGCACGTCGTTGTGTGCCTTCCGCGCTCGACTGCTTGATCTTAACCCAACGCTCTACCGGTAAGCTGATCTCTTCCGTAGTGATGCCATCATGTTCGATTTTGAACTTAACCCAGTCTTTTCCGTCACGTTCAAAATCAACAATATCAACCGCACTGATTGAAGAGGTTGTTGCGCCTGTATCGACACGTGCTTTAAACGCTTCTTTCAAACCTGGTACAAACACCCACTCTTCTTCACCAAGAATCAGTTTGCCATCGCTTGTTTTAGTCGGCTTTGGAGCTGGCTTTTCTTCAGGCTTTGGTTTCACTTCTGGTTCAGTTGGTTTTACTTCTTCAGGCTTCTCTGTAGGTGCCGTTACTTTCTCGCCTTCAGTTGCGTCAGTCTTTGAAGAGTCATCCACAACAGGTTGTTCTACTTGAGGCTTTTGCTCTGGCTCGACAGGAGCTTGAGTCGTCGAACAAGCAAACAGGCCACCACTTAGCATTAAAACTACAATCGCTTTCCAGTTATACATTCAGTCACCTTCTATTTTGAAACGTTGGCTATCGCTTTAGCTACATAAGGAATATGAGATTCGGAAAGGCCTGCAATATTGATGCGTCCATCACCAACACCATAGACTCCATACTCTTCACGTAATTGATTCATTTGAGTTTCTTTAAAGCCTAGTACACTAAACATGCCTTTATGGCTTTCAATGAAATCAAATTGTGACGTGTTATAAGTATTTCGCAATTCATCACATAAACTTTGGCGCAGATTTAACAAACGTTGCTGCATTTCACTCAATTCTTGCTTCCAAATCGATGTTAGCTCTTGATTCTGAAGAATTGTTTTAACCAAAGCGGCACCATGATCTGGCGGCATTGTATAAGTTGAACGAGCAAGCGTAAGAAGCTTACCTTTAGCATTACCAACGTGTTCGCTGTTCTTGCCAATCACGATAGCGGCACCCGTTCTTTCACGGTATAAACCGAAGTTCTTCGAGCAAGATGTCGTAATCAACATCTCTTCGACGTTGTTAGCCATGTGTTGAAGACCTTTAGCATCTTCTTCTAGGCCATCACCAAAACCTTGGTAGGCAATATCAACGAACGGTAAGAAACCATTCTTCTGAGATAATTTGGTGATTTCCTGCCACGCTTCAAAGTCGATATCTGCACCCGTTGGGTTATGGCAGCAACCGTGCAGTAGTACCACGTCTGATGGACCCGCTTTCGAAAGGTCATCCAACATTTTTGCAGTATCAACTTGCTTCGTTTCAGGACTGAAGTAATTGTAGTATCGAACTTTTAAGCCTGCCGCTTCCATCACCGGTTTGTGGTTAACGTAGCTTGGGTTTGAAATCCAAACTGTGGTGTCTGGTTGAGAAACTTTCATTAAGTCACCCAACATGCGAAGTGCACCACTTGCACCAGGTGTTTGAATCGCAGCAACGCGATCCATTGCAGAAGTCCCTTTAAGCAGCAGATCAACCATGCTCTGGTTAAACTCTTCACAGCCTGCTAGGCCAACGTAAGCTTTGGTTTTCTGCGTATCAACAACGATATCTTGAGCCATAGAAACGGCTTTCATGATCGGTGTTTCGCCTTGGTCGTTTTTGTAAACGCCAATGCCTAAGTCGACTTTATCAGTACGAGTATCGCCGCGGTAAGCAACAGAAAGAGATAGAATTGGATCTAAAGTTGGTTTTGGTAGATGTGAAAACATGAAAGTCACAACCCTTTGAAATTCAAGTAATGAGTTTCACGTTAACATTATCGTAGACAAATCAGAAACATTTTTTAATAGAAGCGCTTAGTTAGCATAAGTAATCAGAGATTGGTCATTTCAAACGGATAAATAGTGCAAATTTCAAACACCTAATGACCTATTTAACAATTTAAAGCGCTTTATTTCTATGTGTCTTATGTTCCCATGTGCCCTATTAAGCACTTTGTTTGAATTGCCTTGGTGTCATTCCCGACCACGCCTTAAATCGAGTACTAAAGTTAGCCGCATTCGGGTAACCCACGATCTCGCCAATGTGTTGAATCGACCAATCACTCGATTTTAACAAACGTGCTGCGTATTCCATTCTCATGCGCATGATATGAGTCATTGGGCTGTGTGAGTAATAGCGCTGGCACAAGCGATGGAAATGCGGCTCTGAACACGGGAATAGGTTTGCCAGCTCATGTACATTCCACTCTTTATGCAGCTGCTTTTGTACGTTATCGAACACTCTTCTTAATCGAATCAAATTTCTAGATTGCTGCTGCGGGACTGGCGCATTAATCATGAATTCTATTTGGGCTACGCTGTGAATGGCAATCGCTCCACCGAGATCAATGGGCAACGCGATGCTTCTTAACAAGGTATGAATGCAAGACGAAACAACTTCTGCTGCCGGAGAGAGCGTATAACTCACCTCATCATTGACGACATTTTCCCAGTGCTTATCAGGCGACAGAAAGATCCAAGCTATCTGCCATGTCTCTTCTTCAATCCCAAAGCCGTTCTCAACGCCTGCAGGCACAGTAATACACGACCCCGGCTCTAGAATGTATCGACACCCTTCGCTTTCGAGCCACCCTTTGCCTCTTACGGTATACAGCAACATGTGTTTTTGTTGGTTCTTTCGATAAACAGAAAAGAAATCACGGCACGATGCTGTCCCACATTGAACAATACCCAGTTCTTCGAATGCCAATACATGGCTTTGATCGACAAACTCTTGATGGGTCTTTTCAGAGATCTCGTACCGTTCTTGTTTCTCGCTCATACCATTGCTAGCTCGTTCATGTTGCCGAACTACCAAAGTGGATAGTTTGGCAAAAGTTTGTGATGAACCTGAACAATACAGTTAAAACAAATACCGATAAACTTCTCGCATATTCACTAGAGGGGAAATGCGATGCTCTCGACATATCGTCATTTAGACAAAGAATTTTGGCACAAGCTGTTACACATCGGTTTACCTGTCTCACTGCAAACTATGTTGTTCTCATTGCTCGGCGTGGTCGATATTTTCATGGTCAATCAGCTTGGTGATGCGGCAACCGCAGCAGTTGGCGTTGGCAACCGTATCTTCTTCTTTAACTTAATCATGGTTTCCGGAATTAGCGGTGCAGTCAGCGTGCTAGCTTCGCAATATTTTGGAGCGGGTGATTTCAATGGCATTCGACGTGTCTTGTCGCAATCTTGGGCGTTGTCTATCTTTGCTATCATCCCTTTTGTTTTGATTTATACACTGGTTCCTGAATCAGTCGTGTCTGTGGTGGCCTCAGACCCTGATTACGTCCGCTTGGCAACGGATTACCTTTGGATAACAGGAGCCAGCCTTATTGGTACGGCAATCGTTGTGCCGCTAGAAAGCGCGCTGCGATCGGTCGGTGAAGCCAAATTGCCCACCAAGATAAGTATTTGGGCAATCATCGTTAATGCGATTCTCAATGCCCTGCTGATCTTCGGACTATTTGGTTTTCCAGAACTCGGCGTGGTTGGCGCAGCGATAGGCACCACAGTTTCTCGATTATTTCAGACCATTGCGTTGCTTATTATGGCGAGGAAACATTACGCGCATCTATTCCCTACAATAGAGAGTTGGCGTGATGCAATCTTACCCAAGCACAGGAAGAAGTACTTCAAGATTGCAATTCCTATGTTAGTTCATGATACGGCATGGGCTGGTGGGATACTGATTTACAACGTCATTGTAGGTCAGATTGGCGTTGGTGAACTTGCGATCATCTCACTGTTATCACCAGTGGAAAGCATCTTAATTTCTGCCTTCTTGGGCTTTGCTGTTGCCGCTTCGATCATTCTAGGCAATGAGATTGGTGCGAAGAATTATCAACGTGTTGAAAATACCGCTTGGGGCTATGTACTTGTCAGTTGTGCACTTGCGACACTATTGGCAGTGCTGTGCTTTATCGCCAAGCCAGCCATTGTTCAATTAATCGATTTAACGCATCTGGAACTCAAAGATACAGCGGTCAACGTCGCTTTGGTGATGGCCGCAGGGATGATATTGAGAGTGTTCAACATGGTTGGCATAGGTGGCGTGTTAAAAAGCGGCGGAGACATCAACTACAGCATCTTCATCGACATATTTGGCCAGTGGGCCATTGGTATTCCCCTCGCCTATTTCACCGCTTTAATACTGGGCTGGTCTTTAGAATGGGTGCTGATGATTGTGTTACTGGAGGAACTAGCGAAGATCGCTTTAACTAGCCAGCGAATTCACTCTAAGAAATGGATCAACAACCTAATAGAAGAGCGGGATCACGTCGCAGCTTGAATGGTAGTTTGAGCGAATAAACGAAAAGAACTCACACCCAAGGGCCGATTGGTTGCATTGCGCTAACCATGACGCCCTTTTTCGCTTTACAAGGGTGCTAAGTCACGACAGTTATATGTTAGTAAATCGATGGATAATTTGGTTTGAACTGCCACGCCAATCCAACATCGGATCCGCTTTGTCTTGTTCAAAACGACCATCAATCAAGGTATCAACGTACTCCAATACTTGCTTCTGCTTTTCATCGAGTTCGTCGAGTTCGTAACCCGTCCACATCCAAATATCTTTACCTTCACATTCTGCTTTTACACGCCGAACAAGCTTAAGCACTTCAGACACGTTTGCAGGATGCAGAGGATCACCACCAGAAAGCGACAAACCACGACGCTTGATTCGCGGATCATTGAGATCAGCAATAATGTGGTCTTGAAGTTCTTGAGTGAACAAATGCCCAGAGTCCAACCTTTGCGTCGATTGGTTATAACACCCGCGACACTGGTGTACACAACCCGACACAAACAAAGTGCAGCGTGTTCCTGGGCCATTTACAACGTCGATTGGGTGATATTGGTGATAATTCATAAGGCAGTATTGAAAACTCGTTATTGCTTAATAGTTTGAAGTGAAGTGCTGTCACAGCTGAAACGAAAGAATTGGTATCGACACAACACCGATACCAATCTTATTTCTTGAAACCTAGCTCTTCTAAGTAAGCTAGATAATGATCTTAGCAGTTACTAAAGATGCTTCACGCGACGTTTAACTTCTTCTTGCTTACCGAAGTTAAATGGTCGTGCATCTGGGCTACCAAGGTAACCGCAAACACGGCGTGTTACCGATACTTTCGTAGAATCATGGTTGCCACACTTAGGACACGTAAAGCCCTTACTTGTACAGTCAAACTCACCGTTGTAACCACACTCGTAACACTCATCAATCGGTGTATTCGTACCGTAGTAAGGAACGCGTGTATAGCTGTAGTCCCATACGTTCTCTAGTGCTTCAATGTTCTTCTGCATGTTCGGGAATTCACCGTAGCAAATGAAACCACCGCTAGAGATTTCAGGGTAAGGCATCTCGAAATCGATCTTGTCGTATGGGTTCACTTTCTTCTGCACATCTAAGTGGAAGCTGTTAGTGTAGTAACCGCGGTCTGTTACACCATCGATCACACCAAATTCTTTAGTGTCGATGCTGCAGAAACGGCTACATAGGTTTTCACTTGGTGTGCCGTATAGGCTGAACGCATAACCTGTCTCTTTCGTCCAAGATTCCACTTCACGCTTCATGTACTCCACTAGCTCAAGCGCTTTAGCACGCATTTCGCCATCGTCGTACAGGTGAACGTCAGTACCGTAAAGTGCTGTCATCGCTTCGTGGATACCAATGTAACCAAGAGAAACAGATGCACGGCCGTTCTTGAAGATATCAGCGATTGAGTCGTCTGCTTTCAAACGAACGCCACATGCACCTTCCATGTATAGGATTGGCGCAACACGTGCTTTCACGTTTTCTAGACGAGAGATACGAGTTTCTAGAGCACGACGAGCAAGCTTGAGTTTTTCATCAAGCAGTTCGTAGAACTTAGCCATATCTTGCTTCGCATTAATCGCGATACGTGGCAAGTTTAGGCTAACAACACCTAAGTTGTTACGGCCTTCATGAATCAGCTCACCGTTTTCTTCGTAGGTATTCAAGAAGCTACGGCAGCCCATAGGTGTTTTGAATGACCCTGTCACTTCTACTACTTTGTCGTAGTTAAGAATGTCTGGGTACATACGCTTAGACGCACACTCTAGCGCTAATTGCTTGATGTCGTAGTTTGGATCTTGCTTCTGGTGGTTCAAACCATCTTTGATTGCAAACACCAGTTTAGGGAATACCGCTGTTTTACGGTTTTTACCCAAACCTGCAATGCGGTTTTTCAAGATAGATTGCTGGATAAGTTTTGAACCCCAACTTTCGCCTAAACCAAAACCAAACGTAACGAATGGAGTTTGACCGTTAGCGGTGTGTAGCGTGTTTACTTCGTACTCCAGAGACTGGAACGCGTCGTAACACTCTTTCTCTGTACGAGCGATAGCAAAAGCTTCTGGGCTATGAATGTCCCACTCTTTCGCTAACGATAAATGCTTCTCGTAGCTCGCCATTACATAAGGCTCTAGAACCTCATCGATACGGTTAATCGTGGTACCGCCGTAAATGTGGCTCGCCACTTGCGCGATGATTTGCGCTGTAACCGCAGTCGCCGTAGAGATCGACTTCGGAGTGTCGATTTCCGCGTTACCCATCTTGAAGCCATGCGTTAACATGCCTTTCAGATCGATAAGCATACAGTTAAACATTGGGAAGAACGGTGCGTAGTCTAGATCGTGGTAGTGAATGTCACCACACTCGTGAGCTTGTACGATGTCACGTGGCAAAATGTGAGTTTTCGCATAGTGTTTAGCCACGATACCCGCCAGCAAGTCACGCTGAGTTGGGATAACTTTGCCGTCTTTGTTGGCATTCTCATTGATCAGATCAACATTGCTTTCTTCGATCAAACCTTCGATCTCACGAGTCAAAGCACTTTGCTTTTCACGTGCGATGTCGCGGTCATGACGATATTCAATGTAAGCACGAGCCAGAGACTTATAGGGTCCCTGCATTAACTCGTTCTCGACCATGGTTTGAATTTCAGAGATATGAACTTCATCGTAGTCTTCGAGCTTCAACTCAACTGCTAATGCCACATTCAGTGCATAAATAGCAATTTCCTTATCGGCTTTGTCTGATGCTGCTTCCACTGCAGCTTGGATGCGATCTCTACTGAATGGAGCTCTTGAGCCATCACGCTTGATTACGATTGATTTCACCACTTCTCCTTACTCTTGAGGTATTCACAGACTTATCCACAAACACACTATATAGAGCGATTTATCGTTTAACTAACACTAGATATTGTGGCGTATTTAACGAGAACCACCAACTTTGAGTATTGATTTGGATCAATAAAACTCTCACGCTGACTAAGATCAATTCAATATTATTACGCTAGTTCTCAAGTCGAAAAGAAACAATGTAACAATAAAAAAACTGCTAAAAAGAGTTGAATTTTTGGTAAGTGTTGTAGGATAACGGCTCATCAATATTGGCAGACAAAATTAGGGATATTTGGCATGAAACGACTTCGAAACTGGATAATGTTAGGTTGCGTACTCAGTAGCCACGCATTTGCTGTACCTTTGACCATATCCAGTTGGAATATCGAATGGTTATCAACCAACGAGGCTGTGAATAAGTTTTCCGCCCAACGTGATCAAGCTGATTTCAACAAACTTGAAGAATACTTTCAGTCTTTAGATGCGGATGTGGTCGCCTTTCAGGAAGTCGACGACTTAAATGCCATTCAGCGCGTGGCTGGCGATCAATACAAGATATTGATGTCTTACCGAGCATTACCAGAAAACAGTAACCGCCAGTTCAAAGAAGTGAACCAATACACAGGCTTCGCAGTTCGCAAAGGAATCACACTCACCGACTACGCTGACTTTCCTCTGGAGTTGGATTCTAACAGCAAGCTTAGGTTTGCCAGCTATGTGGTCGTTGAAACGGACTCAAAACCAATTCACATGTTGTCTGTGCATTTAAAGGCAGGCTGCAGCGGAGCGTATAAGTCTAACCGCGATTGTTCGCGCCTAAAAGACCAAGCACAGCAACTGAATAAATGGATACAACAAAGAGAACGTAATGGTGAAGACTACGCGATCTTAGGCGACTTCAACCATAACCTATCCTACTCAAGAGATTGGATGTGGAAGGATTTAACTGAAAACACGGATGCTCGTTTGGCGACAAGGAAGACCCGTGCAGATTGTAAGGTTCGCTCAAATCGTAATAACCACCGCACGCACCAGTTCCGTTCTGTAATAGACCATATTGTGGTGAGCAAGTCCTTAGATGCTACTCCTGCGAAACAAAAGGTATTTGAAACGCAAGATGTGCTGGACTACAAACTCAGTGACCACTGCCCAGTTTTAACGACTATCAACTAATTGTTGTAGATCTAAAAAGAGACCGACTGGCTATAGAGCTAAAGCGAGTCGGCCTCTCTAATGCTTATATCAAGCCAATTAGATACACGATAGGTTTACCCTAACAGGTTTTATTCGTTCGACCTGCCAACCACATCCCCACCAGCATGCATATCATAAACACCCACACGGTTGGGTTACCGCCACTAAGACTCGTAACAGCAGGTCCTGGACAAAAGCCTGCAAGCCCCCAACCTAATCCAAACGCTGTTGAACCTAGAATCAGTTTTCTGTCGATTAGCGGATTGTTACGGCTATCTAACGGCTCACCATTGATCGCTTTAGCGCGCTTTTTAATGACCAGATGATAAAACGGAGCGAAGACCAACAGCGCGCCGCCCATCACAAATGCCAAACTAATGTCCCAGTTACCGGTAATGTCTAAGAAGCCGAGTACCTTCTCAGGATCAACCATGCCTGAAATGATCATTCCTGACCCAAACAAGATTCCAGCAAGTAAACCAACAACGATACTAAATGAAGAATTTTTCATTATGCCCCCAACCCTATCAGGTTCTTGATAAGCACGGTTGCTATTGCCACACCCATGAATACACACGTTGCGATAATGGAGCGTTTAGACAAACGCGCCATGCCGACAATGCCATGCCCACTAGTACAGCCGTTTGCCGTTTTAGTGCCAAAACCGACTAACAGACCAGCAATAACGACTACCAAAAGGTTCATCTCTTCCAATTGAGGGAGTTGGTAACCCGTCGGAATCAATACCCAACCACTTGCGACCATTCCGACAACAAAAGCAAGTCGCCAATGTTTCTCGGTTTTCTCAATGCGGGCGTCCGAGCTGGATTCAGACCCTGATTCTAAGCTTTTATTCTTTCTAGACGGCAATAAGCGACTAACGATTCCACTGATTCCTGCTACTCGCCCGATGCCCAACATCAGAACAATTGCCGACGCTCCTAGCAGCATGCCACCGAAAAATGCATCCCAAGGTATTAAACTAACCACTGACCTCTCCTATCCACAAACTCGAATCTAACTCACCACCATTTAAATTAGAGTTTACTAATAAATATAAATTAGTCAATGCTAATGTAACGCCACTATGTTGCGGTTTGTAAATCAGTAATCAAAAAGCTTCCCCCATGAAAAAAGCCCCTAGGTGTTAACCTAAGGGCTTAAGATTTCTTCTGTCTGTGGTAAAGAACCGTTATTTAATCTTATTCTTCTCCGCAATCCACTGCGACATGTACTTAGTGCTTGCCATGCTGTGGTGCTTTAGCATTGAACCGAAGAAATTATCCAGTCGATGCGAATCAAGCTCAGAATCTAGCGCAATTAATCGCTCGATCAATTTGTCGCCCAGTTGATTCTGTTCATAGTACGCTTCAAGAATTGAATGACACTGGCTTTGAGCTTGAAGCCACTTATCTTCATCTTTATAGAGAGCGACAGCTTGTTCAACAAACTCGTCGATATCATCTGCCACCGCACCCGGCCATTGCAGTTTGCCTTGTGGTAGCATGCCTTCACTGCCGATCTCACTCGTCACGTTTGGAGTTTGCAGCTTCATCGCATCAAGCAGCTTACCTTTAATGCCCGCACCAAAACGTAATGGCGCAACACAAACACGTGCCTGTTCCATCACTTCTTGAGCATCTTTAGCCCAACCTTTGATGTGGAAACCGGTTTTAGGGTTATGCAAAGCGGTTGCCTTTGGCGGCGGGTATGAACCGTAAATATGAAGCTCAGTGTCAGGCAACTGCTTACGAATCTTCGGCCAAATCTTCTGTAACTGAAGCACCGCATCCCAGTTAGGCGCATGTCTAAAGTTACCTATCGTCATGAAATGCTTACGTTCTTCAAAACTTTTTGTGCTTTCAGGTAACGTATTAAGATCAACCATAAACGGCAGATGATGTAACAGCTTTGGATCGATATTGAACTCAGATTGGAGCAGTTCCATCTCGTAGCTTGAGATGATCAACGAAAGATCACAGCGCAGAATCGCGGCAATTTCACGTTTCGCCAAATCACTGTACAGGTATTCTTTCGTTAACTCTGTCTCTTTCTTAACTGCTTCATGTCGAGCATTGCGTAGGAATTGTAAATCTTCAGTATCGAGTAGCTTAAAGGCATTCGGACATACCTTCTCAACGCGCCAGCCGAATTGCTCTTCCATCATAAAGCGGTCAAACATTACAACATCAGGTTGCAGCTCTTCGATGTACTGGTCAAAGCTATCGCAATTTAGCTGAATAGATTGGCTTGTGATGCCCTCTTCTGAGAGGTCGATCATGTGCTCGGTTTCTTGAGCTGGCGTTGCGAATTCAACAGACCAACCTTGTCTCTTAAATAGACGCAAAAGAGACATCATGTGGCTGCCAGCCGCCGATGAATTCGGTTCTGGCCAAACGTAGCCAATTGCTAAAACTTTCTTCAAAACACTTCCTAAGAAATAACAAAAGGGACTGTAGAAGTCCCTAATTAAACGTAAATCAATTTATACCGCTGATTATAATTGGTTCTAAGAACTCAGCGATCAGATTCGCTCACCTACATTGCGAGCTATCATAAGCACTTCATCAGCAGAGTACAGGTTTGAAATCGTGGTTTCGACCTCTGCACCTAACGTCGATTGATAAAGCTTTTGTGCAAAGTTGTCAGCTCTGGTGGTCACTAATACATGTTTTAGCGTCGAGCCTTGCTCTGCTAGCTTCTGCTTCACTTGCGGCAAGGAGTCCAGAATCAGTTTTTTTCCCAACCCTTTCCCCTGCGCACTTGGTAACACGGCAAGTTGCTCTAGTTCTAAAACAGCTTCAGGTCTAAACCCACTCTTTTGAACCCAAATAATGTAGCCAACAATCTCGCCTTCGCTCTCTGCAACGAAGTTAAGAAAGCGTGGTGAAGCGCTTAAGTTACATTGTAACCAGTCTTTTGAGTTTTGCTGTCGAACAAAAGTAGCTTGGTGAACTAAAGCCGCACCATCAAGGTCGGCTTTTGCCATAAAACGAACTTGCGCCATGTTGCTACTCGTTCTCAGAATTAGGACGCGTTTTACAGTGTAAAATGGCTCTTTCCAAAAGCTCTAAAGCCGACTTATCCGCTTCTGGAAGCTTAGCATCTGATTGACCTAGCGGTTCAACACGGCTACCCCATTTAATATGACCAGCCCCCCAAGTTAAACCAGCACCGAATGCCGCTACAAGGATGTTTGAGTTCGGTTTAACAAAGCCTTGCTCTAACGATTCACACAATGCAATTGGCACAGTCGCAGCCGACGTGTTGCCGTAATTTTGAATGTTCACGAACGCTTTCTCACGTTCAATGCCCGCCATATCGCACAGAGTTTGAATGATTCGGATGTTTGCTTGGTGTGGAATCACTACATCGATGTTGTCTGTTGAGATGCCAGTGCGGCTCAATACTGTGTGTGCTGCTGCACCCATGCCTTTAACCGCACGTTTGAAGATCTCTTTACCTACGAAATCAAAGTCCCAGTAACCGTTGTCAGCAGCGAAGCGATCCATAGAAGTACCGAACTTTGGTACTGCTAAAATATCGCGGCCTTCCGCGTCACAACCGATCTGCGCTTCTTGCAGGCCAACTTGCTCTTCAGTACGCGATAGAACCACAGCGCCAGCACCATCACCAAATAGAACAGCAGTATCACGCTTGGTCCAGTCAATGAAGAATGAAAGACGTTCTGCGCCCACAACGATCGCATTGCGGTAGTTGCCGGCTTGAATTAATCGAGTCGCGGTTTCAACACCGTAAATGAAGCCGGTACATGCTGCGTTAAGGTCAAAAGCCGCTGCGCTCTTGATACCTAGGTTCTGTTGAACCTTAGACGCAGTATTTGGAATAAGAGAATCAGGGCTGCACGTTGCGATGATCACGAGATCGATATCTTCGGCAGTAAGGCCAGCGCACGCCATTGCGTGTTGAGCAGCAACAGTCGCTAGCTCAGAGGTATTTACATGACTGATACGACGGTTTTCGATACCAGTTCGAGTACGAATCCACTCGTCAGACGTATCAATGAAAGTGCTTAAATCATCATTGGACAGCACGGCTGGTGGCAGACACTTTCCCCAGCCAGTAATTTCGGCGTAAAATTTTGTCATCATTTACCTGTTTATTGTTTGTTTTTATTTAAGTATCGTATTCTAGTTTTAAACAGTATAAGCGCTCCGTGCGTGATTCGTAAATCACGTTAGCCACGGAGTTACAATAAAAAGAGAAAGTTATGTCTACATTCAACACACGCTGCCCTTCTTGTAATGGCTTAAACCGAGTTCCTTCAGAAAGAATTTCAGAAAGCCCAACTTGTGGTAAATGCAAAACAGCACTGCTCGATGGCGCTCCTATCGAGGGAACGTCACTTAATTTCCAATCTATCTTGAACAGTTCACAGCCTGTAGTTGTCGACTTCTGGGCGACATGGTGTAACCCATGTGTAGGCTTCGCGCCTGTGTTCAGCGACGTTGCAAAAGAACGCTCTGGAGATGTTCGATTCGTTAAGATTGATACTGAAGCTCAGCAACAGCTTGCTGCAATGTATCAAATCAGAAGTATTCCGACGGTCATGGTCTTTAAAGACGGTAAACGTGTCGACACGATCAACGGTGCGTTACCAAAAGGCCAATTTGATCAATGGCTTAATCAAGCTCTAACGAAGTAAGTTTGTTTCGATTCTTTCAGCAATCAACAAACAAAATAGGTTAAGGAACCTTAATGGATAAGGCTCCCTAACCTATTGTAAATCTGCCTGTTTTCTCTAACCTTTCCGGCTAACCAGTCATTTCGTGTTCTGCGCTCTCATTCGCGACCTGCTTATTTACACTGTCTTTCTTATCTAAGTTGTATTGGCTTTTAATCTGATCAGCGACTTTTTCAGCAATCATAATGGTTGGCGCATTAGTGTTTGCCCCAATCAGTGTCGGCATTACCGAAGCATCAATGACTCTCAAGTTATCCAATCCATAAACTTTGAGATCTTTATCTACCACGGCTAATGAATCACTATTAGGCCCCATTTTACAGGTTCCAACAGGGTGATATTGGGTATCAGCTCGGTTACGGATGTCTTGCTCTATAGCCTTGTCATCATTGACATCAACAGGATAAAAAGCATTGCCACGAATATCATCGAACGCTTCGCTTTCTAGCATTTGATACTGCTTTTTCCACCCTTTAATCATGATCTCCATGTCTTCAGGATGGCTGAAAAACGCAGGGTCGATCCTAGGTGGATCATAGGGATCATTACTATTGAGCGTTACAGTGCCATTACTTTTGGGACGCAACAATGTGACATGAGAGGTAAAGCCATGACTGGTATGGATTTTTCGGGCATGGTCATCCACTACAGCGACCACAAATACAAACTCTAAATCAGGCACCGCGATATGATCATCTGAACAAAGAAAGCCGATTCCCTCTGCAAAGTTACTGCTCATCTTACCACGGCGTTCTTTGTGCCATAAGGGCAGTGCTTTGGTCATTTCAGATACCATTTGCAATGAAATACCGAACGTTTCGCGCTTTTCGCTGCACTTATAGGAGTGAACCAAGTCGATATGATCTTGCAGGTTCTTGCCCACACCGGGTAATTCATGAACTTGTTCGATACCATGCGTCTCTAGTTCAGCTTTACAACCGACACCAGACAGTAATAGCAATTGGGGAGAGCCAAAAGCACCTGCAGACAAAATGACTTCCTTGTTGCATCGGATCTGATAACGTTTGCCATTGGAGCCGTATTCAACACCTACCGCTTTCTTACCTTCAAACAAAACCTTATGTGTGGTTGCTTTGGTCACGACGGTAAGATTCGATCGTGACAGGTTTGGAGTTAGGTAAGCCTTGGCAGCACTGCACCGTTCGCCATTCAGCTGAGTGACCTGAGTCGGCATTGCACCAAACTGAGCAGCCCCATTTATATCTTCATTGCGTGGCACACCTATCGACTCACACGCAGTTAAATACCGCTCCAACATCGGGCTTGGCGACCTAAGATTTGCCACATTAAGAGGACCACCTTGGCCGTGATACTCATCTTGGTGAACTTCGTTATTTTCTGCTTTCTTAAAGTAAGGCAGACACGAATCATAGTTCCAGCCAGCATTGCCTAAGCTCTCCCATGTGTCATAGTCATAACGATGTCCACGGGCGTACATCATGGCATTGATAGAACTAGAACCGCCGAGTGTCTTACCCCTCGGTTGATAGCCCTTGCGACCATTTAAACCCGGTTGTTCAACGGTCTCGAACGCCCAGTTATTGAGCTTAGTCGGCATCATCGCTACAACACCCACTGGAGTATGAATAAATGGGCTCGTGTCTTTACCACCAGCCTCCAACAAACAAACGGTCGTATTTGGATCTTCAGACAGCCGAGAAGCCATCACACAGCCAGCGGAGCCACCGCCCACGATAATAAAGTCATAGTTATCCATTGATTGCCTCCGCGGCTTCTAGAGGATGCAACTCTCGTTTCAATATTTTACCTGTTGCCGTCATGGGTAATGCACTACGAATGAACACCTTACGAGGATATTTGTAATCCGCGAGTTGCTCACGACACCAAGCCATCAAGGCTTTGCTATCACATTGAGTATGCTCGTGAAGCACCACATGGGCATGAATCTCTTCACCGAGCTGATCATGATGTTCACCCACCACCGCGACCATTTCCACATCAGGGTGACACATCAATACTTCTTCAATTTCTCGCGGATAAACGTTGTAACCGCCTCGAATAATCATGTCTTTCACACGATCAACAATGAACAAGTTACCGTGCTCATCAACGCGTCCGATATCACCCGTTAAAAACCAACCATCTCGAATCGAGTCTGCCGTTGCTTCAGGTCGTTGATAGTAACCTTTCATGACACTTGGGCTCTTAATGCAGACTTCTCCCAAATCCCCCATAGCGACTGAGTTGCCTTGTATATCAGTAATCTTAATGAGGTGGCCACATAAAGGCTGACCCACACTGCCCGTCAAACGATCGCCATCAATATGGTTAAAGGTCGCAACCGGCGCCGTTTCTGAGAGCCCATACCCTTCTAAGACTGGTAATTCGAAACGAGATTCAAACTGTCGAATAACCTCAAGTGGCATCGAAGCACCACCAGACACACCAAGCCTCAAGCTATGTTTAACTTGCTCTGAGCGCTCTAAAGACCCTTCTCCAGCTTTTAGAAGCGCAATATACATCGTAGGAACGCCCGCAAACACACTGACTTTATGGTTAATGATCTGCTCGATCACCAAGGACGGCTCAAAGCGCGGAATCAACACCATGGTAGAGCCCGTTAACACGCTCGCGTTCATCATCACGGTTTGGCCAAAACTGTGGAATAGAGGAAGTGTGGCCATTGTGGTATCGCTATATTCCAATCTCATAAGATACTGCGAAGACATCGCATTGGTTTGCATGTTGGTGTGGGAAAGCTCAGCCCCTTTTGGCTGCCCAGTCGTACCAGAGGTATAAAGGATCACAGCAGTATCATCGCCATGACAAGCCACAGATTCAAAAGGAGTCAAAGGTTGTGCTAACCAATCAGCTATTGATTCATGCTGCTCATGGTTTTCTGAAAGCAAGGATGTTGCGCCGTTTGGTATTGGCATAGACACGAAATGTTCGCAGTTATCGGCCTGTACAAAACCTTGTAATCCATAGCGTCCGATAGGTAACTCTTCACTGCCCTCAAAGCATAAATAAGCTTTCGCATCTGAATCATTAAGGTGATAAGCGATCTCTCTGGCCTTGAATAACACATTCAAAGGCACCACCACACAGCCCGCTTTTAGAATCCCGTAATAAGCAATGGGGAAATAAGTCACATTGGGACACGACAGCGCGACCTTATCTCCCTTTTTTAACCCGAGCCTTTTAAGGTTCGCGGCCACGTTTCCAGAAAGTTGTTCTAACTGAGAAAAGCTGACTTCATCCGATCCCATACGCAGAGCGGCTTTAGTTGGAAAAAGCGAAGCGCTGCGCTCCAAGTTAACAGCAAGATTGTGCATCCATGATCTCCTTATTCGGCTTGACCTAGCGGTCACATTCGCCTTAGACGTTTTAATCGTTGTAATAAGTGTTGTCTTTGTTGCTATCAAATTCTGCACATTGGTGTGTCATGTAGGTAAGAGTAGTTATTGAGCAAAATAGTAGGTATTGAGCAAAATGTTTAAGATGTTCCAATATGCAACCCATCAAATTACAACATTTTGATAACATTTCGAACAGGTTTCAAAAAGACAAAAACCGGTGATATTCGGACGCAGCTCTATCAGGCCTTGTAAAACCTTGCACACATAAAGCAAAAGTTTGAACAAGCTTGGGAAAGTGAGAACAGGCGACAAGCGTAAATGTTAAGAGTTCGGTTAAGATGGGAATCTTAAACAAGAGGCAACCTATGGAATACACCGCAGTCTACGAACCCGATATGCAAGCATTCGGTATTCTTGATCTTCAATTACTGCACCGCTATATGTCACCCGCCCTCAATATCGAAGCATTATTGGAAGGCAGTAACATTCATGCTCTGCAACTCAACACGCCAGACACCCACATTACCTTGGCGCAAAAGTTGGCGGTGTTCAGTAACGCATTGGCGAATACTGATGAAGGCGGTTTAGGGTTAAGAGTCGGCCAACAAGCACGGTTTAGCGACTTTGGTGTTCTAGGTTATGCAGTATTCAGTAGTGAAACGCTTTTAGATGCTTTGCTGATTGGATTTAAATATCTGCAGCTTGCTGGCCCTGTACTTAGAAAAACGATGTCAGTAAAAGATAACGTTGGATACTTTAGAGCCGAGCAGCTGATCGACTTGGACTCGCTGCTGCCATTTTGTTGCGAATATTGGTTCACCGCAATTCAAAGCCTGTGTGAAGAAGTACTACAACAACCATTCCCATCCCAAGTGATCCGCTTCCCTTACCCGAAGCCAGAATACGGCGACCTCTACACAGAGATTTTCCGTTGCCCTGTTGAATTCAATAGTGATCGCCTTGAATGGCAGTTTGATGCAACAAGTTTGTACTCGCCTCTTCCTACCGCCAATACCATCACGCTGCAGATGTGTCTGAAATCGTGTGACGACATGTTGGCAAAAGTCAGTGCGTCCACCAGCCTAAAAGAAAAAGTCTCTCAAATGCTACTAGAGAGACCTGGATGTTACCCTTCGATAGAATCTATTTCATCAGAATTGGGGATGTCTTCTCGAACGCTACGCCGGCACCTTAAAGCTGCCGATACCAGCTACCAGAAGATACTGGACCACGTTCGTTTTCACCTTTCTCGACACTACCTTTCTTCAACTCAAATGAGCATTGAAGAGATATCTGAGCGCGTTGGGTTTTCAGACAGCGCTAACTTTCGACATGCCTTTCGTAAGTGGAGTGGAAGCTCGCCCAGACAATACCGAAAAGAAGTGGTCTAACACGATTAACGCCCTAAATTAAAATCTGATGAATACAACGAACCTCTCTCCGTCTTTCAAATTAAATAGTCGTTTGAACAACGCTTTATCGGCTATTTAACCGCAGAAAATATCGCGAAAACATGAAATATCACAACGGTATTTTAGCTAACACACACGATAAATTTCTTTTATCTTAACGACCATTTTTATTCGTTTTACCCAATTCAGTTTCTCCCCCATAGTCGCGGAAAATTCATCGTTTCTTTCACTATCAGAGGCTCCTGCATTGGACAACATCCAACCAACAACTCGCATAACTGTTCCTGTTATTGCATTGTCTTTTTACGCGATCGCTTCAGGCTACTTAATGAGTTCATTACCATTAATGCTGTCTGAGTATGGCTTAGACAAAGATCTATCGAGTTGGTTGGCGAGTGCATTCTATGCAGGTCTACTGGCTGGTACATTGTTGATTGAACGTGCCATTGCGCGTGTTGGTCACAAAGACGCGTTCGTCATCGCATTGAGTGTGTTCATCGCAACGATCCTTGTATTGCCATTGATCCCACACCAAGCTGTATGGCTATTAGCTCGCTTTGTGGCTGGTGTAGCGGTTGCAGGTATCTTTGTGATTGTAGAGTCTTGGCTAATGAGCGGTGACGAGTCACAACGCGCAAAACGTCTCGCTATCTACATGTGCTCACTGTACGGTGGTTCTGCAGTTGGTCAGCTTGGTATCGGTTACCTAGGTATTACTGGTGGTGTACCTTTCATCGCAATGTTCACCCTTCTGTTTGGTGCGATCATTGTTCTGATGTACGGACAAGCAACACCACCACAGATCCACGATGCGCAATCTTTGTCTTTAAAACAGATCAGCAAATTAAGCCACAGCGCGCTAATTGGCTGCATTGTGTCTGGATTAACGCTAGGTGCGATTTACGGCTTGATGCCAGTTGAACTTGCTCAACGTAACATTGCGCACGAAGACATTGGCGGTTTGATGGCTTTGGTTATCATGGGTGGAATGGCTGTACAGCCGATGGTGACTTGGTTATCTCACCACATAGGACAAGTGTTATTAATGGCTCTGTTCTGCCTGCTAGGCGTTGCAAGCATTGGTGTGCTGACTATCAATCACGATTTCTACGTACTAGGCATGAGCTTGTTCGTATTAGGCATGGCTACATTTGCGCTATACCCAATCGCGATTAACTTGGGTTGCCGAAACCTTGACCCAAGCTACTTGGTGTCAGTGACTCAGATCATGCTACTTTGCTACAGCATCGGTTCTGTTGCCGGACCAATCGTTGCAGACAGCTTTATGGATTCACAAGCAGGATTATTCACTTACCTGTTCGCGTCTCTACTTGCTACAACGATCTACATGTTGATTGCTAGTCTAAAGCGCTCTCACCTGCAGATTGCAGGCGAGTAAGCTCAAATAGACAGACACAAGAGACGTGTCATCAGGGCTCTGAGTTAAGACTTCATGTCTAAGCTAAGAGCCCTTTTTGTTTTATGCCAACGGTAAGAAAGATCGACAACAAATAACAATAACGTCTATTATTTTAGAAAGTTAAGGTTGAAATACGTAACCTTCACCAGTGATGGTAATGATTAATCCATCTCCGAATAACGATCTTATTTCGGATATCGCAACAATCACAGATGAGTTGGTCACTTTCTCACTTTCCCAGCCAATCTTCTTTAATTGACTAACACTGAACAATTCACCCCTATGTCGATTCATAAATAGAATGATCTTTCGGTATGCCAAAGGCATGGTAGCCAGTACGTAGCCGTTCTCTACGTTGCGAACAAGCTTGGTGTTGAGTTCAACAATTTTACCGTTTAATTCAAGTACTACGTTGTTTTCAGAATGGTTCGTTTCTATTACAGGATAAGAGTCCATTTATATATCATTCCCTTACTATATAGCCAGCGACAATGTCAGATTTGTTCGTATTTATATAACGTCGCTTATATGTGGACGTTTTAGATTTGACGATAATCAATGGAATTCGTACGGTAAAGAGATTAAATTTTTATTATTAAAATATTAATAGGATATCAATAGAAGATTATTTATTACTCCATGACATACCCTTCGTTGGAAACGGTTTGTATACAACGGCAGTCGAGAATCCTTCGTATCTCGTAAATAGCGACCAATACAGACGCACATGTCACAGCTTTACCAGCCCAGCCTACGCTCTTCAATATTTGCTTGCTAACTACTTGACCTCTGTTCAGGTAAAGATAGAAAAGCACTTTACGATGAGGCTCAGAAAGCGTTCCTATTATTGAACCACAGCCCTGTTTTCGAACAATTTTTGTGCCTGATTGAAACTCTTTACTATTTAAAATGAGCTTTGATGGAAGAACAAAATCATCCACCTCGCCGATATCTTGTTGCATTTATACCTCACCCTGCATATGC
The DNA here is from genome assembly GCF_024347415.1 of Vibrio crassostreae. NCBI lineage: Bacteria > Pseudomonadati > Pseudomonadota > Gammaproteobacteria > Vibrionales > Vibrionaceae > Vibrio > Vibrio crassostreae. The sequence continues at coordinate 740,914 of NZ_AP025477.1, forward strand.
AGTCGTGCTTTTAGATGTTTCTGATAGTACCGAATAGGGCAAAAATACTAAATTGATAGATAGCTCAATACAGTAATATTACTGCAAAGTTTGATCTTGCGTAATTGATCGAGGAAATAAGCATGGCTAACCGGGCAGTCGATGACTCTTTCGATATTGACTAGGTGACAGACCGAAATGCTTTTTGAAACGATGTGAGAAGTTATATGGGTCTTTATAGCCTAGACGATTGGCTATCATCGACACCGACCAATCTTGCTGCTTCAACAAACTGGTGGCTTTATCCATTCTCAACTGAATCAATTTGCTGCGTGGTGATAGGTCGAATAGCGTCTTGGTGACTCGATTAAGTTGCTCTTCGCTGATAAACACCCTTTGTGCCATGCCAGCGACGGTCCATGGTTGGTGCAGACTGCTTTCAATCTCATTATAGAGTGCTTGAACACGTGCAGTAGTACTGGTCGACTTAGGCTCAAATCCCGTCAATGTTCGGATAATTTCACTCAAGAGTAACTTACGGTAACTGGCTCGACCGCCTATCTCAAAGTAAACCAAGTTCATTAATGACCAGATCTGCTCACACTCTCCGAACGGCACAATCCCCTGACCTAAACTTGCTATGTGCTGCCATTGCTGCGTATCGGGCGTCAGCATCCACGCCATTTTCCAATAATTATATTGAGGATCAAGTTCAAAACGAAATGGGGTTTCAGCAGGAAGAACCACCAGCGTATAAGGTGTAATCTCTTGTACGGATGTTGCGGTTGTTAGAATACCGCCACCTTCCATAGTGAAAATCAACGTATGAACATTAACGGATTCTCGCTCAACCCAATAACCATCATATAGCTTCGCCATACCTCCCATGTAGACACCAAAGCTTTTCATCTCTGGAATATCTTCAACGGTCAAAAAACGTTCTTTGCACTGTTCAGCGAGAAAAACATCATCGTGCCAAGTTGATTTTGGTCTCATTGAATCAATGACAGATTCGCACAGGTTTTGTTGTTTTTTAAACATGTTGTTACTTCGCTCAAATCACTATAGTTCTGCCATAAATCGGAGAGCTTATGACAACTAACATCAACCCTAACTCATCTATGAATAACAAGCCAGAGAGCATATTACCTCGTATCGTTAAACTTGGTTTACCTGTTGCTTTACAAAGTGCGCTTGTCGCTATTCTTGCCCTTGCTGACGTATTAATGGTCAGTGACTATGGTATGGAAGCAGCTGCGGCTGTGGGAATTGCATCAAAATGGCACTTCGTTGCTATTATGATTATGGCAGGGTTGGCTTCAGCAAACGGTACATTAGTCGCTCAATATTGGGGAAAGAATGACCGAAAAAGCGCACGAACGGTATCATCTATCGCGATGGTGTTTGGCCTAAAAGTTCTATTGCCTGTGACTGCAATCATCACTCTTGGTTCTCAGTTTTTAATGATGTTGCAAACCAGCGATCAAACCGTGATTAAGCTTGGCGCGACTTACCTTTGGTATGGATTCCCTGTTCTACTTCTGACTCACATTGTTGTCGTAGTAGAAGCAAGCATGCGCTCATCAGGTGACACCGTAACTCCATTATTGCTTGGTGCGGTGACAATTGCCCTCAACATCGCACTTAACTTCGTGCTCATCAAAGGTGCCTTCGGTATTCCAGCGATGGGTGTTGCAGGTGCGGCATTAGCAACAACTTTAGCGCGCTTGATTCAAGTGGGTTTGATGTATGGCTACATGCGTATGCGTAACCACTGGCTGTTAACGACACCGAGTTCACCACATCGCCCGTCGCTTTGGTTGTCTTACCGTCGTATTGCGCTACCACTTACTATGAATGCCGTTTTATGGGCAATGGGTACCATGGCATACCAAATGATCTTTGGTCACATGGGCACAACAGAACTCGCAGTCTTCTCAATGCTCGCGCCGTTTGAGTCGCTGTGTTACTCGATATTCTTTGGTATCTCGGTTGCGTGTTCAGTGTTGCTTGGCCACTCACTAGGTCGTGACGAATTTGATGACGCCATGAGTATGGGTCTGACCTTCATTAAAGCCGTGGTTGGTTTTGGTGCGGTTGTAGGTTTGCTACTGTTTATGGGTAAAGAGCATGTTCTATCATGGCTAAACCTGACCACAGACGCTTTATACCCGCTTGCTTCACCAGCGATGATGATCATGTGCTTTGCGGTTGTGATTCGTATGCTCAACATGGTAATCATTAACGGTATTATTCGTGCTGGTGGTGATAATGCGTTCTGCCTTCGCATGGATTTCATCGCGATGTGGTTGGTAGGCATTCCAGTATGTGTTTACGGCGCATTTATCGCTGGATGGGACTTCAAATACATCTATGGTCTGATGTTAGTAGAAGAAGTAGTGAAACTAGCTATCTGTTCACACCGTTACTTGAGCCGACGCTGGATCAACAACCTAACGGTTACTTATGAAGAACCACAAGCGGCGTAAGTTACAGTTACCTGGCTATATTCAAGCTTAGATAAATCGTATCTACATCAAAAAAGGTCTGAGAAATCAGACCTTTTTCGTTTCTTTAGAAATTACTTTCAAGCGCCACTTACTTCTTGTTCATTCGGATATGACGATTAGATACGTTCGGCAGCGGCTTTTCAGGCACTTTCCGCTTCTCATGAATCAGATGTCGAATCGCTAAAATAGGATGCTTAAGTAGCATTCTTGGCCCGGCATAGCGCATCACTAAACGCATTTGCTCTTTCGGATCAGGTTTATAGCAATGAATCGGACACTTATTACAGGTCGGTTTTGCTTCGCCATAAGGACATCTATCCAGTCGTGTTTCGGCATAACGCAGCAGTTGCTCACACTCCTCACATAACGCATTATTCTGACGAACTTCACCGTGGTGATCTTTGCAATAGATGTGCACCATCGCAATAACGGTTTTGTACTCCGTTGCGAGCTCGCCTTGTAGAATATTGTTATGTTGGAACATGTTTTAATTACCTAATGAGAAACCGTACAGGTTGAGATTAACACTTTCGCTTATCACATCTTCAACTCGCTCAAACACAAAGCCTAATTTAGTCAGTAGTGCGATACTTCGAATGTTATCAGAGGTTGTGATGGCAACTAAATGATCGATATCAGCATTCTGCTTAGCTTGTTCAATTATCGCCTCCGCTGCTTCTTGGGCAAAGCCTTGACCATAAAACTCAGGAACAAACCCGTAGCCAATATCATGCGACTCTAAGGTGTCTCTTTTTATTAGTCCGCAGATACCAATTGGTGTTGAACAATCCTTGATTTCAACCATCAACAAACAGACTCCCTTCTCTTCGTGCATCTTAAGAATGTTGTTTTCGATGTATTCGACAGCCTTGTCAGTGTCGCTGATTTCCTTATCACCAATGTAACGCAGGAAATCTTCTGAGCTGTATAATCGCTGAATAAACGCCGCATCTTGAGGCGTGATCATTCTTAATCGTAAACGTTCGGTCTCGACGGCCTGCATAGTGATATTTTCCTTGCTGAATACCATGTAAATATTGAGTTCTAGAGCTAAAATGATTATCCTCCACCGCCTAAACTAAATACAAGGCTATGCAGCAATGAACCGTAAGAAAAAAATCAATCAAATTCTAAAAAAGAAGCAGAAACAGGCGAATTCTAAACTGCATAGTAGCAACAAGCCTCGCTACATTTCTAAAGCTGACCGCGCAAAAATGGAAGCTGAAGAACAAGCTAAAGCGGCTCAAGAGCACGCTGAAGGTTCAGTAGAAGCGACTGTCGAAGCTGAAGAGACAAAAGCTGCAGAGTAAGTTAAAACTCGCAGTCCTCTTGTCCAAATCTCCGTACTGAGTCAATGGATAAGAACAAAAAAGCAGCCTTTATTTGGGCTGCTTTTTTGATCCTACCATTTTAATCGCGCTGATTAGCCTTTGAATGGCTGCACTTCCCAACGGGCAAACGGCGCTTTTCCATTAATCCCAGCTCTACCCCAACGATCAACAGAATCCACCACTAAAATACGCTCATTCGGTACCAATGATTTAATCAAGTTATTTGGCTTTTTCGCTGTGACTAACCATAGAGCATCGTCTTCTGAGAACATCTCTTTAAGCTTGGCTTTGTCTTCGTCTGTCCACTCAAGCTCGGCTTTGAACATACGCTCTTCAACAAACAATTGGCTGCCAGAGGCGAAATCTTCCAAGCTTTCTGACAGCAGCAATACTGAATCCACGTCGTTATCCAGTAATACTGCTTGCTGCTTGTTGATCAGTTCACGAACATCCAACATCACACGTTGTAAGTTACTATCAATCGTTCCAGCTTGCGCGGGCCACAACAACTTAAAGTCGTCAGCCACAATCGCCGCCATACGCGTTAAGTTGGTCGGGTTTAACCACGCGTATTTAGACACATCACCATTCGACAATGTAAGGACTGCAACACCTTGTGCACGCGGTGTAATTGCTTGAGCCGCATCTACTTCCACTAAACGGATATTGCCTTGTCTTGCGTATACAAAGGTAGGATCCGCTTGCCAGATCGATGACAGTGTTACCGCAACGGTCGCCTTTTCGCCGGATTGAAGCACTTTATTCGCACCCTTGGTACCAAACCAATTCGGCAGACGGTCAATACCGTAGCGCTTGGGGGGCAGGTATTCGGTCGTAATGTCTGTGCCTTTAGTTAGCTCTGTCGCCAATGCATAAGTCACAGGTGTACTGGTTAGGATATCTTCTGCATTCACATTCAGTGACAGCACAGAACCAGCCATTAATACACTACCAAGTACACTCACTTGAGCCGTTGCTTTTACTGAGCTAGCGATACGATTCATTAAACAAGTCATGATTACGCCTTTCTTACGATTCGGTATAGCGTTGCTGCTAGGAAAAACGTCGCAGAAACGATGATGATTGACGCGCCCGATGGCACTGGCAGTTTTAGCTCCATAGGCAACACAGTTCCAACCAAACACGCGATGATTGCGAGCAACGCCGACAGCAGTACAAAACTCCCCATACGTTTGGTTAGCAATCGAGCGGTCGCACCTGGAATCAGCAACAACGCACCCACTAAAACCGCACCTACGATCTTTACGGCCGCAATCGTTACTAAGGTGATCATCATGACAAACAAGTAATCGTAAAAGCTGGTATTGTAACCGCGCACCTTGGCAATATCAGGGCTGATACAAGTCAGGAGAATACGGTTGAAGGTCGGTATCAAGAGCAAAATGATGATCGCGCAACTGCTTGCAAGAATCGCTAAGTCTTGGTCTGTTACGGTAAGAATCGAGCCAAACAGTACGTTTTCAAGCATGTGGATATTGATCTTACGTGCCACGTACATCAGCAATGCCGCGCCAACCGCTAACGCAAGTGCAAGGAAAACGCCGACTAAGGTGTCGTATGGCACATTGGTTCTATTTCTCACGAAGTGAAGAAGCAAAGCGAAGATCATACAGAAGCTAAACAAACCAATGATTGGGTTTTCTGGTGGTTCGCCAAGTAAAACACCAATAGCGATACCGGTTAATGCTGCGTGGCCTACTGCCTCAGAGAAGAAAGCCAGACGCTTGGCAATCACCAAAGTGCCAAGACCACCTAATAGAGGACCAAGTAGTAACGCTGCAACCAAAGCGTTTACCATGAAGGCATACATGAAGCTGTCTGATAACAAACCCGCTTCAACACCACTAATGGCAAGTTGTCGTAACCAATCCATTACGCAACCTCCTTCGATTTGGTCATGGCAGAACCACTACTGTAATGCTGAAACAAGCTCTCAATTTTGCTTGGGTGTAAAACTTCTTCATGCGGGCCACTATCTACTAAGAATCGGTTAACGACATGTACGTTCGCTTCAAGTCGACGAACTGCCGTTACATCGTGGTGCACCGCTAGAATCGTTCGACCTTCATTCACACATTCACGAATTAGCGATTCCAGATAACGAACGCCCTGCTCGTCCATACCGGTCGTAGGTTCATCCAATACCAGTAAGCTTGGGTTATCCAATAACGCTTGAGCAAACAAAACACGTTGCTGCTCACCACCCGACAACTGTCCCATACGACGGTCGCTACGTGTCGCCATACCAACGCGATCTAACTGTGCGAGTGCAAGATCCAGTTGCTTAGATTTACGACGCCAAAATAGAGGGATTCGCGTTTGATTTAGCAGAACAAAGTCCATGACCGTCAACGGTAAGCTCGACTCGAATGTCGCTTTTTGAGGCACGTAACCAATACTTGGCTTTTCTGGCCAATGAATGTTGATCGCTCCAGAGAAAGGCGTCAGTCCAAGTACTGATCTCAGCAAAGAAGTCTTGCCGCCACCGTTTGGTCCCATGATCACATGACACTCGCCCGCTTTAAGTTCTAGCGAGATATCTTCAAGAATCACATTATTATCGTACTGTAGACCCAGTTTATTGATTAAGATTGATGGACCTAGCATTATACGTTCCCGCTTTTAGCTTGGTTCGCCGCCGCAAATTTCATTGCTTCGATTAACGTTTCTAGGTTCTTCTTCATTTCAACTGCGACTTTGTCGTCTTCATATTCGCCGTGCGTCATGTGAGAGAAACGGTAAAGCTGAACGCCCGTTTCCGCTTCAATGGTGTCAACAAAAAGGTTTGGCATGTTGAGCTCATAGAACAGAACATCAATACCCGATGCGCGGATCTTCTCGATCGTCTCTTGCAGTTGGCTAGCACTTGGTTCAACACCGTGTGCAGGCTCAATCACCGCCGCAACATCTACACCAAACTCTTGAAGGATATAACCGTAAGCATTGTGCGTAGTCGCTACTTTCATGCCTGATGTGTCTAGCTCACCTAGTGACAACATCGCATCACGCTTCATAAAGCGAAATTGCTTGGCGTATTTACGCGCGTTCTTGCGATAAAACGTAGCATTGTCTGGGTCAAGCTTAGAGACTTCGCTGGCGATGGTGTAAACCTTTTGAATCGTTGTCGAAAGCCCAACAAAGGTATGCGGGTTAACAGCACCTTGACCAACAGACTGACCAAGAGCAGGAAGTAGAGGAACTTCTTTATTTGCTTCGATCACGACTAAGTCATCACGTTGCGCTGCTGAAATCACTTTAAGCGCGAAGTCATCGTGGCCAATACCGTTTACTACGATTGCATCCATCTGGCTCAATCGCTTTAAATCATTGGGTTGTGGTAAGTAGTTATGTGGATTGAAACCTGCGTCAACCAAAGGAAGAATGTTCACTTTGTCTCCTACTACTGCTTTTACGTAGCTGTAGTAAGGCTGAAGCGTGATACCAATCGTCAGCTTGTTGCTGTCGATATTATATTCTTTTGCCAATGCACTGGGTGCCATGAACACCGCTAATAACGGCATGAACAGAGTCATAATTCGCATAGTAATTCTCTTATTATTAGTGAGCATCGCTTTCATGATGCTGTTCAATTTCTGATTCGTTCACGACCATTTTCCAACCAGTAGACTCAAGCGTGTGTTGGTCAAAAGTAGCTGGCTGTTTCGCTACGCCATCCAAGAAGATCCAGATTTCAGGAGAAACGCTGTTCGCGTTTAAAATAAAGGAATCCTCAGAACCATGATCGGTTGGCGTAGCTTGTTCACTTGGTGTCGCAGATTCACTTGGAGCAGAGAAATAGTAACCACGCTCGTCCAATACCCAAGCATGAGAACCTTTGCGCTTCCAACTCTGATCTTCTACAAACGGGGCAACCCATTCATCTTTGAGTGACGCAACACTCGGCCATTCTCCATCTGAGTCCATGTGCAGGTCACGAATTTCTTCATGCGCTAAACGCAGCTCTGATAGCATCGCCAAGTTTTCTTGTTCAACATCAGTCACAAGAATTTGATGATCAAGCACTGGTTTAACGTGGGATTCCGCCTGATGAAATGGGATCGCGACAGTTGCAAAACAAAGGATGAACACAATGATCAGCCCTACCCATTTGCCCTCTCTGCCGCCCGTATCAGCACGTACGCTTTGAATCATCATTTTTCGCTGATCTCTACAACATCAACTTCAACTGGAAACTCATGACCTGAATCGAACACAAGGTAGAACTCAGTGTCTGGATGTGGGAATTCAACGATAGAACGTTTATCTGTCATCTCTTTTGCAATCAAGTTGTCTTCGTAATCGTACATCTCAACTGCGTAATCAATCGCTTTGCTGCCATCCGAATAACCCGCTTCACAAGCAACAGTCTTGCCTTCAAACCAGCAGCTCATCAGCGGAAAGTGTGCTTGCGCAGGTAATGCAGCGAAACCAAGTCCCAGTACTAAGCAAGGAGTCATTAAAGCGTTAAGTTTTGTTTTTATTGTCATGGTTTGTACTCTAGCCACAGTGCAAATTCTCAGAAGTAAACTGAGCGATAAAGGGCTCAAATGAGCCCTTAAGTTTTTTGGTTTTGAATCAGGGATCTAGCCCCGATATCACAGACTATTGAAGCAGTGCTTCGAACGTTAGGTGAACGTTCGCGCTTGCTTTGTCTGCCAGTGGGTTGTCAATCAACTCACCTTTGTAGTTCGCTTTCATTACGTAACGACCCGCTACGTCTGGAGTAAACGTGATTTCACCGTTCTGATCACTCACCACATCAATCTGCTCTTGGTGGTTGCGGTACAGCGTCCCATCACGAGTAATCTCCGCTTTCACGTCTTTCTGGATTTCACCGTTGTAGAAGAACTGGAATGTCACTGGTTCGCCTTCAACGATATCTGAAGGGTGTGTCACAGGCTTCATTTCAAGAAGCTTGCCTTCAATTTTGAACACTGAATCCGTTGGCTTACCTACCGTGATGTAGCTTTCTGCACGAGTAAAACTGATTTGTGTTACCACGTCACGTGATTTTTCAGGAAGCACAGAGTCACGCTCGGCTTTATTTGCTTTAATCCACTTCACCGTGTCACGGCGACCCGCTTTGTATTGCGTGTAGTAAGACGGCTGGTTGTTGATCGCCACTTTGTGTGTACCTTCTTCTTCAAAATAGAAGTCGAAGATTGAACGACGCTTGCCACGAATAACAAAGTTAGGACGCTCGCTGCGACCATCAGGCATGATGACATGCGCATTTTCGCTGCCAGCAGGCTTATCAAAAACAAACGTACCGTGAGACGCAGTAACGTCGAACGTTAGCCAATCACCACCTTCTTTAGATACTGTAAAGTGAGATGGCAAAATCCAACGTGGGTGAGCTTGTGCCGTTGTCGTTGCTGCTAGGCCGAATGCCATCACACCCGCTAGAGCAAGCGCTTTGATTTTTGTCTGTTTCGTCATGTTCAATTCCATTATTTATAATTGTGTTAGCCGTGTCGCTCTATCTGAGCCTACGATGACCACTGTCTATTCTGTTCAGCTTGGTTTTAGTTCGTACTTACTAGTTACTGTACGCACTTACTATTTAGCGATGTAGTTCAGGGTGATTTCACCCGTCTCTTCCGTTGCTTTTAATTCGTAAGATGTGTTTGAATCTGTGAGTGATACTTTTTGACGAAGGTAGTTACGGCCACCGTGTTCGCGAACTACTTCGATATGAACCGTGTACTCGCCTTGTTCTAACGTTTCACCGCTGTCGCTCTTGCCATCCCAAACGAAACGGTACTGACCAGCAGGACGTGTTGCAGACGTCACCGCATCAACCAATTCACGATCGTAACGGCCAACCTTTCTCCACCAGCTACGCAGATCCTTAAGCCATTCGTCTTTACCGACCCAAAGCTCGATAGTTTTCACTGACTTTCGTTCGCTATTCTCTACCCACACCGCCACATAAGGGCGTGCATACATAGAGGTATCAATCTTTGGAAGCTCAAAGCTGACATCCAGTTTTGCCGTATCAGGAATCGCTTGTGCCATACCTAGGCTTGGCAAAAGAGATAAAGCAAGAAGCGCCTTGCTCCAGTTCATTTTTTTCATTTTTAACAACCTTTAAAATCCGTTTAACCTTAAGTTCGTTCTTCAATCCGATTCATCAATCGAATCAAGCGTTAAGGCACGGCGACAAAATAGATAACAAGTGAGATTGCAGACCCAAACACCGTCCATTTGATGGAAGTATTAAGCGTCTTTTTCTTAGGTAACAGTAAGCACACGCCAGTAAGCACAAAGAAGATCATCAATAGCGCTGTGATATCGATAAACCATTTCCATACTTCACCGCTGTTACGACCTTTATGTAGATCGTTCAACAATGCGATAACGCCGTAATTAGTGGTTTCGACTTCTACAAACTCAGACGTAACGTCAACAAAAACGGAAGCGTTGTAGCCTGGTCCTTTGAAGTCCATAGACACTTCACCGATGAGCAACTCACCGCCTTCAATATCTGCATAGATGTCCAAACCTGAAGGAACACCAGACAGATTGGCTTCTTCAAACAGAAACGTTTCAAAGGCTGTCTCGTCGGCTTTTAATCGCCCGTCTTGGATCGTGAACAAACTCGTAGGAAGCTCTAAAGTAGAGCGTTGAATATTGGGTTGGCTTGATTCAAATAACTCAGGTCGGTTCAGGGTGATACCTGTCACTGAGAAAAAAAGAACCACGAACAGAAGCGCCATAGAAATATAAACATGAAGTCGACGAGCCCATGACTGAACCGCCCTACTTTTTAACGACATACAAACCAATACCTATAAATTTTATGGCGACAATTTAGTTGATAATCATTCGTATTGGCATTCAATTTACATTGTTTACGTTTGCCGAGTGGCATAAGGAAATTTACATAACATTACATGGGAAGTAATCGAACTGTATGCATATTCTTGCTAACGTGTACTAGAGGGATTTGATTCGTTCTATTAGAGGTTATCGATAACAGGGTCAAAGCTCAAAAAAACTCAATCTCAACACGCTTGATTGAGATGGGTTTAAGGTAACAGTTGTGGCTTTAAGGATAGAAAGTTGGGACTATTTTGATCATTGGTTTGATGATAGCTAATGAAGCTTAAAAGGATTTGAAATGCGTATTTTTGTTTTGGCTTTTGCTGCGCTAGCGACGGCGTGTACCAGCCAAATAATCAGCACGGAAGAACATATTCAACAATACATCGGTTCAGAAATAACCGATGTACAAGAACGTTATCTCACCGAACGGTCACGCCCTATCAGTTTTTGGGCGTCTCGAAACTATGCTTGGATTGAAACCGAGAAGCCGTTAGACAATGGTTATACAGTGCATGCCTTTAAAAACCCTTATCGTGACTGCACCATTAATTGGGTTGTCGACACTAGCGGTGTGATTCAAAGTGCAACGCCTAGTGGGACAATGTGCGATCCTTAGTCAAACCAAACTGTAAAACTAGGTAAGCTCTAACTGAAAAATCAAAAAGGGTGTCACTTGAACCATCAAATGACACCCTTTTCTATTTGTTACTTTCTCTTGTCTTCTGTTGTGTTAACAGCAATTAGACATTGCCGTTATCACTCACTGTTCTTAACTGAGTCAGATATTTAATCCAACCTTTTGCTTCAGAAGAAGGTTCAATGTTGTTCGCACGTTTCGCTTGAGCGAGAGCATTATCAAGATTCTTTAGCTTGTACCATGAACGTACTTTCGCTAAAGCGACATCGGCTTGCTTGTTCTTGTCTTTCACTTTATCTAAAACAACCAGAGCTCGGTCGTAGTAACCTTGCTGAACCAATAGCTGAGCCACATTCCAATGATACTGAGTGTCTTTTTTAGACGCTAACGTCCACACTTCAATCGCATTGTCCCACTCTTTCGCTAGCTGCCAGTAGGTTGCTTGTTCAGCCAGAAGTTGAACATCGTTGTTCGCATCATCTAACTTAGCGATCTCTTGTGCTGCTCTCTCTGGAATGCCTCGTTTAGCATAAAGCTGAGCCAGTAATCTACGGTCTGAGTTTTTCAACTCAACACCTTGTAGATCAGCCAACGCTAGCGTGTTCAATGCATCACGATTACGTTCTAATCTTAGCTGAATACCAACAAGTTGACGCCACCAGTTATCTTTCTCTGGTTGAAGTTCAATGAGGCTTTCCAGTGTCGGAATAGACTGTTTCCACTGCTTTAACTGTAGCTGAGCACCCAATTTTAGCGATAAAGGTGATAGCTCTTGTTTTGAATTGAACTTGTCGCGATTACCAATGGCCACCAGTACTTTTGACCAGTTTTCAATTTGATATTCAGCTTGTGCAATTCGCATCCAAAGTGTGTCTTTCTTTTCCTTTTCTGGCGCAGTTTTTACTAACTCGTAATAGTGCGGAAGCGCTTTTTTAAACTGCTGATCGTTTAGTAATAGATCAGCAAGCATGCGTTTCGTTACCCAAGCCTGTTCATCCACCAGTAAATTACTGTCGACCGCATAAGTAAGCTGCTTAATTGCCGTGTCGGTTTTACCATCTTGCCAGTAAAACACACCAAGCATGCGAGCTACGTACGCTTTGTCGTAGCCTTTCGAAAGCTCCAATCCTGCAAGTACGTCAATCGCCTGTTTAACCTGTTCATCTTGAGCAAGCTTATGCGCCTTTTGAACACGAATAGCAGTATATTGGGTCAGCTCTTGCGCCTGTGTTGTAAGGGGCATTAACAACAAGCCCACTAATATCCATATCTGTTTCATCATTTTGCCAACTTAAACTCTAGTTTCACGGTTTGACCAACCTGAGCTATCGCTTTTCCATCGACAACTTTTGGTTGATATTTCCATTTTTTAAGTGCTCTCATCGCTTCACGTTCAAACATACGACGTGGGTTTGCGTCAGTGACTTGAATGTCAATTGGGCGTCCCGTTTCGTCGATGGTAAAAGACATAATGACATGGCCTTCAGCGCCGCGCTTCAGCGCTTTCGGCGGATAACGAGGTTCTACTCGATACAGAGGCATTGCCTGTTGGTTTGACCCAAAATCAGAAAATGTCGGTGCGTTAATCGCTAGGCCGTCAATCGATGTATTCAAATCCAATGACGGCAGTGAAGACATCGAATTCAGAGGCGTGACTTCAGCTTGTGACTGAGACGTTTGCGCTTCCGGTGGCGGCTCTGGCATTTCTGGTTTCTCAGGGACGGCACGTTGTCTTCTTTGAACTTCTTGTTCTTGTTCAACCATCACCATGTTGAAACTTAACGTCTCGCTATCATCTGGTGAACGTTGGTGGCCATTATCGACCATCCAAGCCATGAAAGAAAATAGAGCTAGGCCCAATGCACCCGCCAGCGGTAAAGCAAGAAATAGGCGAATCATTTATGAAGATCCTCCAAGATCATCGCTTTTCAGCAGCAAGCGCAATGTTTTTAACACCCGCACCTTTAGCCGCGTCCATCACTTTAACAACCGTACCGTTGTAAGCGTGTTCATCCGCTTGAATAACCAAAGAAGCATCAGGTTGTTCTAGCAACAAGTGTTCTAACGTTGCTTGGACACGTTCAACATCTACGACACGTTTGTCGATAAAGATGTCGTTAGCAGAAGTAATCGCAACAAAGATGCCCGCATCCTTTTGGCTTACTACGTTAGAAGCTTGTGGGCGATTGACTTCAACCCCTGATTCACGAACAAATGAACTGGTCACAATAAAGAAAATAAGCATGATAAATACAATATCAAGCATCGAAGTAAGGTCTATTTGAGCCTCTTCGTTTTTTGAATGACGTCGACCGAGTCTCATCGTTGACTCCTTAAAGATTTTTCTAATTTCAATTCTAAGCGGTTACACACTTTAGCTAAACGAGCATGAACAAACATGCCCGCTAATGCAGCAACCATACCCGCCATGGTTGGCAGTGTTGCCAACGAGATACCTGAAGCCATCAATTTAGGGTCACTGCTTCCTTGAGTCGCCATGACATCAAAAACAGAGATCATACCGGTGACTGTACCTAACAAGCCCAACATCGGACAAATAGCGACTAACAGCTTAATAAAGTTCAAGTTTTGGTTAAGTAAGATACTCGCTTGCCCTAACCAACCTTCGCGAATGGCTTTGGCATGCCAAGAAGAGTGATCTTCTCTTTCATGCCATTTCGCTATCCAAGCTTGGCGTTGCTTAGGAAAGTAGAACGCAAGATAAAGCACACGTTCTACCACAAGCACCCAATACACTAGGACGACAGCCGCTAGCCACCACAGAACGAAACCGCCCTGCTCCATAAAGCTTGATAAAGACAGCAGCCAGTCACTCGTTAACCAACTCGCTGGTAATAGAGAACCCGACAAAATATCCATTATGCAGCAGTCCCAACTGGTGAAACGACAGCTTTTGACTCAACCGTTTTTTCTGCCTGCTCAGCTACAAGACCAATACCTTGTTTCTCAAGAATATTGCGAATGTTTTCAGCCTGAGTGCTAAGAATGTTGTGTGCCAGTAGAAGAGGCATTGCCGCAACCAGACCAAGTACCGTCGTTACAAGCGCCATCGAAATACCGCCCGCCATTACTTTAGGGTCGCCATTACCAAACTGTGTGATCACTTGGAATGTTTCGATCATGCCGGTTACAGTACCTAGAAGACCTAACATTGGAGCAAGTGCCGCCAATAGCTTAAGCATAGATAGGCCTTTCTCTAGGTGAGTCTGCTCATCCACTACCGCTTCTAAAAGTCGTAGCTCTAGCGCTTCAACGGTTTGATTTTGCTCTTTGTTGTAAACTGCAAGAACACGGCCTAGAGGGTTATCACCTGCTTGTTCAGGGTTCTTAAGTTGAGCGCGAATTTTCTGATGAGCGATAGCCAAAGAAATACCACGAACCAATGCGATGATTAAGCCGATTGCAAGTAAGCCAAGAATCACTTTACCAACAACACCACCCGCTTGAAGGCGATCAGTTAGGCTTGGCGTTAGCGCTAGTTGCTCTAACATGAACCCACGAGAAGGATCGACAACCACGTTAGACACGTCGCCATTTGCTAATGTAGAAAGCGATGCCAATGTTGGACCATTCGATGGCTGTTTCAGATACGCAATCGCATCTTCACGCTGAGTGTTCCAGCTAACATAACCTTGATCCGTCACAAGACCAATCGAACCTAAACGATACGCATCAACAGTTTGTGTATTACCTTCACCATTAATGAATGCAATTTGAGACTTGCTAAGCTCAGAGCTCGCTTGAATCTGCTCAACCATGCTCATCCACAAACCAGAAAGTTGTGGCATTGATGGCAGGGATTTAGCATCGATAATTTGGTCAACGGTCGCTGTGTGCTCAGCGCGATCAACGCTATTTACTGTTGAGCTAAGCTCTGCGCCTAGTTCTTTTGCGTTTTGACGAACGACACCGAACAACTCGCCTAAGCTACCGGTTTCTAAACGTAACTTCTCTTCTAAGCGAGCAAGCTTGTTTTCGTTATCACTGAATGTTTGAGTCAGAACATCTGTCGCGCCTTGAATAGAGGTACGTTTCGCTTCAAGCTGTGCTTTAATCGCTTTCAGCTCTTGTTCAATCTTTTTAAAATCGGCTTCACGAACCACATTGTGAGAAGCTTGAGTACGATTTTCTGACTTCGCTTTGTTAACCAACTGAGCCGTTGAATCAGAAGCAGATAAAGCAGAAAAGGAAATAGACGTGATGCAAAGCAATGCTGCTAATGGCTTTAAGTTCATTACTTAACCTCCGCAACAGTTAGAGAAACAGGTAAAGTAATTAGGCTTGGTGCAGCTTGTTGGCTAGCAATGTCGTAAGCTTTATCTAACTCAGATTTCATCGAGGAATCTAACTCTTGCCATTGGTTTTGTGTTTGATTCCAAGACCAGTATTGGCTGCCGTTTAGATTACGAGCAACTAATGAGATACGACCTAAATGCAATACATCAGCCTCAATCGTCCTGTCGCTGTTCAATGCTACTCGACCTTGATAAGCACCTAGCTTGATTCCGTAGTCCATCTCGATTTGGTAAGCTTCTAGAATACGACGATACTTTTCTGCATCACTCACATCAGCACGAGTCATCATTGCTTGCAGCTTTTCAACTCTTTCTAAACGCTGTTCTTTCTTGATTGGCACATCGTTATCAACTAACTGTTGAAGACCATCAATCATCTGATACATCAGAGGCACAACACCTTGACGTGTGTATTTGATTTCGTCGATCTGCCCTTCAATGCTCTGAGCTTCTCGATTCTGGCTTTCAACCAATGCAGCAAGGTGATCGTGATAGATTTCTAGATTTTTCACTTCTTCTTGCAGACGCTCAATCTCAGCTTGCAGCATTAAAGTCGCTTGCGAGCTTTTATCAATAACCTTTTGGCTTGAGGCCGACGCGTTATTGGTCTTATTTTGAATTGATTGAGCTTGATCCAAGCTGTTTGCCATCGAAGACGTTGCAACCAAACTGATGGCAAGCGCTAGGCTAGTTTTTAAAAGATTCATAATTGTAGTCATTTACTATAAGAAGAAGGTCAAATGAATTTTATTGATAAGCAGTCTCATTATCATTAAAAGTCACTCGCATTACTAGGGATATTTTTATTAAATAGCGGAATCACGAAAGGGGAAAGTCGAAACCTTCCCCTTAATATTTAAGCTATTAATAGTACCCTACTAACAAATTAGTATTTTACCTGTAAAGTCGCCATGTAGTTACGGCCTTCGCCAACAACAACGCTGCTTGTGCTGCCACCTTCAAGGTAGTCAGTATCAAACAAGTTCTCTACGTTGAAACGTGCAACAAAATCTAGGTTTTCGTCATACTTCATTGTATGAGACACACCCATGTCTACACGAGTGTAAGCATCTTTTTTGAATGTGTTAGCGCTTTCTGTGTAACGCTCACCTACATGATAAATACCCAGGTTTACATCAGTACCGTTGTTGAATGCATAAGTAGACCAAATGCTAGCCGTAAACTCAGGAACGTCAGCTGGAGTTTTGCCTTCAAGTGCAGGGTCATTTTGGTATTCAGCATCCAAGAACATAGTTGATGCACTCAAAGACAATGCTTCAGTCATGTAGCCGGTAGCCGACAGTTCTACACCAGTATGAACTTGCTCACCAACTTGGCTTGTGCGTGTCTCTTTGCCGTTATTGCTTGCTGGATCTAGGTCTTCAGTCACTTGCATGTTCGATTGAGTGATCTGGAACAATGCTCCTGATACAAACAGACGCTCATCAAACAGTTCCCATTTAGAACCTAGCTCGTAAAGTGTGCCCTTCTTAGCATCTTGAGACTGACCAAAGTTCACGTCATCTTTATCTGTGATTTCGCCAACAGGTTCGAAACTTTCAGAGTAAACCGCGTAAATAGAACCATTAGACGCTGGTGAATAAATCACACCAAGCTTAGGAAGAATGTTGTTGTAGCTCTCTTCTTGATTAGAGCTGCTCGTCGTTTTGTCGTAAGCGAAACGCACGCCACCAAGTACTTGCCACTGTTCAGTCAGCGTTACTAAGTCTTGAACATAAAGACCGTAGTGTTGGCTTTCAGAGTGAGACACTTCATTGTCGTTCTTGTAGTTAACGTTAGAAGGCATATCAAAACCGTTACCACATGCAGCAGCTGCTTCTGCTTCTGTTGCGTTAACACATGTGTAGCCAGAATCGTATAAACGCTCGTAATCGTAATGAAGACCATTCACACCAACAAGTAGGCGGTGGTTTACACCTAGTGCATCGAAATCACCAGTAAAATCTACATAAGCCGTATCAAACGTCCATTCATCGTGACGGTCTGATACCTTGTAGCCGTAACCGCCGCTCTTATCGCTATATACTGTGTTGTTTGATTCTGTACGTTGACGTTCATAGAACTGACGGCTGATGCCTGTCTTCACAGACCAAGCGTCGTTCAAGTTAGCGGTTACAGATGCACCGTAGTTTGCAACGTCGTTGTCCGTTTGAGCAAAGCGTTGGTCATTAACCGTGTTAGGGTCGATAACTTTACCAGTAGAAGTATCGATTTTAGAACCGTTGTCTAAATCGCCCTCTTCAATAGTGCGGTCGTAATGAACAGACAACATGATGTCTTCGTTGATATCGTAATCAACAAATAGACCACCAACAAAACGGTCAGTCTCTACATCTGTGCCATCAAAACGTGTGCGGTAAGAGTCTTGGTTTTCTTGTGAAACAATCAAACGAGCACGTAAAGTTTGGTCATCATTTAATGAACCGCTAACATCAGCGGTAGTACGCGTGTAGCTATCAGAACCGATATCTTGGCTTACGTTAACTTGAGTTTCATATGTTGGCTTCTTAGAAACCATGTTCACAAGGCCGCCAGGAGCAGACTTACCGTAAAGTAGACCAGCTGGGCCTTTCAATACTTCAACTCGCTCCAGAAGCTCTACCGGTTGGCGGTAATGAGACCAGTGTTGAACGCCATCACGCAGGTAACCAGAGCTACTCTCCAAATTAAAACCACGAAGCGTGAAACGCTCACGGTTAGTTGATTTAGAACCCGCCCCAACAGATGCGTCGTTCTTAAGAACTTCACCTAACGTGCTAGCACGCTGTTCATCGATGATTTGCTCATCGATTACTGAAACTTGTCCCGGAGTCTCTAATTGAGTGGCCTCCATACGCATCGCTGTTGTGTTCGTGTCGGCTTTGTAACCGTAGTCACGACCTTCAACAACCATATGCTCGTCTGTTTTTACTGTTTCTGCCAATACTGCTGGTGAAGCTAATACTGCGCCGATCACTAAAGCCAATGGGCTCTTTGAAAACATGTCCTTTACTCCGCTTTTATTCTTTTAGACGAGCACTTTGTTAGTCATTCGATGTGCTCGCTGAACCGTTTCCGGTACCACTGAATCATTTCGGGAGAGAATATAAGTGATAATTATTACCATTTGCATTAAATTTACATTCTTTGCATTCGTAAAGTTTTGTAAAGGCGTGGCGGAAAGGCGTGGCGGAAAGGCGTGGCGGAAAGGCGTTTTTATAAAGTTAAACAAACCCATTTCAATACAGATATTTAGAGAACATTTACGCTTAAAAGTGGTTGTCGCCATCCAGTTTTTTTGAAACTGCGTTATTGGCCAGGTCAATTTGAGGTGTGACGATCAATAAGAAAATCATCTCTTCTTATTTACTACCTTTGAAACGACAAGTTTATGTATAAAACCCTCGATAAATGTAAAATTATAGTGAATTATATTGTTGAATCTTGTTGAATTTACACAATTATCAGTGATTCTGATCACATCTATAATTCCAAACTCATTTTTTGTTTTTCGATTTGAACAACCGACTGCTAATCTCCTGCTCACTTTGAAAAGGTATCAAAGTTATAAATAATAAGGAGTGTTCTAAATGAATACCAAGAAACCTATGTCTCTGACTGGTCGAGTAATCCTCGGTATGGTCGTAGGTATACTAACGGGATTTGCCATTCAATCCCTTTTTGCAGACAGCGGATTTGTTAACAACTACATCGTTAACGGACTCTTTGAAGTAGGCGGACAAATCTTTGTCGCCAGTTTAAAAATGCTTGTTGTGCCACTAGTCTTCGTTTCACTAGTATGCGGTACAAGTTCTCTTAAAGACTTATCAACTCTTGGCCGTATGGGGGGCAAAACGCTTGCACTTTATATCGGTACTACAGCCGTTGCTATCACTCTAGCACTTACTATCGGTAACCTGTTCCAACCTGGAGCTGGTGCGGATCTTACTGCTGCGAGCTCTTTTAAATCAGCGGATGCTCCTTCTTTAGGCCAAGTAATCATCGACATGTTCCCAACCAACCCTATTCAGGCGATGGCTGAGGGCAAAACGTTACAAGTTATCGTATTTGCAGTGTTGTTTGGTATCGCAATCAGTGCAGCCGGCAAACCAGGCGAACGTATCGCTGCCGTTTTCTCTGATTTAAACGAAGTGATCATGAAGCTAGTTGCGCTACTAATGAACCTTGCTCCTTACGGCGTGTTCTTCTTGATGGCGAAACTGTTCTCTGGCCTTGGCTTGGGCGCGATTTGGAACCTAGCAGAATACTTCTTAGTGCTTGCGGGTACCCTGCTGTTGCACGGTCTGGTGACTTACAGCGCAATGCTTAAAGGGTTCACTGGCCTTAGCCCGATTACGTTCCTACGTAAGATGGAAGATGCAATCATGTTTGCATTCTCAACAGCATCTTCAAACGCAACAATTCCAGTAACAATGGAAACAGCTAAGAACCGCATGGGCGTAGACAACAAAGTCGCTTCTTTCACAGTACCACTAGGTGCAACTGTGAACATGGACGGCACTGCAATCATGCAAGGTGTTGCGACTGCGTTTATCGCACAAGCGTACAACATCGACCTATCTATGGGTGATTACCTAATGGTTATCCTAACGGCGACACTGGCGTCTGTTGGTACTGCAGGTGTTCCTGGTGTTGGTCTTGTTATGCTAGCGATGGTATTGAACCAAGTTGGCCTACCACTTGAAGGTATCGCTCTAATCATGGGTGTTGACCGCCTTCTTGATATGATTCGTACCGCTGTAAACATCACTGGTGATAGTGCCGTATCTATCATCGTTGCTAAGTCTGAAGGCGCTCTAGACGAGTCTCGCTTCAACGACCCAGCAGCAGGTGAGAAAGAAGAAGAAGTTAAGCTAGCTCGCCAACAGGCATAGTCTCGCTTATCTGATGCTCTTGTCTTCAAGCTCTGGCGTAATTAATGGCTACGTCTAGCTCATTCAAAGCACATAAAGAAAAGCGCCACTGCAGATGCAGTGGCGTTTTTTATTGGGCGATGTTTCTAAACTATATCTATTAGTTATATTTCTAAGCACGCTTTCAATCATAGTTACCTATGGAACACGACAGATAAAAACAGAAAGCTAATCAGCGATTGGGAACATAAGGTTCACTCTAAGCCCCCCACCGTCTCTATTCTCAGCAGTAACGTGCCCATTCATCACACCCATCGCTTCTTTAACAATCGCAAGACCTAACCCGTAGCCACCAGACTGTTTATCGCGCGCTGATTCAATTCGTGTAAACGGGTCGAATATACCCGCAATCTTGTTATCAGCAATACCCTCACCATCATCTTCTACAGATATGACACTGTAACGTTTATCTATGACCTGTTCGTATGTCGTCACGATAACATGAGCGTTCTCACCCGCGTATTTAATTGCATTGCCGACCAAGTTACCGATCACTCGAAGAAGTAGTCTCTCATCAACACTCACCATTGATGTCGGTCTCTCTAAGTCACCAATCAAAGTTTGATTCGGCTTTAAATCGTTTTGCATCTGCGCGATCAACATCGAGCAATAGTGCTCTAGGTGCATTAAGCTTAATTTAGAGTCATAGCGAGAGGTTTCTAAGCGGCTAAATTCAAGTATCTCACCCACCAGCTTGTTCATCTCTTCTGTTTCGCTTTCCATTCGTTCGAGCAAACCAATGCTTTTATCATCAACCTTGCTTCGTAGCAGGTGTAGTGCGAGGTTTTGCCTTGCTAATGGCGTTCTTAACTCGTGTGACACATCACGAATTAAACGACGTTGTTTTTCAGCCAGAGATTTAATCTCAAAGGTCATATGATCAAAATCGTGTGCAAGCTCGTTGAATTCTCGCGTGGTGGAGTTTAACTCCGATACCACACTGACAGTGAAATCGCCTTGAGCAAGTCTGCGACTCGCTTCTCTCAATCTATCCAACGGTTGCTGCAGGCTTTTCGCCATGATAATCGAGAACAGAGACAATACCACCAAGGCAATCACAGCTTTAAGCATATAGGAGTATGGAGCAAAGGATTTTGCGGGGTGAAACTGGTGAGGAAGTTGAATAACAAGCGTACTGCCGTTATCCAGTGGCAAGCCAAAAATTGGCTTACTCACACGGTCACTCAGTTGGTGGTCTAAGGTACGCAGAAACTTCAATTTAAATTCGAAGTGCGGATGCATGTGTCGATGTGTAATTGGGCGGTTATTCTCGTCAATAACGAACAAATAATAACGTTGAGCATTACCCCAGTCAGCTAGCTCGTCCATGTCCCCTTCTTCGATCAAAACATTCGCTTGATGAGCAAGATCCAACATTTCTGCTTTAACGGACTCAGGGACCTTTAGCAGAGCCTTCATCAACGCTCTTTCAGCGACACCTTGCAGGATCAAAATGCTCACTAGAATCACTGTCAGGTAACTAAACAATTGAAAGGTTAATCCATCTTTTCGCTTAGCGATGAAATCCGGGCAACGTATTAGATGGGCACTCATGCGCCGACCGACTCTAGGTAACTGTAGCCTTTACCACGAACGGTTTTAATGTGCTGTTTCGACAGGCCCGCCTGCACCAATTTTCGACGTATATTACTGATATGCATATCTAAATTACGATCGAAAGGACACAGCTCTTTCTTAAGTACATGGACTTGAAGGTCAGACTTGGAAACCACGATACCGTCATTTTTAACAAGATAATCAAGCAAGTCTTTTTCAGTACCGGTTAATGGCAAACGAGAGAGTTGTTCGCACAAACCGTGATTAGAGGAAGCTAAAGATTGTCTCTGACGCTCAAAACCCACTCGGCGCAAGATCACCTTAATTCGGGTTAAGAGTTCAGGAACATTGAAAGGTTTAGCGATGTACTGATCGGCTCCAGCTTGATAACCATCGAGCATTGAGGCATCGTCGTTAAGCGCGGTTAACATAAGAATGGGAGTAGCAAAACGCTGACAAATACGCCTTGCCACTTGAATACCACTTAGGTTTGGAAGCATTACATCGAGTAAAACTAAATCGACAGGGTTCGATTGAATAAACTCAAGCGCGGACTCACCGCAATGAACGGTATCAACGTGATACCCCTCATTTTCTAACACTTCACCTAGCAACTCACACAACTGAATATCATCATCAACAACTAAAACGCGAGACATTACACATACCGATAAATAAGAACTGTTTGCATTCTAATTATCGTTATTATTGATTTCAATTATAAAGTGCCTGATTTCCTCTATAGAAGAAAATCTTTTTCGATCGGTACAAATTTTGACGCAGAATCGATAAGATTTTGAGCGGTTAACCCCGGTACACCATACACTTCAACAGGTTTGCCAAAACGCTCTTTGATTCGCTCTACAAGGATTTCGAAATCGCCATCGCCAGAGACTAAAACAATCGTATCGACTGTCTCAGCAAGCTCTATCGCGTCTAGTGCTATACCTACATCCCAGTCACCTTTTGCACTACCATCTCGACGCTGAATAAACGGTTTCAGCTTCACATTAAAGCCAACACCACGCAGGATGTGATGAAATTGGCGCTGCTTAGGGTCTTGGCTTGAGATTGCGTAAGCATTAGCTGCAACAACGTTACGCCCTTCCGTGGCAACATACCAAAACTGGTTATAGTCGAAGTTAGAACGGTATTTGTCGCGCGTCGTGTAGTAAACGTTCTGAACGTCGACCAAAATTGCTATGTTTTCCATAAATTCATACCTTTAGATTTTCCGTATACCCTATTCTATTCACTTATAAAATGCGAGTCGCTTTACTCAATAAAAATGAACTTGTTTCCTTCCGTTAACGTAAATCTCCGTATGTTTAGCGTAATCCTAACTATGCTTAATGTAGGTTGATTTGTGTTGTACGTTTATCGAATGGTTCTGAACTTAACTTTCTTCCCTACGTAACTTTCAAATCATTCTCAGACTTTGAGTTTTCAAGGGAGGTTGGCCATGCTACACCGACAAATACACAAATCGTGCGTAAGCATCGACACAGCCAAAGCAGCGAAATCAATGAATTATTCGGCAAGTTTTCGCGTCTGGTTTAGCTTGATTAAACTACTGACTATCAGCACAGTATTGGTCATGAGCTCAACCATTCACTCGGTACTTGCCTACCCTGCCTATTCACATTCAAAACCGTTACCGCACCGTAGCGTGATCTACTTTGCACCAAAGGAAGATTCCGTCGTCAAAGAATTTCTCAATGAAGTGTTGATCAACAACTGTCAATTGGATGAAAGAGACGTAGTTATCATTGTCATTGCGGAGAGCGGCTACACAGTCCCTACTTGGCTTGAAGAAGAATTTAACCTAGAAGCCGTAACCGATAGCTATGGAATACCAAAAGGTTCACATACTGCTGTTTTGATAGGTAAAGACGGAAAAGAGAAACACAGGTGGAGCGGTAAGACAGACTGGCAGAAAATCACCAATATCATCGATGAAATGCCAATGCGCCAACAAGAAATGCAGCGACAAAGCAGCCGCTGCAGTATTTGATACTTGATGAGTTCAGCAATTGTTTAAAAAGACAACTAGAAGGCCAAATAATTAAGCTTGCTTGTTAAACCAATCTAGCTTTTCATGTAGTTCAGCTACACTGCCAACGACAATAAGTGCAGGGCTCTTTGCTGTAGCAGCAAGGCTTGCCAAATCACTCAGCCCACCGCGGTAAACCTTTTGCTCTTGGCGAGTACCGTTTTCAATGATCGCTACAGGCATATCGGCTCGCATACCGTTATCCAGTAAGTTTTTCTGAATGTTTGGGCTCTCTTTTAACCCCATGTAAAACACAATTGTATGGTTGTGCTGAGCAAGAGATTGCCAGTCAATATCTTCGCCGTCTTTCTTAAGGTGACCGGTAATAAACTGAACGCTTTGCGCATGGTCACGGTGCGTCAAAGGAATACCCGCATAAGCCGTTGCGCCTGCAGCAGCTGTGATGCCCGGAATCACTTCAAATCTAACGTCATTTTCAGCCAGTGTTTCACACTCTTCCCCGCCACGACCAAAGATAAATGAGTCTCCACCTTTAAGGCGTACTACATGCTTATTCTCTTGTGCTTTAGTGACCAATAGTTGGTTGATCTGATCTTGAGGTACGCAGTGATGATCGAGCTTTTTACCCACATACAGCATTTCCGCTTCTGGGTTAGCCATCGCCAAGATATCCTTTGATACCAAGCGGTCATAAACCAAAACGTCTGCTTGTTGAATCACTCGTGCCGCTTTTAACGTAAGTAAGTCTGGGTCGCCCGGACCGGCACCTACTAATGAAACAAATCCTGTGTTTCCTGTTTTAACATTCGATGGCGATACTTCTGACATGCTTTGCTCCGAAAGTTAGCTTGTTATATTTCAAGCTTAATTCTGTATGACGATTCATCGTTGTATGAATCACCAATATCCCTACTTCTTAGACTATCAGTTGTTGCCATAAAACTTCACGATTAATTCTAATCAAGATAGAAGTTTATATAACAAAACAATCTATTACGTTGGAAAACCCTGACATTTGCACCATCATCAAGCACACATTGCTCGCCTTAGGTGCACCGTTATCAAAAGTAGAGAGTGTTAAGATCAAAAAAGCCCCAAATCAACAGCTTGGGGCTTAACACACATTATTAGTTGCTCATTAACCTAGAGCTATCTAATTACTTAGCGCCTAGAGAAGGTGCTGTTTTAGCATGAGTTAGGTATAGAGGAACACACGTCATTAGTAGACCACCAACGATGTTACCTAGGATTGTTGGGATAAGGTTGAAGTTCAACCATGTCGCGATACCGAAATCAGCGCCAAGAATCATACCTAGTGGGAATAGGAACATGTTTACTACTGTGTGCTCGAACACTAGTGCGAAGAAGATGAAGATTGGGAACCACATCATTGCTACACGGCCAGACACTGTACGAGCAGTCATGTTACCAATCACACCTAGACATACCATTAGGTTACAGAAGATACCGCGTACGAAACACGTGATCCATCCGTCCATGCCCATGTTTTCAAAGCCTAAGCTACGACCTGTAGAAACAGCAATGAACTTTTGAGCAACAGCGTTTGGCTCTAGAGAGAAGTTACCTGTTAAAGAAACAGCCACTAGGAAAGCAACAATCAAAGAACCGATAAGGTTACCAAGACCAACAATACCCCAACAACGCAGGATACGGCCCCAAGTGATGCCTGGACGGTTGTCGAATTTAGCCAAAGGAGCAAGGCCGAAAACGCCAGTTACTAGGTCATAACCCATCACACTTAGAATCACGAAGCCAACTGGGAACACTAGTGCGCCAACAAGACCAATGCCTGTTTGTACCATTGCTGTAATTGCAACAACAACCGCTAGAGAAAGGATGATACCAGCCATAGTGCTTCGAATCAGAAGATCGCGAGTACTTGTTTTAGTTTTCGCTTCACCCACATCAATCATCGTTTGAACGAATTCAGCTGGTTTGTAATCAGGAGACATAATGTTGTCCTTAAAAAAGTAAAATTAAAAGTTAAAATTGGATAGGAAAAGGCTCTAGTTACCGAGTTAAGGCAATATCGAGAACTAGAACCCTTGAACTATCAAATCTTACTCATCCAAAGATTAAGCAGAGATTTCTACAGCACCCTTGGTAACACGAGCTTTGTACGCTTTCACGTTGAAGTTCTCGTCTTCCATGCACACACCTGTTGCTAGGTTAAAGCGTTGCTTTTTAAGTGGGCTTGCCACCCAAAGCTCTTCTTTGTGCTCTACAATCAGACCACGTGATAACACGTTAGACTGGAAGTAAGGGTCTGTGTTGCTAATCGCGAATACTTCTTCAGCCTTAGTTGGGCGGAAGACTGCTACTTGCTCACCACCAACCAATGCACAAACACCGGTACCTGGGATAATGTCTTCGATCTTACAAACTTTGGTAAATGCCATGATGTCGTCTCCCAATTAAACCAGTTCAACGTGAAGGATATCGCCCTTCGCTTCAGGGTGTTTCTCAGTGAATGTCGCTGGACGGTGTTGTTCACGGCCATCATCAACAAACACAACGTTCTCATCACGGTCATCAGCATTGATGAAGTGTGCAAAGCGCTTAAGTTGAGCTTCGTCGTTGATTGTATCTGTCCACTCACAAGCAAAGTTATCAACCAAGCCTGCAATGTCAGTTTCAAGCTGGTCATTGATACCAAGCTTGTTGTCTACAATCACTTCACGTAGGTAATCAACACCACCTTCTAGGTTGTCCATCCATACCGAAGTACGCTGTAGCGGAGCAGCCGTGCGGATGTAGAACATCATGAAACGGTCAATGTATTTGATCAGCGTTTCTTGGTCTAGGTCGCTTGCTAGCAGGTCTGCGTGACGAGGTTTCATACCACCGTTACCACACACATACATGTTCCAACCTGCGTCAGTTGCGATGATACCTAAGTCTTTACCTTGAGCTTCAGCACACTCACGAGTACAGCCAGACACACCAAACTTCATCTTATGAGGAGTACGGATGCCTTTGTAACGGTTCTCGATCATCACGCCTAGGCCAACTGAATCTTGAACGCCGTAACGACACCAAGTAGAACCAACACATGTCTTAGCCATACGAAGTGCTTTTGCGTAAGCTTGACCTGTTTCGTAACCTGCAGCGATTAACTTCTTCCAGATAGCTGGTAAGTCATCTTTCTGAGCGCCGAATAGACCGATACGTTGTGCACCCGTGATTTTGGTATACAGGTTGTATTCAGCCGCAACATCAGCAAGAACGCTTAGTGCTTGAGGCGTTACTTCACCACCCGCCATACGAGGGATAACAGAGTAAGTACCGTCTTTTTGCATGTTACCTAGGAAATTATCGTTGGTATCGTGCAGCTTCACTAGCTCAGGCTTAAGGATGTGTTCACCCCAGCAAGAAGCAAGGATAGAACCCGCTAGAGGCTTACATACTTCACAGCCGTAACCTTTACCGTATTTCTCTAATAGCTCATCGAACGTTTTGATTTCTTCGATGCGAATTAGGTGGAAAAGCTCTTGGCGAGAGTAAGCAAAGTGCTCACACACGTCGTTCTTCACTTCAACACCAGCTTTTGCAAGTTCAGCATTTAGTACTGATGTCACAAGTGGAATACAACCACCACAACCAGTGCCTGCACCCGTTACCGCTTTGATATCACCGATTGTGTGATGACCTTCAGCAACCGCTTGAGCGATCTTGCCTTTAGTCACATCAAAACAAGAACAGATAACTGCAGATTCAGGAAGCGAGTCTACGCCAAGTGTTGGCTTTTCAGCGCCAGCGTGTGCAGGAAGAATCAGTGCATCTGGGTGTTCTGGCAGGTCGATTTCGTTCAGCATAAGCTGTAGAAGATCGCCGTAGTCAGACGTATCACCAACCATTACCGCACCAAGAAGCTTCTTGTTGTCTTCAGAAACGATTAGGCGCTTGTAAACTTCTTGTTCTTCGTTTTGGTAAACGTAGCTCTTACAGCCAGGAGTACGACCGTTTGCATCACCGATAGAGCCTACTTTCACGCCTAGAAGCTTAAGCTTCGCAGACATGTCAGCACCTTCAAATGTGCTTTCGTTGCCAACAACATGGTCAACAGCAACTGTCGCCATTTTGTAGCCAGGAGCCACTAGGCCGTAGAACGTTTGGTTCCAAGACGCACACTCACCGATTGCGTAGATATCTTTGTCTGTCGTTTGACAGTGATCGTTAATCTCGATACCGCCACGAGGTGCAATACCTAGACCCATTTGACGAGCAAGTTTGTCTTGAGGGCGAATACCAGCAGAGAATACGATGAAATCAGTTTCTAGCTCAGTACCGTCTGCGAAGCGCATTACGTTACGAGCTTCAGTGCCTTCAGGAGCAATCTCAAGCGTGTTCTTGCTTGTATGTACGTTAACGCCCATACGTTCGATTTTTTGACGAAGTTGGTTACCACCCGCTTGGTCAAGCTGCTCAGCCATTAGCTTAGGAGCAAACTCAACAACGTGTGTGGTTACGCCAAGTGCTTTAAGTGCACCTGCCGCTTCAAGGCCAAGTAGACCACCACCAACAACAACACCAGACTTAGAGTTCTTAGCCGTTGCTTCGATCGCTTTCAGATCTTCAATTGTGCGGTAAACAAAACAGTCTTTACCTTCGTTGCCTTTGATTGGCGGAACGAATGGGAATGAACCTGTAGCAAGGATGAGTTTGTCGTATTGGATTTCACGACCAGTGCTTGAGTAAACTGTTTTCTTTTCACGGTTAACGTTAATAGCACGTTCACCGATCAGCATGTTGATGCCGTGTTTCTCGTAGAAGCCTTCTTTAACTAAAGAAAGTTCGTCCGCAGTATGGTGTGAAAAATAAGAAGAAAGGTGTACACGATCATAGGCTACGCGAGGCTCTTCACAGAACACCGTAATGTCCATGTTAGCAACATCTGTCTTCTCGACTAAATCTTCGATATAGCGATGACCGACCATCCCGTTACCGATTACGACTAGCTTCATCTTGCTCATAAGAATTCCTGAAGGTTATATATTTCTTAACTGAGCGAATAATGAATTATGAAAGAAAATGAAAATATGATGTAAATCAATTACGAAATCGAACTACCCTAAAGGGGTAGAACAAAAGAGTTAGATCTGCTGATTTATCATACGAAGCAAACGAATAACCGTAGGTTTAATAAGGTTTAGCGGGGTTTTATATACACTTTCTTGCACTAGAGAGGATGTTGTAAAGTTTCATAATAGATTAGCAACAACGTAAGTAAATAACAATCATTTTCATTTATAGTCATAAGAACTGTAATAACTCATGAAAGCGTTACAGGATCATGAGCAACTATGTCTAAATATGAAGAACTTAATGACGCAAAAGACAATCGCCTTTTTCCATTCCCCACTAATTTCACTCAAAAACCACCACAATTAGTTAACAGATGCTGGTGATTGTTTAGCAAATAACCGGTTTACACAAGGAACAGACCGGCAAAGAAAGTGATCAGATAAGAGCTTGTTCCTAGAGGTGTTATTGACTAGATAACATACGTGGAAGTTTGAACATAGCATGAGGGTTTAGAATTTCAGATAGCAAAAAGGCCAGCATTTCTGCTGGCCCTTCAACTTTGAATAGTGGAGGCGCCTCCCGGAGTCGAACCGAGGTCCACGGATTTGCAATCCGCTGCATAGCCACTCTGCCAAGGCGCCTTCAGTAGTGTTTTAAGAGAACAACTCTTTTGATTGTCACCTAGTAAAAGGTAACAATGAAATAGATGGTGCCCCGGGCCGGACTTGAACCGGCACAACGCGAACGTCGAGGGATTTTAAATCCCTTGTGTCTACCAATTCCACCACCAGGGCACGCAATTCTTTATTGCGATGTCGATTACTGAAAAGTAAAACACCATCTTAATGTCAAATTAATCAACATTACAAAATTTGGAGCGATACATCGGGTTCGAACCGATGACCTCAACCTTGGCAAGGTTGCGCTCTACCAACTGAGCTAGTATCGCATTTTCATTCTTATTATCTCTTAAATTATCAAACTAAGAGGAAGAATGGAGGCGCCTCCCGGAGTCGAACCGAGGTCCACGGATTTGCAATCCGCTGCATAGCCACTCTGCCAAGGCGCCTTTAATAGTGATTTAAGAGAACAACTCTTTGTTCATCACTCTACTCAAAAAGTAGAAGCAAGATAGATGGTGCCCCGGGCCGGACTTGAACCGGCACAGCGCGAACGCCGAGGGATTTTAAATCCCTTGTGTCTACCAATTCCACCACCAGGGCAACGCAATCTTGCGATGCTGATTACTGAAAAATAAAACACCATCTCTCAGCGACCTAAGCCGTGAGAACGAGGTGTACTTTAACGGATGGAAAAAATTCGTCAACAATAAATTTTATCTTTTAATTCAAATGATTAATTATCACTCTCCAAAGAATAAATTTAATGCAGCTTGTACGGTTCTTATACGTTGTTCTCTAGTTTTACAACGCTATTTACTAACTAGGATTAACTTAGGCGACAGCGGCCTATTTCGATTTTTCTCTAACGAATCAAGTAAATGGTGTTTTCATGTGCTTTTCACATTCAACGACTAGAGTTCTAAGTAACTCTTATTAAGAAGCAAACATGTGAAACCATTAAAACGATACCAATATGAGCGCTACGCCGTTCTTTGTAACCTAGCCTACCCTAGAGTTTTTAAACAAACTCGCTATGGTTTTGATCCTAATGGACAACGCATCATAAAGAACCAGTTTGGTAAAACCATGATTCGCGTGTTGTGGAGCAGCGACAAAGACGAAGTGGTTGTCGTTATTAAAGGGTCACACAGCGTATCAGACTGGCTGCTCAACTTCGCCCTATGGACAAGAAGCTGCAAAAGGATTGGACTCAATTACCGAGTGCATGCTGGCTTCTATCATCTAATGTTTCAAGAAAGCCAACCAAATCGCAATGAAGATAAGCTTGGCTTAACGGTGATTGAAAGATTGGAAGCAACGCTCATCCCTCTTTTAGAACAAGGCAAAAGAATCTCTATTACCGGCCACTCTTCCGGTGGCGCGATTGGTTGTGTGTTTGCTGACTACTTTGAGCAAAAGTATCCAGGCTGCGTAAAGCGAATCGTGACCTTTGGGCAACCTGCGATTGGTGATTGGAGTTTTAGAAAGCACTATCGCTTGAGTAAGAAGACTTACCGCATCTGTTGTGACATAGACATCGTGACCTTCATGCCACCCGTGCCGTTACTGTATTGGCATGTAGGGAAGGTGCTTTGGCTATACAACGGCAGAATCTATGAGAATACCCCAACGTTTATTCGCCTTGGACGTTCTATTTTTAGTTGGTTGATAAGACCTTTCTCTTACCACTTGATGAGCAAGTATATCCGTAATAAGGATTTCTTTGACCAACATTGAACGTATAATCTAATAAAGAAAGAGCACAGACTTATTACGGCCTGTGCTCTTTTTAGTCTCTAACTTATGTTGGTGTTTGTTTATCTATTAAAGCTTGAATCGTGACAACTCTTGCTTCAAATCGCTGGCTAAGTGGCTGAGCTGATCCGCTTGCGAAACAGCGTCAGTGGCATCAAGTGCCATAACATCACTCACTTCACGTACAGACTCAGTATTGGCATTAATTTCCGCAGTAACCAGTGATTGCTCTTCAGCAGCAGAAGCGATCTGAGTCGCCATATCGCTTATCATCTGAATTGCCTCACGGATTTGAGCCAAACTCTCTCCCGCCATGTCTACATCGTGCACACTTGTCTTCGCCATATCATGGCTTTGTGTCATCACTTTCACCGCACCATTGGTCGCTTGTTGCAATCGCTTGATTTTGTCTTCAATTTCTTCTGTTGAAGCATGAGTTCGTTGAGACAGTACTCGAACCTCATCAGCAACCACAGCAAAGCCACGACCTTGTTCGCCAGCCCTAGCAGCTTCAATCGCAGCATTAAGCGCTAACAAGTTAGTTTGCTCGGCTATTTCACGTATTGTCGCTAAGATAGAGGCAATTTGCTGACCATGTTCTTCCAACTCACTAATGATAGACACAGCACTTGTAAGCTCGGTTGCTAGTTCATTAATTGATGATTGGCTTTTTGCCATCTGCTGGAAGCCTTGCTCGCTCAATTCAACCGAGTGAGTCGCGCTTTTGGCTGTGTTATCAGCGTTAGCAGCAATTTCAGAGGTTGCTGTCGCCATCTCTGTCACAGCGGTTGCCACCATGGTTATTTCGTCTTGCTGCCTGCTTACGCTATCACTGCGCTTCAACGCGCTGCTATTAGCGTGCTCTGCACCATTGTTCATTGCAGTTGAAACTTGTGTCACGTTCGTCATCATTCCATGAAGTCGATCTACGAACACATTAAACTTATCAGCGAGTTGCCCTACTTCGTCTTTGCTTGAGACTTGAAGGCGCTGCGTTAAATCACCTTCGCCTTCAGCAATATCCGCGAGCGCTTCGCTCACTCGTCCTAACTCCACCAGCTGTCGAGCGACAAACCAAGACGTTGCAGCTGCCATCACGATCAAGACAATCAAACCAGTAGTAATTTGGCTGATCAACATGTCGAACAACGGCTGTTCTAAAACCTCTTTGTCCATTTCAATCACAAGTAGCCAGTCCGTGCCTTTAATAGGTTCGGCCATTAGCACTCGTTCACTACCATCAACTTGAGTAAAGATCGTCGTTAGATTTTGTGCGGCACTGTTCAAACCAGAAACACTGAGTTCAGGCGCAATCTCAGTCACTTGTTTGAGAATGAACTCTTTATTTTGGTGCGCAACGACCGTACCTTCTTTATCAATGAGAATCGCACGTCCATTACCCGGAACCTGAATCGCCAATACGTCCTCGATCAGTTTGTCTAATGCTAAATTAGACGCAACAACACCGATGATCGAGCCATTCTCCGTGACAGGATCAGTAAGTGTTACCACTAACGCTTGCATTGTGACGCTAACATACGGCTTTGTAGTGACGGCTTTATTCTGAGCTAACGTCTCTTTGTACCAACCTCGGACTCTTGGGTCATAGCCCGCTTTATTAAGCGAAGGGTCATGACGGAACATCTCCCCCTCTTTATTACCGTAATAACTTAACCCAAAGCCACCAGATACAAGAGTTTGACGCAAATGAGGTACGATATCTAAGGAAGGGTTTAGCTGCACCTGTTGCTGTAAGCCATGCACGGCTTGTTTCTTATCGTGAAACCAATCACTGATCCCTTTCGCGTGTGCATGCAGTGTGTTACGACTCTCACTTTCTATTGCTTGCCAGCTGTTGTTTTGAAAGGTTTTATAACCCATGAAAAGAAGAATGGCAGATGTCACTGCAATCGCCAAAACTACAGAGAAAACCATCTTTCTCTTTAGACTAAATTGCATATTAAGAACCTCTTATAGAACAATTAAGGAAATATAAAGAGGAACATTATCACTCATAGTCATGTTTTAATTAGGGTTATCCCAAAAAACCATGAAACAAATTGAGCATTATGTTTAATTGTGACTTCTATTTATTTACGGGTTTATCAACGACACATGAATGGTAGATTTAATCGAAGATAACTCAGGATAGAACAGATAATGAAGTGGTGAAACAAGTTGTTTAAAAAAGAAATAGTGACTCAAAGACAGGGAAGTCAGAAACGAAAAAACCAGCCGCTAG
This sequence comes from Vibrio crassostreae, assembly GCF_024347415.1. NCBI lineage: Bacteria > Pseudomonadati > Pseudomonadota > Gammaproteobacteria > Vibrionales > Vibrionaceae > Vibrio > Vibrio crassostreae. The sequence goes on from NZ_AP025477.1 coordinate 774,707, forward strand.
GACTGGTTTCTTCTGAATGATGGAGGCGCCTCCCGGAGTCGAACCGAGGTCCACGGATTTGCAATCCGCTGCATAGCCACTCTGCCAAGGCGCCTTCAATAGTGTTTTAAGAGAACAACTCTTTTGAACATTACCCAAAAAGGTAATAATCAAATAGATGGTGCCCCGGGCCGGACTTGAACCGGCACAACGCGAACGTCGAGGGATTTTAAATCCCTTGTGTCTACCAATTCCACCACCAGGGCACGCAATTCTTTATTGCGATGCCGATTACTGAAAAGTAAAACACCATCTTAATGTCGAAATGAATCAACACTACAAAATTTGGAGCGATACATCGGGTTCGAACCGATGACCTCAACCTTGGCAAGGTTGCGCTCTACCAACTGAGCTAGTATCGCATTTTCATTCTTAGTATCTCTTACTTATAAAACTAAGAGAAAGAATGGAGGCGCCTCCCGGAGTCGAACCGAGGTCCACGGATTTGCAATCCGCTGCATAGCCACTCTGCCAAGGCGCCTTTTTAATTCAACACTTTAGGGACTTAAGTAAGCTGCTCCGCTGTGTTCGGGTGCCTACTTTACGGATTGAGAGAAGATAGTCAAACAAAAAAGTGAATTTAAATTCCGTTTGCTGACATTTAAATCAAATTGCTGCATGTTCGATCTCTTCTATCAAAAAACACACAGCAAAATGGATTCAATTTAGGTGTATTGGCGTTACCACTTCTTCATAAAACGACCAACCAAACTTGGGTGATACGCCCAACAATGGTCAAACATGGTCATAAGTTGAGGGTTACCGTACTTAGATAAGCTCACTGCGTGGAAACGGTTTTTGTGTTCTTTCAATTTTTCGACTTGAGCAATCATCTCGTCTGACTGCTTAGGCGCAATAAAATCAGAAAGCACAATCAAATCTGCGTTTTTGTACTTATCACCCGTCATCAAATCAATCGACTTCATCAGCACAGGTTCTAGATCCGTACCGCCATGGAATGAGTAACTTAAGAAATCACTCGCCTCACGCAGGCCATCTTGCCTTGTTAACTCATAGGTAATCTGCTCAGAAGAGAACAGAATCACGTAACAGTCTCTCTCTTCCGCGAGAGCAATTTGCATTAAGGCATAAGCCATAGCTTTGGCAGACTGCTCAGGGAATCCACTCATCGAGCCAGACGCGTCCACACAAACGATGAACGGACCTTTTTCGATATCAACATTCTTGCTATCTGGCTTCTGAGCTTTCACTTTGCGTAATGTACGAGATTTACCTTGCGAACGGTAGCTAAGTAAGCGCTTGTCAGCCAAATGCTTGTAGAAGATAACCTCAAGCTCTGGATAAGCTAAAAACATGGTCTCGTTTGGCAACATCTTGTTGAGGTCATCACTTTCGTGAATCCCGACAATGTCATCGACCGCTTCATCGCTTTTCTCTTCAACCATCTGCAATTCTTCTACAGGGGCTTTATGTAGCGAAGGATCATCTTCCTCACCAGCCATACGGCCTAGTTTTTCAGCAATCTCTTGCAAGCCCTTGTGCTTATTCAAGAACTCAGCATGACGTTTCATGATGGTAAGGTCTGTTTTGCTTAACTTGGCAGATGCCATGTCCCACAAGCGCCCTACACTGCCTTCATCACCCGACTCCGTCACTTTGTCCATGTTTTTCATGGTTTCCATGCGCTGATAAAGATCGGCTAAGACTTTTTCTTTGCTTGTTTCGAGTTCGGTTACTTGAGCTTGTTTGATCGCATCAGAAAGAGATTGGTACCATTGGTCGCAAAAGTAGTGTGGAAACATCGCGTTATAAACGCCTTTGTTGTTTTCCATCAAGCGTCTTGCTTGTAGATAGAACGCGGAGTGCCACTCCAGTTTTTTGATGACACTATCAATCTCATCAAAGAATTGCGGTTCATCCCAGTGAATCACTTCTTGGTAGAGGGCGATTTCTTCTTGGAATCGGTCGGTTTCGCACACTTTAGTGACGCGCTTTTTGACCTTACCACGCCATTTAACTAAGTGATTTTTGACTGATGTTTTTACGCCTTTATTCTCAGCAGCCATCATGACTTGAGAGCGAGCAATGAGATCGTTCATCGCTGTATCAATGATTCCTGAATCAGCCACCATCAAAGCGAGGTTTAAGCCGTCTGCTCCTAACATATGCTCTCCCCTTACTCGAAGTACTGGCTCATAAACTTAATACGCTGAGCAATCTTTGCACTCTTCACTTTCGTGGTTTCAAGATCTTGCGTTACCGCTTGCAAACTTGCTTCCATCGCTTTCGGTAAATCAGGGTCAATATAGTTATGAGGTAACGCATCATGGAATTCAGTACGAACACGTTTTAACTTGAATTCAGCTTCAGTTAACTGCTCTAAGGCTTTCTCAGCACCACTCAACCACTTGTTATACAGTTCTTGATCCAAACCATCTGTGGTAACAACGCTCACCAAGACAGAGCGATTGGCAATGTCTTTAATCACTAATTGGTTCGATGCATCCAAGTCGAGTTTTAAGCGGCATAGGTTTTTATTTTCGTTTACGTAACCGTAAATATCACCGTGGCCTTCTTTAAGAACACGATCAAAATCGTCTTTGGCTACGTATACCCAACGACTATCACCTTTCTCAGATTCAGACACCGACATGTTGCTTTGCAGCATAACGAGTTTCACTAGATTGTATGCACTGCCCACGCTGTACATTTTCGCGTTCTTGATATCATTCTGGTAAACGTCTTTACGCAACAAGCCGCTGGTTGATTCCATAGAGAGCGAAACTGATAGCGTCGATTCAACATCGTCTTGAATCTCTTCTAACTCTTCACGAGACATCTCAATTTGAGCTTTCGACTCTTGTTGATCAAACGCTCGGTTCAATGCAAAGTCTTTCACCACGCTACGAACTACATCGCGCGATTCAGGGCTATGCCATAAACAATCCTGCAGAAGCATGATATCTAGCGGGTTCACGCTATCGCGGCCACTGAAGAACGCACTCGCTTTCAATAGTTTAACGGCCTTCTTCCAGCGTCTATCCGATACATACAAGTCTGACTCTGAGGCTGAGCCTTGCTTCTTAACCGTCTCTTCAAGCATGGTTTTCAGTTCATACAGCTTGTTAAACGAGTTATCGGTCAGCTCTAGCTTGTCGAGCTCTTTCTGCCATTGATGGTACTCAATGTCAGTGATCGCCAAACCTTTTGGAATCACAGCTTCTTGAGAAGTACCGGTTGTCAGCATTGATTTGAAATTTTGTTTGTTTTGAATACGGTTAACAAACACGCGAACCAACATACGGTCATAAAGGGCTTCTAGGCCGCTGTCTTCATCTGGAAGTTCATTAGATGCAGAAACCAACAAGCGCATAGGTACGCGTTCAATGTCGCTGCCGTTCTTAAATGTTTTTTCGTTCACTACAGTAAGCAGTGTGTTTAAGATTGCAGGGCCGGCTTTCCAGATCTCATCAAGGAATACAACTTGTGCTGTTGGTAGGTAACCTTCGGTCAGTCTTACATAACGACCGTTGTCTTTTAATTCTTGGATACTTAGCGGGCCGAACACTTCCTCTGGCGTAGAGAAACGTGTCATCAAATATTCAAAATAACTACTGTTGTCAAAAGCCTGAATAAGACGTTTTGCGATAAGGCTTTTTGCAATGCCCGGAGGGCCTAATAGAAACACGCTTTCACCAGCCAATGCAGCCAGTAAACATAGCTTAATCGTGTCTTCTCTTTCATAGACTCCATCAGAGAGAGCATGCGCTAATTTATTGATTCTTTCAGAGAGTAGCGCCTTGTCAGCATGTGAAGAAATAGAAGGGTTCATGCGTTACTCCGAAAATCTTTGAACAATTGAGAGTGTAGATATGTTTTTATACATTTGTTAGCACTTTGTTACAAGTGTATTTTATTATTGAGTTGCATTTATATCAGATGGTTACGTCGGTAATTTTGGCGCAATCATAGATTCCAATTATGAGAGTAACATCACGAACGGCGTGAAACTAAATCTATTGTTAACCCTAATTTTTCTTTTATTTTCGACACCATAGACGTTATGGTGGTGCACGTCTTCCGTTATACGAAAAATTGGCAAGGAATGTGGCCAGACTGCATGAGTAAAGTTATCCATAAATGGAAAAGTATTTCTCTCATAGAAGAGAACGTGACGCTCCCTACGAACGTCGTGGTAAAACATACAACAATAAACCACCCTGGCGCGGCAGTTATTCTTCCTATCACTTCGTCTGGAAAAATAATCCTCATTAACCAATTCCGCCCTTCTCTTAAGAAATGGCTTTTGGAACTACCTGCAGGCACGATGGAAATTGATGAGACACCTCTTCAATGTGCCCAGCGTGAATTGGAAGAAGAAACCGGTTACAGCGCAACTTCCTTTCAAAGCTTGGGGCAAGTCACCCCTTTGGCTGGCTTCTGTGATGAAATACAGTATCTGTTTGTCGCAAAAGACTTAAGCCTCACTACCCGCTTTGAATGTGATGAAGATGAAGTCATAGAAGTGCTCGAACTAAGCTTAGAAGAACTGCAAGATAAAATACGACACGATCAAATCACCGATACAAAAACTATCGCTTGTTTAAGTAAAGCCCAACTCTGCGGCTACCTATAACACTCTAGGAGAGAAACATGGACTTTCGTTCTGATACCGTAACTAAACCCTCACAAGCTATGCGAGATGTAATGGCAAACGCAGAAGTCGGTGATGATGTATATGGTGATGACCCAACAGTAAACGAGCTTGAGCAGTGGGCAGCCAACGAAACGGGCTTTGAAGCCGCTATGTTCACCTCTTCAGGTACGCAAGCCAACCTACTCGGCCTAATGGCCCACTGTGAGCGTGGTGATGAATACCTATGTGGTCAACAGGCGCACAACTACAAATACGAAGCCGGTGGCGCGGCGGTATTGGGCTCGATTCAACCTCAACCAATCGAGAACAACCCAGACGGCACTTTAGATTTTAAAAGGCTCGCTGCTGCGATTAAGCCAGACGACAGCCACTTTGCTCGTACTAAGCTTCTTAGTTTAGAAAACACGATCAATGGTAAAGTGCTGCCAATGTCTTACCTAGCGGAAGCTCGTGAGTTCGTAAACCAACATGGTTTACAGATGCACTTAGACGGTGCACGCGTATACAATGCGGCAGTCGCGTTAGACGTTCACATTAAAGAGATCGCGCAACACTTCGATTCGATGACGATTTGTTTATCGAAAGGTTTAGGTGCTCCGATTGGCTCTCTGCTACTTGGTAGTAAAGAGTACATCGCTAAAGCACGTCGACTACGTAAAATGGTTGGTGGCGGTATGCGTCAAGCAGGCATTCTTGCTGCAGCAGGTAAAATGGCACTGACTGAGAACGTTGCTCAACTTAAAGCTGACCACGAGAACGCGAAAAACCTAGCGATCGGCCTAAGCAAGTTAGAAGGCTTTTCTGTTAACCCTGATTTCATTCAAACTAACATTGTGTTTGCTAAGTTAGATGAGTCCGTGGATATCAACCGAATCGCTCGCGAACTGGGCAAACAAGGCATTACGATGTCTCCAGGTAACCCGGTTCGATTTGTTACTCATAGAGATATCAGCTCTGAAGACATCACTACTTTCCTAACAAAGCTAGAAAATGCACTTTAACTCTTAACGAGAAGAGCCTCTATCGCAATTAACACTAAAGCTTCCTTCGGGAAGCTTTAATTTTTCATCAAATCTGTTAGACAATTCCACAACAAAACCAGCCTTCGACACCTGTAGGTTTTCTAGAAAACACACTAGATTGACTGGAACAGAACGCAATCTCGTTTTGGCCTATAAGGATACCTTCTAAGAATAACCCCTAAATTTAAGCATTCAATTAACCTTTGAGTTTGAATTTCATTAATGACTTAAAGCTTTGTCTGTTCACTACAGGTAAATAACTTAGTAATAATAATGTCAAGCTTTTAAATACCACGTATACGGTATTTAAAACTAGAGTTAACCTCCCCTAAAAATTCGTTTAAATAACTAATTTCAATAAACAAACAGCAGATACCCCTCTCGGAAATAAAAATTTAAAATCGCTAAAATCAACTTATAATTTAAGTTTTCAAATTAGCCTCCCCGTTAATAACACTGTAACTATTGTGGTGACAAGGGCCCATCAAAAAACTCAATACACTCGACGTAGACCATACTTCTATTTTTATCAATTAAATAAAAATCGCTCGTCAACTCAAACATTGGGGGAAACTCCACTATCTAATTGAATATAGTATTATTATCCAATCATTTAATCTCTTCGGTTCAGATTAAAATCATACTAAAACTCATACTTCTCTTAAATAATAAACTTTTTTTACTACTTCACCATTTTTTAAAGCACATATAGTTTTCACAGTTAAGCAACAAGTTACATTCAACCGTTGAGAGGTGAGATTATGGTTAAAGCATTTCGAATTCTTCATAACTTAATCGTCTCAGCGTTAATTTTCAGTCTGTCACTTTCATTATATGCCAGTGCTAATAGCTTAACGTTAGGAATTAGCGGTCAGATCAAAGACCGATGCGAAATAAACTTCTTCTCTGGCAACATTATGAATTTTACGGAACACCGTGATGTGCAATCGTTGCCTTTTAATATTTATTGTAACCGTCCGTTGGGTATAACGATCAACTCAAAATATGGAGGCTTAAAATATCAACATCAAGGGGTTGATATTATTGAAAGTTACAATTTGTCATTACAAATAGACAAAATTCGTCTTCATGAAAGTAGGCACAGTAGCCAACTTACTTCACCAGTAATGATAGACAGTTCTGGTGTTATTCCGTTCTCTCAACAGGGGAATCTTAGGGTAGCACTCGAAAATAGCTTGCATTACGCAGGTTATTATCAAGACGTTATTGAGATCGAAGTTTACCCTTCGATTCATAGCGTAACAAAGTGAAAACTCTGCAATGTATCTGCAGAACAACATACGCTCAGCAGTATTCGAGCCAATCATTTAAGATAAAGGAATTTCTAATGAAAAAGCTAACACTCTACGCAGCAACAGTCACAGCTATTTTTGGCGCTCAAGTCCAAGCCGCTCCAGGTGATGTACAGTTAGTTGGATTTGTTTCACCTGTATGTGAGGTTACTGGTCTTTCAACGCAACTTATGGACTTTGGTAACGTATCTCAAATTCAAAACCTTTCTGTTAGTGGTCTTAACATGAAGTGTAATGACGTCGATGGTGCAACTGTGACACTGACAAGTGCTGAAGGTGGTCTAGAGTCAGATGATAGCGAAGACTACGCTCTTACATACGATGCAACATTTAATCCTTCAGGCTTAGCTCCGTTCACGCTTAATGCACCAGGGGGCCCAGGTCTAAATGACGTTTCAGTCAGTAATTCTTATGGCGGTTCTGGCGCATTAGCGACAGGTGTTGCCGCATCTATTGATATTGTGACGACAGAAACCTCCCCATGGGCAGGTGGCTACTCAGATACATTAACCGTAAATATCACCTCAAATTAGAGGTTAATAAGTCGGGGGCTATTATTTGGCCTCCGACTTAATCTCAGCCTCAATCTCAACGACGTAAGTTTAATTTGGAGCTTATCGCTATGTATCAATGGATCATACATAAATGGACCGTTCTGTTTTTATTGTCGTTCACTTGTTTGTCCGCTCATGCGTTCAAAGTAGAACCGATGTCTATGGAAATGACGCCGCTTGGCAAAAGAGCTCAAATGACCATGAGGGTTGAGAATTCTTCTCAAGAACCGCTCACGGTTGAGTTGTCTCCGGTATATATGACAATGGACAAATATGGCAAAGAGACCACCACTCCTGCTGATGACGAGCTACTAGTTATTCCAGTGACCGCGATTATTGAACCTGGACGATCACAATCCATTATGGTGCGCTATTTAGGCGATCCTTCCATCACAGAATCTAAAGCCTATCGAATTGCTGTTAAGCAAGTGAAAGTTCAAAGAGCAAGCAGCAACCAAGGGCAAGTAAGTCTTTTGCTTCAGTTTAATACGCTTATCAACGTGCGACCTCAGAACACGGCTTCTCAGCTAGAAATTAAAAGTATCGAACAAAATGACAAAAAGAACAAATGGGTTCTTGAGGTACTTAACAGTGGTAATAGTTATGGTCGATTAACCAATACAACATGGAAAATATCTGATGGTAAAAATTCAACATATTTAAAAGGCGTAGAAATCGCTAAACGTATTCCGGGTACTTTAGTCCTACCCTACTCCACTCGCTTTTTCGAAATGCTGCCTCTTAAAAATTATGATGTGGACACCCTATCGATTGAAATAGAGCAGGATCAATAGCAATGAGACGTTATATCTTGGGTGGGCTCATTTATTGCTTTCTGTGTGCACAAACGTTTGGCATAACATTGTTTCCAACCGTCATCGAGCTCAACACAGATCACAGAGCAACATCGCAACTGGTTGTAACTAACAATTCAACACAAGCTCTCCCACTAGAAGCTAACGTTCGTCGTTTGAACTTCTTATCTGATGGCACGTTCCAAACATCAGATCTATCGAGTGAAGAGATGTTTGTGTTTCCACCAGCCGCAATGTTGGCACCCGGTGCACGCCAAGTATTCCGTATACAGTGGTTGGGAAAGCGATTACTCGAAACCTCCCAGAGTTACTTCGTTCGCTTCAGTACCGTGAATATTGGCCAGAACCACGCGAGGATAGACAAACCCATCGGGCTAACAACCGGTATCAATTTACAAGTTCACTACAATGCGTTGTTGCACATTCACTCGTCCTCTTTAGAGCCTGACGTGAAATTACACATAGATGAACAAGGTCAACTGACACTCACTAATTCTGGGTCGCGATTTACCTATACATCGTTACTTCATTTTGCGGGGCTCGAATCTCAGAGCCAAAAAGTACATGAGGCTTTAGGTGAGCAGTTTATTCCACCACGCTCCATTATTACTTTGCCTTCTTCTTTAAATTATTTACCAGTGGGCACTTACCATGGGCATGAAAACTGAAACCTATCCCAAGATGTGGCAAGTTTTGTATGTCTTGGTATTAGTACTTTTTTATTGTGCTGCCTTAAGCCCTGTTGCTTGGGGTCAAGAAATGGTCTTGAACCCGACAGGACGAGATATTCAACTTACCTCTTTGTTAAGAATAAGTGACACCATACTTGGAGAAGCGGACATTATCATTACCGCAAACAATGAAATCTTGTTACCGAAGGAAAGTACGCTTTCTCTCCTTTCGTCCGTCGTAACTCAAGAAGGTATTGGGAAACTCAATGACACGACAAGCGATAAAATGCTGTCTCAGCACCATTTTGAGAGCGTAGGATTAGGTCTTAGTTTCGATTTTTCTTTATTAGAATGCATCGTGACAGTACCGCCTGAATTTAGCTTAACCCAGCAACTGTCTATGAATGGCGCAGATGATTTTTATAACTATGCTGAGCCAAGTTTGTTTAGTGGATACGTTAACTTTGCCCTTTCGGCTAATGAGAGCCAATATGTCGATCAGAATTCGTCAAGGCAGGATCTCTATCGCAGTCAGTTTGACTCAGCACTTAACATTGGTTTTCTAAACTTTGAGTATGAATCTTATTTAGAAAACAGCTCATCACAAGATTCGCGATACGTAAGAGAAGGATCTCGTCTTAATATTGACTTTGCAAAACAAGGCACACGACTTGTGCTCGGCGATATGTACAACAGTGGTCAATCTTTTCAGGACAGCACCGACATACTTGGTATTGGCTTAACTCGAGATTTCACACTTATTCCAACCAGAAATGCACGACCGCGAGCCAATCAATCATTCACACTTCAAAGAGCTTCAAATGTCGATGTCTATATAGATGGGATTGCAGTCCAGCGATTAACGCTAGGCGCTGGTAGCTATAACCTTAGTGACATACCTCTAGCGCAAGGTAGCAATGATATTGTACTCGTCATCACCGACCGCTCCGGGAATGAAGAACGCATCGAGTTTTCTATTGCGACCGGTAACGACTTGCTCAATAGCGGTGAGTTTGAATATAGCATCATGTATGGAGCGCCTTCTGAATTACAAAATGGACAACTAGAGTACCTAACCGACGAGCGCATTTTCCATGGTTATATTGATGTGGGTATTAGTCCTTGGTTAACGTTAGGTACGAACTTTCAAACCCGTGAAGGTCTTTATCAATATGGTGCCACTGCGTTACTCGCTTCTACATGGGGCGTCACTGAACTCACTGCTTCTCTTAGCGAACACCCTACATTTGGAACTGGCGACGCTTACAAATTTGCGTTCGATGCGGAGTTTTCCAATACGAACACGCTGTCCCCACAACTGAGTTTCAGTTATGAATATCTGGCCAACAATTTTACTGGGGTTTCAGGGGTTGATGCTTCCAATATCGATATCAACTTAACCACTCATTATGTCTCTGCATTCAGCTCCATTTATCTTGGTCAGTCCTTACGTGCCGCCATTACGCTCAATTATCGTTCAGGAGTAGACAAAGAGAACGATTATTGGCTGATTAGCCCGAGTTTATCGGACGGACTGTTTGATACACCCGCCACCTGGAGCGCACGCGTTAACTATCGGAACAACGCAACCGAAGACGATGATATCAGCACTACAGTCACCGTTAGCTGGCCTCTTAGTCGACAAACTCGTGTCGTCGGTCGATACACCACAGAACTCAATGAAGCCGCCTTAGATTACAGCTATCAAAATAATATTGGTAACACAGGCGGGATATCAGCGTTTGCGAGTGTCATTAATAACGAAGAAACGGATGCCGATATGGATGCCGGAATTAACTACACGGCAAACCGCTATGAATTAAATGCAACCCACGCATCGCGGCTTGAAGACATTAGTGGTGAAACACGAAACCACAATACTGACGTGACCATTAGTAGTGCCATTGCTTTTGCGGGCTCATCTGTGACGATCGGCAGACCAGTACGCGAAGCATTTGCTATTGTCAGCAAACATAAGAGCCTTAAAGAGAATGACGTGGCTATCGATCCCACAAAAGAGGATGAGTACGCACGCGTTTATCTTAAAGGAGATGCAAGTGCCATGGTTCCTGACCTTGTTGCTTATAATGGCCAAGTAGTCAGTTACGAGGTCGATAACTTGCCACCAGGGTATGACTTAGGCGACGGCGCTTTTTGGATTAAGCCGGGTTACAAAAGGGGCTTCCAACTCCAGATTGGATCTGATGCTGTATTAACCGTTATTGGCAAGCTATTCGATCGTCAAAGTAACAACCCTATTTCACTTGTCGCTGGTGTAGCACATTACCTTGGTGAGGCAAAACAGTTGCCAATTGACTTCTTTACAAATCGCAACGGCATATTTGCAATCTCTGGGTTAAAGCCAGGTAAATATCAATTAGTACTAGACACTAAAGAACAAGAGTCAGTCATCATTTCCCTCAGTGAACGCAGTAACAACTTGATAAGACTAGGAGATGTGTATGTCGAATAAACAAGTACTTTGGGGATCCTTGTTCCTCATAGCCATAAACCATGTACCTTCGGCATTGGCATGTGAAGCTAGTGCGTTGACTATTCAACCCGTCTCATCGAAATCACAATATGATGTTTTCAGCGCAGGCACATTCGCAACAATAAACACTTACCGTATAGATGCGAACATAATTGGCGAACCCTGCAACTTAAGCTTAATTTTGCAGCTTAACGATACAAGCCGCTCGTTAAAAGGGTCAAACCAAGACAAACTCAACTTTGAGTGGAGTGGACAGATCGGTATGCCAGTGGCTAATCAATGGCACTTATCATTAACCGACAGCCAACCTTCGGCAACGATACAAATGCGATTTCCGAGCAAACAATGGTTAGCATCAGGAACCTATCGGGGGTTATTGGAAGTCTCGCCGTCTTATACATCAAATAGTCAACAAATAGAAATTAGCCCTAGTTCCATCCCAGTATCGGTTACCGTTCCTCCTGCTGCGAAAATTCATTTTTATGGATTAACCCAACAACATTATGACCTTGATCTAGGAACCTTATACTCAAACAAGGTTATTCGTTCTGCACCTAACCTATGGGTTCAAAGCAATACAGCTTATACCATCGTATTGGAATCATCCCACCAAGGAATGCTGCGTCATGAATCTAATGAGACCAAATGGGACATTCCATATCAATTGTCCCTCGATAGCGACAGAGTAAATCTTGAGCAACTGGATGAAAGAATTCAACGTCTTTCGGCTACGATTGGTCAGCCCATTCCTTTGAACATTGTTATTGGTGAAACAGAGAACAAACCAGGAGGACAATATGACGATACATTACAAATTTCTATTGAACCTCGACTTTCACAGCAACCATAATTATGCAATTATGTAAAAATTAAGCCGAAGAGCTTAATTTTATAAAACACAACGTCATAGAATCAAAACATGATTTACCAGGCTCGGAATAAGTTATGCATAGAAATAATTTAAAACAGATGCTCCTAATTGGTGACAACGGTATTAACAACCAGTTTATTCAGCGCGAAATAGGAAAATACAGTGACTTTTCTTTTAGCAGAGAATGTTTGGCGAGCATTGAGCGCTCGAATAACCATAAAACTTTCGATATCGTCCTTATTAGCTACTTGCTATTAGCAAATATCGAAGATATCAACATCATCTTATCCAAAATAGAATCCAATAAATGGGTAGTTTATGATGTCCCTGCAGACATTACCGGACAGAGTATTACCGTAATGCAGTTATTCAACTTGTTTAATATAAAGGGAATCATCTATCAGGATGCTCCTATTGATCATCTTACCCGTTGTTTAAAAACAGTGTGTGACGACGATTTGTGGTTACCGAGAAAGTTAATGTCGCATATTTTATCTAATAGACACGATTACACTTTCAAGTCGAAAGTAATACTATCTAGCCTTACAAAAAGAGAAGTTCAAATATTCAAACGGGTGATTAGAGGAGATTCAAATTTAGAAATATCAAACGAACTATTTATTTCAGAAAGTACGGTAAAGACGCACGTATACAATATATATAAAAAAATAAATGTCACAAATCGCAAAGAAGCGATAAGAAAAGCATATTTTATCAATAGTTTAGAGAACATTATACAACCAGACATAAAGCTCAAAGTATAACTACAATACAAAGATAATAGTAAATTACAGTTACCAACAAGCACCATGACAGTTGGCTTTGTTGCGTAATTCAGTGGAACTAAATCCAGAACCTACGATCTGATCAGCTACATACACTCCCTCTCGTAGCCCTATGCCTAACCCTCGTTATAAAACAACCAACTGGAAGCAATACAATCAATCACTCATTAACCGTGGCTCTCTGACCTTTTGGATTGATGAAGAGGCGATAAGCGGCTGGGCGCAAAGCAAACAGAATAAGCGTGGGAGACCACGTCGGTTCAGTGATTTAGCTATTACGACAGCACTCATGGTGAAACGAGTTTTTTCTATGCCACTGAGAGCGCTGCAAGGATTTATCGACTCGATATTTAGGTTAGCCCATGTGCCGCTAAGTTGTCCGCATTACACCTGCATCAGCCGTAGAGCCAAGCAAGTTAAGGTCTCATTTAAGACTAAAACGAGAGGAGCGATACAACACCTAGCCATTGATGCAACTGGCCTTAAGGTTTATGGCGAAGGTGAAAAACATGGGACGGATGGCAAGCGTAGAGTCTGGCGAAAGCTGCATATTGCAGTCGATACCAACACTCATGAGATCATTGCCGCCGAGCTAAGTTTATCAACGGTTACAGATGGAGAAGTCCTCCCGAACTTACTGAAACAAACACGCCGAAGCATCCTTGAGGTGTCTGGTGATGGCGCTTACGACACGAGATTGTGTCATGCTGCTATTAAGATTAAGGGAGCCATTGCGCTTATTCCCCCAAGAGAAGGGGCTGCCTTCTGGGAGCGTGGTCACCCTCGAAATCTTGCCGTGGGCTGCCAGAAGTTATACGGCTCAAATAAGTATTGGAAAGAGCGGTATGGATATCACAAACGTTCACTCTCAGAAACAGCGATGTATCGAGTTAAACGGTTGCTAGGAGGGCAACTGAGCTTAAGAAATTACAATGCGCAGGTGGGTGAAACTTACGCGATGATAAAAGCGTTGAACAAACTTACTGGGTTAGGTATGCCTGAAACTTGTCGTATCGACTAAGAAACGCCCGAAACGGGGTAGCTCTATTTTTAAATCTAATTACGCAACAAAGCCCATCATTTCTGAAGACGCTTCATCTGCCTAACAAGGCGAAAAGTACACTTTAACTCTAAACAAATTAGCCTCTATAGCAATGAAGACTTGAGCTTCCCCTTAGGGTAAGCTTTATTATTATTTTTTTACTGGAGCAAAGCATGACTTATCAATCCTTCGCTTTTCTATTACTGACTCTTTCCCCTAGCCTTCATGCTTCTGATTTTGGTGATCCCCAACTGGGTAAAATGAAATCACCAAGCTGCGTTTTTTGCCATACCTCAACGGGCGACACAAGTCACCCTGATTACCCAAAACTTTCTGGTCAAGATTCAACTTACCTCTATAACACAATGAAAGCTTACCAAAACGGAGATAGACAAGGCGCTTACGCTCAGATGATGCAAGCACAACTGAGTAAACTCAACGATCAAGACTTAAAAGATATCGCTGCCTTTTACGCTTCCAAAAACAAATAACGTACTTTTTAAGGTCCCAACTAAAACCATCTTGTTAACATTTGAACGGGAACGGCTAGCCTTCCGACTTAGCGAGCCTAAACATATAAAAATAGCTAAATCACCTCAGAAGCAAACCTTCAACCCCAAAAAATCAAAAGTGACAAAAAATATTTAACTATATTATTCAGATAGTTGCAACGTGACTGACGGGTCACTTTTTGTGGTTAGCATTATTCCCTCCATCACTGAATAATTCATTCCGAATGCATGGATTCTTATCAATATGATGAGCTTTCGAAGCGCAGTCTATAACGATTCGCCCTTTTCTATTTATTGAATTCTATGTCTCACGAAACAATTTAACGGACTGAATTTTCATCAATACCCATACAAGGATGATTTAAGGTAAGCCTACTATTGAGATTGTTATGAACGCGATAAAATTGTCTTTAATGGCACTGACTTCTATAGCAACAATAAGCAACACACACGCTGTCGAGTGGGATCAGTTCAGTGGAGAGGTTCTTTTTGTTACCCTCTATACCCATTCTGATTCAAACCTCTACACAGAGGGCAACCCAAACTTAGGCGAAGGCTCAAACCGCGGAGATGATGGCGACAAAACCATTTTCACCCCCCTAGGTATTCTTAACTTTGATTTTGGTGAAGATCGAGATCACCGCTTATACATGGGTACTTCTCGTGATGACTTATCGGTCGGAACGTTGGCATTCGAGTTCGGTTACCAAAAACAGTTAAATTCCGGTACCACATTTGATTTGGCTTACTTACCGACAGTGGTCCCCGGTGAAGTATGGACGAACCCATACGACATGACTCAAAGTAGACAGACGACAGATGTCGATGGTGGCGCAGTGCGATTGAAACTGAGTAACCTCGCGCAAACCAACTTTTCTTTAGATATGGCATATGCCTACGCGGATGTCGATGAAGATCATGTCACGGATACGCTATTAGAACGTGATAGCCAAGCCTATTTCATCAAAGCTCAGTATCTGTCGATGTTGAGCCTTCAATCAGGTATTAACTATGGCTTAAGCTACACATTTCACGATGCCGACGGTAAAGCGAATCAACATAATAGATATGCCTTTGAAGGCTCATACTTTTTTACGTCTTCTACTTATGGTTTAGCTATCACAGGCAACTACGTTCACAGTGACTATCGTACAGAAAACCCTATATTTGACCGCACCAGATCAGACAATAGCTATAAGTTGTTTGTCGCATATGAATATAAAGACCTCGGAAGTTGGGACAATTGGAGCGTAGCGACTTTTATGGGCACACGTAAGAACGAGTCAAATATTGAATTTTTTACTCACCGCGAATGGCTACTTTCAGCTTCAATTAACTACGCCTTCTAGAGCGATTTCACGCAAAGACTAATGAACCTCCACGGTTCTTAATCAAGTCAAGTAGACAGAATGCCCCCAGACAAATAAGCCGTTAGCTCACAGTGTTAACGGCTTTGTTCATATATGCAGATACACATTAGGGTAATTTTTGCCAGTTAACATCCCGTTCAAAGCACCTTAGGCTTCTTAATTGCTATTTAGTCTTAACTTACCCATCAGTTACTCCTATTACTTGGACAATACTTTAAATGTATTCATCGACATAACCTAAGTGTGAACTGTGCTGCTATAGAAGCAATTCACTTCAATAACGCCACAGAACAAAAAATGACACGGCACAAATAAAATCAATTCAAACAAACACTTACAAAATCACGACACTTTATTTTTTGTTGTTAGCCATAGTAGCTCATCACCTCAATACTAATCACCAATTCGACACACTATTCAAATAACAAATAAATAACCGAGGTATCTGATGAGTACAACTCTTGACGCTGAAATAAAAGGGACTGCAGGCAAAGCCAAATGGCTGAGCTTAGGCATTCTTATACTTGCCCAGTTAGGTACGATGCTCGACAACAGCGGATTCGCCGTTGCAACCGAAGCATTGATCACTCAACTAAGCGCTACCATGCCCGAAATTCAATTCGCCAATGCGATGTACCCATTAATTGCAGGTGCAGGCATGATTGTAGGTGGTTTAACAGGCTTATTTCTAGGATGGGGACGCCAGCTTCGTTTAGGTGCATTACTGCTTGCTGCTTCTGGTGCTATTGCGGCTCTTTCACCAAATATGGATGTTCTCATCTTTGGTGGTCGTGTTGCAGCAGGCCTTGGTGCTGTATTCCTCGTTCCTGCGATCTTGGCGCACGTCGCAGGGCTCTACCAAGGTAAAGATCAAGCAATCGCTTTTGCAGGTATCGCTGGCGCAGTCGGCGTAGCAACGGCTATCGTGCCACTCGCGATGGGAGCTGCGCTTGATAAGTTTGGCTTTACCATTTCTTTCTTTGGCGTTACTGCTTACTTTATTTTGGTGTTTTTTGCGACATTCAAGCTTGAAGCAATGCCAAAAGCTAAGTTCGAAGGAAAGTTCGATATTGTCGGTGTATTACTGTCTTCGGTCGGTTTACTTTCAACGATTGTCGGGCTACTGAAAATTTCAGACTGGGGGCTTATTGCGCCAATATCCGACGAGACCTTAATGGGCATTTCTCCTGCTCTACCTCTCGTCTTTTTTGGCCTAGCGACATTATTTGTTCTTCTGAAATGGGAAGCAAGTTTTGAAGCGAAACATGGCACCGCCCTGATTCCATCTGCATTTATCAAAAACAAACAGGTTCTGATTGGTTTGTACTTGTGCGCTATTGTATTTCTAATGTTTGGATCTCTGTTTATCAACATAGCTTACGTGCAAGTAGTAGGTGGTGCTAGTGCTATGGCCGCCGGCCTTCTGATGACAATGTTTGCAATAGGCATGATTTTAGGGACGGTAATCGCGCCGGCTAAGATGGCCAACCTAACGGTAAGAACCGTTTGTCTAACAGGCTTCTCAGTCTCTTTAGTTGGGTTGATCATAGCAACATTTGGTATCACAGAAGACGGTGTGAACGCGCTGCAGCACATTGGCTTAGCTATCTTTGGTTTCGGTGTTGGTGTTCTTATGACTCAAGCTTCTATCACAGTAACGTCTGCATTAGAACAACGTGACGCAGAACAGTCTGGTGGTATTCAAGCGACATCTCGTAATGTCGGTCAAGCATTTGGCGTAGCCGTTCTTGGTTCTGTGTTGATGTTCTCTTTAACTGGCAACCTCAAGAATGATGTAAACGAACATGAGGCGTTAACGGCTCAAACCAAACAAGCTGTTCTCAATATTCCTGCACTACCTTTCACGAGCAATGATGACTTCCGTATGTTGATTTCCGACATTACAGCAAATGAAGTAGAGCAAAACATCATTCTCGCAATCAACGCAGAAGCACGCCATAACTCAGCAATCAAAACCATGTTAGTACTAATGTTGATCGTAGCTTCAGGACTAGTTATCTGTCGTAGATTACCACGTCGTTCACTTATGCAGAACAAAAGTTAGCCCTACAAGCCTACAGCCTTTTTAACAAACATAACCGACACAAAAACGATTACCTAAGGCCACTACAGTAAAAGTGGCCTTACATCGGTAACACATAGCGAGGCACAAACCATGATCGCAAGAATATTCAGAAAGCTGTTCAGCAGTGAAACCAATACGTCTTCAACCTCTTCCTCTAATGCACAGGTATCGACAATGAATAACAATCAAACTCTCTATTTCGGTGGTTCAATCCTAACAATGAACGACGACAACCCAAGCGTTGAATCGGTCGTCACAGAAAATGGTCATATTATTGCCGTGGGTGCTGAGCAAAACCTAAAAGCACAATATCCGAAAGCAAAGCTTCACGACCTAGCAGGCCAAACGCTGATGCCAAGCTTTATTGAGAACCACAGTCATATCTTACTGTGCGGTAACATGGAGTCCATGCACGATCTGAGTTTCTTCAAATACCAAAAACAGGACGAAATGATGGCTGCATTTCGTGCGATGACACCCAATAAAGATGGTTGGTTGATGGGCATTGGCTGGGATGTTAAAAAACAACAGATACCATCTTTAGCAGAGATCGATGCAACGCACCCAGAACTACCAATGTTTATTACAATGCAAGGCCACGGCGGTTGGTTGAACAGCAAAGCTATGGAAGAGCTGAGCATAACCAAAGACTGTGAAGTACCACCAAACTCTGAATACATCAAAGATGAAAATGGTGAGCTTACAGGCATGATTTTGGGCCAAGCCGCAGTTATGCATGCATATAAAGGGACATTCCCAACCCCAGAAGTGCGAGATGTTGTAGCAGCATCTCAACAATATGCGCGTCAAGGCATCACTGTCACTTCAGACCTTATGATCATGTCTCCAAAAACATTAGGGACACTTGTCGAAGCTTCACGCGATGACAACTTCAACGTTCGTGTAGTTGGAGGGATCGTTAATAACTACCCTGACTTTGCACAAGTCATCGCTCAACGCGCTGAGTACCAAACGGATAAGTTCCGCATTGGTTTTTTGAAAGCCTTTACCGACGGCTCAGTACAAGGTGGCAATGCAGCAACAAAGTTGGAATATCAGAATGATGAGTTTAAAAACCTACCTCGTCCATTGTGGGGAACGCAAGAAATATTCAACCAAACCGCAGGGGCTGCAGCTCAACTAGGTATCGACTTTGTTTTCCACGCTAACGGAGAACAAGCACTCAGTGCAGCGTTAGACGCGGTTGAACACGCTCGTACGACTGCACAAGAAAACGGCCATGATGTGAGCAACTTTATGTCTCTGGCACATCACCTGTCACTAACAGAAACTCCACAGTTTGAGCGTATGAAAGCACTCAATACACGTCCGAGTTTTATCATGGGACACCTATACTGGACCGGTGGTCAAATCATTCACGACTACTTCAAGGATGAAGACCTACACCATACCTTCAAAGTTAAAACCGCTGTCGATCATGGCTTACACCCGACGTTGCACAATGATGCTCCAGTAACTCCAACGGCACCATGGCAATCAATCAAAACGGCAGTAACACGCGAAACCTACACCGGTGATGTTTTAAATGCAGAAGAAGCTATTACTGTTGAGCAAGCACTGAAAGGCTATACCTTGTGGGCAGCTGAACAATTCAAGATAGAAGATACACACGGTACCTTAGAGGCAGGGAAAGTCGCAGACATGATGATCATCGATAGAAACCCTCTAAATATTTCGCCAAACCAGCTCGACAAGGTAGCGGTGAGAACCACCATCATGGCTGGTAACGTCACCTACCAAGCTTAGTCGTTCGACTCGACACTTAAGCTCGTAGTTCACCTTCGTTCCCCCAAGGCTCAGTTCTCGTAGCATACAGTTAAAGGCTTAAGTCTTAGTCTACAACTGAGGTGAACATTAAAACGATGCTATCCATATGATTTGCTCTAGGCCCTTTAACCGGGGCCTTCATTTATGACCAGTAGATTTTTGAAACAGTAAGCAAACTCAATACCCAATATAAATCACAGTTAGCACTGTATTGAAGCCGGTTTTGTACGGGCGCTATCAACGTTTAACACAATTGAACGTATTGGAAACCGAATACAACCTCACCGGCTAAATATGATCTACCTGCAATAGAGCCTATTAACACACTTAAATTGAGTGGCATTCAACTCCAGCGGTCAAGGTATTCATCTAATTTGCTGTCCCTACACTTCCAGCATTGGCCAGTACCACTAATAGAACGCTTTAAAACTCTGCCACAAGTAAATATTAGAAGGTTTTTCAATCATGTTACGACAACTATTTCCTTTGTTCTTATTGGCTTTTGTTACGGTTTATTTTTCTTACAATATCGGTCAAAAGATAATAAACGCTATTGAATCAGCCAAGGAAAACAGCCTTAAAATAGAGCTTAACACGTTCGAAATCGATGACTTTTTCCATACTCAAAAACTAAGATAACTGATAAAAAACATTAAGTTATCGATAACAAAAAATGACATAGATTTTATTACTTTAGTTTCGTTTCCGGAGTGAACTCTGCTCGATAGTATTAAATCAAATTAATAACTAAACACAGAGGTCATAAATGACTAACCCTACCAAAAAACCAACTCAAAATATGGCAAGCTCTCCTGAAGAGATGATCAAGATTTTAGCGGATATCTCATTTCAAAAACCAGAAGAGCTTAGCCAAACAATGCAGTCTCTTCATGAAGATCACTTCCACACTCTTGAAATGGAAGAGACACCACGACCTTACGTCGAAAACAGTGCGTTCGATGATATCCTCGCAGATGACATCGAAAGCTTCGCGATGAAACTTGTCGATATTTCAAAGCAGTCACGTGCCGATGGCAACATCTTGTGGGGACGAATTCAAGGAACCCAGTATGAACAACAAGCCCAAGATCTCGTCGCACAAACGCTTCGATCATTTGGTATTGATGATGTACGCCAAGATGAATTCCCAATCCGTACCCCACAGTGGCTTCCAACTCTCAATGAACTGACTGTTACGGCTTCGAATGAACTCACCGCGCCCTATACCTTCCACGAAGCAATTACACCATTTCCATCGGGACAAACACCTTCAGAAGGCGTTGAAGCCGAAGTTCTTTATGTTGGGCAAGGAACAGCAGCTGAGCTATCAGGTAGAGATTTAACCGGCAAGATAGTGCTTCTACAAGCCGATTTCTCAGGTGGCGGCCCAATGTATTCCAGTGCGCGAACAGCGTACTCACGTATTGCTACTGGTCAGTATGGTATGCCTGCTGGTGTTATCGCTTGGTGGACTTTACCAGGTGCAAAACAAATTGCGACACGAGTAGGAGCTATGGGCGGCGGAGACTCAGTCGGTACAGCACTGCCTTGGATCTCATTAGGTTACGATGATGGACTGTATTTGAGAAAGCTGCTCGATCGCGCAGAACAAGATCAGCCATTGAAGATAAGAATGTGCGTACAAGGTAAGATGGAAGATGGCTCTGTCCGTTCGTCATCCAATGTTTACGGTTTTATTCCGGGTAAATCAGATAAATACGTTGTGATGACGTTCCATTCGGATAGCTACTTCTATGGCTTACATGACAACGCTGGGACTGCAGCAATGGTGATGGCAGCAGCCAAGCACTATGCCTCTCGCCCGATAGAAGACCGAGGACACGGCCTACTCATTCTGTCTGTGGGTGATCACGAACATCCTGGTGTTGGCGCAACGGATCTATTCATTGAGCAGAACCACCAATTTGTTCGCGATAATATGCTGATGGTGTTGCGTCCGGAAAAACTTGGCTTGATCGCTCTAACGAAAGAAGGACCAATACAAGCTAAGAGCAATCAAGCGATTCCAGCCATGCAACTCATAACCAACCGCAGCCCCCGACTTCTTAATATCTTTAAGGAAGCTGTCGATACTTTTGCTTTGCCAACCGCTGACTTTTATTATCAAGATCCTGCTGCAGATGAAACCCACTTTCACCCACCATTTTCGAAATTCGATGATCTAAATGCTATTTCCACGGGCTGGGCTATCTCTAGCTACGCATATCATTCAACTGCCGATTATGACTTGGGATTAATCAGCTTCAAGCTGTTAGAAAAATACGCAAAGGCGCATATCTTTATTGTCGACAACCTAAATGGTCTAACTAAGCAAGACTTGTTGGAAAATGGCTCTCAACTGCCTGAACATTCAATCTACTCTTCTGAATTGTTCAAAGTTTATTACGGCAATTTTTAAAAGACCAAAGCGAATCGATTGACAGCATCAAGGTTAATCAATTACTAGTACAAAATAGTCTAACCAAAGCCAGCATTTTCGCTGGCTTTTTGACATATCCACTCAATTTAAATGATATGAGACCTAACGACCTCCTCTTGCCGATTTATGAAAAAGGGCTTAGAGAACTTATTACATTACTCACCAAATAACATGACACAGAAATATGACAAACAACGTTAAAGCACTGTATTAATTCAATTTATTACCAACAAAAAGTGACACATAATTTGTTGGTTTAGTTTGGTTTCATCTGCGGACGTCCACTCTTATCATAACCTCGACTTCACAATTAACGAGTCCATACACCCGTTCCCTAGAAACAACAGTGCTACACGACTGACCATAATGTCGGCCTCAAAAGCACGATGTAAACCAAAAGGTCTACCCATGAAAAAAATGCAGTTTGTTACGTTTCCCTTACTTCTGATCGCACCATTTGTTATCGCCGAAGAATCAGTACAAGACATGTCAGATCCACTCGCTATTTATACCCAAGCTGGCGTTGGTTTCACTAACCACGGCATTAATTTAAAAGTAGGAGCGACCTATAACACCGGAGTCAGTACGGAGGTCGGAATGAATATTTTTGAGGTGAAAGGATTCGCTGGTGATTCAGCAGGTTGGAGCAGTTCGAGAGAGCGCAATAACTCGATAGACTCAATTCGATACCGAAACTTTGAAGTTGACCTCACCAATGGCCGAGGTAGCCAGGTAGATATTAACTACGCAACAGCAACCAACCTAGGTGCACAAGAAATTGGCACCATGTCCTACTCTATGATTCAAGCCTTACCATCATTCGGTCCAATTACCTTATTCCCACTCGCAGGAGCAGGATTCGCATTTGGTAATAACCTTGATAAAGCAGGATTAACATCAAGCAACGGATACACAGTACCTGGCACACTCGCTGTTGTCGGTACTTACAGCAAAATCACACTAACCGACAAAATTTGGCTCAACTACAACCCAATGTACATGATGACTTTATCGGGGACTGACACCTTTAAAGACTACTTTTTCGAAAACAGCGACAGTGTTTTAGTCCACGAATTCACCGCATCTTATCAGTTCAACCCTCGCTTCAACGTACGTTACTTCGCTAACTGGAGTGAAAATGTCGATATTTCAGATGGGGCGCACCGTGTAGAGTTTAACTACCAGTTCTAACATTTCAACAAGAAGCTCCAGTGGGGCTTCTTACAACCAAAAGGTGCCCATCACTAATGACTTTTATCTATCTAATTACTCAATTTTAGTCTCGTTTGGAGTTCATTATGGACACAGTATCTGATTCCTCGAAAGCCCATACTACCCGTCTAATTATTGCGCTTTGCCTAGCGCAATTCTGTATATCTGCTGATATCGCAACCATGGCAATAGCCACCAGCGCTTTAATTGCTGAGTTTAATTCCAATGTCGAAGCACTAAAAGTAGCTAGTACCATTTATCCTCTGATCGGTGCATCATTGATGCTCACGAGCGGAATCCTTGGTCTGTATATTGGTTGGCGACGACTTTTGATATGCGGACTGGTTTTTGGCGTTATGGCTTCAATATCGAAACTGTATGCACCATCAATAGAATGGATAACCATGGTATCACGCACACTATCGGGCCTCGCGGGTGTAGCGATTCTGCCTTCTTCTATCGCCTTGGTTATCGGCCACTTCCAACCAGATAAGCGTGCCAAAGTTTTCGGGCTACTCGCAGCTTCGACTGGCCTAGCCGCTGCGATTGTTCCAATAGTTAGTGGTTGGATGTTCGATAACTTATCATGGTTTAGCGGCTTTGTTGCTACAGGTATATTTTATGGCGTGGCCTTGATGTGTGCGATTGGTTGGATCACCCCACTAGCGAATCAAAAACCCAAAAAGTTCGACTCACTTGGCAGTGTATTGAGCGCCTGTAGTATGCTGTTTATCATTTTTGGATTATTGAAGTCCCCAGAATGGGGGGTATTACATAATAACTCTCCTTATGACCTACCCGTTTTTCTTTCATTTTTAAGCCCGGCTATTTGGATACTAATTGGTGGCATTACATTATTCGCTTGGTTTATTGAACACGAAAAGAAGTTTGAACAAAAACACGATAGCGCTCTAGTTCCAAGCTCTTGGTTTCACAACAAGCAATTTCTTCTTGGGGTGATCATCCTTATCTCGATGTACGTAATTTTTGGCGGTCTTAACTTTACACTTGTGGCGTTTTTACAAATTGCGATTGACCTTTCAGCTTTGCAAACTGGGATGATCATTCTGGTTTTCGCCATAAGTTTGATTGTGTTCTCCATCATCACGCCTATCGCTTTTAAGCAATTTAATGAAAAGTACATTTCTCTTTGTGCATTCGCTTTATGTTGTGGTGCCGCTGGTCTTGCTTGGCTTTGCTCTTCAGCCTATGAAGTCAACCGACTGATTTACTTAGCTATGACTATTTTTGGCGCTGGTATTGGTATGTTGTCATCACAATCGCTCATCATCATTACCAAAGCTGTCGGCGAAAAAGAAGCCGAACGCGTCGGTGGCGTACAAGCCACACTGCGGAACATAGGTATCGCGATTGGTGTTTCCGTTATTGCAGGAGCCGGCCAAGCGACCATGGAGCACAAAATACGGAATCAAGTTGTCTCTCAGGCTCAGTATTCACACACAATTCAGCAAGCAGTAGGTAACAGTCTCACCATCCCATATATTACCGACAGTCAACTTACTCAATATTTATTCGAAACGAATATTCCCAAATCGGAGCATAGCACGCTGTTAATGCTCAATGCAGAATCACGTCTCATCAACTTCCACTCATCCATTTGGCTGCTATTTTTAGTTGGGCTAATTGGAATTGGCGCCTGTAGCCGGCTAGCTATCAAGTAAGGCAAGGCCACGTTCTAGAAGGTTCGTGGCTTATTCCCCACATAGATATTACTTGTAAAGCACCAGGGATTAAGAACCTCGACTACGGACACACTTTCACCGCCAAAACACGTAAATTTGATGACGAAATTATGACTAAAATGCGATAATTAAATCAGTTTCTATTCAGTTATCTACCTATGACCAAACTCACTTTAGAGCCACCTGTTTACCTTATCGGCGAATACTTGTATTCATCAACATCGGGGGTTTTATCCAAAAACGATAACCTTACTCGATTAAGAGCCAAAGAATCCGCTTTGCTAAATGCATTGATCAACCGAGTTCCTGACGTATTATCTCGTGAAAATATTGTGCAAGAGCTATATGAAAATACCTATGCGACCGACGCAACAATCAACCAGCTGGTCAAGCGTTTAAGGAAAGCCATGAGTGACGATCAGCGTTCACTCATTCGTACGATACCAAAACAAGGCTACTTACTGGCTATCGACCCTAAACTGGTTGAAGAACGCCCTCACGCATCGCCTGAGATCCCAGCTAAATATTTAACAGTCGAGCACGGTGATTTTGACCCTATAGACGTTGATATCGAAGAGCTCAATCGTGTAACCAACAGAAAAATCGCGCCTCAAGACGAGAGTCGTTTACAACGTTTTGGCGCTGCAACAGTCATAGGTTGTTTACTCTCTGTTGCGATAGGCTACGGACTTGGCGCTTGCTTCGCGCCATCGGCGCGTTATCTTGATCAAATATCGGTAGGTGAAGCAGAAACCCAACACATCGATACCCTTTCACAAACACCCACAGTGGTTATCGATAAAGACCAACAGGTTGTCGCAATCTACTTAAAAGACGATGAAGAAACCGTTCATTGTGAATACCAAGAGCAAGTAACCTTATGCAATTAAAATCGAAACACTATAAAGTACTCTCGATATGGTTTGTTTGTATGGCTGTTGGCTTTCTATTGTTCCAACTAAGCTACACACCGACTAAACCCTTTACCGGCTTTTGGAGTGGGCACACGATCGTTGATTACGGTGGGCGCTCATTAAACATCAGTACCAAACTCATCATCGATGGGCCAGAATCAGAAAGTGCAAGATTGATTACCACATTAGGGCCGAAGTCAAACACGGCAGTCCCTTTCCAAACCAGCGTCACCAGTAACATCCAAGTTCAAGGACGGGTCGACTCAAAGATCACCTTTTCGCTAACCGAATTAAATTACACCAACAAAGAGGCACTAGAAGCTTACTTAAATCGCGAGTTACCACAAACGGGCAGCTTGGTTTCGGGTAAGTCATGGGCAGTCGATGATGATGAGATATTTATTTATTTGACCCTCGCTTTCGGTGAAAAGATGGGCGTAATTCTTAAGCGTAGGGAATAGACGCTCAGCGTCGTAACTATTAGTTTCCTAAAAGCTCCTTCCGGGTCCCGCCAACTTCAACTACTATCATTGAGAAGAAGCGTGTAAAGCCATATCTTTATCTTCCCTTTATAGATATGGCTTTACACGCCCTATCGAACCCTTACAATGTGCAGCAAATATATTTATCAAGGTTTATCTCTATGTCTATTCAATGGTTTCCGGGCCACATGCATAAAGCCCGCAAAGAAATCGAAGAAGTTATCCCACAGGTTGATGTGATCATCGAAGTACTGGACGCTCGTATCCCGTTTAGTAGTGAAAACCCAATGATCTCTTCACTGCGCGGCGATAAGCCTTGTGTAAAAGTGTTGAACAAGCGTGACCTTGCCGATCCTGAACTGACTCAGCGTTGGATTGAACACTTCGAGAAAGAGCAAGGCGTTAAAGCGATTGCGATTACGACTAGCGTAAAAGAAGAAGTTAACCACGTTATGGAGCTAGTACGTAAGCTGGCACCGCACCGTGAACAGATGGGCAAGAATATTCGTACAATGATCATGGGCATCCCAAACGTGGGTAAATCGACCATCATCAACTGTTTGGCGGGACGTACGATCGCGGTTACTGGTAACCAACCTGCGGTAACTCGTCGTCAGCAACGCATTAACCTGCAGAATGGCGTGATCCTTTCAGACACTCCAGGGATCCTTTGGCCTAAAGTGGAAAACCCACACAGTGGCTTCCGCTTGGCTGCAACAGGTGCTGTAAAAGATACGGCAATGGAATACGATGAAGTGGCATTTTACACAGTAGAGTACCTAGCAAAGCAGTACCCTAACCTTTTGCAAGAGCGCTACCAAATTGAAGAGCTGCCTGAGTCTGACATCGAACTGATGGAAGCGATTGGCCGTAAGCGTGGTGCACTTCGTGCAGGTGGCCACATAGACATTCACAAATGTTCAGAAATCCTGCTTCACGAATTGCGTAATGGCACTTTAGGTAAGGTAACTCTTGAGTTGCCAGAAATGATCACACAAGAGCTGATCGAAGTTGAAGAAGCGGCTGCGCTGAAAGCCGAACAACAGATTAAGAAAAAAGAAGAGCGTCGTAAGCGTTACTTGAAGAACAAGCGTTAATCGCTATTAGTTTTTATTAATCTACTTTAGTTTCTGTTTACCACTCTTACACCTGCCTCTAATATATTCACGTTCTATCGATGATAGAGCGTGAATATTGCCTGTTACCGTTTGTTGATCTAGCTAACATACTGACAAATCTATAGAAACGGTCGTTTACAATCCCAAAGACTGTGACATACTACGCAAATTATTGTGTATCCATCTCGGCTAATTTCTCAATGCGCTCTTATTCTGGGTTCAAGAATCAAAGATTTAAAACCTATTTCGATAATGAAATTTATTTGCCGTACATAAATTTCATCTACATCCCGATCTCAATATTCTGTGCTTTCATCATCACCGACTACATCCACTTTGGTAGCGAGTGCATTACACCTATCATTTTCCGAGTCATACTTTTTCTATTGATGATGGCTGTCGCCAGATACTGCATTACAAACAAACCCAACGTTTTGGAACTGGTAGAAAGTACTTTCCTTGTAGTTAGCTCACTTTTCTTAGTCTATGTCGGTCGGCTTGCGATTGATCTGAATAATTTCGATTACCAAGGTGGTATCATTCTCGTCATGATCTACATTGGCACATTTTCAAGATTGTCAGCCAAATACAGTATCTTTACGCTGTCGTTTATCTTTTTGGCTTATCTGATCGGCCTTGCGCCACTGCTTTATGAAGCAGAGCCAAAGCATGAAATAGAAACAATTTCCGTTTATATTTCGGCTTACATCCTAATCTCAGCGGCCTGTATAAGACGTGACTTAGAAGTACACAAGCGTTTTGCTCAATCCGAGCAGTTGCGCAAACAAGCGATTCAGCTTCGCAAACAATCCAATATGTTTGAGGCGCTTTCTTATCAAGACGCGCTAACAGGTTGCTACAACCGACTTTATCTTCATCAGGTCATAGAACCGAGCATAAACCGTCAGTTATCCATTACATCGATAATGATAGATGTTGATCATTTCAAATCAATTAACGACACCTACGGCCATCAAATGGGCGACATGGTGATAAAAGAACTGGCTGATGAGATTCAAAAACGACTACCGACGAGCAGTAACTGCTTTCGATACGGGGGTGAAGAATTTTTGGTTATGGTGCAAGGGGAAACAAAGGCTTCAATTGAATCGCTAGTTAACTCCCTTTTAGAGTCCCCTTCTCGCCTTAGGTTAGAGGTAACGATTTCAATCGGTGTAAAACATGCTCCGCAGGCCCTTGGTTCTGTCGAGCAACTTATCGACGACGCCGACCAAGCACTCTACATTTCGAAGAAAGGCGGTAGGAATAAGATCACATGGTGTGATTAATCACCCAGTATTTCACGCACCTTAGCGATTAACAAAAAAGACAACTACTCCAATCAAAAAAGCCCCGAACAATTTAATGCTCGGGGCTTTTATCTTGATTCTTCAGCTTTGGTAAGCGTTGCAATTAAGCAAAGAACCAGTATCCAACAAGAATCGTCTAAGAATACACGACGCTTGCTGTTTTCTGTTCAAGTTCAACGGGAGAGTTCCAAGAAATCACTTTCTCGTTCACTTGGCTGCCGCATGGCGCGTTCCAAACTTGCTCGAGTTCTTCTTTGCCACCAATCGCTTCATAAAAAGCAATCGCTTGGTGGTTCTCAGACATCACCTCTAGGTAGAGCCCTGAGTCCGAATAGTATTGCTGCAACCACTTCGATAATTCAGACAGCAGACGCTTGCCTACACCTCGACCACGATAATTATTGTCTACGTGTAACGCATCAATGAACGTGCCACGCTCAAAGTTGTGATTACCAAACGCGCAGACGAAACCAACCAGTAAACCGCCTTCTTCAAGCAATAAAACATGTTGGTTGAAAGGAGGATTAATCAAACGAGTCTGCCAAATAACAGATCTGTCCTCCAAAACATCATTTTCTAAGTAATCATCAGCAAGAATGCCACGGTAATATAGCTTCCAGCTATCCGCGTGTAATTGGGCAATCCGCTCATAATCTTTATATTCAGCTACCTTAATTTCCATTTATTAGCCCTTAGTACTTCCATTTATGACTTGCTACTACATTTCACACTACCTTTATACAATATTTAAGCAAAACATACTAATACACGTTTACACTTTCAATATTGACTTACACGTGTACGCTGATATTCTAGCGCACAGATGTAAGCCCAATGGAAATTTGCTAATGAATAGTGCCGACAAACAATCTACAAAAAAGCCGCCATTAATCTGGCTCAATATTTTTGTGTTCTCTTTTAGTATGCTGCTTGCTGTTGTTGCGGCTCCCGTTTATGGCTACTTTTTTGGCTATGGCATGGAGCACTGGATATGGTTAGCAATCTGCTTTACGTTCTGTAACCTTTCAATCACGACGGGTTATCACCGTTTATGGTCACACAAAGCGTTTGAGGCGCATTCAAGCCTAAGGTTCCTGTTTGCATTGGGTGGCGCATTTGCCCTACAGAACAGCGCGCTACACTGGTCTTCTGATCACCGTGTGCATCACAAGCATGTCGATAACAATGACAAAGACCCATACTCTGCAAAACGTGGATTTTGGTACTCACACATTGGCTGGATGATTCGTAATTACAGCACTTCAATGTACGAAAACTACGAAAACTGCCGTGACCTTAAAAAAGACAAGATTGTTATGTGGCAGCACAAGCACTATGTTCTGTTGGCATTGCTAATGAACTTCGGCGTTCCTATCGCTTTAGGTGTGATTTACGGTGACGTACTTGGCATGTTGTTAATCGTAGGCGCTGTTCGTTTGGTACTTAATCACCACACAACATTCTTCATTAACTCCCTTGCTCACATCTGGGGTAGCCAACCTTTTACCGATAAAAACACGGCCCGTGATAACGGTGTGTTAGCGGTTTTCACTTTTGGCGAAGGCTACCATAACTTCCACCACATCTTTGAGAACGACTACCGTAACGGCATCTACTGGTGGCAATACGATCCAACAAAGTGGCTGATCAAGAGTGCTTCGCTGATGGGACTGGCAAGTAAGCTTAAGAAAACCCCCCAAGCTCGTATTGAGAAAGCTGAAGCGTCAATGTTACTTAAACGCACCCAGCAAAAAATCATGCATCGTGCCGACAAGCAACAAATCGCGGAGAAGCTTCAACAAGAGTTTGATGCTCTAGTATCAAACATGAACGAGTATTACGAAGTTAAAAAGCAGCTGCTTGAAAGTAAACGTGAAGACGTTGTGAAGAAGTACGAACACTCAGTTCTTAAAGTTCGTTACCAGCAAATCAAAATGAATTTCGAACAACAGAAGAAAAATTGGGCGATGACAGTGGAACAATATGCTTAAAGCAAAAAAATACGCTTAACACACCAATAACAACACAGTTTGATTCTTATTCTGAAGCCCTTATATTGCTATGAGGGCTTTTTTAATTCACAGTTCTAATTAAATTTATGAATTTTAAGTCTTTATTCTAATTACAGACACTAGTTCCAAATGTCACATTTCCAATGCAACAAGATGTCACTTCAGAGCCTTGCCTGTGACAAGAATCACTTACAGAATGATATCCATCTCATAACATGCGCGTCCCAAATTTCTTTCAGCAATTAGCGGACCCACTTTATGAAATTGTTAAAAACATCTATCGCTTTCGCCATCTCTTCTGCACTTTTGATTGGTTGCAGCAGTGACACAGATTACGTTCAACCTGAAGAAGTAAAGATCGCGACTTATAACTTGTCTTTTGATCGTGCCACCTTCGAAGACCTCGTAACGGAAATGCAGATTGAACCAAGCGCTCAAACAAAATTAGTGAGCGACTATTTGGATAACACGATTGATGCCGCTGACAAAGAAACAGCAGCGAAAGTTATTCAGATCCGTAACGTCGCTGCCGTGATTCAAAAGAATCGTCCTGATGTTCTTATGATGGCTGAGTTTAACAACGACGGAACAGGTACTGACAAATCAGCACTCGAAGGCTTCCAGAAAAACTACCTTTCTGTTGCTCAAAGTATCGAAGGAGCAGGCGGTGACGCGAACCTAGAACCAATCTCATACCCGTATTTTGAGAGCTATTCGACCAATACAGGTTTGCTGAACGAATTTGGTTTTGATTTAGACAATGACGGTAACTTCGGAACACTTCCCGGTGACGCTTGGGGCTTCGGTTTCTACCATGGCCAGTACGCGTTCGCTTTGATGTCTAAATACGAAATCGACACGGCCAACACTCGCACATTCCAAGAATTTAAATGGAAAGATCTTGAAGGTGCTACCATCCCAACAATCACAGTGTGTGATGATCCTAGTAAGTTCCCTGCAGGCATGGACTGTGGTGACGAGTGGTACACAGCGGCTGAATGGGAAGAAGTTCGTCTATCGTCAAAAAACCACGTTGACGCACCGATCCTAATCCCAACTAAAAATGGTACAGAAACCGTTCACTTGTTAATGTCACACCCTACTCCTCCAGCTTTTGATGTGGGGAAGAACATTGAGCAAAACGCAGCAGAAGTCGACTTCTGGCACCAATACATCCAAAACAAGTCGTTCATCTATGATGATTCTGGAAAAACGGGCGGCCTAGAACAAGGCAAGCACTTTGTCATGATGGGCGACCAAAACCTAGATCCTGTTGATGGAGACGGCATTAGCTCTGTAATGCAAGATTTGCATAACGACTCGTTAGTTAACCAAGAAGTCACCAACGGCAGTCTATACCCTACTAGTTATGGCGCAGCTGAACATGCGGTAGATAATTCATTGCCTCACCCACAGCCAAACCGTATCACTTCAACGTTTGGACTTGCTGTAGACTACGCACTGCCGTCAGCTACCTTAAACATTGTTGAATCTGGTGTATATTGGTCAGCTTCGTACGAAGAAGGACGCAAGCTATTCAATGACTCACGAATTGGTGATTATGGTAACGGCAAAGATGTTTCATCTGACCACCGTATGATCTGGGTGAAAGCAGACTTCAGTAACTAACCTATTCAATTGAGAACCAAGAAGCCCTCCTAT
Organism: Vibrio crassostreae; assembly: GCF_024347415.1. Lineage (NCBI taxonomy): Bacteria > Pseudomonadati > Pseudomonadota > Gammaproteobacteria > Vibrionales > Vibrionaceae > Vibrio > Vibrio crassostreae. The sequence goes on from NZ_AP025477.1 coordinate 807,540, forward strand.
TGCTACGAGGGCTTTTTATTGAGCGAAACGATTGCTACCAGCTTTATGCTCTCAAACTCTAATTGTGGATGCTAGTAACCATAGTTATTGGATTCCAGAGCTCTTTCTTCAATCTAAAATATAACTATATTACTTGAACTTAACGAGTTTATAGCTAAGGAATTGAGAATGAGTAAACTGACTATTATTGCAACGATCGTCTCTAAAGAAGACAAAACTGAGCTAGTTAAATCAGAGATGATTAAACTGATCGATAAAACCCGTGTTGAAGACGGCTGTATTAACTACGATTTGCACCAAGATAACAGTAACCCTGCTCACTTTGTTTTTCATGAGAACTGGGATTCTGAAGCTCATCTAGAGAAACACTTAGCGAGCCAACACATCGCCGAGTACATGGCTGCGACTGAAAACTGTATTGAAACCTTTGTGCTCAACAAAATGACGCACATTGCCTAACCAGTCACTCAGTACTGATTCAATAAAAACCCTGATTTCAACGCAGGGTTTCGCTTTTCTTGCCTGTCATGTTGTTTCGAGTTCATTTTGTGCCAGGCTCGAGGTGCCGCTTCCTCCCTCATAAACAGAAGCTAATCTCTCCACAGTCGAAATATTCCTAAACCAATATCAAGTAACCTCACGAAAGATCATTCACATTCATTTAAATACTGTTCGCGCGCTTTGACCATAAACTAAGCGCCAAATTACAAGAACAACAGTCGACAGGAATGTAGATGAATACCAAACAACTTGAGGGCGCTGTAAGTGAAGTGAACTTATTCAATCAGCACATATACTTAATCCAATCCGTGCATACCATTCCGACCCCAAAAATGAATTGGGAGTCGATTGCGATGGAGCCTGCTCCGGTAATGCCAACAGTTCGATTCGATCATAAAGTCAAAGGCATGGAAGCACTCGATGAGTACAAGCCTAGCTGGCTAGATATGCTGCTAGGCAACAAGTCGAAATTGTACACCCTCACTAACAATATTGAGCGTGCCGCCGAACAGGACATCGAGCAATACAAGACAGAGTTTGTACATTGGGTTCAAAGCTACAGCTACTGGGCCAAGGGCAATCAATTATCGAAAGGTATTTTAAACAACGATAGCGAAGCAAAGCTTTCTGCCCTTTCCGAAGCTCAGCAGAACTCCATTAACGCCGCGGTAGCCGACACTAAGCTGATTAACCATAACTTCAATACTTATAAGAATGGTCACCTGCTAGAAATCAATATTCAGGTTAATAAGCACAACGTGATCCCTAAAGAAAAAAAGGTATTGTGCCAAGGTGAAGTGAAGCTTGAAACGATGTCTCTTTCTGAAAGCAATGCTTTATATCGAGAGTATGTCTGCAGCTGTATTCTCAAATGTGCGCAAGATGCTTTCAATGTCTTACCCGAGACGAGCGCTGTGATCAATGTTGAACAGATTTCAGCAGATCAATCAAGCGAGACCATAGTTTCATGCCATGTCGAACAAGGGCTACTCGAGTTCTTATTAATCGAAGACGATAAACCTTCTGAGATACTTGAATTCTTTGTCCACATTGAAGATTTCAATCCTCATCGAGGTAGCGGGTTCTCAGCGATAAAAACGATTTTTTCGCCTTTACCTATGGCGTCGTAACTCACTAGCTTTTTCGATTCAATCATTGGCGACTCTTCACGACTAACCTTGCGTTCGTCGTGTTCTATCATTTTATATACCAAACCATTATGTCGACACACGCTATCTCGCAAACAACGCGCCCATTAACAAACACAGTTTCATACACACGATACCTAGGAAAGCTACCTTTAGCTCTCATCGCGTTCTCTATGCCCATATTTGGAAAAGAGGCTGGAGAGGAGGTTGAAGAAGTGGAAGTCGAGGACCAAGTCGTATTAAGCGAAGGTGCTGAATTACAAGAAGAAGCTAAAGAATCCCCTTTTACGACCTTGACCAAGCTTGGGTTTATCTACTCACAAAACACCAGCTCATCTTTGTCGATCAACTCTGGAATCTCTATTGGATACAAAAAAGAGAACTGGGGCCAACGAGTTCAGTTTGATACCTACTATACCGATGCTGAAAATGATGAAGATGGTACTAATCGTTATACCACCAACTATGGCATCAGCTATGACTTAAACGAAGTCACCTATTTGGTTGCGACAACCCGTTTTGAACACGACCACTTTGGTACCTATCGTAAGCAGTTCATTGTTGCTACCGGATTAGGTCGTCATTTTTACGATACCGAAAGAATCAAGCTTCAAGGATCGGCGGGCCCGGGTTATCGAATCAGTAAACGACAATCCTCCGATGAAGAGTTCCCCAACAAAGAGAACTATGAGCTAATTGTTAATGCCAGTATTGATGGCTCGCTAACGCTCACAGAAACGTTTTCTATGGGCGCAACCGCTAACATGGCTTACGGTGAAGAAAACACCAACTACAACCTTAAGGGCTATCTAAAGAACATTCTGATGGGCAACTTGGCGCTTACGTTCGATACCGAATACATTTACAACACAACCGTCGCCTCAGACCAAAGCAACGCCGAAATCTACAGCTCGATGAATCTCAACTACGACTTTTAAAGATCCCTTCAATTCCTACCCCGTATACAAATAAGGCCCTCATATGAGGGCCTTGAAGTATCTAGCTTAAATTTGAACGATCTCGCTACGCTGTTTTCGTTCTAAATCGAGTCAACACATCCATTTGCTTTAGGTTCGCCATACCGACATACGCGACAGGCACTAAAAACAACGAGAAGAAGGTTCCGACAGACAAGCCGCCGACCAGCACCAAACCAATATTAATACGACCTAATGAACCTGGGCCATCAGCCAAAGCCAACGGTAATGAGCCAAGGATCATGGTGAGTGATGTCATCAAGATAGGACGCAGCCTTGAACGTGCGCTGCTGATTGCCGCTTCCTGAGCACTTGCACCCGATTTACGTTTCTCGTTCGCAAATTCCACCAGCAAAATACCGTGTTTAGTTACAAGGCCGACCAAAGTCAGCAAACCAATTTTTGAGTAGATATTGAGGCTTTGTCCAAATATCGATAGCGTCAAAATCGCGCCTACAATACACAATGGAACCGTCAGTAAGATGATCATTGGGTCAACAAAGCTTTCAAACTGAGCCGCTAAAATCAAGAAGATGAACACTAAGGCCAATACAAACAGCACTTGTGCACCCGCTGTTGAATCGACGAGGTCTTTTACAATTCCGTTGAACTCGTAACTCTGTGCGGATTTTAATAAACTCGGCACCGTGTCGTCGATATAAGTTTTGACATCACTCGCCGTGTATCCCGGCATTAAATCAGCTGTGATTTCTGCACTGTCTTTACCCATAAACGTCTTAAAGTTCGATTCCGATGTCACTTGTTTAATAGAAACAAACTGTGACAACGGAAGTCTTTGACCTGATTGAGAGTCAACGTACAACTTGTCCAACACTTTAAAATCACCAAGATCTTTACGGTTTACTTGTACTTGTATTGGGTAGGTATAACCGTCGTCTGCTTGTAAATCAGCCGCTTTAACAGATCCAAGAAACGTCGATAACGCATTGGTGACATTACTGTAATCCACGCCAGACAACACAATCGCATTGCGGTCAATCGACAAATCATAACGTAATTGGTCGCGCAACATTGAGTTCTTAATGTTTGTCACACCCTCGTAATCTTCAAGCGCTTGGACGACCTCACTTGCGGTTTCAGACAGCACCGTGGTATCACGATTAACAGTGGTCAGTTCAAGGATCATGTTAGTGGCAATGTTTAAGTTATCTGCTGAACGCACCTTGAAAGACATGCCATAAGCAGAGACTGAACTTTGCGCTTTAGCAATAAACTCATTCACCAACTCATCCGCTGATTGGTCACGCTCTCCCCATGGTTTTAATAGAACGTGATTGGTCGGAGTGCCTTCAATGTAAGACAAGTTCGCTTCCACCGAGTCATCACCTTTGAACACGCTGTTGAGTTGTCCATTATTATCGAGATGATACTGACGTCCAACTCCTGTGGGAGGCGTTGAAGTAACCTCAACAAAGCCAGTATCTTCCGTTGGAAGCAGCACTTGAGGCATCTTCCAAACAGCCAAAGCAGACAAAGCAATCAGCATCAAAGCGATACCACTCATCAGTGCTTTACGCTCAAACCACTTACCTAGCTCTTTGGTGTACACATCAGAAAGGACATTCAGTTTCGCATCGACCTTTTGGTACCACTTTGCGGGTGTTGAAACAGGCTTCATCAAATAAGCGCTCATCATGGGTGAGAGCGTTAACGCCACAAAACCAGAGATGATCACCGCCGCAGCAAGCGTGAAAGCAAACTGTCTAAACAGGTCAGCGGTTAAGCCCGCCATCAAACCAATTGGCAAATACACAACAGCCAAAGTAAGCGTCATCGCAATCACAGGGAAGACGATCTCTCGACACCCTTTGATTGCCGCATTAAATGGGGTTTCACCCTCTTCGATATGTCGGTAGCAGTTTTCAGCGACAACAATCGCATCATCGACCACCAAGCCAATCGCAAGAATGATCGCCAAAATAGTCAGTACGTTGATGCTAAAACCAAGCAAATGCATCACCGCAAACACACCTATCACACACACTGGAATGGTGACGATCGGAATCGAAGCCACGCGAACAGAACCTAGGAATAGAACAACCACTGCGGAAACGAGAACAATTGCCTCAACCAAGGTCATGAAGCCTTCATCGATCGCGGTTTTAATGAAATCTGCTTGGTTGTAGACCATCTTCATCTCAATGCCTTCTGGCAACTGAGGTTGAATCAGGTCGATTTGCTTCTTCACTTTATTGGCGACTGTAACTGGGTTTTCACTTTTCAGTGGCAATACCTGAATCGACATCGCTAGGTTATCACCTACACGTAGAATACTTGGCGTTAGGCTCTCTTCACCCATTTTGACTTCAGCAATATCGCCGATACGAATGATCTTGCCGTTATCGACACGCACCACCAAGTCTCTTACATCATCAACGCTCGTCACTTGATTGACTGGGTTGATAGAGAAATCTCGTACCTGACCTTTAATCGTACCCGCAGTAAATGTCGCATTGTATGAGCTTAATGTACCTACCACGTCTGACGCGCTCATGTTGAGCGCCATCATACGATCAGGCTGTAACCAAACACGCACCGCTTTCTCACTGCCGCCGTACGGCCCCCAAATACCACCGACACCTTGAATATGTTTAAACTGCGGCACGACTTGTTGGCTGATGTAGTCGTACATCTCTTGCTTAGACATCTTGCCAGTATTCACAAAAGTGATGATGTTACTCGGCATGCTGGTATCAGAAGAGTCATCCGTTACTGTTGGCTTATCCGTCATACTCGGTGGAAAATCACCAATCGCTTCGACACTGCTGCGCAAGTTGTTCATCAGGCTTGTGTATTCAACTTCATCAATGTCGTCTTCGAAGATGATTTTAAGATTACACGTCCCTTCCTGACAATCCGTAGTCATGGTTTTAACGCTATCAAGACCCGTTGCTGCAGTGATCAGTTTGTCTGCCACGTTACGTGACATAAACTCCGCACTCGCACCATTGATCGCAGCAGTTACCGTTGCTGACGGTGTTTTATGTTCTGGAAAGTATTGGATTGAGAGCTTTTGAAACGACAAAAGCCCAAGCAAAACAATGGTGATACTCAGAACAGACGCAAACACAGGGTGCTTAATACAAATCTCAGGAAGCTTCATTAAGATTCTCCTTCGTTACAGCTTCCTTGCTTAATGTTTCCTTGTTGTGAGTTTCGCTTGATGATTGCTCAACAGTCGCGCTTGTTTCTGCTTGCTCGCTATTTTCGTTGATCGCTTCGTCTACACCTTTTGATGCTTCCGTCCAATCAACCGAAGGTTCAATCGGATGTGGTTCATCCACCTTGGTTACAATCTTTTCTACTTTAGGCTCAGCGGTCTGCTGAGTGTTCTCTTTGTTTGTCGGCTCCGTTATTAGCTCAACGGTTTTCTGTTCAGCATTTGGGTTCATGACCTTAACTAACGACGCTTTCTTGAGGTTCTGTTGTCCCGTCACAACGACGTTATCGCCTAGCTTCAAGCCTTTCTCTACAACAACGTAACCATCGTTAGTATTCACGCCTAATTCGACAATACGCTGCTCGATTTTTTCTCCATTCACTACCCAAACAAAGCGCTCTGCATCTTTTGCTTGAACGGAGTTTTGAGAAACCACCATCTGCGTTGAGTCTTCGCTTGTCATCTGACTCACTTTGGCAAACATACCTGGAACCAATCGATGATCTGGGTTAGTCACGTGCGCGTGCACTTCTACACGGCCTGAACTCTCGTCCACTGCTGGTGCAATGTAATCCACCACGCCAGAAAAGGCTTCATCGACAAAGGCATCAACTTGAATGGAAACATTCTGCCCGAGCTTCGCATTGCCTAAATCCGACTGGCCAATGGAATATTGAACTTCGACAGGATCGAGTTTGATCAAACTCACCAACGCGGTTGCGCTATCAATCTTACTGCCCACAGAGTGGGTAAAGTTGGTTAACTGCCCATCAAATGGCGCAACCAATAAATAGTCATTCATCAGCGCTTCTTTTTGACGGAAATCAGCCGCAGCTAAATTCGCCTGCTCTCCCAGTTCTTCAACATCTTGTTGAGACATAGAGTCAGGCTGTTTCTTTAGTAATTCTTGTACTCGCTTTAATTTCGACTTTGCTAACGCTAGAGAGCTTCTTGCTTTGTCTAAATCGGCTTTCGCTTTGGTATTGTCCAATTGAGCGATCAGTTCGCCTTTTTCAACTGAGTCTCCATCTTTGAAATGGATATTGAGAATTTTGTCGGAGGCACTAAATGTCAATGCAGCAGAATCCGTCGCCCTGATTTTGCCAACCTCGTTGATTGAAGAAGTGAATGCTTGTTTGTGAGCTTTTTCGATAGTCACTGGAATCAAGTTTGAGTCTTGGGCAAACGATGGAGAGATGTGTAAGGCAAACAGTGCCAAACAGATTGTTTTACTAAGCTTTGTAAATTTCATTTTTAATAACCATAACCGTTGAATTCGTCTGAATTTAAACGTTTTTCTAAGCAGCTATTTCTTACTTAATGAGCTTCCAGCTATTTAAATAATGCCAAAACAGCTAATAATGAGAAAAGGGCTCAACTCACTGTCGAGCCCTGCAATTTTTATATGATTCCTAAATTTTTACGTTCTGAACTCCAAAGTAAAAGTTAAAAACGATGCTGATACTGAACACCGAGTAAGAGAGCATCGGCAGTCACATCAGCAGTTATATTGGAACTCGTTCCTGGGATCGTCGTCAGGCTTTCGTCAATATCTTGTGATTCTCCGATGATAAAGCCGACACCAATGTCCACAGAACTGGCGGCCGTGAAGTTATATGTCCCTCCGACCGTGAGCCAATGACGGTTAACATCGGGAATTGATAACGATGTGAGTTCGTCAGTTGGAGAAATGTCGTACATGTAACCCGCTCGTAGAACAATGTCTTTTGACATGATGTACGTGCCACCGACAGAAACATGTCCTGCATCTTTCCATTGATACTCTTTGATCGAGTCGTCATAAGAGTTAGACGTTAGCGAGTCAAATTCAGACCAGTTCACCCACTGCAGGCTGTAATGGAAAGCCCACTGTTCGTTGAGCTGGTGCCAACCGGAAAACTCTAGAGTGTCTGGTAGAGGTACATTCATGTTGTCGGCAGGGACACCGCCTTTGGTAATGTCACCTTCCACTTCGATATCTGGGCTGTAACGGTAAGTAATACCAAATTTATTGCGTTCATCAACTTGATACGTTGCACCCACATTTGCGCCTAAACCGAAGCCGTCTGCGTCTACATTCAACAAACCTTTGCGATATATTTCGCCCTCGCCGTAGATAACATCAATACCTGCACCTAAGTTGATTTTTTCATACAACTCGTAAGCCACAGCGAAGCCAACATTGATACTGGAAAGCGCCGTTTTGCCTCCAAACTCATCCGCTTCGAACGAGTTATCAAATTCGACGTCGGTACCAAAATTAGAGTGCACAGTGGCGCCCAAAGTAAATTTCGAATCTTGAATTGGGTGAACATAATGAATGTTCGGAACTAATGTCCCTGCGTCTAATGATTGGTCATCTAGCATTTCAGTATCACCAATCATTGGTGTGTAGCTAACACTAGACACATCAATACCACTATCGATATAGATAGCGCCGACAGAGAGTGTTGGTTGCTCGATGTAAGCCATCGCAGCGCTGTTCTTTGCAACAATCGCGGCGCTATCTGCCATCACAGCATCGCCCGCAAATGCACGGCCCAACCCTGTTGCTGATTGTGCGTTAAGTTGGAATCCTGCGGCGTTTGTTAAGCAAGGAATGAGAGCAGCTGCGGTGCCCAATAAGAGTTTATTCTTCATCTTGAGGCACCTCTGTTTCGATATGATCTTCGTTCACTATTTCGATTGATGCACCCGTTGTTGTTACCATCGATGCAACGGCAACCTGCTGAGTATTGGTCGCATCCCAAACAAAATTGAGCTCTTCAGAATCTGGGAATCCGGGTAATCCTGATTCGTCCATCGTTCCCTCATAAGGGAATAGGTAAGTACCATGCCCTCCCGTGGTCGTTCGAATAACCCCCCGGGTTTCTGTAGTAGTTAATGGCTGTCCTGTCGTACCCGTAATTGGAGCTAATCCCAAAGCCTTAATTAGTGGCTCAGTTCCCGTTCTTATGTTGTCTGGAGCTGAGTTGGGAACGACACTGTCTGGTACATAATCCACTCCAACATCACATGTTTCACCGCAGTCGCCCACTGCCGCCAGCAATAACGTTGGTTGTTTGTTGTTAGCTTGGCGGGATGTAAAACTCGCAGGGTCAGAGCTATCAATAGCAGCCTGAACACCCTGCTTTAAACCAGTCACAAGAAGGTCATAAATATCATTTTCTAACTGGTTAACCGTAAGAGCATTTTCGGAAGATAAACTGACAAACTCGTTTAATGACTCAATACACTCTTGGTTGTTATTCTCTGCATCGCAGCTTTCCGGAATCACAGTTTCAGCGATACTACGCTGTATATCCGGCGATTTTTTCACCCCATCGGACATTTCCGGCCCTAACGTCTGAGAAGACAAAACCAAATTGGTAAGCCCCTGACCCGGAACAACAAAGTTAACCGTTTTGAACTTAAACAATGGTGAGTCTTGGCTAAACTCACTAACCATCACCGACATGATCCCACCCAGAGAGTGACCGACTAGGTGAATATTGCTCTTATCAACCCATGGCTGATTATTCAGAGCAAAGCGTAGACCTAAGAAATCCGAAACCGACTGCTGTAAATTGGAGCGAAGCGCGAAAGGTGAGTCGATATTGATGAAAAATGATTTGTTCTCTTTAGCACTGATTTCAAGACCATTCACATCGTATCTCATACGTTCGCCGTGATAGGGCATGTCAATAGCTACAACTGCATAACCTTGTGTTGTGTAATCTTTAGCCATTAGAGACGCAGCAGATTTATCAGCCGTGACGCCATGAATAAAGACAACGGTCGGAAGTGTTGTCTTCCCATCCCAACGGGCTGGTGTGTAAACATCGGCATTGACAATCTGTGACTGGACAACAACTGGCAGTGGTTCATTTACTGTAGGAAAACCGCCTGTCGATGTTTTCATCCATTCGTATAGCGGCGGGCATGATGCCTTTGGTTCATATTGGTCGTAATCGCACTCAGATTCACGACTCTTCGTGAAAGGTAGATAAAATGGCAGTTTTAGTTTCTGAGTATAAAGGTCATATTTAGTCGTTTTATCTTCGACCAAGATGAGTTCGCCAGAAAAAGTCGTTCCTTCAACAATATGGTTATCCCTCATCGCATCCAGTGACGAATATGAACTCTGAGTTTTAAATTGAGCTGCATATACAGGAATACCCTTCTCAGGATACAGCGCATAATATGAATCTATCGCATTTAATACCTGCTCCTGAAGGCTTACTTCCTTATCGCTGTCTAGCGGAACACCTGAATAAATCAATTCATCAAAGCTAGCGTCTGCTTTTAAAGGTTCGTCAAATTCAGTTTTTACCCCATCAGTCACAACGATCGAGTAAGTCGTTCCTTCTTTTAATCCTGACTCGCACTGAATAATAATATTAGAACCATCGGCTGATATTTGAGTGCTAACTTCCTCACCAGTTGACTCATTAATTAACACCACGTTCCCCGAAAAAGTTTCATTATTCAGTGGAAAACGCTTATCAGAATTAATACTTTGTAGCGGAATTAAAATAGGCTCTGCACAAAGTCCCCAACCATCTAAAGCGGCGTATGAGTTGTTGTAGTCCTGATAATAGGCATCGTTCTTTGATGACAAAGTTACAGCGTGTTCACCGACTCCGGTAATGGTTCCGTCGTCGTCATACCCGTATCCATCGTTTGGTTTTGGCAGTTCATCAATGTTGTAGGGAACCAATACTGAAACAGGTTCTTGAGTCGAGTCTTCAGACTGACAGCCGAGTAAGGCAAGCGTAATTAGTCCACATATATATGGCTTATTGAAATCTTTCAAAACAGCTCCTTCGTAGCTTTCGCATTTAACTGGTGTGGTCATGCGATTTATCGTTATTTGAGTTGCCGATTGAGTCGGAAGTAAGCTCGACTTTTATTCGCAGAGAGCAAGGCAACACAGAGTTGGAATGACACGTTGATAAAACTACGTAAGAAATTTGAGCAATTAACCCACACCCACTAAATCAGCGTCACCCGTTAATGATCCAATAGCTACTAACGGCAAGCACCTGAAACCGCATTAAACAACCTCAAAAAGGTATATAAGGGAATCTAATTAGGTTAATAAATCAATTTAAATCAAAAGCTTAAATATAAAAGACACCAAAATCAGTAAGTTTATATTTGTAGCGACATTTGTTATATTTAGGTTAGAACGCTTATAACAATGAGAACCCAGATGTCTGCTGAATTTATTATCAATGATGATATACAGGTCAATTTAGAAGAGAGTGAAATCCATCACTTTAAGACGGGCCGTACGTACCCAATAGGTTCTAACGAATCAGAGCTACTTAAGTTTTTTATCTCTAGACCCAATGAGGTGATTACTCGCCAAGTTTTGATTGAGCAAGTGTGGGTATCGAAAGGTATCTATGTTGAAGATGGCAGCTTAATGCAAACCATCTCTATCTGCCGAAAAGCGCTTGAAGACAAGAGTGGAATGATCATTGTCACTGAACGCGGCAAAGGCTACCGATTTGCAGGGCAAGTAACACAAGATAAAGAACGCGTACTGCGCAAAATTCAAGCCCAGCCCACACAGCAAACTGAACAACTAACAGAGAGATCTGCTGAAGAAAGCGCGATAGCAGAAAAAGCAGCCCCAACAAAAAAGACAACTCATGTGTTAGCGCTAATTGCTTTATTTGTAGTAACCGCTGGTCTGTCCCATTATTTGTTTGCTTATTTAGACAGAAATAGCTTAGGTGAAGATCTTACAGGGCAACATTTTATCTCTTGTACAATCGAAACCGACGAGTTCACCTTTAAAGAACTCTACAACGTCACTCTTTATGAATATAAGGGTCGAAAAATAATCATAGATAATTCAGGAAAGTCTTTGAGCTTCCCTAGCGAATTTAAAGGAGTTACTTGTGAATAAAGAAAAGCAGATATTCGTTGTCGTCGCTCTATTGGGTATTTTAGTCGGCTGGTTAACAACCTTTATTCCGAAAGAACATCTTAAAGGTCATTATTTGGCCAACACAGCATCGGTGGTCAATCCGCCTGAGAAAATAATTTATAATCAAGCTTCCGTGAATATCGAATTTAAGAAGAACAATAGTTACGAGTTGTTATATGTTTCGACTAAAGAGGCTGGTTTCACATCGTCTGGCACTTACGTTGTCACTCAACACGATATTTCGTTGGATGAGACTCAACACGAACAGATCATCCCAGACAGAGAGCTCACGTTCTATGAAAAAGTCATGATCAGTGAAGGTTCGGTACTCTCTTCCGATGCGATGACTTACATTCCACTGAACGACAGAGAGCTGTTATTGGTGACGCAACGTGGAATGATTCATTTCTGTAAAAAAGTGGCATGTGCCGACCTGCCCGCTTATTCAAATTCGGAACCAGAAGTAAATATCAATTAAGCTTACCGTCACTAACAGAGAACACTCTGTAAATTCTATGTGACTTTCCTCTGGCGTCTGCTATTTACCAATTAAGTAGGCGTCAGACTCTAATCCTCGAATGCAAAAATACCTTCCTAAATGTAAGAAATAGCCCTTTCCTTTTGATTTCCACCACTAAGTTAGAAAAAGCGTAATTTTATAAATCAAAGCCTTAATATGCAACTTGGCACAACAAAAGTGATCCAAGCTATATTCTAGCAAACGATATAATTTGTTTATTAACATCTAAATAACAGTAGTTAATCACGATTTACAACCACAATTAACATCGAAAAAAATGTTTGTCTTAGATCATATCAACCTCAACTATGCCTCGTGCCACAGTGCAGTTTTCTGTACATTCATTGTCATATTCTGAAACACTTTCTTATATTTTTTAAACTTTGTGGAGATTTCTATGTTAGAGCTCTTGATCGGATTAGTGATTACTATTGCTGTTGGTTACTTTATTGTAAAAGGCTATAAAGCGGCGGGTGTATTACTAACTGCTGGCCTTGCCCTACTTCTTATTACTGGCCTTATTGGTCACACAGTCTTACCAGCTAAAGTCGCTTCAACAGGTAACATGGTTACCGACTCACTAGAATTTGTTAAATACATGCTTCAGTACCGCGGGGGCGGCCTAGGTATGCAAATCATGCTTCTTTGTGGTTTTGCTTCTTACATGACGCACATTGGCGCTAACAACGTGGTAGTGAAACAGTTCTCTAAACCACTTGCTGCGATCAAATCTCCCTATGTACTTCTTGTTGCGGCTTACATCGTAGCGTGTCTAATGTCTCTAGCAGTAAGTTCTGCAACGGGTCTTGGTGTGCTATTGATGGCAACCCTATTCCCAATGATGACGGCAATGGGTATTTCTCGCCCAGCGGCAGTTGCGGTTTGTGCGTCACCTGCAGCCATCATTCTTTCACCAACCTCTGGTGATGTGGTTATCGCGGCAGAAAAATCAGGCATGTCTCTTGATGTGTTTGCTGTTCAAACGGTACTGCCTGTTTCTATCTGTGCGATCATCGTGATGGCAGGTGCGGCTTTCTTCTGGAACAAATATCTAGATAAGAAAGAAAACACGCCAATGGAAAAAGTAGACGTTTCTGAAATCGAAACAACAGCGCCGGCTTTCTACGCTGCACTTCCATTCCTGCCTATCATCGGCGTTTTCCTATTCAACGGTCGTACGATTCCAGGGCTTTCACTTGATATCTACACTATTGTGGTCGGTTCTATCTTCGTGGGCGCGGTCATCGATTACGTTGTTAAGAAGTTTGACGGCGAAAAAACACTAGAGGATTTAGACTCTTGCTACCAAGGTATGGCTGACGCATTTAAAGGCGTGGTAATGCTGTTGGTTGCGGCAGGCGTATTTGCTCAAGGTCTAATGTCTATTGGTGCGATTGATAACTTAATTGGTCTTGCTGAATCGGCAGGCGCAGGCGGTATCGCGTTGATGCTTATCCTGACGGGTTTAACGGTTGCTGCAGCTATCGCAACAGGTTCTGGTAACGCGCCTTTCTATGCATTCGTAGAACTGGCTCCATCATTAGCGGCGAAAATGGGCTTGAACCCAGCGTTCCTAATCATCCCAATGCTTCAAGCATCTAACTTAGGCCGTACTATTTCACCAGTATCTGGTGTAATTGTAGCGACATCTGGTATGGGTAAAATCAGCCCATTTGAAGTAGTAAAACGTACTTCTGTACCAGTAATCTGTGGTCTTATTACCGTTATCTTCGGCACGCTTGTATTGGTTCCAATGGCAGCGTAAGCCTTAAGTTTCTAATCTCAAAGAACGAAGAACAAACGAACACCAATACTGATATAAAATGCGTAAACAAAAAGGCGCTGAACCTAATAAGTTCAGCGCCTTTTTTTAATCTTATTTTCTCAACATCGTTAAAACTATCGAGATATGTATAAACAGTAAGACTTGAAATAGTGTTATCTCAAAGGAACAAGCCCTACTTCATTTCACCATAGCGTTCTAGATACAAAACCGTTGCAGCAGTACGTGAAGGCACTTGTAGCTTTTTCAGCAAGCTTTTCATGTGTACCTTAACTGTCGATTCAGAAATAAACAGGTGATCTGCTATCTGCTTGTTACGGTAACCTTTCGCGACTTCTTGAAGGATTTGCATTTCGCGTTCAGTCAGTTGGTCGAAGATATCATTGCGACTACCAGCGTCATTTAAGTAACGAGCAACCACACTGCTGTAAGCTTTGTCACCGCTGTGTGCTTGCTTAAGCAATTCGATTAACTCATCGGGTTCTGTGTCTTTCAACAAGTAGCCGTCAGCGCCGGCCTTTACGATCGCTTCAATGTCTGCAGGGCTATCAGAAACCGTGAGAATAACGATGTTAGCGCTTGAACCATCAGTACGCAGTGCTTTCAGCGTATCAAGTCCAGACATGCCTTTCATATTAAGATCCAATAGGATCAAATCAGGTTCTTCTTCATGGGCAAGAGCGACTGCTTCAGTACCGTTACTTGCTTCTGCAATCACTTCGAATTCATCTTCAAAGCTCAGTAATTGGCTTATACCTCTGCGCATCAATGGATGATCATCAACCAGCATTACTTTACAAATCGTCAACTTTAACTTCCTTCAAACTTTTATATTTCAATATGACTGTACAGCCTTCACCTTGAGCCGCTTCAATCGTTAAGTCGCCATTCAGTCTTGCCGCACGCTCCTGCATAATACTCATCCCGTAGTGGTTCGTCTTGGAACTACTTGAGTCAAAGCCATCTCCATTATCTTTAATCACGACTAATACTTCACCGTCCTCATCGATACAGCATACATCTATCAAGTCGGCATTGGCGTGTTTTATTGCGTTTATTGTTGCTTCACGAATCAATTGAAGCAAGTGAACCTGACTGTGTGCATCAAGCTCTATGGATGAAAGATTATTGGTTAGGTTAATCTTTGCATCTGTTCTTTCACTGAGCTCTTCAAGCATGGTACTTAGAGCCTCGCCGAAGTTGCCCTCTTTTATTGTCAACCTAAAGGTTGTGAGCAACTCTCGTAATTGAGTATAGGCATCAGCTAAACCGTTGCCGATTTCCGACGCTATTTGTTCAGATTGCTCTCGATGCTGTTGTTCTGGCAATTTGCCAATCACGCGCTTCAACAACGTCACTTGGATTTTCAAATACGACAGTGATTGAGCCAATGAATCATGAAGTTCACGGGCAATCGTTGCACGCTCTTCCATTATAATAAGCTGTTCTGCTTTCTTCTGCGCACGATTATAATAGATCGCCCGTGATAACAGTTGGATAAAGCTCTCAATCAGAGTCTTGGTTGAATGGCCATGATGATATGAACAATATAAATAGCCTAAGATAAGCTCATTATCATCCAACTTCATTTCAAACTTTTCATAATCCAAGTTCGAATCATACCCTTCGTCCATAATCAATGAACGACCCGAACTATCAGCTATCTCAAGCCTTAACGACTCTATTCCTTCTAGACTGACTAGGTGCTGTAGAATAGCTCGGAAGTTTTCTGGTGCGATACGTGTAACCGTAAGTTCTTGTGACGAGTGATAAAGCGCCTGCAAAGATTGGTTGGCGTTTTGCAGCTCAACTGTCTTAGCGTCTACAACTGACTCAAGGTTTCGATAGAGCACGCCCAAATCTTTGGCCATCGAGTTAAACGTTTTAGTCAGAATACCCAGTTCGTTATTATTGGTGACCTTTAGCTCTACCTCAAAGTCACTGTTTTTGATCCGCTGACTGGCTCCAACGAGCGCATGCAATGGCTTAACAACTTGTTTACGTACAAAATGAACAACAAAAAGAGATATGACCAAAATTCCGCCTAAGCCAACACCACCGGCCCACGCCAATTTTATTAACTTATCTTCTGAGAATTCTTGAAGCTTGAAAACGAAGCCATCTATCTCAGTGACAAAGTTCTCAACCAACACGAGATAGTGCTTGCGATCTTCACTGTTTAATACTTGCTTCAGTTCATGCCACCGACCAATAATTAAATAGTAATCTTCTGTGATGTCTGTCGGAACATTCCAACTGACCAAATTGGTCATTGATGGAGAATAAAGAGAACTTTCGAATTCATGAATATGAGATTCGTAATCGACGGATTCTATTTGAATATCATGGGCTAAACGGTAGCTTTGCATTCGCATTGAACCAGCCACGTTGACCGCTTCCGCATCATTCAAGCTTGAAGCCAAAGTAAAGATGGCAAAGCCAGTCGTAGCAACCGACAACAGCAGTATAGATAGCAGTGACTTAGCTATCGTACTCGTTACAGATGAAACCGGTTTTATAAGCAAAAGAGCCTTCCTATTGATAAATGACTTGCCAGCAAGATCGTATTGTCACACATCAAAAATCATAGCTCCATTCAATATGTGATCACTCGCTTCGTAATTTATTGATCTGAGACAATATATGCCCCCAATTAGCCCTAAGGGGGTATTTATACAATTGTTTCTAAAACTACACTACTTGTGAGGACAAATTACAAGATATTAATGGAATAATGACCTACAATTACAACATCTTAGCAACATCTATGGGTATCTAGTGGTAGATCTATCAAAACGCCGTCTATTTTCTAGGCAAAAAGTTGATTCAAGCCAGATTCGTTTGCCTTGGATTAAAAACCTAGAAAGCTTTGCAGATGACTGCACTCGTTGCGGTAAATGCATCGAGAGTTGTGAGACTGAGATAATCATTGTAGGCGATGGTGGGTTTCCTACTGTCGATTTTTCAATTGATGAATGTACGTTCTGCTATCAATGCGCAGACGTTTGTCCTGAACCCATTTTTACGCCAAAGCAAGGAGAGCCTTGGCAAGCAAAAGCAAGTATCTCTGATAAGTGTTTAGCGCAACAAAATGTTGAATGCCGAAGCTGTGGTGACATGTGTGAACCTATGGCCATTCAATTTCAACTTAGAGCAGGCAGTGTTGCTCTACCAAAAATCGAGTTAAATGAGTGTAACGGTTGTGGAGCCTGCGTAGCAGTTTGCCCTACTTCAGCTATTCTTGTGAGTAATGCATAAATAAAAATAACGAGAGCAATTTATGGCACTAAATGAAGTGCATATATCAAGTTTAGTCGTGCATGTGAGCCCAGAGCATCTCAATGAGATCAAAGCAGAGATCGAGCAATTCGATAACGCAGAAATCTACGGAGATAGCCCTGAAGGCAAAATCATCGTGGTCCTAGAAACCGAAAACCAAGGTTTTGTAACGGACACCATCGAAGCAATAAACAACATTAAGAACGTTTTAGGGACAGCTTTGGTTTATCACCAAATCGAAACTGGACTAGAAGAAACGGATTTAGAAACTGGAAGCAACAATTCTCAACTTGAGGGTGAAGTATGAAAATGACAAGACGTGCGTTTGTGAAAGCAAACGCAGCTGCATCAGCGGCAGCCGTTGCAGGTGTGACACTACCGGCAACAGCAACCAACCTGATTGCTAGCTCTGATCAAACAAAAATCACGTGGGATAAAGCGCCTTGTCGTTTTTGTGGTACGGGCTGTTCGGTACTAGTAGGTACTCAAAACGGCAAAGTGGTTGCGACTCAAGGCGACCCAGAAGCACCGGTAAACAAAGGCCTTAACTGTATCAAAGGCTACTTCCTTTCAAAAATCATGTACGGCAAAGACCGTCTAGAACAGCCTCTTCTTCGTATGAAAGATGGCGAGTTCCATAAAGATGGTGATTTCGCACCAGTATCTTGGGACAAAGCGTTCGACGTGATGGCTGAGAAATGGAAAGCATCTCTTAAGAAGAACGGTCCAACAGGTGTTGGTATGTTCGGTTCTGGTCAGTGGACAGTAATGGAAGGCTACGCAGCCGTTAAGATGATGAAAGCGGGTTTCCGTTCAAACAACATCGATCCAAACGCTCGTCACTGTATGGCTTCTGCGGTAGGTGCATTCATGCGTACCTTCGGTATCGATGAGCCAATGGGTTGTTACGATGACTTTGAACACGCAGACGCATTTGTACTGTGGGGTTCAAACATGGCAGAAATGCACCCAGTATTATGGACTCGTATTACAGACCGTCGTCTAAGCCACCCACACGTTCAAGTAAACGTACTGTCTACTTACTACCACCGTTCTTTTGAGCTTGCAGACACTGGTTACATCTTCAACCCTCAGTCTGACCTTGCGATTGCAAACTTCATCGCAAACTACATCATCCAAAACGATGCAGTTAACTGGGACTTCGTGAACAAGCACACGAACTTCAAGCAAGCAACAACAGACATCGGTTACGGCCTTCGTGATGATGATCCTCTACAGAAAGCAGCAGCAAACCCTAACTCAGGCGCAATGACTGCAATCTCTTTCGAAGATTACAAAGCATCGGTTGCTGAGTACACAGTAGAAAAAGCATCTGAAATGTCAGGCGTATCTGAAGAGAACCTGATCAAGCTTGCTAAGCAATACGCGGATCCAAACATCAAAGTGATGTCTCTATGGACAATGGGTATGAACCAACATACTCGTGGTGTATGGATGAACAGCCTTGTGTACAACATCCACCTTCTAACAGGTAAGATTTCTACTCCAGGTAACAGCCCATTCTCACTAACTGGCCAGCCATCTGCGTGTGGTACAGCTCGTGAAGTAGGTACGTTCTCTCACCGTCTACCTGCAGATATGGTGGTTGCTAACCCTAAACACCGTAAGATTGCAGAAGACATCTGGAAACTTCCAGAAGGCACTATCCCAGCAAAACCGGGTAAACACGCTGTTGCTCAAGACCGAGCATTGAAAGACGGTACGATCAACGCTTACTGGGTAATGTGTAACAACAACATGCAAGCTGGTCCAAACATCAACACTGAGCGTCTACCTGGTTACCGTAACCCAGACAACTTCATTGTTTGTTCAGACCCGTACCCAACAGCAACAGCTCAAGCTGCTGACCTTATCCTTCCTACCGCAATGTGGATTGAGAAAGAAGGTGCTTACGGTAACGCTGAGCGTCGTACACAAGCTTGGTACCAACAAGTGAAAACAGTTGGTGAAGCTAAGTCTGACCTATGGCAAATCATGGAGTTCTCTAAGCGCTTCACTATTGAAGAAGTTTGGGGGGAAGAACTGGTTGCGAAAATGCCTGAGTACCGTGGCAAAACCATGTACGACGTGCTTTACAAAAACGGCAATGTTGATGCGTTCCCTCTGTCTGAAGCTCAAGAGCTTAACGACGATGCACAAGCACAAGGTTTCTACGTTCAAAAAGGTCTATTCGAAGAGTACGCTGCATTTGGTCGCGACCACGGTCACGATTTAGCACCATACGATACTTATCACAAAGTACGCGGCCTACGTTGGCCAGTTGTTGACGGTAAAGAAACACTATGGCGCTTTAAAGAAGGTTCAGATCCATACGCTAAGAAAGGCTCTGGCTGGGACTTCTACGGAAAACCAGATGGTAAAGCGCTGATCATCAATGCTCCATATGAAGCTCCACCAGAAGTACCAAACGAAGAATACGATATGTGGCTATGTACAGGCCGTGTTCTTGAACACTGGCATACAGGTACTATGACTCGTCGTGTACCAGAGCTTTACAAAGCAGTACCGGATGCACTTTGTTACATCCACCCTGCTGACGCTAAAGCTCGTGGTCTTCGCCGTGGTGATGAAGTTCTTATCGAAAACAAACGTGGTGAAGTTCGTGTGCGTGTTGAAACTCGCGGCCGTAACCGTCCACCACAAGGCTTGGTATTCGTACCATTCTTTGATGCAAGAATTCTGATCAACAAGTTGATCTTGGATGCAACGGATCCTCTGTCTAAACAGACGGACTACAAGAAGTGTCCAGTTAAGATCACTAAAGTCGCTTAAGCCCTAGGCTTAGAGAGACGATCTTAAGTATCTAATATTGCGGCTACTTTTTTCACGCTTTTGAAAAAAGTAGTCCTCTCAAAGAATTAGCCTTTAGGCGGAGAAATTAACCATGAAAAAACTGATTACTGCTCTACTATCAGCTGGTCTTTTGCTAGCTGGTGCAGCTCAAGCTGAACTGGATAACCCAGGCGGCATTGGTGGCGTAGAATCTCTACGTGGTGCAAGTGAACTTGAAGCAACTCGCGCAGCAGATGACTTCAAAAAGTTCCCTCGTGACCAAGTACTTGAGAGTGACTACGTATACCAACCACCTCTAGTGCCTCATACTATTCGTAGCTATGAAGTTTCTCTTAACGCTAACAAGTGTCTTTCTTGCCACAGCTGGAAAAACGCAAAAGAAATGGGTGCTACTAAAGTGAGTGTAACTCACTACATGAACCGTGAAGATGCGGTACTTGCAGACGTATCACCTCGTCGTTACTTCTGTCTACAGTGTCACGTACCTCAAGCTAATGCTAAGCCACTAGTTGAGAACGAGTTCAAACCTGTAGATTCACTGCGTTAATCGTAGCCGGACTGTAAGAGAGGCTATATATGATAAAATTACTTAAAGCGTTTTGGAAAAGACTCGCGACACCAAGTAAAGCAGCCGTAGGCGTTGTTTTGTTCTTGGGTTTCTCGGGTGGTCTTTTGTTCTGGGGTGCATTCAACACGGGTATGGAGGCAACTAACACGGAAGAGTTCTGTTCTGGCTGTCACGCACCTATCGTTGCTGAAATCCAAGAGACAATTCACTACTCTAACCGTTCTGGTGTTCGTGCTATCTGTTCAGACTGTCACGTACCTCATGAATGGACAGATAAAATTGTTCGTAAGGTTCAAGCATCTAAAGAGCTATACGCACACTTTATTGCGAAAACCATCAATACTGAAGAAAAGTTCAAAGCACGTCGTGCTCACCTAGCGGAACGCGAATGGGCTCGATTGAAAAAGAACGATTCACTTGAGTGTCGTAACTGTCACCAGTTCGATTACATGGACTTCTCAGAGCAGAGCCCTCGTAGCGCGAAACAACACTCGACTGCGCTAGCTTCTGGTGAAAAAACGTGTGTAGACTGTCACAAAGGTATTGCACACAAACTACCAGACATGCACGGCGTTGAAGGCTGGCAATAAGGAGCGATTGAATGAGTACTTTAGAAAGCGTAATTTGGCACATCCTAGGTTACAGCGCTATGCCAGTTATCATTCTTGGCGGCTTCGCAGGTGTTGCAGCCGTTTCTCTTTGGATTTTATCTATGGGTAAAGACAAAGAAATCGATTAATAATCGAGATTGCATCAACGTCTACCAGTTACTTCTGATAATGCGTTGATAGGAAAAGCCACTGATTTCAGTGGCTTTTTTATTATCTGACGCTCTGTACTTTTACTTTCAAATACGTATACGTACTCTAAGCTTCACTTTCCGGTACGTCTTTCTTAGCAACTTCTGTATCAACGTTTTCTTTATCGACGATAGGAAGTACCTGTTTTACATAGTTACCTGGAGCCTTGCCAATCACAGGATTAAGCTCTGAGCCTTGATTGAAAGGTTCGATTTTTTCTTCAGTTTCAAAACCTTGGAGCCACTGATTCCAGTGTGTCCACCATGAACCTTCATTGTGAGTCGCATTCGATAACCACTCGTCTGCAGAATCATCTAAGTTATCGTTAAGCCAGAATCCATACTTCTTCTTGTCTGGATGATTAACAATACCCGCAATATGACCAGACTCGCCCAGCACGAACGTCTTGTTGCCACCGGTATTCAAGGCACCACGGTAAGTCCCCTGCCAAAGAGCGATATGATCTTCTTTGGCTGAAATGAAGTAGCTTGGTATTTTTATCTTATTGAGATCAATCCAAACACCGCCCACTTTCACGCCTTTGTCTTGAACCAGTTTGTTTTCAAGATAAAGCTCCCGCAGCAAGAAATTATGGCATTTAGCGGCAACGTTAGTGCTATCACTGTTCCAATACAACAGGTCAAACTCCATTGGACTGCTACCCTTGAGATAGTTATCGATGTAGTAGTTCCAGTACAAGCTGTTTTCACGAAGCAAGCTGAATGTCACGCTTAATGAGCGACCATCCATGAAGCCTTTAGCGTCGTTCTGTTTCTCGATGGCGTTGATGATCGTTTCATTGATATACGCGCCCACCTCACCCGGCTGCGAGAAATCCAACAAAGTGGTAAAGAACGTCGCGGTTTTAATACGTTTCTTCATGCGTTTTGCAGCGTAGTAAGCCACCGTCGAAGCCAACACCGTACCGCCAATACAGTAACCTGCTGCATTAATCTGCTCTTTACCTGTGATGTCTTCAATCGCCGCAACCGCTTTCACTACACCTTCCGTGACATAGTCACCGAACTCTTGGTCTTTCTGCGCCTCGCTCGGATTACGCCAAGACATCATGAATACACTGTGTCCTTGCTCTAGCAACCAGCGCACCATCGAGTTCTTCTCACGAAGGTCAAGAATGTAGTACTTATTGATGAACGGTGGAACGATTAACAAAGGCGTCGCGTTAACCTGCGGTGTCTTTGGGTGGTACTGAATCAGCTCAAACAGCTCGTTTTGAAAGACAACATCACCTTCGGTGTTCGCAACATCCACACCCAATCGGAAAGCGTTGTTGTTGGTCATGCGGATCTTGAGTATATCGGCGCTTGCTTCAACGTCTGCTTGTAACTGCTCTAATCCATCAAGCAGGTTTTCACCATTTCGCTCGAGCGTTAGTTTCATCAACTCTGGGTTAGTCGCAATGAAGTTGCTTGGAGAGAGAGCATTGATTGCCTGACGTGAAAAGAACGCCACACGCTCTTTGGTTTTCTCGTCGATGCCTTCGATAGAATTGATGGTGTCAATGTAGCTTTTGCTGAATAGCAAATAAGATTGCTTGATAAAGCTGTAGAATGGGTCGTTTTTCCACGCTTCATCAATAAAGCGCTTGTCGCTGCGACCTTCTGAAATAACACTTTCGGTGTTGCCCATCAGCGCGGCATTCTGCCAGATCTTAAGTTGTTGTTCCCACCATTGAGATTGTAGCTGCAGTAGAACGGCGGGTTGGTTGGCGGCTTGCTCGAAGATTTTTGATGCATCATCAAAGTTCAATTCTTGCATCGCTTGATTGAGGGGAGATTGCGCGGCTTCCTTGTTTTGTTCAAAGTTTTCCCACCATTGCTGGTTCGTTTGTTGAAGTTTAACAAGGTAGTCCGAAAAGAAGTGTTGAAACATAACATGACTCCAATAATCGGAAAATCGCCACCGAGCCTCACAGTAAACACAGTGCTAACTCGATGGCGATTTTATTTATGCAGGTGTAACTGTTTTCAAGTTTTCAGTTGTTAGTGTTTCAACATCTTCTTTGAACTCTTTTGCCGCAGCTTGAAGCTTAGCACTGTCACTCATCATCTGTTGAGACAGCTGAGTTAGCGCTGCTAGTTGCTGGCTGTTGAAAGCCGTTAGGCTAGTCACGTCTTTGATTTCAGTCACTGCTTTCATTTGCGCAAGCCCCATGTCCGTGTAAGTCTGCATAGCATTCATTTGCAGCTCTGTCATCGTTTGGACGTTCTTTGCAACCAACTTGTTGAACTTTAAGTACGGTTCAAATTGCTTTTCAGTTTGGTCAGTAATTGTTTTGAAAATATCCGTGTACATAAATAACTCCTGATGAATACATAGTTTAATAAATTTGTGTCACTATCGATTCAGCCGACGCTTATCGACTAACTCACGATGCTTTGCAAAGCTGAATCGATCTTTTTAAGCTTGCCACCGATATGTCAGGTTCTAACCTTCCATACCTTTTAGCAAAACAGCGGTTCCCATTCCTCCACCCACACAGAGTGAAGCAACGCCATAAGTCGTTTTCTGTTCAAGCATTTCATGGATGAGTGAAACAATAATTCGATTGCCTGAAGCACCTAAAGGATGGCCAAGCGCGATTGCACCACCATTCACGTTGACCTTTGGTTTGAACGCATCAAGCGGTAAATCATGCTGCTCTGACAATTGGTACATCACGCCAAGAGCTTGAGCTGCAAACGCTTCATTCAATTCAAACAAATCTACTTCTTCTAGAGTTAGATTCGCCTTATCAAGCGTTTTCGAAACAGCTTCTACGGGTCCTAAACCCATGATCTTTGGGTCCAGACCAGACTGTGCGTAACTGGTCAGTTCCACTAAAGGTGTTAGACCATGTTTCGCTACCGCAGATTCAGACGCTAAGATGATTGCACTCGCGCCATCATTGATGCCCGAAGCGTTACCAGCCGTGACTGTTCCTTCACGGTCAAAGGCAGGACGAAGCTTTTGTAGACCTTCGAAGGTTGCATCTGACTTCGGGTACTCATCGGTATCAAAAGTGACAGTTTGTCGACGCTGCTTAACTGCTACAGGCACAATTTGATCGTTAAACTTACCTGCTTCAATCGCCGCGACTGCTTTCTGTTGGCTTTCTAGGGCATAGTTATCTTGAGCAAGGCGAGAAATATTCAACGTATTCGCGATATTTTCAGCGGTCATGCCCATGTGGTAGTGATTAAACGCATCGGTTAAGCCATCACCAACCAGTAAGTCTTTCATTGAGATGTCACCCATTTTGTGACCATTACGAACGCTCGCTGGAACCACAAAAGGAATTTGGGACATCACTTCAACGCCAGCAGCAATAACCACTTCAGCATCTTGTGCTTTGATGTGCGCCGCGGCGTCCATCACTGATTTCATGCCGCTGCCGCAAATCATGTTCACACCGTATGCTGGTGTTTCCTCAGGAAGCCCCGCATAGATGGAAGCCTGACGCGCAACGCCCATACCTTGACCAGCAGAAATCACGTTACCGACAATTACTTCATCAATGACATCTAGGGGAAGGTCTACTGAATCTAGAGCACCTTTGATCGCTACACCAGCCAATTCACCTGCGTTAACGTTTTTCAATGACCCCGTAAATGAACCAATTGGTGTGCGTTTCGCTGCAACAATAAATACTTTTTCCATTATTCAATTCCTGTCAGTTTCGCCATTAGTGCATGTACAAGCCGCCATTCACAGACAATGTCTCGCCTGTAATGTACGCGCCAGATTCACTCGCTAAAAAACCCACTGCATCTGCAATTTCAACAGGTGTTGCTAAGCGTTTCATCGGGATTTGGTTCTTGATTGAATCCAGTACTTCAGGTTTCATTTGCTCAACCATTGGCGTTGCAGTGTAACCAGGGGCAATCACGTTCACTGTCACACCGCTACGAGCACCTTCCGCTGCCAAAGCTTTAGAGAACCCAATCATTCCAGCTTTCGCTGCCGAGTAATTAGTTTGTCCGAATTGACCTTTAAGACCATTTACTGAAGATATATTGATGACTCGGCAGTTACCCTTTTCACACATAGGAGCGAACAGAGGTTGAGTCACGTTGAACAAACTGTTTAAGTTCGTTTCGATAACCTCTTTCCACGCTTCGGCATCCATCTTTTTAAATACGCTATCACGTGTAATACCTGCGTTATTGACTAGCACATCCACCGTGCCTTCTTCTTCTAACAACTTGCTTAAGCTCAGCGCACATTCCGCAGTATTAGTAACATCTAATTCAAACAATCTCACTTGGTCTTCGGTGAATTGTTTTTCATTAAACCAATCCAATGCACATTGGTAGTTTCCAGTAAAATAAGTCGCGATAACACGATAGCCGTCTGCAACTAATTTAGAGGAAATTGCTGAGCCGATACCGCCTTTTGACCCTGTAATTAAAGCAAGTTTTTTCATTAATGGTTCCATCCCTTACAAGCAATTAAATAACAATGATGTTAATAAGATAATGTCTTAGTTGATA
The DNA here is from genome assembly GCF_024347415.1 of Vibrio crassostreae. NCBI lineage: Bacteria > Pseudomonadati > Pseudomonadota > Gammaproteobacteria > Vibrionales > Vibrionaceae > Vibrio > Vibrio crassostreae. Next base: position 833,524 of record NZ_AP025477.1, read on the forward strand.
ATTAAACTTTACGTTTTGCTTTAATTAAACCCTACAACTCAAAATCAAAAAATATTATTACAAATGGGCAATATTTATATCTTATGATTAAAAACTTGACTTCCCTCTCAAAATCAATGAAATGTTGCGAACATGTAAATCAACACAAGGTACTGATATCATTAGGATTTATTTACTTTTAACTTTATCACCAAGTAGGTAAGTCATTGTTAATAGGAGATAAACCTATATTTTTTAGCTTGTTTCAAGAAGAATGCAAAGTGAGAATTTGAAACGATTGATCATGGAAATAATAACAAAAATCTTATTATCCATTAATAAATGGTTCATTATCATTCTATATAAACTTCAATATAATTAACGTTTTGAATTGGAAAACTGAACATTATGAATAGGCAAAAAAAAGCCCACTCAATCTATGAGTGGGCTTAATTAAAAATTATTAATAAATAGAGCCTGGGTTGCTACTTCGTAAATATTTCATTTGTATTTACATCAAGATAAATTTTGTTTTCAAGGGACAATCCGCCACAATAAATAAAATAAACATCTCGATTGCTATACTTAACCGATTTCACCCATCCGCCGAGTTCTTCAAAATCACTTGGGGCACACTCACCTTCAGAGATCAGTTTAGCCACCGAATTACGGAATTTCTCTTGATGGATCTTGAGGTCATCAGACTTAACCAAATAGGAATCTAATATCTCTTTGCTTTCTTTTTCTGAGATAATCACTTCATCATTAGATAGACCTGACATAGACACCCATTCAGCTGTCTGCAGGCCACCTTCTTTGAGAACAATATAATCAGAGATACGAGCCCATTCGCCTTGTTTCTCTAATACTTCGACTTTTTCACCTTTGTAGAGATAATCTGTTATCAACCCATCAATTTCAGGTTGCTCTACCACTTCAAGCTTTCTATCCAAAACGTAAAATTCCGTCTGTTCTGGTTCAGGCTGCAGATCCATGATGGGTGCCAGGTCGAATTCTGACTGCTGAGTAACTTCTACAGCTGGCTGTTCCATTTTCTCTGGTGGAATTGGGTCTTTATTCATGACCAAGAAGTAATACGCAGCTCCTCCTCCGCCCAATATTAACAACACAAGTAAAGCGATCAGCGCTTTTTTCATCAAATCCACCAGCTCTTCCGTTTTAGGTATCTTTCAAGTGTACATCAACTCATGCTGCTGCTCATCTATACTCTCTATAGAGAACGCGGTAAGTAGAGGAAAGTCATGAGTTTTTGGGTGAAGGTTATCATTGTGTGTGTACCTTTGAGTGCTAATGTCGTGCTAGCAAACCAATGTAGCAGTGAAAACTGGCAACTACTGCTGGATCGCCAGCTCTCATTTGAAGGACGTTACAACCAATACACCAAAGAATTCAACCAAGTTCTCTCAACCTACAAGTCACAAACGCTGTTATCCAAACATTTCACCAAAAAGCAGATCATTGAGCTTTGGGCAAAGTACGAGCAAAGGTTTAATGTACAGCTCAATAGTCATATGAATACCGCTTACGATGTCTCTGAGGTTCTATTAAAACAGGCATACGTTGTGTCTACCGAGTTAGATGGAGCTGAGTCTCTCACACACTCTTGGCAAGCCGTCGCTAAACATTGTGCTAGAGCAAAACTACCGAGACAAACAGAAAGTGCACAAGTGCACGTACAAAGCTCACAATCACTCTCCCGAGATCTCCATACACTCAGTGAAAAATTCCGGCAGCTGTCGTCAATATACCGTAGAGAAGCTACGATGATTGATGAAGCACGCCACACAAACCAACCAATAAGCGATGTATCAAACTGAAGAAGCCATTAGATCACCTCACTGTTTGACTGGACTTTTTCGATTAATATGCTTTACCCACTTCATACTATTCTAAGAGCTCGCTAATCAAAGATTTATCAATAAGTTGTAAAACTAATGTGCTAACTATCAACAATAAAGTTCAATTTCCGACCAATGCAAGCGAGTATGTGAGATATTCATCACAAAATAGATTTACAAACGCCAGAAAATTGTTATCATGAATCTTCATATAACTTAATAACAAGAAACATTTTGGCTAGGTAATATGCAAAAGACTATGGCTTTCAACTGCTTGAGTAACACGGAATGGACTGCAGAGATAAGAGGTAAACTTTTATCTGTAGCTAAACACATGGAAGAGTTCGGTTCAGTAAGTGAGCTAGAGCTATGTAAGATATTTGGAGAAACAATTTGGAATGATGGTGTGGATTACCATTCACATGCTTTTTCATTCAGAATTAATGAACAAACTGGGGATTGTTCAATCTCTAACTTTAAGTATCACTAAGTTTTGCACCTACATATACGGAGTACCTTTCACGAGGTGCTCCGTTTTTTATTGCCGTGAGTTTGTCATCCTTTGAGAGATGTTTGGTAACTTTCTCGCTCTTCTTTAAAGATCAAACCATTTCGTTTTCAGCTCACTTTACCGCCGCGTTACTGCTCTTATTTTGGTTTAATCGGTATAAATTGGCAGTGGCGCATTACCTTTTACTTGTCTTATCGCAAGGTGAGTATGAATGTCTTTCACGTTAGAGAGCCTTTGAAGTTTTCTTGTAAATGCCTCGTAGGCCATCAAGTTCGGGCTAACGACTTCTAAGAGATAATCATATGCCCCAGATACAACGTGGCAACTGATAACCTCCTCCATCTCTACAACAGCACCTTCAAACTTATCGATCGACACTTCTTGGTGGTTGTTTAGGCTCACCTCAACAAACACACTCATTGCGATGCCGACTTGTTCTCGAGACAAGCTCACACGATAACCGTCAATAATGCCCTTTTCTTCTAGCCTTTTGACTCGTCTTGCACAAGGCGAAGGCGATAAACCCACTTCATCAGCAAGTTCAGCAGTGGTTAACCTGCCATCTTTTTGTAGCAATTCGAGAAGGTGCCTATCAATTCTATCCATAGTGAAAGCCATTCATTAGTTAAATTCGTTAACAATTGAAAGAATGTTAGCAGAAATCCGCAATGATAGGTCAAGTTAGAACGAAACTTGCCAACTTAAGGCACGAGCTCTCCTCCATAATTAGTCATCATTCACTTTCATTGTTTATTATGAATCTTGGCTATCTATCAATTACCATCACTCTGCTAATTTGGGCGAGCTTTTTCCTTTCTCTTAAAGGCGGCGCAAATTCAGATTTAACACCTGCAGATATCGCTCTCACAAGATTTCTCATACCGGCTTTGGTTTTATTGCCTCTGATATGGAAAGCACGCAGCGTGATTGCTGAAGTCCCTAAACGGTATCTAACGGGTATGTTTGTCGGTAGCGGATTGCCTTATCTGCTTGTTGCAGGAACGGCCATGCAGTTTGTTCCGGTATCACATGGCAGTGCTCTTGTTCCGGGCACGCTCCCTCTTTTCGTAACAGGAATTGCCGTACTCTTTTTTAAGCAGCCGCTCAGCCGACACCGTGTTGTCGGTTTAGGTTTGGTCTTGCTCGGTATTGTGTTGTTTTTGGGAAGTAGCTTAAGCAGCTTCAACTTTGAGTACACCAAAGGCCATTTGTTGTTTTTATGCGGAAGCTTAATGTGGGCAACGTTTACCATATCTGCCCGTGTCGCTAATCTTAATGCGTTAGTCAGTGCCGGTTTTATTTCGCTCTGCTCTACTTTGCTGTTACTCGTCCTAATCCTAACCGGAACACTCCCAAGCCATCTAATGGATACACCTATCGCTAATTGGCCCTACACAGAGCTTGCCGTTCATTCAGCAGTGCAAGGCGTTGGGGCGGGTTTAATAGCGGCGTTCACTTACCTTTATGCGGTCAATACCTTAGGGGCTGAACGTTCTGCCGCCTTTGGCAGTGCAACCCCCGCAGTAGCGACCTTGTTAGCCATCCCGCTTTTTAACGAGATTCCCGATGCGATGACTTGGCTCGCCCTTGGTTCGATTTGCATTGGCAGTTTGGTTGCGAGCAACATTTTTATGAGAAACGACCAGTCCATGCAATACCAACCGCCAAGTCATAGTAAAGCGTAGCGCTTTTTATATTCACCATTTCCGCTAGTTTTCACGTATGCGGCATCCAGATAAGCCTACAAAGGTAGGCTTATCTAAAATCTGCTTTTTCTAAGCTCGCTTCTCCATTAAACTGTCCGACCTTTTTGCAGATTCAAGAGAACACCATGCAACGCGACTACACCTTAAATTGTTTAATCACCATGCCTCGCCATGAACTAGAAGAATTTAGTTTAAGAATGATCCATCGCCTTGTTCCTGAAGACGCAATGACAGAATTGTTCACGTTCGAACAAGAAGAAGTGACCAGCGAAGAGCGCATGCAGTCAGCAAAATTCGATGCGATGCTGCGAATGACGGCTATTGCGCTTGGCGAAGTAAACCTAGCGTTTTCTGAGTCGGACAATTCACAACAGAACATTGAGCGCATGACTCGCCTACTACTTTGGCACTTCTACTCAATCTCTTTCAACCTTGAAGAAGCTATTGCGATTGAAGTGCACTGCGAGAAAGTAGAGAATATCTTAAAGAACGCACCAAAAGATGCATTCGGTTGGGTTAAAGAGTTAACTGAGTTGCTTCACTTCTACGCAAAAGTAAATGAAGGCAGCAAAGACGCTTAACGTTACTTCTACGTAAATACACACCAAGCTAAACCAAAGGCAGACAGAACTATACCGAAGGCAAGTAAAAGCTTTGCTGAAATGAGTTCTCTGCCTTTGTTGTTTCTAGCACACTGTGATGCAACATCAGTATAGACTGCGCGATCTTGGTTCCTATTCCCAATGAACCATTCGGTGCTTCCTGCTCCACCTCATTTTGAATCACCACCTTCACCCGCTTCGAATCCGGTTCTAAATCAACACTCAGTGAAACTACTGTTCCAGTTGGGCTATGCCTCAACGCATTGTCTAGTAAGTTCAAAATCAACCTTTCAAGCAAGTCATTGTCACCAGCTGCTTTTACTCCATCAGGTATATCAACCTTAAGTTCGACATCTTTATGGCGGTACTGACTCTGAATCGTTTCTAAGCACTCGCTAAGCAACCCATTCAAATCTATCGATGCGTATCGATAGGTAGGGACAGGATTGTCATGTTTGGCACTGTCGAGCAGTGAATGCAATTGTTCAGACAGTTTATTACCATTGCGATACGCGACATCAATCAGTGGATCCGATTGAGGGTTTTGGATCTTCCATGTTTCTAAGTAACCCAACACACTTGATAACGGTGTTTTCAAATCATGGCTCAGTTGCAATAAACTTTGTCTACGATGTGAAGACTGATACTCAAGCTGTAAGAATTGCTGCTGAATGTGTTTCGCCATCAACTGATAAGAGCGTGCGATCGGCACCAACTCCGGTACTTGATGTATGAAGTTGGGGTCGAGGCGGAAATCTTGCTCTGCTTGCTGTTGTAGCTTATTGGTAACCTCTTCAATAGGGTTCAACAGGCTACGTTTTACCAGCAGGTAAGCGCCAATCGCAAAGCCTAAGATAGAGATCAGCATAAGCCCGGCTAGCGCCATATAAGGCGTATCGACTTGTGAATTGGCAATGACGGTATGGCGATTACTGCCAATCAAAACATACAGATACCCAACGGTAGAACCTAGTTCTTCAATCGCAGCCACAGAAAACACCTTGCGAGATCCCGGATTGATCGGATCTTCCCCCAGAATGGGATAAGGCTCGTCATTTAAAAACTGTTTAATGGGTGCTAAGTCTATCTGGTTTGCCAACACTGTGCCTTCTGGTGCGGCGTGTGTCGTGATATTGCCCTGACTGTCGAGAAAGTAGATATCGAAGTCTGGTCCTATCAGCATCAAGGTGTGGAATATGGATTTGAGCGCTTTCGGGTTGTAGTCTGTACCAATCATCAGAGGGTTATCATCGCGCATGTGAACGGCGAGCTCTTTGTGTAAGCTCTGTTTGGTTCTCTGTTCTATGGTCTCTTTTTGCCAATGATACGTGTAGGCGATAACCACACTCACGAGCAGAAACCACAAACTGGTAAATAGCACTAAACGCGATTTGAAACTCATGTTATCTCCTCGATGGCTCTTAAGCTTAGGAAGCGACACATAGGCCTAAACTTTCGATTCGAACTTATAGCCCACACCCCAAACAGTTTTGATGAAGTCATCGTCGCTATTCGGCATTGCCAACTTAGTTCTCAAACGGTTAACAGTGCTACACACCGTGTGGTGATACCCTGAATGATCTGTATTCCAAACATGGTTGAGCAGTTCGTCTTTGCTATACACACGTCCTGGACGGGTTGCTAAGAAATGAAGTAAGGTAAATTCGGTAGCAGTCAGCGGTACGTCTTGGTTATTGAGTGACACCTGATGGCGCTCAGGTTGGATAGTAAGCCCGCCAAAACTCATTATGGACTCTGTTGATAGTGTATCTTTCACTGCTGATTCAGAATGACTTAAACGACGCAGCACGTTCCTCACGCGAGCTTGAAACTCGAGCACACTGAATGGCTTAGTTATATAGTCATCAACGCCTGCTTCTAAGCCTGACACCTTGTCGAGCTCAGTATCCCTTGCCGTGAGCATTAGCACAGGCGTCCAGTCTTCTTGCTGACGTAACAATCGACAGAAATCGAGACCATCACCGTCAGGTAAGCCACGATCCAGTACGATCAGATCGAAAGGACCATCTTTATAAAGTGCCTGAGCCTTTTCGATCACATTGGTTCTTATTACGTCATGGCCTTGGAACTTAAGGTGCATCTGCACCAGTTCAGCCAAGTCGTCATCGTCTTCAACCAGCAATATGTTTGCCATCAAATTTACCGCAGCACTATTCATGATCCCTGCTCTATTCGGAGTCTACCCACCTTTCAATTGACCGGAACAGAGCAGGAATTCTTTCATTTCACGCTTAACCCAATCATTCAGTTCGTGTAATGGTGATTCTCGCACCGGGATTAAGGAAGCGATGATTAGCACTTAGAGCCGAGGTCGTTAAGCCATCATCTTGACTGATGACGCCAGAGTGGAAGCTCACCACATCATTGTCATTTCTTACGCTATTAAAGCCCTCACCACCGCCAGCAGGGCCTGGGATGGTTGCTGCAAGCTCATCATTCAACTCCGTTCCCGAATCCCATACATTCATGTTCATGGTGAAGGTGTCACCAACCGCTAATGACTTAAGCGATAAGCCAGATTCACCCACAAACGCATCATTGGTATTCACCAACATCGAAGCGACAGAAAGATACCCCTCTAAAGCGGGATCAACTCGGATGGAAAGCGTGTCATTTTCGCCCGACAAGATCAGCCCGTTTCCTGAGATACCTTGGTAAACATTATCGTCGCTATCACTCAAAGCAAGCAGTTGAGAGTTGCTTCCGCCTTCTGCTAAGTATTCAAGATCCACAGAGGCACTCTGGCCAACTTCAAATAGGTCAAAATTCGTATTATGGGTAAGTACCGCAAGTGGTGACATAGGTTGATTAGGCGTTAAGTTAGTAACAGTGACGTCGTAACGATAATAATCATCGTCATCATCCGGACAACCAGCCAACAGGGCGACAGAAGCCGCGATAAACAATATTCTAGCTTTCATACATCCCCCTTACTTCACAACGATGGTGATAGTTGCAACAGGGTTTAACCAGCGATGGCTGCTGCTATCGAGGTCACTTATACCGGCAACCGGATCACTGTCACCAAGGTTGCCAGGGTGAACATGAACCTTAGTATTTGAAAGCGCGGTTTCTACGCCCGTACCGCCAGCGCCAAAGGTTATAAACGGTGGATTAGGCATGCTAGCAGCTAACTCATCATTCGCTTCCGTACCTGCATCGTAGCTGTTTAGGTTTGCCTTATAGGTACCGGCTTGGGTTGGGATCTTCCAACTGTCTAGCCCAACAAAACCATCGTTAGTTGGCAGTAACATCGCACCTAATGACAAGTAAGCCAAATCACCAGTATCGATATCAAACGTGGTCGCCACTCCAGGATTTAGTATTCCGCTTGCTGGGTTTTCTACAACCACACCACCCGCATTGGCAATTAAACTCGACAGGCCAGAGATGTCTCCACCTTCCGCCATTGATTCCAACTCAGCTGAAGCAGTTTCACCCGTCCTAAACATGAACAAGTTAGAGTCATGCGCTGCGGCTAAAATAGGTGTGAAGTAGATTCCTTTCGTAGCATTCGTCACCGTCACCTCAAGCTGTGCAGCTTGAACCTGAGCGGTACCAAAGGCCAACATAGCAGAGCTAACCACTAAGCTGATTTGAGTTCGTTTATTCATTTTGATTCCATCCTTTATTGAGTCCTATCGTTGCCAACAAAACGAATAACAGCGATATACCGTTACCTTTGCCAGAACGAACTGTGGTGTTCTTGACTCTAAGAATGGCGATCAAATCTATCAGCAACTTCATTGAATTCTCATAAAAGTCTCACAAGTTTATCCAAACTTACTACAACCAAGAAAAGTAACAGTAAAGCGCTGATATTTATTCGAAAACCATAGTTTCACTAACTTCCTGTGAAGCTATAAAAGAACAAGAGTGAACAATAAAATGGAACATGACAAACGCAAAAAGGCCGAATCGATATACCGATTCGGCCTTTGTTCTGGCATGTTGTTACTCATTCTAAAAGCCGTAATAGGCTTCTACGTTAAGCTAACAGCACAGCGTCAATTTAGAACGCGTAGTTTGCGTCAATAAGCTCGCTTACTTCAACTTTCGTTACTTCCGCACGCGCTTCAAGCCATTGTGCAACTTGCAGTTGTTCTGCTTCAGTTACTGAGCGGTAACGCTCGATAGAACATAAGAAACCTTCAAACAGCTCTAGACCACCGCCACCAAAGCATAGACCGATGCTATCGATGAAATCGATGAACTCGTCAATGAACACATCGTATTGGTCAAAATCAGCAATCGATGTCTTGCAGCTTACTTCAAAACCCAGAATCGCGAATTCACCTAGATATAGCTTTTTGCGTAGGCGACGATTTTTGTTTTCGATTTTATCTAATTTCATAACTGTCTCTCTTTTCGTTTGATAAAGCATTTATACACAGTTCTAACCCAATCCCCAAGAGTTTTGTATTGCACAAGAGTGTTAATGTAAAAAATCGTGCTACAGAAACAAAAGCTTAATGAAAACTATTAAAATCTGTCACTTAACTGCTTCACGATTGGTCACACATTTACCCAACTTATTAACCAGTTCGTTAGTACGCGGGTAAGTCATAAATAACGAATAATAAAGTCAGCCAATAGGAAGCAGTCGCGATGAGCAAGGAAACATTTGATAGCACTCGTTTTAACAAGAGTAAAAACAAACCCTTCGAAGAAGTTCTAGATGCAAACCTTTCAAGAAGAAATGTATTAAAAGGCGGTTTAGGCATCAGTGCAATGACCGCTTTTGGCGCGTTTGGTTTAGCGGGTCACAGCACAGCTAACGCCGCAACAATGCAAGCAACAGGCGCGCAGAAAAGCACCGCGACTCTAGCGTTTGAATCGGTTAAAGGCTCATTGACTGACAGTGTTGTCGTACCGAAAGGTTACACAGCACAAGTGCTTGTTCCTTGGGGTACGCCACTTAACAAGCAAGGTAATGCTTGGTTAAAAGACGGTACAAACAACGCACAAGACCAAGCCAACGCACTGGGAATGCACCACGATGGCATGCACTTCTTCCCACTCGACGGCAACAGCAATGATGGTTTGTTGGTGATCAACCACGAATACATTGACCAAAAAGCCCTGCACGCTAATAGCCCTACATATAATGAAGGCGCTCGTCCTAACATTGATGAAGTACGCAAAGAGATCAACGCACACGGCGTGAGTGTTGTTCGCGTTAAGCTTGAGGGTAATCAATGGGTAATGGTCGATAACGACCCACTTAATCGCCGCTACACAGGCGCAACCGTAATGGATCTTTCTGGACCTGTCGCTCACAGTGAATTTGCCAAAACCAAATTCTCACAAGACGGTAGCCAAGCTCGTGGCACATTGAATAACTGTGGCAACGGCTACACACCTTGGGGCACTTACCTAACTTGTGAAGAGAACTGGCCGGGTTACTTCGTCAATAAAGGTACAACAACACCAGCTCAAGAGCGTATCGGCATCGCTACAGACAAAACTCGCTACGGTTGGGACACGCTTTCTGGTGACAAACAAGAACGCTTGGATGAGTTCGCACGTTTTGATGTAACACCAACCGCTGATTCACCAATGGACGATTACCGTAATGAAGCACACGGTCACGGCTACATTGTTGAAATCGACCCATACACAGCAAACTCTCGCGCTAAAAAACGTTCTGCACTGGGTTGTTTCCGTCACGAAGGCTGTACATTTGGTAAGTTGACCGAAGGAGAACCGATCGTATTCTACTCTGGCCACGATTCTCGTTTCGAATACCTCTACAAATTTGTTTCTGAAGCAAAATGGGACCCGCGTGACGCTGAGCCAAGCAACCGCCTAAGCGCGGGCGACAAATACATGGACAAAGGCACGCTTTACGTCGCTAAGTTCAACGACGACGGTTCAGGTACATGGTTACCATTAACACTCAGCAGCAAAACCACAAACGGCGGCAAGCTAGGTGATTCATATGACTCTCAAGCCGCACTTATCGTTAATACCGCAGGCGCAGCCGACCTTGTAGGCGCAACGCCAATGGATCGCCCTGAATGGTGCTCTGTAGACCCAATGACAGGTACGGCTTACTTAACGCTAACGAACAACAATAAGCGCAAAGAAGCCAATTCAGCGAACCCTCGCGTAAACAACAAGTTTGGTCATGTTATCCGCTGGGATGAAGGTAAAACGGCTGGCGAATTCGATTGGGATATCTTTGTATTCGGCTCTCCTGCAGTGGAAGATAAATCTATCAACCGCTCAGGACTAACAGACATGAACCAATTCGCGAGCCCTGACGGCTTAGCGTTTGATGCTCGTGGCATTTTGTGGATTCAGACAGATAACGGTGCAGATGAAGTTACTGGGTACACCAACGACCAAATGCTGGCAGTAGTTCCATCTCAGTTAACGGACGACAAAGGCAACAGCGCGGTGATTGATGCAAACAACCAGGCACAGCTTAAACGCTTCTTTGTGGGTCCAAACGGTTGTGAAGTGACTGGCTTTACCATCAGCCCAGATTTCAAATCACTGTTTGTGAACATTCAACACCCTGCAAACTGGCCATCATCAGACGATGCAACTGTACAAACTCAAGGCAATGTTCGCCCAAGAGCATCAACGGTTGTGATTCGTCGTGAAGACGGTGGGGAAATCGCGGTTTAATCGGTAGAACTGGCTAAGTTCAGAAGCATTTCTAACATCTAGCTAGGTAAAATCAAAAAGAGCGATAAGGTTAAATGCCCTATCGCTCTTTTTCTATTCTATCAATCTTCGGTTGAAACAAGAGTCCTAGCCCTTGAGCTCATCGTCATCCTCGAGAAGGAGGAACGACTGAGTCGGGGATCTCTCTACCCGTTCTCGTTAATCTCAATACCGTTAATCACAGTTAACTCACGAACAACCACACACCTACGCCCATCATCAAGGTGCCCGCAATGCGGTTCATTAACTTAACGTTATCGGCTTTGCCCAGCATATGTTTTAAGCTCTTTCCACCTGTCGCGTACAGAGTCATGCAAACAAATTCAGAAGCTAAGATAATAGAAACCAGAATCATCAACTGAGGTGCTAAATCTTTACTGCTGTTGATAAAAGGAGGCAGCAGAGAAATCATAAACGCCCAGCCTTTCGGGTTTGCAATCGCAGTAACAAAGCCTTGAACCACCAAGTCCCAATCATTGCTGACTTTGGTTGTTTGATTATCAGTACTGATCGCCAGTTTTCCTCTTGAACGCCACATCTGAACACCCAAGTAGAACAAGTACCCTGCACCCACAAACTTGAAGCCTGTAAATAGCCATGGGTAATTCAGCATAATAGACGCGATACCTAATACTGCGGCCACTGAAACTACCGCGACGCCAGCCAGCTCACCGACCATCATCCATAATGTACGCTTGTAACCGATGCTCATGCCCAGTGTTAACGCCAAGGTCATACACATGCCGGGCGTGATTGACACGAAGAAAAACGTGGGAATAAAAGCCCAAAGTAGCGCGCTATCCATATTATTACCTTATCGACTTATTTTTATTTAAGTGTTCAGCTTGTTGAGTTGTCTTTGTAAGGAGCGACCTTGTATTTAGCGACACAACGAAAAAGAGCCACAATACAGTGGCTCTTTTTCAGTACCAACCGTAATTTTACTTACGACGGTTTTTAATTCGCTTCATCATAGTCAAACGACGTTCAGCACTTGCTTGATCTTGTGGCTCTTCGTTCGCGTTGTTCTTACGGCCCTGACGGTTTTTGTAAGCCGATTTAGTGTTCAGCTTCTCAATGTAAGCATCACGTTTCTTCGGTTCATAACCCGGTTGTTCAACACGGCGAATACGCTGTTGAATCAATTTTTCAACTTGAACAACAGTCAGCTCTTCTTCGCGATTAACGAAAGAGATTGCGTGACCTTGTTTACCAGCACGACCTGTACGGCCAATACGGTGAACGTAATCTTCCGCTAGGAAAGGCATGTCGTAGTTAATTACGTGTGGTAAGTCTTCGATATCAAGACCACGAGCCGCAACGTCTGTTGCTACCATTACACGCGCTCTGCCTTCTTTAAAATCGTCTAAAGCACGACGACGAGCGCTTTGCGCTTTATCACCGTGACAAAGTACCGCTTTAATACCGTCTAGCTTAAGCTCTTTAACCACATCGTTCGCTGTTTCTTTGTAGTTCACGAACACAAGCACTTGGCGCCAGTTTTTACGGCCAATAAGCTCAGAAAGCAGTTCAGTTTTACGTTCTTGATCCACTGGGTAAACCACGTGACCAACAGTTGCAGCCGTTGAGTTTTCACGCTCAACACTGATACGTTTTGGTTTACGTAGAATATCAACAGACAATTGGTTTAACTGAGTTGAAGTCGTTGCAGAGAACATCATGATTTGTGGAGAGGTCTCAACATCCAACATGATCTTGCGAACGGCATTGATAAAGCCCATATCAAGGATACGGTCAGCTTCATCAAATACTAAGAATTCTAGGTTAGCAATAGACACGTTACCCGCTTCTAAGTGCTCTTCTAAACGGCCAGGCGTTGCAACCAGAATATCGACACCCAGTTCTAGTTGACGAACTTGTGAAGACATCTTGTTACCACCGTAAACCGCAGAAACGCTTAGATCCGTGTATTTAACGTAGTCTTTAATGTTTTGAGCGATCTGCGCAGCAAGCTCACGAGTTGGAGCAAGAATAAGGCCGCGAGCCGTTCCTCTAGACGCCTTTTTACCGCTGTTCAAAAGGTGTTGGATAACAGGCAATGAAAATGCCGCTGTTTTACCCGTACCGGTTTGAGCAGTAGCAAAAATATCATGGCCTTTACGAGCCATTGGAATCGCTTTTTGTTGAATTGGAGTGAGTTTTTCATAACCACACTCAGTCAACGCTTTGACTAATTCAGGAGCAAAACCTTGAGAGGAAAATGACATTGTTACGGGTTCCTTAAGCAGACAGCCTACATTCTTATTTCAGCCGAGCACTATAAAGTAATTAGAGTGATTTATCTCACATTTATCGTGATATAACGCAAACTTTCTCATTTAATCTGGTGTTTACCCCGCCTTAAACGAAGTAAACACCGAGTTCATTGGTTCAAACAGCAAAAATGAGGCTATTTGATGCCACACAGCTTGAGTAGAATCTGCTCGAGATCGCCCCACGGCATGAGTTGTGAGTCGATCACTTCCAATCGAGATTCAAAACCATCAAGCGTAATTTCGTTCACAGATACAACTTGATTCGCCACATTAAATGCGTAGCAACCTTGGTCGGTGTTCACTACGGCTTTTACACGCTCAGCCGTTAGATCCGACAACATTGAGAATAGCGCATCGAAGTCGAACTTATGCTCTGCTCCAAACAACCAACCACAACTAAAGTAGCCCTGCCCTTTATTCTCTTTACGGATGAAAGCTTCACCGGGAGGAAGTTGGAATTGAGGTTCTTGGTCAGCGTGATCGTGATGGTGCGCTTCAAGATGAGATGAAGCACTGCCATACACTCTTTCAATGTCCAACACTTCCAATGGCACTTCACCATCATGAATTAGCTTATGGAAGACTTTGGCCGGCGTTTGATCCGTCACCCAATCATTAAACACATCGATGTCTTCAGAATGAACAAGGTCAACCTTAGTACCAAGAATCACATCGGCACTGTCTAGTTGATCATTGAAATTCTGATTCGACGTGTACTTTTCATTGGATAGATTTCGTGGGTCAACTAAACCTAGTGTCGCTTTAAGGTCAACGTATGGCGTGTATTGCTCTGAAGTCAGCGTCGCAATCACTTGTTTAGGGTGACCAAGGCCTGTTGGCTCAATCAGCAAGCGGTCTGGCTTTTGGCGAAGTAAAGCATTAATACCTACAGACATAGGTACGCCCGCTGTGCAGCACATGCAGCCGCCCGGTACTTCTTTAATCAAAGCGCCTTGGTCTGTCATCAATGCGCCATCGATGCCGATCTCCCCGAACTCATTAACCAGAACAGCCCAGTTTTCATTCTCAGGTTTGTTTTTTAGCAGATTCAAAATAGCTGTCGTCTTACCAACACCTAAGAAACCCGTAATTATGTTTGTAGGAACTTTTTTGGTCATATCAGTTCTCCTTTTTTAGGGAGTATATACTCAATTACCAAAAAGTTGACCCCAGTCGCTTGTTTATACTCAGATTGGCGAGCAGAAGAGTGGGTTAACTAAATCGAGGGTTAGGCTGATTTAAAGAAATTTAGCGCTTTGCGCTGTGTGAAGAGTTGAGCAGGTAAATAGATAATAGAAGTGAAAAGCAGAATTTTGGATGCTCCAGACGGACTAAAGGCGTACTTGTCAGTACGCCTCACCCTCGTTACTCAATCGTGAGTTCGCGAATCAGGAAGCCTTAAATATCGACCTGAACATTTAACGAGGAACTAAAAACTTTGTTTCTGAATCCATCCAAATTGTGTGTAAAACCTCACTTCTCCTTGCGGTTCGTTATGTTGCTTTACGATTTAACTATGGTTCATTTTTGGCGTAATACAAGTTGCTACCTGAGAATCGATCAAAACTGTGACGGCGATTCCACTATATTGTCCATACATTCCATTTATGTAATACACTTCTTTCATAAATGAAATTCAACTTTGCATCTTTGCTGCTATAGGATATGCAAAGGAGGCGTATAATTTACTAAGACCCTCCCCGCATCAACTCAGGAACCAAACTTAAATGACCAATAGAGAGAGAATTAAGCAATCCCTTTTAGCAAAAATGCCAAGGGATGCTATCAACCAATTTCTCTCTAGAGACAAAACACCCGCTTCCGTTCTTGTCCTTTCTTGCATTGTCGGAATCCTCGCTGGCGTGGTGGGCACCTATTTCGAAGTTGCGGTTCATTTCATCACAGAAACTCGTACCGATTGGTTGAAAGATGAAATCGGTAGCTATTTACCTCTTTGGCTTGCAGCTTTCCTTATCAGTGCTGCATTCGCCTTTATTGGCTATTTCCTCGTTCACCGCTTTGCTCCTGAAGCTGCCGGTTCTGGCATCCCTGAAATAGAAGGCGCGATGGACGGTATGCGACCTGTTCGTTGGTGGAGAGTATTACCAGTAAAATTCTTTGGTGGTATGGGCGCGTTAGGTTCAGGCATGGTGTTAGGTCGTGAAGGGCCAACTGTGCAAATGGGCGGAAGCATCGGACGTATGGTCACTGACATATTCCGAGTGAAAGATGACGATACTCGACACTCATTACTTGCTTCAGGTGCGGCTGGTGGCTTGGCTGCGGCGTTCAATGCACCATTAGCTGGGATTATGTTCGTTGTTGAAGAGATGCGACCACAATTTCGCTACTCACTCATTTCAATCAAAGCCGTCATCATCTCTGCAATCTCAGCCAACATTGTATTTCGTTCGATCAATGGCCAATCTGCCGTTATCACAATGCCTCAATACCAACCGCCTGAACTGAGTGCACTGTGGTTGTTCCTATTACTTGGCGTGTTGTTCGGCGTATTTGGCGTGATCTTCAATAAGCTAATAACACTTTCGCAAGATATGTTTGTGGCAATACATAAGAACGACCGCAAACGCTACTTGATAACCGGAACCCTGCTTGGTGGCTGTTTTGGCTTGTTGCTGCTTTATATCCCTGAATTGACTGGCGGTGGTATTGGTATCATCCCGAATATCACTAATGGCAGCTACAGCACCAACATATTGCTACTGATCTTTCTAGGGCGTGTTATCACCACTTTGCTTTGTTTTGGCTCTGGTGCTCCGGGCGGTATCTTTGCGCCGATGCTTGCACTCGGCACACTCTTTGGTTACGCATTTGGGCTTATCGCCGCGGCATTCTTTCCTGAACTGAATATCGAGCCGGGCATGTTTGCGATTGCAGGTATGGGCGCTTTATTTGCTGCAACCGTGCGTGCACCAATTACGGGTATATTACTGGTTATCGAGATGACCAATAACTACTACCTTATCCTACCGTTGATCATCACCTGTCTAGGCGCGGTAATCATTGCGCAGATGTTAGGGGGTCAGCCAATTTACAGCCAACTGCTTAATCGTACGCTGAAAAATGAAAAACTAAGACAACAAGACCTACCTCAGCAAGAGGAAGTACGTTAATTACAAATGACTCATTAAACAAAGCACACATTCAACGTGCTTAATCTCCCGATTCCGTATCAAAATCAAAAAAGCAAACGTTAAACTTGGTATCATCCACTCAAAATTAGTTGAGTGTCCTCAAAATCTATTGATGAAATACTTACAGGCTCTAACTAAAGCAAATAATCCAATATTCTGTAATTAACTAAGTCGGAGCAAGTCGTTGAACTGGAGAAGATTAACCCAAGTAAAAAATGTGCCGCCATCTCAGGCGTCTTTAGCACTTGGCGTTATTGGGCTAGGACAAGCTTGGGCGCTATATATCCCGGGCATTGGTGAGATCATTCGTCCCTACCTCGCTTCATTCGGTGCGCTATTATTGCTGCCTGTTTTACTCCGTTATCTAACGAGCTTTAATACCTTCCTTAATGACATACGCCACCCATTAGTGGGTAGCTTAATGGCACCAATGAGCATGGCTTTACTGATTCTGTGCGACTACTTAGCCGAGATATCGCCAGTCATCGCCTACCCAGTTTGGTTCTGTGCGCTATTGCTGCACTTTACCATGATGGTATTGTTCTTTAGTTTTCAGATCATCAACTTCAAAATGTCAAACATTGTACCGAGTTGGTTTCTGTATCCGGTAGGTTTGATCAGCAGTTCTTTAGCGGGCACACAGTTTGGCCATACGGTATTTTCAGAAACACTTGCGGCCACTTGTATCGGTATCTATTTCCTTATGCTGCCAGTGGTATTGTACCGCTTGGTGTTCGAAGGAAACCTGCCACGCAGAGCAAGACCAACACTGGCAATCATGGCCGCACCAGTAAACTTGTCTTTAGCCGCTTACTTGGTCAACTTTGATAATCCAGATCCTATTCTGACTGGCGCTTTGGCTGGCATTGCCATCACCATGACACTGCTAATCTACTTGTGTTACATCCGCCTAATGCGTCTGAAGTTCCAACCTTCAATTGCTGCTGTCACCTTCCCATCAGTGATCAGCGCTATTGCCATGCATCGATTAACCACGTTTTTCGGCGCGGAATACCCACAATGGTATTGGCTACACAAGTTTGGTTTCTTTGAGCTAACCATCGCGACCATTCTAGTGATTTGGGTTGCAGGTGGTTACGTGAAAATGTACTGGCCTGAGTTTTTTGATTCTGCCTACATCTCTAAAAAGACGAAGCGCTCTTAATCAACTCAAGCCCTCTTTTCTAGAGACCTCTCGATTCAGCGCACCTCCAACCAAAAAAGGCCTCACAGTGTGAGGCCTTATGATTGGGCAAGTTTTTTAATAGATCAGGCGAGTGTTAACACAACTACCTTGAGATCTTAGAAGTTAGCGTGAGGACCGAATACTTCGTAATGTACGCGTGAACGATCAACGTTAAGTGCGTCTAGTTGTTCCACGATGTTCTTCATGAAGCCAACCGGGCCACAGATGTAGAAGTCACTCTCTTCAAAGCCTTTAGTGTCTGAGATAGACGCTAGATCCATTTGACCTTGATGCGTGTTTTCACATGCAGATTCGTCTTTGTTCATGTACCACGTTTTCGCTTCCCAACCTTTGTTGGCAACAATGTCTTTAACACGAGTCGTGAAAGAGTGCTGGCCTACGTTCTCACAAGCGTGAAGGTAAAGTACTGGCTCGTTTTTATCTTCCGTATTTAGGAACTCAAGCATAGACTGCATCGGCGTTACACCAACACCTGCAGAGATAAGTGTTACTGGCTTGCTGCGCTCTTGATACATGAAGTCACCCGCTGGTGCGTATAGGCTAACTTCATCACCAACAGCAACCGTATCGTGTAGGTGGTTAGATACAACGCCTTGTGTCTCTTGACCTTGTCCTTCACGTTTGACAGAAATACGGTATTGCTTGCCGTTTGGCTTATCAGACAGTGAGTATTGACGAATCTCGCTGTATTGAGAGCCTTCAGGTTTCACTTCAATACCGATGTATTGACCTGGTGTGTAATCCAGAACTTCACCGCCGTCTTTTGGCTGTAAGATGAAGCTTGTTACTAGCGCTGACTCTTCGACTTTGTCTGCAATAACGAACGTACGTGCTGCTTCCCAGCCGCCTACCGCTTGCTTACGCTGCAGGTAAAGCTCTGCTTCACGGTCGATGAATACTTGAGCTAAGAAAAGGTAAGCCGCTGTCCACGCCTCTTCTACTTCTGGAGTGAATGCTTCAGTTGCCAATTCGCGCAGTGTTTCGATCAGGTGTAAACCAACAATTTGGTAGTGCTCTGGTTGAATGTTAAAGCTTGTGTGTTTCTGAGCAATACGTTCAACGGCAGTTGTTAACGCTGCTAGGTTTTCAATGTTCTTTGCATAAGCCGCGATAGCTTCAAACAGTGCTACGCCTTGGCGACCTGTTCTTTGGTGAGTCATATTGAAGATATCTTTCAACTCAGGGTTATGCGTGAACATACGTTGATAAAAGTGCTGAGTTAAAGCCGGGCCTGCGCTCTCAAGTAGCGGGATAGTAGATTTGATGATTTCGATATGTGCGTTGTTAAGCATGAATTTACTCCGAACACTGAGTCTTATGACCTATATGTCATTTTGACTACTTGAAAAATTAAGAATGACTTATCGATTTTCTGAAACCTTAGTTATTTTTAGAAACTGAGTTATTTTGACTCGTTTTCGTTTCAAAAAATCGCAAAACCTGATTAATACCACTTGATTGATTGAGATCAAGAATACTCTTTTTAATCAGCGTTATAATCGGGCTTCGATGACTCTTTTGCACAATCGATGCCAAGTTTATCAATCCCCGTAATTACTGGTTTTATTCTCAATACCCATCTTATAAAAATGTCAAAAAGACCTTTTTTTTAGGTCAATAAGACTCTATTATGTATATAAACACACAGAGTTAGAGTTTTTTATGCAAGATATCTCCGCATCTACCCTCATGGAAATGACCATTGGCCTTGCAAGTGGTGTGAACGATCAAGATCGTTTTAATCGCCTCATCGATGCCATTCGTAAAACCATTACGTGTGATTGTGTCGCGCTTTTAAGCCTTCAAGGTGACACACTAGTACCTATCGCAATGCAAGGGCTCAGTAGAGACACGTTCGGTCGTCGCTTTATCATTTCAGAACACCCTCGTTTTGATGAGATTTGCGCATCACGCTCTCCTGTTCGTTTTGATGCTGATAGCTCGCTACCTGATCCTTTCGATGGCTTACTGATCGATCATGACGGCGATCTACCAATGCACGCCTGCATGGGTTTGCCTCTGCTGTTTGGTGACAAATTGTTAGGGGTGCTAACCCTGGACAGCCTAAAACCAGATGTATTTGCGAATATTCCTGCCCGCAACCTTGAGGTGCTGGCAGCTATTGCAGCGTCAACTATGCAGATGGCACTGACCTTCTCGCAACTTGAGCATCAAGCAAAACAGTCAAAGCAATTACTGGAAGAGTTGAACGTAGAAGCCTGGGAACGTGACGGCGGCGAGTTAATTGGTAACAGTGACACCATGGTCGCGCTTAAGAACGACATTGCCGTTGTAGCGCCGTCTGAATTTAATATCTTGATTCATGGTGACACTGGTGTTGGTAAAGAGCTTGTTGCTCGTACCCTGCACCATCAATCGCAACGTAAACGTAACCCGTTGGTCTACGTCAACTGTGCTGCTATTCCTGAGAACTTGGTAGAGAGTGAACTATTTGGTCACGTTCGTGGCGCGTTTACTGGCGCAGACAAAAACCGCTTAGGTAAGTTTGCGTTAGCCGATGGTGGCACACTGTTCTTAGATGAGATTGGTGAATTGCCTTTGGCCGCGCAAAGTAAACTACTACGTGCTCTACAAAACAACGAAATTCAACCTGTTGGCCAAGACAACATTCAAACCATTGATGTGCGAGTATTGGCAGCGACTAACCGAGATCTAAAGCAAGAAGTTGAAGACGGGCGATTCAGAGCCGATTTATATCACCGACTGAGTGTGTACCCTATCGCAGTACCTGCACTAAAAGATCGTGGTGACGACATCAGCCTATTAGCGGGTTTCTTCTTAGAACAAGCACGTCGTAAACTTGGTATCAACCAAGTTAAGTTCCGCTCTGACGTTCTTTCTTTCCTAAATCGTTATGGTTGGCCAGGTAACGTTCGTGAACTTGAGCACGTGATCAGTCGTTCAGCATTGAAAGCATTGGCGCGTAGCACGAATAAAAACCTGGTGACAATTACCAAGGAAGATTGTGGTCCACTCGACCAAGACCAGCCAATTGCGACGACACAGGTGAAGAACACACCATTATCGACACCAACGATCGATCTTTCTGCAGGGCTGCGCGGTGCAACAGATGATTTTCAACGTAGTATCATTACTGAGGTATTGGAAGATGCCAATTTTAACTGGGCACAAGCAGGCCGTATTTTGAAAACAGACCGAGCAAACCTGACTCGACTGTCTAAGCGTTTAGGGCTAAATGTGGCTAAGTCTCACACGATCGAACGGACAAAATAGATATTAGCGGTTTGTTGCGAGCATCTGGCAAAACTTGTGTATATAATGCTGCAAATTGTAACGCTAATTTTAAATATGTAGAGAGAGTTATGAAGTTTATCCGTTGGTTCTTAGGTCGTGTCATCTTGTTATTGAATTTTGTTTTCAGCCCACGTGGTGTTAAGCGTTCTCAAGAAGAGCAAAGCAAAGTAAACGAGCAAGCAAAAACGCACACGTTATACCAATTCGAAGCGTGCCCATTTTGTGTGAAAGTGCGCCGCGCGATGAAACGTCAGTCGGTTCAATTTGAACTTCGTGATGCAAAAAACAACGAGCAACACCGTGCAGAGCTTGAAGCTGGCGGCGGTCGTGTGAAAGTGCCTTGTCTACGTATCGAAAAAGACGGCAAAACTGAGTGGATGTACGAATCTTCAGATATCGTGACTTACTTAGAAAAGCAGTTTGCATAAGCAATAAAGCGACAAAATCTAGATACAAAAAATCCCTCAAATGTGAGGGATTTTTTATGTCTATTATTTGGCATAAGCCGTTTCAAATGAGGTGCGAAAGTTCAAACGACTACTTCGCTACGATCAGCATCAATTCTACACGGCGGTTACACGCCTTGCCTTGCGCAGAGGCGTTGGTACAAGCTGGAACATATTCGCCAAAGCCACGAGTATAAATGGAGCGACTCGACACATAGTTACTCTCTAATCGAGCCTTCACTTCTTTTGCGCGCTTCTCTGAAAGCGGATCGTTGATTCGATCTGTGCCCGTATTATCAGTATGCCCTTCTATGACCACATCAATATCTTGGCGTTGAGCAAGATAGCTGCCTAGCGTATCTAGCCATTGATTATAAGCAGGCTCAGGGAATGCAGAACCTGTTTTAAAGTTCACGTGCTGCTCAAGCTTTACCATTACATGATTGCCCGGTAAAACTTCAAAATCGATACGGTTTTGTCTGAGGAAAACTTCTAGCGGATCATTGGTTGATACGCCTCGACCATAGTTGGTGGTAATGGTTGTTTGCTGACGAGAGTTGCTCTGCATTGAATAGCCACGATTGCTTGCTACATGTGTAGTCTGAACCACGCCCCATTCAGGATGCATCAAGTCGTAATCGGTTTGCGGCGCAGTTTCTAGCATATCATCACCCAACATACCCGTTGGTAATGTCGTTTCACACCCTGCCAAAGCTATGCTTAACATTATTGCTAAATATCTCATTACTTCACCAACCACTCATGCAGATAAACCATTCACTAATGTCTATATCGGCACCGAGGGAAAAACTTTAGACGAAAACTTTCGACAAAAGAGCCTGCATCAAAAAAAGTGCTATTGATCACAGTTAACCGTCAACTAGACTGTCTTAACTCGCTAGTTCGAACTGTTTGCATTTATTTACCTTATAATTGTTTTCCAATTCGTACTAAATAGTTAGAATCTCACGACTTCTCAACGCTAGAGCAAACATTATGTTTAAACCATTTACTAAATTCATCATAGCACTCGCTGCCGTACTTATCATCGCGGGTTGTAGTGAAACAGACGAGCCACAAAACGGTGTTCAATACGAAGCGCTTCCTACTGCTCTAACCGAATTTAACTTGTCTCCGATCACTGAAATCTTCTCTCTTAACTGTGGTCACTGCCGTCAAATGGAAAGTGCAATTCCAGAGATTGAATCTCTAACAGACCAAACCATTGGCAAGATGCACGTGACGTTTAACGAAAGCGCTCAAATCAGCGCAATGATCTACTACACAGCAGTGATGCAGCTTGATGCGACGCCTGACCACGCGTTCATGGACGACCTATTTGGTGCTGTTCAAATGGGTGCAGATGCAACACCTGAGCAGCGTCAACAAGCGCTGGAGACAGCGTTTACTTCTCGTGGTTTGGTTAGCCCATACCAACTGAACAAAGAACAGCAAGTCGCTCTTTTCGACTACGTTAAAAAAGCAGAAGAGATCTCAGTAAAAGGTCAGATCAACTCAGTACCAACCTTTATCATCAACGGTAAATACCAAGTGCTGACAGCTGGCCACCAAGACGTTGCTGGTATCGCGAAAACGATCAACTACCTTTTGACTCAACCATAATCACGGCTTAAGCCGACTGATTAACACATTCAGTTTTAACTACGAAATTCAGCACTCAATATAAATAGGTTTTACTATGTCTAAATTTGTCATCCCGGTCATTGTCTTTCTTTTGGCGGGTTTCATGATTTACCGTACTTGGACGAATCATAAGTCTGGTGCAGAAAACTTCGAACAAGGTCAACAGTTCCTTATCGAGAATGGAGCTAAAGAAGGCGTAATTACGACTGAAAGCGGCCTACAGTACCTTGTACTTGAAGAAGGTACTGGCACAGAACACCCAACTAAGAACAGCAAAGTAACGGTTCACTACCACGGTACGCTGATCGACGGCACTGTTTTCGACAGCTCTGTTGAGCGTGGCGAGCCAATCTCATTTGCCCTTAAGCAAGTAATCAAAGGCTGGCAAGAAGGCTTAACTTACATGGTTGAAGGCCAAAAAGTTCGTCTATTCATTCCAAGCACTCTAGCTTACGGCAAAGGCGGTTCAGGCCCTATCCCACCATCATCGACTCTGATTTTTGATGTAGAACTCATCTCTATCAAATAATCGAAGAGACTGATTTAAGCCCCAACATACGCGCTATGTTGGGGCTTTTTTATATCTGAACATTTGAAAGCACCTTAGCTATTTAACTATTTAACTATTTAACTATTTTAACAACGACCAAATATACCCTCAAAACCCACCACTAGACGACTGGTCTAATTTAAACTATAGTACCGACCATGAACGAGAAAACGAATGACACACGCCTGCATATTTTAAATGTCGGCTATCAATTAATAGTGAACAACGGCTTCAATGGCGTTGGCTTATCACAGTTGCTTAAAGAAGCGGACGTACCGAAAGGTTCGTTTTACCACTACTTTAAATCGAAAGAGCAATTTGGTGAGGCGTTAATTCAGCACTATTTTGAAAACTACATCACTAAGATTGAAGCAATTTTAGTGCACGGTGAAGGTAATCATTATCAGCGAATCCTGAGCTATTTTTCGCTATGGGCGAAGACCGAAAACGGTATCTGTAATGCTCATAAATGCTTGGTCGTTAAGCTCAGTGCCGAAGTTTCTGATCTCTCTGATCCAATGCGCCAAGCGCTGTTAAAAGGTGCTGAGAAGGTGACGAATACCATCGAGCAGTGCATTGTCGGTGGTATTACAGATGGCTCTATAAAGGTTGAAGATAGCCAAGAAGCAGCTCAGAACCTTTATTCTATGTGGTTAGGCGCAAGCTTATTAAGCAAGCTGAGCCAGAGTTCACATAGCTTACAGTCAGCTTTGAGCCTTACCGAACGAATTTTAAAAGGTGAAAGCTAATAACGCGCAACGCGTTTTATTTGCTTTAACTTAAAACAAATCACCCGCCCTCTTATCAATTTGATGATGGCGGGATTTTTAGACAATAAGACTAGACGACTGGTCTAATTCTAAATATATAACATAAATTAAGGATATCCAATGACTCAACAAGACAATCGCCGCATCGTATTGGCTTCTCGCCCAGTTGGCGCACCAACTCAAGACAACTTCCGTTTAGAGTCAGCAGCCGCGCCAAGTATCAAAGACGGCGAGATGTTACTTCGCTCAGTTTACCTTTCTCTAGACCCATACATGCGTGGTCGTATGAGCGATGCTAAATCCTACGCAGACCCCGTTGCGATTGATGAAGTGATGGTAGGCGCAACCGTATGTCAGGTTGAAGAGTCAAACCACGCTGATTACGAAACTGGCGAATGGGTTCTCGCTTACACAGGTTGGCAAGATCTTGGTGTGTCTAGCGGTGAAGGCCTAATAAAACTAGGCAAAGAACCGACGCACCCTTCTTACGCACTGGGCATCATGGGTATGCCTGGTTTTACTGCTTACATGGGCTTGCTTGATATCGGCCAACCTAAAGAAGGCGACACGCTAGTCGTTGCGGCAGCAACAGGTGCTGTAGGCGCAACCGTTGGACAAATCGGCAAACTAAAAGGCTGTCGTGTTATCGGTGTTGCAGGCGGTCAAGAGAAGTGCCAGTACGCGAAAGACGTACTTGGCTTTGACGAATGTATCGACCACAAAGCTGACGACTTCGCGGAGCAACTGGCTAAAGCGTGTGACAACGGCATCGACGTTTATTTTGAAAACGTTGGCGGCAAGGTTTTCGATGCCGTAATGCCATTGCTTAACACCGGTGCTCGTATTCCTGTATGTGGCCTTATCTCTCAATACAATGCGACATCACTGCCTGAAGGCCCAGATCGCATGTCTAGCCTTATGGGGATGCTGCTGGTTAAACGAATCAAGATGCAAGGCTTCATCATCTTTGATGACTACGCACACCGTTACAACGAGTTTGCTGTTCAAATGACAGAGTGGCTATCTCAAGGCAAGATGCACTATCGTGAACACTTAGTTGAAGGCCTAAAAAACGCGCCACAAGCATTCATGGGCCTATTGGAAGGTCAGAACTTCGGCAAGCTTGTTATCAAAACGAACGAAGCTAAATAATTCAATAAACTGAACCCGTTAACTAGGTAAAATCATGATTACTTTACATCATCTGAATAAATCACGCTCAAAGCGCATCATCTGGCTGTTGGAAGAGCTTGGGGTAGATTACCAAATCAAACCATACCAACGAGACAGTGTCACTTTCCTTGCACCACCAGAGCTCAAGTCCGTTCATCCGTTGGGCAAATCTCCTGTCATTGAAGACGATGGTATCGTGATTACTGAATCTGGTGCTATCACGGAATATTTAATCGACAAATACGGTCAAGGTAAGTTCGCACCAGCACGCGGTACAGCAGAATACGTCGAATATTCACAATGGCTTCACTTCGCTGAAAGCTCAGGTATTTTACCAATGTTGCTTAAGATCTTTGTGATGAAAGACGGCTGCGAGACTAACTTCCTAGGCGGTTATGCAGACGATGAAAACCAAAAGATCTTAACTTACGTGAATAATGCACTTGAAGGTAAAACCTACCTGGTTGCAGACACACTAACAGGTGCAGATTTCATGATGTCGTTCATCGTAGAAATCGTTGGTAACTTCGGTGCAACTGCGCTTTACCCTAACATTGCTAAATACGGTAAGCTTTTGACTAACCACCCTGCTAACCAAAAAGCAGAGCAATTAGAGTTAGAACACTCTAACTAATCAAGATTTGTTCTATTCACTGCTTTCATAGCATGAACATGACAATCTAAATGAAGCCAAAGCCGATTTATCTTCTGCTTTGGCTTCTCATTTGTCTTTATTTCGACAACAATACCGAGATCTAAACTGAATACCCATAGAGTTTGATCTTCATGTCAGCAAACCTTGCTCAATACACGCCACTGCGCACGTTAAACCAAACAGCGAATCAAGACTTGTCGCTGCCAGAGCGTTTTACATTCCCGTATTACTATACTCCGCATCCTTTGTGTGAATTAGCGATGCAGCAGCTTCAACAGTCGCTGCTGGACCGTGGTTTAAACGAAACATCGCAAGGTAACCTCTACGCTGTTCTGCTTGTTCAGGATCCAACTACGCAAGAGTTAGGTTACCTTTCTGCGTTTTCAGGTTTGCAGTTAGATCGGGCTTTGGTCTCTCAGTTAAACAACATTCACTTTGTTCCACCAGCCTTCGATTCAGAACAGTTTCAATCTCAAAATAGTGCAAAGCTTGCTCGCCAGTTGCAACTAGCGGATGACATTGAAAAGCTACAACAGTCACACAACCTAGACGCATTATTAGCCGTGCTTGAAGGGTTAAAAATCGAATCAGCACAAGCTATCGAAGCCTTTCAGTTAGCAATGGCCGAGAACAAAGCTCACCGAAATGAACTCAGAGAGCAAGCAAACCAAGAAAAGGCATCGGGGAATCTAGAATCGGCGGCGAATTTGCTCAAACAATTGGGCAATCAAAGTAGCCAAGAGAAACGCGACCTAAAAGCACTTCGAATTGAGTGGAAACAGAAGATCGCAGAACGTCAATCACAAGTTGACTTGATTGAAAGCGAACTGAAAAGCCGTAAGCAAGATCACCAAACAATTTCAGACCAGTTAGAAACTCAACGTCTCTCTCACTATCGCTTTATCAATCAAACGAAGCAATCTAAAAATTTACTCGAATTGCTCGATGGTAAAGACGCGCTTGAAGGCTCTGGTGACTGCTGCCTGCCTAAGTTGCTTAACTTTGCGTTTGAACACGGGTTCAAGCCGTTAGCATTATCTGAATTTTGGTGGGGATTACCGCCTACAGATATCATTCGACAACACGCAAACCTCTACCCAGTTTGTCAAAGTAAAAGCTTTGAGATCCTCGACCACCAGCTAAGTAGCATTGAGTTAGAAGATAACCCACTTATCGTGAACCCTGCGGTTGGTAAGTCTTTTGATATTGTTTATGAAGACGACGAGATCGTGGTCGTCAATAAGCCTGAAGAGTTCTTGTCGGTTCCCGGTAAGTTCATCGAAGATTCAGTTTATACCCGCATAAAAGCGCGTTACCCGGATGCGACTGGTCCTTTGATTATCCATAGATTGGATATGTCAACGTCAGGTTTGTTGATCTTGGCGCTCACGGCAGAGTCAAACAAGCACATTCAGAAGCAGTTCATTGATAGAACCGTACAGAAGCGCTACACCGCTTTGTTAGATGGTGAAATAACGGGTGAGTCTGGCGATATCAGCCTTCCTTTGCGCGGCGACATCACGGACAGACCAAGACAACTGGTTTGCAATCAACACGGCCGAAATGCAGAGACCCATTGGCAAGCGGTGAGCACTCATAATGGCAAGACCAAGGTTCACCTGTACCCTAAAACAGGGCGAACCCACCAGCTGCGAGTACACTGCGCTCATCCATTGGGGCTTGGTGTACCTATTCGTGGTGACGACTTATACGGATACAAACGCGAGCGCTTACACCTGCACGCTGGCTACCTAAAGTTGATTCACCCGACAACCGGTGAATGGATGGAGTTTGAAGTGCCTTCTGAGTTCTAAGTTATTTTTATCGTACTAAAAATCTTATCTCACTAAATATTCGATCTCGTAAAACGCATCAAGGTTCTACATCTGCTTAAGATATAGAACCCTGATATTTAATTTTTAATGTGCTTATCACAGCTCAGTAGCGTATTTTCGTTACTAACTTCAATACTGCAGACGCCTAGCCCATTACATCTTTGCGCTGATCAACGCATTCAAAAGAGCCCATTTCGAACTCACGACAGATCCATGGTCGGTTTTCATAGATAGTACACATCAGTGTTTCTCTATCTACCGCAGAACACCAACCGTCATCTAAGCGCTTCATGGTTTCACCGCCCCACTCATCGTAAGCGATGTGCTCTTCAGGTACGCCCGTATCTGTGATGATCATAACCTCTAAACGACAACAGCATGCCTGACAATTAGCACAGGTTACTTCGGGTTCGGTTACGTTCTTTATCTCTATCGTCATAAGTGACTACACTGCTAAATTTTGCGTATAGTAATCGAAACCGCCCGCTACGGCTAATAAAGATGGTACGAAGCGGTGTTTTCATTGATGTAAAAAAACAATGGGCGCTGTGATTCACTCACAACACCCATATGTTTCCACTTTTGATTGCGGCTTATCGCTACAAGCTCTATTTAGAATAGGCTCGCGAAGAACAGCTTAACGTAGTCCATTAAACGTTTGAACAAACCGCCCTGCTCAACCGCTTCCAGCGCGATCAAAGGCTGAGTTTGAACATCTTCACCATCAACGGTGTAATGAACCACACCTAGAGTTTGACCTTCTGCAATTGGCGCTTTCAGTTCAGAGTTAAGCTCGATAGATGCAGTCAGCTTTTTACTGTCTGACTTAGGCAAGGTAATGAACGTGTCTTCTGCCACACCTAGTTTCAATGTGTCTTGCTCACCAAACCATACCTTCTCTTCAGCCACTTGATCGCCGCCTTTGTGCGGGTTTAGTGTATCGAAGAAACGGAAACCATAGCTCAACAGCTGTTTACTGTCTGATTCACGGCTCTTAACGCTTGATGCGCCCATCACAACCGCAATAAGTCTCATCTCACCTTGTGTCGCTGAACTCGCCAAACTGTAGCCAGCACCAGAGGTGTAGCCCGTTTTCATGCCATCAACGGTTAAGCTTCTATCACGCAACAAGCCATTACGGTTGTGCTGTGTGATGCCGTTGTAACTAAAAGAACGCTCACTGTATAAGCCATACACATCCGGTAAATCACGAATAATGGCACGACCGAGTAGCGCAATATCATAAGGAGTCGAATAGAGATCATCGGCGTCTAAGCCATGTGCATTGGCAAAATGGGTATTTTCTAGCTTCAGAGATGTAGCCCAAGAGTTCATAAGGTCGACGAATGCATCTTGTGAACCTGCAACGTGTTCTGCAATCGCAACACTCGCATCGTTACCTGATTGAATAATCAAGCCACGATAAAGGTCCATCATTGCAACATCAGTGTTTACTTCGATGAACATTTTTGAAGAGTCTGGAAAGTTCTTCGCCCACGCGTTTTCGCTGATTCGTACCTGATCATCAGCAGAAATGTTGCCTCGCTTCATCTCTTGTCCAGCCACATAACTGGTCATCAGTTTGGTCAAACTCGCTGGGTTTAACTTAGTGTGTGCATTTTTTTCTACCAGCACATCACCAGAATTAAAATCAATTAACACATACCCTTTTGCGCCTAGGCTAGGTGGGCTTGGTACTATAGAAGGTGCTGCGATAGCTGCATTACTTACCATCGCTGCGTTACTTACAATGAATATACTTAATAGAGGGAGAGAGTATTTGGAAAACAGTTTCATTGAATCAAACCTAAGTTAACGTTTTGAGCAGTATAGACAAATGCTAGCAAAAGAAGCGCGAACTTTACGTTGCTTTACGTATTTGTACCATTCGTTACAAATAAAAAAGTATAATCTGCGATCTGACCATATTTTCAACAACTAATATTGACTCAACGAATCTATCCAGCGCCTAATTCTATCGCTCAGGCATGCGTCTAAATAACATTTCAACAAAGCCAGTAGCGCGCTGTTTTCTTTCGCTTGGCTCTAAATCAGTTTGGATGCCAGATTGTGCTAATGCTTGCCATTGTACGACCTCAGAGTTAGGTACGAAAAACGCAATGTACAACGATCCTTTCTCCGCTACTTTACCTTCACCATCATAAAATGGCACACCAGTAGATAGCTTGATCGCATCAAAGATCGACTCATCGTTCAGTTCCGATTCTTCCGCCAACCCAAAACCGACAACAACATCGCCGACACCATCCTGTTTTAACTGGTAACCTTTATTAGAGAGTTGCTCTTGAATCGACTCACGCACTAAATCGGTAACCACAGTTTCATCGTATTTTTGAGAAAGGTAAACCTGCTCTGATTCAGGGTGCCACGAGTACGTCATCACTCCGTGTTTCATGAACTCAAAATCACCACTGGTGACCACACCATAATTGTGCGTTGGCGGCAATTCTTGAGTGGTACATGCTGTCAGTCCAATCGCTATCAAAGCCAACTGCGCTACTTTTCTTATGCTTTTTGTTGCACAAATGGATCGTTTTATCATTCGTGACTCCCTTACCCATATAAGAATAACTATCAATTCAACCTCCAACATAAATAGTAATTATGTTAATAGAAAGGTCATTAAACGTTTGCGTAATCGCTAACCTTCACTTCTGTCCATTTTGGGGGTTTTATCACAAAAACAGAGTTGGTATAGTTTACCCCGTTAAACAAAACCAGACCATTCGAGGCACGGAGCTTCCTCAATCATCTCATGAAGAGAAGAATTGGTACCGACAAAGTATCGGCAAATTTAAGAGGGTCAAACAATGGAATTCAATATGGTTGAAATTTTAGGTTACGCTGCGTCTATTATGGTCGCAATTTCATTAACAATGAAAGATATCGTTCGTCTGCGTGTCCTTAACTTTGTTGGCTGTACACTCTTTACAGCATACGGCGTTATGATTGACGCATGGCCAGTTGTCGCGACCAACGGTTTCATCGCTTGTGTAAACATCTACTTTCTTGCAAAAATGCAAAAGGAAAAAAAAACGGAAGCGATGAAAGCAGCGAAAGCTTAAATTAGCGATTAGCATTTCAAATAATTCTGAAAAAGCCCAAATAAAGCGATCTATTTGGGCTTTTTAGTATCTGTCGGTCTCAAAGCACGATTTGTGTGCATCAAATCTTCACTCGAATCGAAGGTTTCAACCACTCACATGTAAGCAACGCGATATTCACTCTCTCGATACGCTTGAGTGTTATTGCGTCCACTCTCTTTGGCTTGATAAAGCGCTTTATCGGCTTTATCGATAGCGGTTTCAATATCAGTCAGTGCCGGAGCATGGCAACAACCAGCGCTGATTGTCACCGGAGACACCAAGCCTTGAAGTTGCTCAACACATAGCCGTAACGCCTCTGATAACTCGAATAACTCATGTTCATCACAATCAAACGTCAACAAAATAAACTCTTCGCCGCCATAGCGTGCAATCAAACGACGACGGTTAACAAATCTCTTAAGTGACTTTGCGACCGCACAGATAACTCGATCGCCTTGAGCGTGACCATATTGATCGTTGACCCGTTTGAAATGGTCAATATCAAGCAAGATGACGCCGACATTCGTTATCGGATAAGGTGAATTCTGAGTAATTTTCAGTTTTAGCTGCTCGATAAAACTCCGTCGACTAGGAAGCCCAGTAAGGTAATCGAGGCTTGCCACATCCAAGATTTTAAGATGACGATGCCGCAGGTAAAGCACCAACACGACAATAATACTTAGCAAACTTACAACCAAAGCCATCAAACTAATAAACAACAGGCTATGATTTCGATTAAGCTCTTGCTCTAAGATACCTGCAGAAATGACCCAATTCAGATAAGGGTAAAACTTGTAGAAGATGTTTTTATTTGTCGTGCCACTGTCACTAGAAATCGAATAACTGAAGTGACCTTCGGGTTTGGTGGCGACTCGATCAATAAGCAGTTCAGACGAGTAGTCTATTAAGGATTTCAATGATTTATGTTCATAATCCGGATGAAGCACTAAGTTACCTTGCAGATCCACAATGTACACATATCCGCTCTCACCGAACGCGTACTTTCTTAGCTTGTCTTTTAAACCTTCAAGATCGACCAAATACATCAATTCTTCTTTATAGGTCGTCGCAACCAATGTATTGCCACTCGGAAGCCTCGTCGAATAAGCGACTTTGGCTCGGCGGTTTATTTCATGAGGATTGGCGTGAAAGTATTCGATCATACCAGAGCCAATACTGAGCTGTTTTTGGATATGAGTAAGGTGACCGCGCTTCTTACCTTGTAAGAATGGATGATAGAGGTGGACGCCTTGCGGAGACATCAAATAAATATAACCCGATTGTCCAATGTGCAATTCACTGGCAATTTGGCTTACCTGTTCAATTTCTTTCTCTGGCGTGGCATGCCATACATGAGACGCAACGGTATCCGTGATTCCTTTAAGATATGTCTTTATCGCCTCATTAACTGTGGTATCGACAATATCGTAGCTCGCATTCACAATCGTACGAAAAAACAGTTGGTTAGATTCTAATAATGACCTTTCAGTTCGATTAAATTGAACAGCGGAAAGAATCATCGACACGACGGCGAGCGCAATGGAAAAATTAAGAATGTACTTACGTCTGACCTTCAAGATTACCCCATAGATTTATAATTTCAGGTAACGCTGTGATTTCTTTTATATACAGATTGTTTTATATCATATTTTTATTTTTTACTGAACGAGTGTCGATATTTTGAGAGGTTTCTATACGCAATCTGTGACTTATAGCAAAAACGCCGAGCTGGATTCAGTTCGGCGTTTTAATTTTACGCTTCAGTTATGTATTTAAATCAAACTAAGATACTGATAAATAAACTTAAAATCATTCGCATTCGTTACCTATAAATACATGATCTAGCGTTAGATTAAGAACAAACCTGAGTCCAGCTACCGTCGCTACCCGGTTCAGAGCTTGTCCACCAGTTAGCTTGGTAAATACTGCCGTTGTGAACCACTTGGTCACCCGTGTTTGCATGGCTTGGATTACCAGCCCAATCTTTCTGAGGTAGATCTGGGTAAACCGTCAAACCTGCAGTGTCGCATGTACCAGGGTTTGTGCCACCATCGCCAGGGTTACCGCCACCTGAACTGATATCACCTAATGGTAGGTCTGGTTGCTCAAAGCTAAAGGCATAATCGACACCATTCACGCTCACTGCATAGTTTGCAGGGCCTGAAATTGGCAAATAATACACCATGTCTAGCTCATACACACCACCAGCAGGAAGATCTTCCCATGCAGGCAACGTGAACGCTACGCGGTGCATAGTACCGTCTAGTCCGCCGATGTTATCCGCACGAGTATGACCCGAAGCAATCACAGACAAACCACCGCCCGATTGATCTTTCGCGTTATCAGGAGCTGATACTGGGATATCGAACTGGAACTCAGTTCCGCCCGGAAGTGCTTGCCCTGTATTGTTCGTGAACGTGATCTTAGGGTTGATTGGGTAGTTTTGGTCACCGACTTTGAAGCCACCAACCGATACTGTGATATCTAGCGCTTCTGTTGGGATAGCGCCCGTCGCGACTTTGTTTCCATATGGTGTTGCAGACTTAAACTTATCGTAGATAGCTTTCGTCATTGTGTTACCCATGTGGAACTCACCGTTACCGCTGTTACATGCTTGCTCAGTGGTATCGATTGAAGTTCGGTTGCCGCTCGCATCGAGAACATAACAGTTATAATCCCCAGCTAGTTCCCAGAACATAATGCCGCCGATTTCTTTATCGATAACGTAGTCCGCTTTCACATCGATAGAATGCTTATCTTCTGTAGAAAGGAATACGCCCTTCTCTGCATTCCACAGCCAAGGTGCAACCGCCACACTGTCGTAGTTACGCGTATAAGTACCCGTTAGAACATCCGTTGGATCGTTGACAGGATCAAGTTTGTAAGCATCTGCATAAGAACCCCAAATACCTTTCTCTAGGTTCTTCGCATGCCACATTGGGTTTGAACCCGCACCCATTTCGTTGCCCTTCGGATCGGTATCGTGCCACATGTTGTCGATACCAATTGCGCCATGACCACAGTTGTTCTTCTCGCCTTCGCCTGTACCCGCTGCACATTCAGATTGATTTGGTAGCGCAGCTCGACCCCAAAGACCATTCTCACCACCCGTTACACCTTGCCAACCACGCGTGTAGTAAGGCACACCGATGTTAATACGACCTGCTGGCATAGAACCACGGAAGTAATGGTAAGCCCAATCCGTGTTCAGATAACCGATACCACCGTAAGCCGCAGTGCCGTAAACGTTCCACTGTGCTAACTCTGAATCTTTACCTGTATCAAACAAGGCAGCGTTATGACCAACGTGATCGTTCCATGCACCGTGAAGGTCGTAAGACATGATGTTTACGTAATCGAGATACTTGGTTACATCGAATGTTTCCATACCGCGCAATAGGTAACCAGAAGAAGGAGCCGCGATAGTTAACATGTAATGATTGCCATCTTCAGCAGACGCTACATCAAGCTTCTCACGCAGCACTTTCATCAATACTTGGTACGAAGCCCATAGGTACTGACGACGTGGTTCCATGAAGTCTTTGTCGTACGGGTTACCAGCACCCGCCATTGAGGTTGGGTATTCGTAATCGATATCCAAACCATCGAACTGGTATTTACGAAGCATTTCTACCGCGGAAGTCGCGAATGTTTCAATACCTTGGTGATTAATAGAACCATCAGCGTTGGTCGTCATGGTGTAGAAACCACCATCAGCCACTCGGCTTCCGTCAGTCGCGAAGTGGCCGCCTGTTTCAGCCCAACCACCGATTGAGATTAACGTTTTAACACCGTGTTTTTTCTTCGCGGTTGCGAGTGCACCAAAGTGACCTTTAAAACCTAATGCAGGATCAATTTCCACGCCCGGCCACTCTTTACCTACAGCAGCATTATTTGGGTCATTTACATCACCCACATTTACTTTGCCGTCTGAACCGATGCTCACGAAGGCATAGTTAATGTGTGTAAGTTGTTCCCAAGGGATGTCATTTACTAGGTAAGCGGCTTGTGGGTCATCCCCTGCACGCCAACTGGTGAAGTAACCAATCACACGACGTGGGTGATCCGCACCCATCTTCTCACGGCCTTCATCATCGTAAATCGTACAGTAAGGGACATCGATACCTTGCGTTTGATACAAGCCATCAGGTCGACAAGTGCTCACCGTTGGAGCGCCGTTAACTGTCAAAGAAGCAAGTGCTGAATCAGTCGTTGCGCCTTGGTTGTCTGTCGCTTTCGCGTAAACCGCTAGAGAGCCTGCTTGAGTGGTTGTGTAATCTAGCGTGTATGGGCTTGTTGCAGCTGTACCCACAAGAGCACCCGCTACGTAGAAATCAACCTTATCAACCGTACCATCGCTGTCTGCTGCCATTGCAGTTAGTGTGACTACACCACCAACATCAACAGATGTCGCTGAAAGGGCAACTGAAACTGTTGGCGCTTCATTACCTGGTTGTGCTGAATCAACAGAAACAGAAACCACACTTGCAACACTTGCTGCGCCTTCATTATCCGTTGCAACAACTGAAACTTGATGGTTACCAGACGTTGCAGCCCAAGCCGCCTCAAATGGTGCCGCTGTCACTACTGCAACCGACGAACCATCGACAAAGAATTCTACCGAAGCAACACTGCCATCAGAGTCGAGTGCTGTTGCGCTAAGTACCACATTATCACCTTCAACAATCACATCGGATGCCGTTGGCGCTGTTAACGAAGCGGTTGGCGCTTCATTTGGTGTACCGCCGCCTCCATTGCCACTACACACATCCAGTTTTTTCCACTGTGCGTAATCACCTTCAAATTGGCTCGGGTTGTTGTTTTGATTCCAGTAATTCGCTGAGTACGCGCTGCCGTCATGTGAAACCTGATCACCACCGGTGTATACCGTGGCTGAGTCCCACGTTTCTAACGTTGAACAATCAACAGCCGCATAACTGTTGAACGCCATTAAGCATGACGCGGTTAGAGTACTGAGTGTAAAAACCTTCTTGGCCACTCTTCCTTGGTTTAGGTGCATGTTAGCTATCCCTTAAGTTGTTGTTTCAAGATGTTTAATCTAAATGGCATTTTCCTCACCACTTAAATCTCTTCGCAAAACAACTGTAGGTAACAGCGCCAATTAAACACCTAAAATATTCAGTATTTATAAAATGACTCGCATTAATTTGTTTATAGCATGCAATGAGTCGACACTTATTTTGCACCAACAACTAATATTAATTTATTTCGGAAAGCTAAAAAATAATGTCTCAAAAATCGGAAATGTGATTTGGATTCGAGAAAAAAATCCGTATCAAAACTAGCCAAAAAGTAGTGATTTAAAGGCGATTTGGGATTCTTTTGGGAATTCGCCCACTTTTTGATAACAAATGTGTTAGTATCGGCGGCTTTTTTGACAAACCTCACATTTCCATGCAAGTGTGGGAGAAATACATAGGCTTGAAAGAGCCAAATATAGCGAAGAAATAATGTCCAACTTGACGCAAGTCGCCAACGAAAACATCAACGCAGAATCTACTTCTATCGATTTCAATAAAGCTCAATCTCTGGGTGAAAAACTGGAACTCGGAAACCCAGTCTTTTGGCTTAGTGGCAGTTTTTTAACCCTCTTTGTCATCCTCGCTTTCACCAACACCTCCGTGTTGTCCGAACTTGTTAACATCGGCTTCAGTTACTCAACTAAGTGGTTCGGTGCTTTCTGGCAAGTCCTACTACTTCTCAACTTCATTATCGGTTTAGTGCTTGCACTAGGTCGCACCGGCCACGTTCGCTTAGGAACGCTTGCCCTACCTGAAATGACCACCTTCAAATGGATGTCTATCGTCCTATGTACGCTGCTAGCTGGCGGCGGTGTGTTCTGGGCAGCCGCAGAGCCTATTGCTCACTTTGTTTCGGCTCCGCCACTTTATGGCAACGCTGATCCACAAGCGATGGCGTTTAACGCTCTATCACAATCTTTCATGCATTGGGGTTTCCTTGCATGGGCAATCTTAGGTGGCTTGTCTTCTATCGTGTTAATGCATCTGCATTACGACAAAGGCCTTCCTCTTAAGCCTCGCACTCTGCTTTACCCTGTACTTGGCGACAAGGCAATCAACAGCTGGGTGGGTAACGTAGTAGACGCATGCAGCATTGTTGCTGTAGCCGCAGGTACTATCGGCCCTATCGGTTTCCTTGGTCTACAAATCAGCTACGCATTGAGCGAACTGTTTGGTATTTCAGACAGCTTTGCAACTCAAAGTGTCATTATTATCTTTGCTATCGCTATGTACACATTGTCTGCATTAAGTGGCGTGAACAAAGGCATCCAACTGGTTAGCCGTTACAACATCATCTTGTCTGTGTGTCTAATCGGCTACATCCTTCTAGTAGGCCCAACAAGCTTCATCGTTGACGGTTACCTACAAGGCATGGGTGAAATGATTGATAACTTCATCCCAATGGCGCTTTACCGCCAAGATACAGCATGGCTAGGTGGCTGGACTGTGTTCTTCTGGGGGTGGTTCTTAGGTTACGGTCCAATGATGGCTATCTTCATTGCTCGCATCTCTCGTGGCCGCACTATTCGCCAAATGATCGTATCTATCAGCATCGTTGCACCGCTTGTAACGTGTTTCTGGTTCAGCATCGTTGGTGGTAGTGGTTTAGCGTTTGAATTAGAGAACCCAGGTGTGATTTCTAGCGCGTTCGAAGGGTTCAACCTTCCAGCAGTTCTTCTAGCAATTACTGCGCAACTGCCGTTCCCTACTCTGATTGCGATTCTGTTCCTTATCCTGACGACCACGTTTATCGTGACGACAGGTGACTCAATGACTTACACAATCAGTGTAGTAATGACGGGCACAACAGAGCCGAATGCAGCAGTACGTACCTTCTGGGGTATCATCATGGGTGCCGTAGCTATTGCACTTATCTCGATGGGCTCTGGCGGCATCTCTGCTCTACAGTCATTTATTGTGATCACAGCCGTTCCTGTATCGTTTATCTTGCTGCCGTGTTTATGGCACGCACCGAAGATCGCGAAGCAGATGGCAAGAGATCAAGGCATCGCTTAATTCCTAATCCGATTTAGTTTCGGTTAGCCTTTAAAACGAAAAAGCCACTCAAGTGATTCACCTGAGTGGCTTTGTTTTATCTGTTCGTTACTTGTATTGACGAAGCTTATTTCTACCGATAGTTCGGCTTATTGAAACTTTTCACCCGCAGCAACCATAAACGACATCTCAACCAATAGCTCTGGGTTTGCCAGTTCAGCTTTTACACACGCTCGGCTTGGTGCACTACCTTCAGGGAACCATGAATCCCACACTTCGTTCAGTGCATCGAAGTTCGCGAAATTTGTTAGGTAAATTGTCACCGACAATACGCGAGATTTATCGCTGTCGACCAAGCTCATCATTTCTTCAGCTTGATCAAAAATTTGCTGAACCTGGCTCTTAATTCCTGCCGATGTATCCGTCTCTGGTACTTCAACAAAGCTTGCGATGCCATTAAATACGGTTACATCTGACCAACGCTTGGTCGGGTTAATTCTATGGATTTTCACGTGCGATTCTCTTCTTATAATTAGGATTTACGTCAGCGTAATCTAATCCAAATTCCTAATATTGAGAACAAAAATTAGATCGCGCTATAGTTCTTAGACTCAATACCCTTGTCACTGACGGCATTCAACTCTAGCAGAGACTATGATCGATGAAGTTACTCCCTTCTCCACTTCAAAATACCCACCAGCACTAGAAAGCTGACGAACTGAGAGTTTGTCTTTTCCTAGCTTATCGAACCAATATGGGGCCAGTGAACATTGCGCAGATCCGGTTGCTAAATCCTCTAAAATGCCGATCTTCGGTGCAAAATAACGAAGTACATAACCGTCATCCGAGCTTTGAGCGGTCACCATGACAGCATGCAGGTCATTGATTTTTTTATACTGTTCAAAATCAGGAGTAAAATTCCTTACTGCTTCCTCTGAATCCAACACTAATACTAAATCTCTTGTCGAGAATACATCGACAACGGGCTGATTCAAAGCCGACAGATCAATTGGAGCATCGCTCCGCTCAACATAAGGTTTACCATTCCAGCTTGGCAGTTCCAATCGAGATAGGCCGTCTTTTCTAGAAATCACGACCTGTCCATAATCACTGTTTAAAGTAACCTCTTCAAACTTATACCGCTCGATCAAATCAGTACCAGCACCCAAACTACCATGACCACACAGGTTTATCTCACCATCTATTGCAAACCAACGGATGTCGAACTGACTTCCCGATTTCTTCACAAAAGCAGTAATAGGCTGTGCTAGTTGATGTGTTATTTCTAATAGTTCCGAATCTGCTAACCATTGCTCTAATTCAACAACCCCACAAGGATTCCCTTTCGCCGACTCTCCACTAAAAGCATCATATATAAGTGCGTTGATAACTTATCTCCTTGTTTCATCTTCTAAAGATTTTAATAAAAACTATCATTTCACTTTTTAAATAAATCATTGATATATATGACATTAAAATGCCAAGTGTAATAATTCATAAGAAGGAGTAATACTCTCATAGTGAAATTAATTTTGCACTAGTGCGGTCATGTTTTAGGACTTATTAATGGAGTACTTTTATGCATGTTCAAACCTATGATTTAAAACAGAGCAATGTGGGATATAACCTTGGTGTGATTGGCGTAGCATTAGTGCTCGCTTGGATTGGTATCTACAAGTTTACGCCAACTGAAGCGATGCTCATTGAACCACTAATCGCAAATCATCCTGCAATGAACTGGCTTTACAATTTATTCTCAGTCCAAGCCGTATCTAACATGGTTGGTGGTGCTGAAATCATTGTCGCGATCGGACTGATGATTGGATTTAAAAAGCCGAAAGTGGCGTTTTATTCTGGCATTGCGGCGGCGGCTATCTTTGTTGTGACGCTGAGCTTTCTAGTTACCACGCCAAACGCTTGGAAAGTATCGGATGGTATTTTGGTTACTAACTTCTTCTTAGTGAAAGATATCCTATTTTTAGCAATCGCGATCAGTATTATCGAACGCAATAAACCTCAAAAGTAACGATAAAGCAATAAGGTTACCCTAAATCTAGAAGACACTTTAAACCAAGAAGTAACCTTGAAACAAAAAGACTCGAAGCTGGCTAGAAGGATGCTGCCAGCTTCTGATGTTTAAAGTTTTACTCTGCACTAGCATCGTGATTGAAGCATTGTCTCGTTACCAAGCCCCATTTTTCGTCCTGATATTGATCTTCCACGTAGTTACCTGATGTGTAGTCATTAACGACCTCTCTCCAGAACTTAACTGCATGCTCTGCACCCAGTACTTGCTTGATCTCCCAACTGCCTTTTAGATGTTCAAACAGCTCACAGATAAACCGTTTCCCTACTTTGTTTTTTCGAAAATAAGGGACGACATAGAAATCGCATATCTCAAACTCATTTGGCGCTTTGGTTTCAATGGCTGTCAAAGCAGCAGGAACTCCATCAATGTAGAGTAAGTAACCTGTTACGGCATCACCAAGCGTCGGATAAATCTCAAACAAGCCATACTCGTCTGGTTTATCTCCGATGATCTTTGAAAACTCGGCGGCATAACCCTGATATAGATTCGCGTATACCTGTTGATTACCACTATAGACTGTCACGATGTTCATAAACTGATCTCTGTATTGTTTCGCACCACAACTGATGTGAGCTCATCTTGTCTAAATCTATTATCTCATTGATGATAGAACAAATAATACATCTCAAACATTCACTTAAGAAAGTATCGCCTTTCGGTAATAATGAGCATCTTGAGCCTTCCCTTTGAACACGGCGTAACTTTCAACGCGCTCAACTAAATCAAATCCTGTATTGGATAGGATTTTATTTGACCCTACATTACCCACTAGCGCATAGGCATCAACATATTTAAGGGAAGAGTGCTCGGCCAAGTAGATAAGTACCTTTCTCACCGCATTGGACGCAATACCTTTAGAACCAAATGCGTGACCTACTCGATAACCTAGTTCTCCACTTTCAGTGTTCTGGTCGATATCACGAACGTTGATTCGCCCACAAATAGTGCCATTAGCGTCTTTGATCAACATAGGAATCATATCGCCATTGTCATATTCTTTTAGAAAGCTTATAACTTGCTCGGCAACACCCGCATTTGAATAAAAACGGTCTTCTCTAGCTGGAACAAATTGCTCAAACCATTCTCTATTTTCGACTTCAAACTCCAATAAATTACTGACATCGCTTGGGTGAAGTAAGTGTAAAAATATATCCATAATCAATACTCTGATGCTTATCTAAAAAGCCGCACCTTACGATTCATACATCTCAGCTTGTCTTCTGAATCTAAGGTAAGTCTCTTAACTTCTTAGCAGGGTTACCTGCATAGATACCTTTCTCGGTGATGTCTTTGGTCACCACACTGCCCGCGCCGATTACCACCCCTTCGCAAATGCTGACAGACAACACTGTCGCATTGGAACCGATGGTAACGTTATTTGCGATAACAGTTCGTCCCCAACTGTCTGGGTTTGGATCTGGCTTGCCATCTTTAAACAAGTCATTCGCGAACATCACCCCGTGCCCAACAAAGCAGTCACTTCCGATCGTCACATACTCACAAATAAAGGTATGAGACTGAATCTTACTTCTGTCACCGATAACCGAGTTCTTTTGAATTTCTACAAAAGGGCCAACGAACACATCATCTTTAAGCTCACAGCCATAAACGTTGCTTGGTTCGATGATAGTGACATTTTCGCCACACGTAATATCAGTAATCTGCGCCTTTAAAACTCTAGGACTTGCCATACTTCCTCTCGACATTGGCGTCATAATTCAACCTAAGCGATTGTGCCTTATGCATTAAAGTGCATCAAATAGATGTATTGAGAGTTGGCAGTGGATCAAAGATTCTGCATAAGTTAAAACAAGCCAACCAACACGACTGACAACAGTATGCCTCCGATAAAACTTGGGACATGAAATGGGCGAGCTTTAGATTTTACGTACTCTTTCTGAAGTTCTTCTTGGTAAGTTTTGACAGCAAGTTCTTTTACGTAGTTATTTTGCATAATAAGCTCCTTTTAAATGAGTAAAAGAAGCTTAAGACTTGAAGTTAGGTTGAGGTAAAGTGAAAATTCAAATTAATCGGCATGTTTGTCTTGCTACTCAATAATGACTCTGAATACATCGTTATTCACACCACCAACATCCACTAACTCTCCGGGCTTCATAACAAGCGAGGCGTTTAGTTGTCGTGTTGAACGCGGCTCTTTCTTTTCTCGAATCACGAGTATATCGACGAAGTAGCCAGGGTCTTGCTTACGTATTGCCCCTGAAAAAGTCACGCTTTCAGCCCTATCAGCGAGCACTGAACTAAATGTTTTATCTTCTAAAACACCCGCAGAGATCGACGTATTACCATAAAAAAGAGTGACAGTTGTTGGGTCAGGAGCTAACTCTGGTTTGGATGAACAACCCATCAGGGCTAGGCACAACAGTAAAATAATTCGAAATTGCATAAACTGGTTTTCTTTCTCTCGTTAAACGCTTTTTGTAAAAATACCATAACGATGATTTAACTCACCGCGTCTGTAAGCTCAGCTTTGAATGACTTGTTGTGTAAGTTATCAGCCTCTGCAGACTGGATGGTTCTAGAGATAAGCTCTTCGAAGAGCTCTAACTGCCCTGCAGGGATGAGCTGATTTTGTATCGCCCTACGTTTGTTAGAATCAAATAACCGCTCGGCCACCCAACCAATTAAGTAGACCAGAGAAAGGCACCCACCAGCTGTAGCAATGTTGCCTTCGATGACTAGAGGTAGATCTTGAACATCTCCACCCATCGCTTCTAATGTTGGTTTTGCATGCGGATTTGTTGTTAGCCTCTTGCCTTTAAGTAAACCGAGTTCGTGCAACACAAAAGATCCAGCGCAAATCGACCCGATTAACTGCTCGCTCGGATCCAACTGTAATGAGTTCATGAACTCTGGTTCTCTCAATGCAGCCGGAATACCACGATAACCACTTGTGATCAGCACAACGTCTTGCTGCGCAACTTCACTCAAATGACCATCGATTTTCACGGTCATACCCAAATGTGAGCGATGCTCGAGCTTGGTTCCGAGAACCTTAACCTCCCAAGAGTCCGTCGTTCTTCCTAGTAAGTCATACATCAAGAAGAAGTCTACATCGGTGAAGTCATCAAATAATACGATTCCGACTTTGTACATAATACATGCCCTTGCTGATTACTCTCGAAAGATAAGAAGCGTTAATAGTGATGCGTTTGATAGAAAGGTGATATTAACCACCACACACTTGAGGTCAAACTCGATCCACAATTATTTATGACCCCAAGGTAACAGCGACGAAGTTAGCCCATTTTCTTTTTACTTCAGGAGTCAACGCTAGTGTAAATTCATAACCTAAGTGATTCTCACGTGTTATTTCAAACCCTAATCGCTTATGAAACTGCACCGACAGTTCATTTAGGCGTAAAACATTGCTTACTAATACCCTTGAATCGCGCTCTTTCAGTATATTTACAATGCCACGAAATAGAGCAAGAAAAGCGGCTTTACTTCTATAGTCTGGGTGTACCACAAACATAGGGACAAACCACTTTCCATCCCCTAAATCACTCAACGTTGTGTAGCCAATTAGCTTATTCTGTCGCCGATATTCGACAAGCAGTCCTTGTTCCATTGATTGAGTGCGCAATGCTAAATACACATCTCTATCTACTGGAAAGCCCGCTTCTTTTGAAATTGACTCTAATGTCATCAAGTCCAGCTCTAAATATTCTTCCATTACTGCCTCTTACCCGTACTTAAAAGAATTGCAGAACAAAGCACGCAATAAACGCCGGTAAGCCAGCAATGAATAACACTAAGCCCGTTTGATAATTCATTCGATAGTCTTCTTGTTGGTCTTTAGCAAAATCGTGCCCGTCGACCATTTTGTAGACTTTGTCTGTAATAGGATCAT
Source organism: Vibrio crassostreae (assembly GCF_024347415.1). Taxonomy (NCBI): domain Bacteria; kingdom Pseudomonadati; phylum Pseudomonadota; class Gammaproteobacteria; order Vibrionales; family Vibrionaceae; genus Vibrio; species Vibrio crassostreae. The sequence continues at coordinate 877,968 of NZ_AP025477.1, forward strand.
CTAAGCGCGTTGTTTTGCTATGAACGCCTCCCTCCCACAGAAGTTTTGCCAATATCCAAATGACAATAACGACAAAAAATAAGAAGTCGACGAGTCGAGTAGAAGCAAAGAAAGGAAAAAACTGCGACAGCACATAAACGACCATTGCAGCCATCAAATTGATAAGCACCACTTTCTTTAACAAATCGAGCAAATGAACCTCCTCCAGAATCTTAGTACCTCAATAACAGGTATTTATAAAATTTAGATTTCTCGGTCAATCAAAAATTATGCGCAAGATTGCACTATATGAAGTGCCGCATGTTTAACAACCTTTATTGCTGATAGGAAGCATTACACCGCTCGTGGGGATGTATTGAGGTGGCGCTTACATTCGCGCCCAACTTGTGATGAATTGGAGTCATTGATTCGGTATACACTGTCGCTTAATCGCAGGCCTTCAAACTGAATCAGCTCTAATTCCAAGTTAGGAAATAGAGCCGAAATTTCAACGCTGTTATCGATGTGTGTAACGATGTTTAAGCAACAATGTCTTGTGGAGGTGTACCTTCGCAGTTAGAAACGACGGCATCAATTTGAATTAAAGCGTTCATAGGAATCTCTGAAACCCCAACCACCGTTCTTGCCGGTAAATCAGCATTAAAGAACGTAGTGTAGATTTCGTTCACCGCATCAATATCTGAAACATCTTTAAGCTGAATATTAATTTTCACCGTATCGTCCATGCTGTGGTCAACACTTTCAATGATCGCCTTAATATTCTTAAGACATTGTTCAGTTTGCTCTTTTATACCACCAGCAACCACTTCATTGGTTTTCGGATCTACAGGCAGTTGACCTGAAATATGATTGTAGTGAGAGAAAGCGACTGTGTGCGAATAAGCCATAAATGGCGCATCAACCGTATTATTAGCTTCGATAACCAGTAAGCGAGTGTCTTCTGGCAGTTGTGGCGGTGTACCGTCGCCATGTGAAACGGATGTATCAATTTGAATTAAAGCGCCCATTGGTAGTTCAGCGGCATTAACAACCGTTCGCGCTGGAACATAACTTGGGAAGAACTTAGTACAAGCTTCGTTTACCTTTTCTGCATCTTCGATATCTTTTAGGTAAATAGTGGTTTTAACCACGTCATTCATGACATGACCGATGCTCTCTAGAATCGTTTTAATGTTTGCTAAACATTGTGTCGTTTGTTCTGTGATACCACCTGAAACCAACTCACCTGTATTTACATCGATAGGCAATTGAGCCGAAAGGTTGTTGTAGTGAGAAAAAGCCGCTGTTTGCGTAGAGACAACACTATGCGGAGCGTTATCTGTATTTCTTGATACCTTTACCAGCGCGCAAGGTGCTTGTGGTTTAGTGCCTTCGCCGTTTGAAATCAGCGCATCCATTTGCACTAGCGCGTCGCTATTCGGTAGCGCAGCTACGCCCACAACTGTGCGTGTAGGAAGACTATTGTTGAAGAAGCTTTTGTAAACTTCATCGATAGCATCGATATCAGAAATATTCTTAACGAAAACATTAATCTTTACGACATCATCCATAACATGGTCGATGCTTTCAACAATGGCCTTAATATTATTCAAGCATTGTACTGCTTGGTCTTTAATATCACCAATCACAACTTCACCTGTTTTAGGATCGACAGGTAATTGAGCTGAAAAGTTATTATAATGAGAAAAAGCGACCGTTTGTGTAGATACAGAATTAATTGGTGCATTTTCAGTATTTCTTGAAATTTTAATGATATCGCTACTCATCGGAATTATCCTTTTAATAATATAGTAATACGTGTTTATGTGGAACAATCGTATTGGAAAGAATGATTGAAGTAGCGCCATGTTAAGTGAATTATTTTAGGGTAAACGTGATACCTGTCAGACTCTAAGGTGACTATAAATCAGCAGGTTATAGAATAATTAGTCATCACACGACTAAATATCCGTCACATTTGGCTTTATCAACTGCTAAATTCTCTTTAATTTTTAAACTATTCAATAATATTGAATACTCTCTCAGATAATTCTATGAGTTATTCCAAAAATTTAGATGCTGTTTGATAGGTTGTTCACAATAAAACAGCCTTATTATCAGAACCATTGAACTACCACAGAAATATCCTGCATAAACTCTTAAGCAATTTAACTAATTATTTTAAAGAGGCTGTTTTATACAAGTACGTTAATAATATGTTCGATACTCAAATGCCAATAGTCTAACAACACCCATTATTAGATACATATCCTCATATAATTAAACAATTGAGAAGCCTAGGGTAACAGCAGAGAAAGGTGGTTGTGATACTAAGAAGTGGTGCTTTCTAAAATGAAGATGGCGTCAGACGAATTATCGACGCCATAGCTTTCGGGACATAAATATTGAGTAAAAACTAAACCGCTCTTGGGGTGGTATTGAAGTGGCGCTTAAATTCGCGGCTGAATTGGGATGGACTGGAGTAGCCGACTCGGCGCGCGGCATCGTTGATTCGTAGGCCTTCTAACTGGATCAGCTCTTTGGCTTTGTTGAGCCTTACCTTCTTCAAGTATTGAAGTGGCGATTCAAAGGTGACGTTACGGAAAGCATTATGGAAAGCAGACACACTCATGTTCGCTTCATCGGCTAGCGATTGAACGGTAATGGTTTGGTCATACTCTTCATGTACTTTAGACAGTGCTTTGGCAACACGTGCGTAATGGCCGTCGTGATGGGCGAGATCGAATAGCACACGCCCTTCTGAACCGGTTAGTGCGCGATAAACAATTTCGCTGACCATGGCATCACCCAATATGTTGGCTTCGATGTCGCAATGCAGCATTTTCACCAATCGAGTAAAACTTTCTAGCATTTGCTCTTCCATCGGCGTGGACTCTAAGCCGCTAGAATTCTGTTTGTGCTTATTGCAGTAGCTCTCAAGAAAGCCTTGGTCTTCTAACTTTTTTACCAAGCTGTGCAAACGTTGAGAGTCAATGTTGATAGATAAACCAAGTAATGGTTCGCCATTAACAGGCAAGGCCTCACACTCCAACGGCATTGGCACACCTACTACAAGGTAATCTCCTGCTGCGTAAGTTACTGGGCGTTCGCCAATATAGATGTTCTTTTTACCTTGCCCGAGCATTATGATGCCAGATTGGTAAGTAAAAGGCTGACGCTGATTGCCACCGCTGCTTCTATATAACCACACGCCGTCAATTTCTGTTTCTCTGATCCCTTCGAGATCATCCCAACCTTTGTGTTCTACATAAGACTGTAACAACTGCGCGAGTGTTTTCATAAGTGGCGACTTTCCATTCCAAGTGCTAAGAGTAAGTAAGCTAAAGCAGAGAAAGAATATCAATTTTGTAGAAATAGGCAATTTATTTGGAGGATCAGCTCTTCATCACCCTAGATTACTGTACTAATATGCAAATATAGAAATTGAGCAATCAAATAAAATAACAAATTGAGCTTTACACAAGGAATCTCTAATGCAATTCACTTATGTTAACCCTACAGTTATCCACTTCGGCCAAGGCCAAATCAACGCTATCAGCCAAGCGGTTGATACTTCGAAGAAAGTACTAGTCATCTACGGTGGCGGTTCAATCAAAAACAATGGTGTTTACGACCAAGTAGTCGCATCTCTTAAAGATCACGCTTGGATTGAATTTTCTGGTGTTGAAGCAAACCCAACCAAAGAAACGCTAGATAAAGCCGTCGCTCTTGTTAAACAAGAAAACGTAGAATTCATTATCGCTGTTGGCGGTGGTTCGGTAATCGATGGTTCTAAGTATGTTGCTGCAGCGGCTAAATACGACGGTGACGGTTGGGACATCCTAGCGGGCAAACACCAAGTAACAGAAGCGACGCCAATCGGCGCAGTGCTGACGCTTCCTGCTACAGGGTCTGAATCTAACATGGGTGCAGTAATCACTCGTAAAGCAACTCAAGAAAAACTGGCATTCATGAACCCTGCGGTGCAGCCTAAGTTTGCAGTAATGGACCCAGATGTAATGAAGTCTCTGCCTGAACGCCAACTAGTTAATGGTTTAGTTGATGCTTGGGTACACGTATGTGAGCAATACATCACAATGCCAACAGACGCGATGGTTCAAGACGGTTACGCAGAAACTCTGCTGAAAAACCTACTTGTACTGGGTAAGCAATACGACGAGCGTGACAACGACGCATGGCGTGCCAACCTAATGTGGACAGCAAACCAAGCGCTTAACGGCCTGATTGGTACGGGTGTTCCTCAAGATTGGGCAACACACATGATTGGCCACGAGTTCACAGCACTATGGCACGTAGACCACGCACGCTCACTTGCGATTGTTCAACCTTCACTACTTCGTAACCAAATCGAAGCGAAGCGTTGCAAGCTTGAGCAAATGGGTCGTAACGTATTTGGCCTAGAAGCGGGCGCAGATTTAGCCGAGCGCACTATCGATGCAATCGAAGCGTTCTACCACAGCCTAGACGTTGCAACTATGTTCGACGGCTACGAAACAAACAAAGAAACAGCGATCGACAATGTTGTCGCTCAACTTGAATCACATGGCTACCTGCAACTTGGCGAAAACCAAGCAATCACGCCAGAGAAGACTCGTGAAATTCTAGAGTCTGCGATTCAATAGCGTTCAAAATTAGAGCAAGGAAAACAAGGTTCTAAGGAAAATCGTCATAATCTAAAAATTTATGCCGTGAAACTGAACCAAATTCTTTGCCCTTGCGTATATCCTCAAGCAGCGTCCAAATCAGGCGCTGCTTTTTTATTTGCCCTACAAGATGCTATTAAATTCTCATAAGTCCCTAATTTTATGTGCAATCATATTTCTATATTGTTAAGGTAAACCTGTCTCTTTACTAGGTATGAACAACGATTTGAACAATCTCAAGGAAATGGTTAAGTTTAAGTCACTTAACAAGTGGTATGGTGATTTTCATGCCCTAAAGGATATCGATTTAAATATTGAACAAGGAGAGATAGTGGTGATTTGCGGGCCGTCAGGTTCGGGTAAATCAACCTTGATCCGTTGTATCAATCAGCTAGAACCTTTCGAGAGTGGCGAGCTTTCTGTGTTAGATCAAGCACTTCCGAGCAAATTTAACACCCCAGGCCAAGTTGGGATGGTGTTTCAGCACTTTCATTTATTCCCCCATCTTACTGTGCTTGAGAACTTAACTTTGTCCCCAATTCGTACGCTTAAAAAAAGTAAACACGAAGCCGAGAAGCTTGCAATGCACTATCTTGAGCGTGTACACATCGCAGAACAAGCCAACAAATACCCAGTGCAACTCTCTGGCGGTCAGCAACAACGCGTGGCTATCGCCCGTTCTCTATGTATGAAGCCGGAATTACTCTTGTTCGACGAACCAACTTCAGCGCTTGATCCGGAGATGATCAACGAAGTGCTCGATGTAATGGTTGAACTGGCGAGTGAAGGTATCACCATGGTGTGTGTGACCCATGAAATGGGCTTTGCGAAACAAGTGGCCGACCGTGTTATCTTCATGGATGAAGGACAAATTGTGGAATCGAATACGCCACAAGCGCTCTTTGAAAACCCTCAACATGAACGTACTCAAGCGTTCCTAAATCAGATCCTGACTTATTGATGTTGATTCGAATTATTAAACCCGCCCTATCCGCTTTGGTACAGATTGTTGTACTGGTGGCTGCTGTTGTATGGATTCTCGATTCTGGTGCACAAACCATGGGATACAGCTGGCAATGGGAGCGCGTGCCAGACTATATTGCTTTCTATGAAGATGGCGAATGGTGGCCTGCTGAATTAGTTGAAGGGCTACTGGTTACCATCAATATTTCTCTGATTTCTTTGGTCGCGACGCTGATTATTGGTTTAACGACAGCGCTATTGAGAAACTCAAATTCTGTGGTTGGACGTACCCTAGCCACCAGCTATGTTGAGTTGATTCGTAATACGCCGTTATTAGTACAAATTTATTTGCTCTATTTTGTATTTGGCCCCGTATTAGGGCTGGATCGCTTTAGCACTGCCATTTTAGCCTTGGCACTTTTCCAAGGTGCTTACACCGCCGAGATATTCCGTGCCGGTTTAAATGGTATTGCGAGAGGACAATTTGAAGCAGCTCAATCCTTGGGATTATCAAAGACCTATACTTACTGGGATGTGATTCTTCCTCAGGTGGTGCAACGCACCTTGCCACCTTTGACCAATGAAGTGATCTCTCTAATTAAAAACTCTTCGATTGTGAGTGTCATGGCTATTTTCGACCTGACAACCGAAGCCAGAAACATTGTTTCTGAAACCGCGATGCCATTCGAGATTTGGTTCTCTGTGGCGATCATTTATCTTGCTCTTACACTTTCACTTTCTGCCGTTGCTGCTTGGCTTGAGCATAAGCTCGGAGCTAACTGGCGAACACAATAAGGATTTATCAGCATGAAGCTATTTAAAACCGCGATTACAGCCCTACTTGCGCTTGCCGTAAGTTTGCCTGCACTTGCTTCTGAAACGCCTAACCTCGATAAAATCAACGAACGTGGCTCACTGCGCGTTGGTATGTCGACATTTGTTCCTTGGGCGATGCGTAACAAACAAGGCGATCTCGTTGGCTTTGAAATCGACGTGGCGAAACGCCTTGCCGAAGATTCAGGTTGGAAAGTCGAATTTGTACCTACGGCATGGGACGGCATTATCCCTTCTCTATTATCGAAGAAGTTTGATGTGATCATCGGCGGTATGTCTATTACTGAAGCGCGAGCTAAAAGCGTACTGTTCACTGAACCATACTCGCACTCTGGTGTTCAACTGGCTGCTAATAAAGAGCTAGCGGAAGGTTTTACTCAGATCTCTGATTTTGATTCTCGTCGCGTGAAAATTGCTGCTCGTCGTGGTGCGTTCACAGTTCAAGTGGCTCGTGAAACCTTCCCTAAAGCGAAAGTTCTACAGTTCGATGACGATGCTCAAGCATTCCAAGAAGTGTTAAACGGCAACGCGCACGCGGTTATCGCGTCTAGCCCGAAACCAGAACACGAAGCGATCAAAAACGCAGACACGCTATTTATTCCATTTGAAGAGCGTCTATCCAAAGGTAACGAAGCATTTGCAGTTCGCCTGGGTGAAACTGACAAGGCAGAGTTCTTCAACGAATGGATCAAAGCACGTACTGAAGACGGTTGGTTGAAAGAGCGTTACGAGTACTGGTTCTCTACTTTAGATTGGCAAGACCAGATTGCTCAAGGTCAGTAATCTGAAGTTGAGCTCACTTTTTAATATGAGCTAATCTGTCGAATCTAAATCAAGGCAGTGCACTGTTTGCACTGCCTTCTCATCGACGATTTAAGTAGCCTTTTTAAGTAGCTTTATTTGATTCGTCTTAGATCCAAGCAACAACCCAATAATAATTAATGTTTAAACAGGAATGACGTGAGTAGTACTAGCGCATTAACAACACCTAAGCCCAACGTTCATATGAAGCCTTGGTATCAACGCCTTACTCTTTTAGATGGTGTGTTACTCGCTGTCATTTGTGTGTTTGCAGGCTGGCTTTATTATCGCTCTGCTGTTGGTATTAACTACCAGTGGCGCTGGGAAGATGCGTTTACCCTGATTTTTATTCCGCCATCCGAAGGTAACGTCCCGTACTTTTTCCAAGGCTTGATCGCCACACTGCGCTTGAGTGTCTGGAGCATAGTGTTAGCACTCTCTTTTGGCACATTACTTGGCGTCGCAAGGCACTCCAAAATCGCTTTCTTCAGAACGCCTGCACTGATTTTTATCCAGTTGGTTCGAAATATTCCGCCACTGGTGTTTGTCTTCATCTTCTATTTCTTCGTTTCTAACCAACTGATTCCATTACTTGGTTTAGAAAGTATCTTACGTGAACATAATGGCGAGATTAACGCTGTTCAAGGTTTCCTGTTCGGCCCAGCTAACCTTTGGGAAAACTTAGCATCTGGTGTTATTTGTATTGGTTTGCTCTCTTCGGCTTATATTGCGGAAGTGATTCGAGCGGGTTTAGAAGGTATTCCTAAAGGCCAATGGGAAGCCGCCGATTCACTTGGCTTGTCTGCATTGTCTAAGTATCGATTTGTGGTTGGACCGCAAGTATTAACGGCCATCACACCGCCATTGGCTGGCCAAGCGATCTCCTTGGTTAAAGACACGTCGATTGTGTCTCTAATTTCCATCCAAGAGATGACTTTTGTTGGTACTGAGATGGCCAACTCTTCCGGTTTGATCTTCGAGATCTGGCTGATTGTTGGCTTCGTATATTTTACTTTGTGCTTTGCACTTTCGCGTCTATTCAAAGTGATTGAGCAGCGTTCTAGCGCCTACCTTAACCATCAGTAACACCATTAATCAAAAGTATCGACTCGCCCGACCATTCATTGCCCTTATCAATTTCACCTGATTGGTTTAAGCTATTGACTAATCAGGATTTATCTCTTCATATTTCTTCTTAGAAACACAGCAAAATACTCGCCTAATCACTATACTTAAAGTATCGAACTGCGTTGATTCTTCTCAAGGACATCACTCAACATGGACAATCATAAAGAAAGAGCTTTTTACGCTGTTGTTGGCGCCTTGGTTGGCGACGCCGCTTCAATGGGGCTGCACTGGCTGTATGACCAAGAGAGAATCTTACACGTAGCGGGTTTTGAGCCAGAGTTTCGCTCACCGAATCAGTTCGATTACCAAGACAAGGGCTACTTTGCGCACCAAGGTAAAACCGCAGGTGAACAATCGCAATACGGTGCTCAGCTCTTGGCGATGGTCGACAGCTTAGTCGACAATAAAGAATACGATGAAGCGAGTTACATCAAACACTTCCGCTTCTGGTTTGATTTTGGTGGCAGTTGGCGAGGTTACATTGATAAAGCCACTCGTATGAGCTTGCTGAACATCCATCAATTAGAACTAGAGAACGCCCCAATTACAGCTTGTGGCGCAGACGACACGCAGCTCCCCGCAGTGTCAAAGATCATTCCATTAGTGGCGTGTACTTATACCTCTCATACCTTACCAGCGATGGTAGAGAGCGCGGTACGAGTGACCAACAACAACGACAAAGCCGTGGAATGGGCGCAAGCCATCACCCTGTTGATTCAAGCTGCGATACAAGGTAATTCACCACTACAGTCGGTAGAAATAGTGCGACAAACTTGCAGCAGATTTATACATGATCAAATCGATGAAGCATTGGCTGAACCTGAGCTTTCAATAACAGATGCCGCGAAGAAGTTCGGATTGCATTGTGAATTGAGTGCCGCGTTTCCACTGTTGATTCGCATCATTGCGGGTGCTCAGAGCTTTAAACAAGCTATTCGAGATAACATCTTATGTGGCGGTGATAGCTGCGGTCGTGCGATCGTGATTGGCGCGGTATTAGCGACTTGCTTCTATGAAGAAGACGGAGCGATTCCAACAGAATGGCTAAACCAAGTCGAACTCAATGGTGGTGTTTTGTCTTTGCCGATTGAGTGATTCCCACAATAACGAACTAAAGTCTGACATAAGACAAGCACACTTCTAGGTCGGAGACTGTCGTTCCTATAAGGTTGGAACACACTGTGACAACTCATTCTTTAGCCAAACCACAAACGGGCTTTCTGGTTCATCGTGCTTGTCATCTTGTGTGAGCAATATGTACTGATGACCGGAAGGCACAAAGCCGAACGGTGCGATTAAGTTGCCTCTATTCAAATCATCAACCACCAATGGATAAGAGCCAAGAGCCGCTCCTAACCCATCAACGGCCGCTTGAAAGCAAAAATAGAAGTGTGCAAAGGTTTGGTTTGAAATAGCTTGCGGCACCATTCGGCTATCAAATTCACTATCTTTGGTGATGGATGCCCAGTGGCTCCAAGCGTTTGGTCGCGTGCTGCTGTGCAGTAATTTTACATCGGCTAACTTGTCTTTGACCTGTTGCCAGTAATCAGGCGAGAACACAGGGCCAACCCACTCTTCAACTAACGGAATCTGTTTATAATGCTCGATTACGTTGAAGTCGTCTCGGCGAATGGCCATATCTAATCCAGTTGCGCCTAATGTCACAGGTCCACCTGCGGTAGACAATCGGACATCAATTCCGGATTCGTTATAGAAATCACCGAGTCGAGGCATTAACCAACGCATGGTCAATGTGGGTTCGCATGAAACCTCCAACGCGTGATGATTCAGCTGATTAAGCTTGTGGACTCCAGTTTCCAAGGCTTGGAACGCTTGCTCTGTGTAACCTTTGAGTAGTTCCCCCTCTTTGGTGAGACACACATTCCTGCCCTGTTTATAGAACAAGGCGTGAGATAAGTGATTTTCCAATACCTTGATCTGCTTACTCACTGCGCCATGTGTGATATTGAGTTTATCCGCCGCATCACTGTAACTGCTCGAATGCGCTGCTATGTGGAAAGTATGAAATGCTTTCAAATGTCTCATGTGTGATTTTTTCTCACAGATAGATGGAGTTCATTTCGATTATAGGCAGCAATAAAAAACCATACAATGCTCGCTCATCAAATATAAAGAGTTGGAGTTATTATGGAGTGGTTAAGCCTAGCAGTATTGGGACTATTGATTGTTATTAGTCCAGGAGCTGATTTCGTTTTAGTTTTGAAAAACAGTGTCAATCAAGGAAGACAAGCAGGGATTTGGACTGCAATAGGTGTGAGTTTAGCGATTTGTGTTCACATCAGTTATTCAATGCTTGGGATCAGTTACTTAATCTCACAGAATGAGCAGCTGTTTGACATGATCAGATACGCAGGTGCAGCCTATCTTATTTATCTAGGGCTAAAAGGTATCTTGAGTGCGGACAACAAGCTTGCACCGATGGAAGATGCAAAACAAAGCACCAATGTTTGGCGCTATTTAGCCCAAGGCTTTTTATGTAACGTGCTCAACCCAAAAACCATGTTGTTCTTCTTGAGCATCTTCAGCCAAGTCATCTCACCTGATGCAGAAAACCAGCATGTCGCACTCGGCTATGGACTTTACATGATCGTTCTTCACGGCTTATGGTTTGGAATTGTCGCTATGCTGTTTACTTCGAATACATTGCAAAAGCATCTATTGAGAGCAAAGAAAAGGCTTAATCAAGCGTGTGGATTTGGCTTAGTGACGTTCGGAGCACTATTGGCGGTTAAGTCTTAAATAGAAGCTAAAACTAATAAACTCAATGATACAGTGTTCCATTGAGTTTATTTACAATTTCCAGCTAAGTTAACCAGTTTTAAGGCAGCTAATACTTTGGAGCCAACGAACGATTAGAGCTGCTGACTCTTGGGAGTTTCTATATTCCACCCTTCACCGATAGTATCTGATACCGCAAGCAGACCCTCAAGGTAAATGGAAACTTCTTCACTTGATTCAACTGTGAAATAAAAGTCCTTCTCAGTTTCCTGAGCAGCAAAGATTAGGTCATCAGTTAAAGTCAATGTGTTGGGTTTAACCATGTACTCACTCGACATTTCGATAGAGTGGTAACGTTTATATCCGTCTACAGCGATCCCTCTTGGAACATTGCAGCGTGCTTCTTTAACAACGTAACTACCTGGCTTGATATTATCAAACAATACGTACTCTAGATCTTCGTAGACTGTCATTCTCAACGTCTCCGGCTCTTGAGCGAGTTCATCACCAATCTTTTCGTACATTAGAATCGAAAAAGTATCACACGGATAAACACTACCAACCTTAATGATCTTCGTAGTAATACCAATAGCTCCATCTCCATGAGGAGCAGATAGAGTATTCGACGCATTATGAGGTAACGTCATACAACCCGTTAAGCCAGCTACCAAAGCCATTGGCAGAAAACGTTTCATATAAAGCCTTTATTCTTATCAATGTAATTATTCGGCGACCCTATCATTAAAAATACAGACCGAAAACACAGATTGATAAAATATTGATATGGTTAGCATTATTTTATAATTCAGCTGACAATTCTCATATTTACACGCCATCTGTTGGAAAGATTAAGGCAACTATCTGATGGAGGTACAGGCTAAAGGAATGAGTTAATCTCAATTATTACAAACTATTCACGCCACATATAAACAAACTGATCGTTTTGCGAGGTGATTTCGAAGCCAAACCTTAAATACAACTCCCCAACTCGATTACCTTGTAAATAACACAACGCCACAGGCTTATTGAGTTTGGCTGCTTGAGCTAAGCAATCCATTAAAACTTGGCTACCAATACCTTTGCCATGGTATTCGGGCAGTAGGAAGAACCGACAAAAATAGAAGTGCTCGCCTTTGTCTTGCAACAACACACTACCAATCGCTTTACCCTGATATTCAATGATTTCAGGCCGTTCTTCTGCCCACTCTTCGGCATGTATATCTCGTTGAATCTGCTCGTCCCAGCCAAAAACAGCTTTGATTGGCTCAAATTCAGCCGCCTTTTTTAGCTCGAACAGAAATTCATAATCTGATGACTGAGCGGGTCTTGTCGAATACTTCAAAATATCTCCAACAATAATCAATGAACTATAACTAATGAATCAGAATCACCAGCGGCTTCATTTCCAAAAAACTCGCTCACGATAAGCAAGTGAGAATTGGAAGGTGCCATGCTTCAGTGTTCATTTAGGGTTTAGTTGATAGCGTAGAACTTCGTGTTTATCTTGCTCTGAGTAAAAGGTATTTAAGAACTGCCCACCACACTTCTCAATCACTTTTTGCGAAGCAATATTGCCGTACTCACAGGTAATAATAGCGTTTTCGGTAAGTACGTGACGTTGAACCCAAGACAACATATGACTTGCGATACCTTGTCCTCTCGCTTGTGACAAAGTCTCGTAGCCTATATGGCCGATAACGTCATGAATGTATTCACTGGTGCCATGACGAACTCTTATGACACCAAGGATTTGACCAGAGTCGATACAAAAATACGTAGAAGCAGGCGTCCAACCTTCTGGCAGTTCCTCACCTTTTGAATAAGCGACTCGCCTTTTTAAATACGCATCACTACTGTCAGAAATACCTGTATAAATATCTAACCCATCCTCAGAGCAAGCATTCACATAGCGATGAAAGGCTCTTGAGTGCGAAATATTAGCTTTGACCATGTCCATATAGTTTCGATTCCTAGTTACTGCTCTTTCGGGTTTAGCTATCAAGCCTAAGCTAAGTGCATGGTGTATTCTTGATGCCCTGTATGTTCATCAACTTGTTCACTCACAATAGAGAATCCTTGGGACAAGTAGAACTCAATCGTCGCTTGGTTCTCTTTATACACATTCAATGACAAGTTCAGACATTCAAGCTTCGCGTGTTGGATAAGTTGCTTACCAATACCACTGCCTTGATGTTCTGTACTGACAAAGATCGCCGCTAAGATCCCTTCATAAAGCGAATAAAAGCCACGAACCTCACCGTCTACTTGATACACGTAAGTTGTTGATGCCGGAATATATAGGTCACGCATATTAGCTACTTGCGACTCCCAAAACTCAGGAGCCACAAAGTCATGGGCCTTTATCGAGGCGGTTAACCAAATATCTAAAACAGCTTCAATATCATTTGGGTTGTACTCTCTAATCATCTTAATTCTCAGGCAATTAATATTGTTTAATGGGCTAACCAGTATGCCAAGAAGCGACTTAAACCTATTGAAGATTTACGACAATGTCCCAGTCAGAATTATTGAACGGCAATGATAGATCAATACCATTGGCCGCTATTGCTTCTTAACGTACTTCGCCGTAACAAGCATTTCACCGCCACCATCCAGCTTGCAATCTAACTGGTGATCTTTGCCTTCATTGATTCGTCTGATTACTGCTTTAGTGCCGATTTTCAGTACAGAAGAACTGCCTTTGATTTTTAGATCTTTAATGAAGGTAACTTTATCGCCACTTTCCAATACAACGCCATTTACGTCCTTAACACGCGCGGCTTCTCTTTCTAAACGCTCTTCTTCTGGATTCCATTCATAGGCACACTCAGGGCAGATCAGGTTGTTTTGGTCTGGGTAGACATATTCAGATTGGCATTGCGGACAAGGAGGTAAAGACATACGTTAATACTTCATTTAAATAGAATTTGTTCTATTTTAATGACTCTTGTTAGGCTTAGCGAGCACAAATCGAACCAATTATCTCAAGATAATCCTAACGTCGGAAAAGAGCAGTCCTAAAACGAACAAACACAGCCGCTAAGCTGTGTTTGTTGAAGAAACGAAGTTGCCTGAGCGGCAGTAGTAACCTAGTGAGATTAACGCTCTACTTTTGGCGAGTAGATCGAGTACGCGGTGATTTGCCCTGCCACGATTGCCGAGAACATGAATAACGCCGATAAACCGATACTCGGGATCGGCAAGATAGATTGTTCAAACACCGATTGGCTCGCACTCACCAATACACGGCTACCCGGAACCAAGATGATGATACCCTGCACGATATAAATAGAGCCGGTGAGCTCCATCTTTTTAGCAATCCAAGTGCCGTACAAAGTAATAAGAACGGTGGTTACCCAAGTACCGACAACCCAACCACTATCAAAACCAAGATAGAATGGACCCCACATGCCCAGAACCGCAACTGGCAATCCGAGTAGGATGTCTTTAGGGCGAGCATTGAACATCACACCGATAGATACTGAGATCAACACTAAGCCTGATATGTGCATCCACATCGGTACCGCATTGGTATAGTCGATAGAAACCGCTTGTCCCCATATTGCTTCACCAATATTGAGACCCATGATAATCCCAACAAACAGCTTGATCAGCGTTAAGGCGCTCTGCCCTAGCAAGCTGGTACCAGAGACGAGATCATTAAACGCCAAACACTCTAATGCGTTGGCTATGGATAACCCGGGGACAAACAAGACGATCGAGGCGATACACAACGCCCACACCGGAATCGGTAACCCTGTACTCGCCAAAAACGCCACGAAGATACCCGTTAACAATGCAGAGATGAACTCAACCGCGATAGCGCGACGTGAATGAAGAACTTGCTGACATATCCAAACCATCAAACCCAATAACGCAGAAAAACCAACCGCTTCCAACGTACTACCCACCAGCATCAAATACGCAGGCGGAATCCCCATATTGGCAAGTGCAGTCACAAATTTAGAATAACCGACAGGTTCTGGTACAGGCTCACTGCTCGGTTGGTTAATACGAATGATCGTATTGGCCAACAAACTCAGGTTAATTGACGCAGGCTTTAGACGCTTAAGAATAACGGCGTTGTTATCGTCTGGAAATTGATAGTTAATCGCAGTTGGCGTTGCTTGGATCATCACGTCAACACCATGCTTTTTTGCATAGAATTGAGTGTATTTCTCTAGCTTGTAAGGAGCACAGCCACTGCGGTGAAGAGTGTCACCAATTTCAACAATTTTGTTAATTCGGAACTGAGAAGGCATGGGTATTTTAGGGGAGACAAAATGTGCGGCAAATGTACCAAACGATAGACGGAATGACGAGACTTTTGCGTAAATTATCAACTGAACTCGTTACTTTTTTCTGCAAAGGCTTAGAAGTGCCTATATCTCTACTCATTTGGGATTAGTTTACTGAATGTGTTGACCGGCTGATAAGTTAAATTTATGCATTCAGATTGTTATTAGTGAACGCCAAAATACAAATAAAAAGCAGTTTATGTTAACACTCCGAATCCCTCAATTTGCATGGATTTTATTACAAACTAGCACCGCCCAAGCAGGTTTATAAATCAGCCCAAATTTGTCTCAAAAATAGCGGAGCATGTTCTGCTATTTCTCGCCCTCTGTTTAACGAGAGTTTAGTCACACTTTATTCACTCTGAAAATGCCGAACATGATGGAAAAACTAGCGGAGTGGTGGTTATGCGAGCACTTAGAATAAAAATGAAAGAAAAAGGTTTCGTTTTCAGTTAGATGTGGCATTATCAAACTCGTTAAGACGATGTGCGTGCATCGTATAATGGCTATTACCTCAGCCTTCCAAGCTGATGATGCGGGTTCGATTCCCGCTGCACGCTCCAGTCTCTTAATGCCTCAGTCTTACTCATAAGACAGTGTGCGTGCATCGTATAATGGCTATTACCTCAGCCTTCCAAGCTGATGATGCGGGTTCGATTCCCGCTGCACGCTCCAATTTATTTAAGCTTTATACAGCCAAAGCTCTATCTACGCCTCTTCAAAATTATCTATTGCCCTAAAATTAAGCCCGTTAACTTCCTATATCGCTCCACATTTGACTCCTGCTGTCAGTCATCTTTACACTACTGATGCTTATATTAGATTTCAAAATTATTCTAATTTAATAACCTTGGTCAATATCCGAAAAAATAGTTATGTTAATGTGCGCCAATTATAAACAACCAAAAAACAATAAAAATGTTTAAAAGCAATGAGTTAATCATAAACATCGAAGCAATTAACACTGCTCTAGCAAAAGTTGAGAATGCCAATAAAATTCAGCTAGATACATTGAAAGGTTATGTGAACAGCGAACCTGAACAGGCTGTACTGGCTTTTCGATCGCTAAATGAAGCTGAATCAATCGACGACAAACTGAAAAAGATCATGTCAGAGTTACCGCACCTGAGCGGCGAAGCACACCACCTGCTTGAAACTTCTATCTTGCTACAGTGATTCTAGCTATAGATAAGCCTCAGCCAATACAAGTTAGTTCATGTATTCCTGGACAGGTTGAGACTTATCTTTAACTGAACACAGCATTTAATCAATGACTTAGCGGTCACACAAAGCTGTACTGATTGGTTGAAATGAATAGGTGATGTAAGGCCCTCGGATTACTCCCAAAAGTTCCACCACTTTTTGCTGTTTTCTTCACGCTGCTGTTGGCCTTTTTCTGACCCTTTTCCTTCTTCTTTACGCTCTTGTTCCGCTTTCTTGTCTTTCTGCTTTTCTAATCCCGACTTTTCTTCGTCATTATCCATATCATCTTTAAGCTTTTCTTTCTTATCTTTGAGCTTTTCTTTACTTTCTTCGAGTGCTTCTTTTTCGTCTTCTAAATCATCAAGCTCTTTATCTAACTTCTTCTTGTCTTTCTTATTCTTACTTTTCTTCGCTTTCTTCTTTTTCTCTTCGATCATCGAATCAAGCTGCTTCTCACGATCATCAATTTCACCTTCAACTTTTTTTGCCTCAGCGAATGTTTTTACTTCTTCTAAATCGGGCTTACCTTTGCCTGCCCATTCAGGTTTAGCAGCAACACTGTGAGTCGACCAAGCTAATAAAGCACTTGATACTGCAAGCACTAGAACTGTCTTATTCATCCTTAAACTCCTATTCCTTTAGTCTTTTAAACCTAATACCTAAATAACACTAAAACAAGGTAGCCATACCTAGCAGTCATCTCTTTGAGCTAGATATGGCATCTGTATCACCTTATAACGTTAACGCTTTGATCATACCCGCTTCCGCATGCCCTGGGATATTGCACGCAAACTCTACCTTATTGTCACCATGGAAATGCCACAGCAGCTGCTTCGCTTTACCAGGCTTAACCGTGACTGTACTGCCCGAGTCATGAGCGTGATTACCCATATTTTTCATCATTTCACGGTGCTCTAATTGCTCTGAGGCAGAACCAATCGAAAATTCGTGGTCAATCTTGCCTGTATTCATCACCACAAACTGAACTACGTCATTAGGCTCAATATCGACCTTGTTCTTAAAGGTGATTTTCATATCGTCACTTAGCAGAACATGAACCACTTTATCCGGCTTTGCGCCTGTCGCAGGCATACCCACTTCAGACATACCTTCCATATTCATCATCGAATGGTCCATCTTTCCATCCTTCATCATGCTGTGATCCATTTTTCCACTCTCCATCATCGAGTGATCCATATTTGAGTGGTCCATTTCAGCAAAAGCCGTTGCAGTAGTTAATGTCAGTGCAATCGCAATAAGTGTCTTTTTCATGATCGTTCCTTAGAATAATTCAGTTATTTATTTGTTAGTTTCACATGTTCATGTGGTACGCCCTTACTCACTCTGTTTTGATAAGTAAGGGCTAGTAATCAATACGTTATTTGTTTGTCTCGTTTTGGCTGTGCGTAATCTCACGCTGCTTCCAAAGTTTAAAGATCGCAGGTAGCACCAATAACGTGAGCAATAACGCAGACGCCATTCCGCCAATCATCGGCGCGGCAATTCGTTGCATCACTTCCGAACCAGTACCCTCGCCATACATGATTGGAATTAGGCCAATGATCACCGTAAGAACCGTCATCATTACTGGACGAACACGAAGCCCTGCCCCTTCACGAATGGCATCCGTTAGGTCAGCTTGTTGAAGTGTTTGTTGGTTCTCCTCTGCATCGAGCTTTTTGTAGTGCCACGCTTGATTGAGATAAACCAACATGATCACTCCGATTTCAACCGCAACCCCCGCAAGGGCAATAAAGCCAACGCCGACCGCGATAGAGAAGTTGTAATTGAGGTAATGCATCAACCACAAACCACCCACCATAGCCAAAGGAAGCGTTGCCATGATCATCATCACTTCACCGACCCGTCGGAAGCTCAGGTAAAGCAACAGCATGATGATGGCGATGGTGATAGGCACAACGACACTCAAACGCTCCTTCGCACGCTCCATGTATTCGTATTGACCAGACCAAGCGAGCGAGTAACCCGCCGGTAATACAACTTGTTCGGCAACGACTTTTTGCGCTTCAGCCACGTAAGAACCTAAGTCACGACCATCAATGTCCACGAACACCCAACCGTTAGGGCGTGCGTTCTCCGTTTTGATCATCGGTGGGCCATCTTCATAACGAATATCCGCGACATCAGACAGTGCAATACGAGCTCCGTTTGGTGTCACCAATGGCAAGTTCTGCAACTTAACGACAGAATCACGATAGCTTTGTGGGTAACGGACATTGATTGGATAACGCTCTAGCCCCTCAACGGTTTCACCCACGTTCATGCCACCAACCGCAGTCGAGATAACCTGTTGCACTTCTTTAATGCTCAAGCCATATCGCGCAGCCGAGCGACGTTTAATGTCTATCGTCACATAACGACCGCCCGCAACACGCTCGGCGTAGACAGAAGCCGTACCACTGACACCATTTAAGATAGGTTCAAGCTGAGAGCCAATTTTCTCGATAACGTTAAGATCAGGCCCCGCTATCTTTATTCCGATTGGCGTTTTGATACCGGTCGCTAGCATGTCGATACGAGTCTTGATTGGCATAACCCACGCGTTCGTTAAACCGGGAAACTGAATCAGATCATCGAACTCTTTTCGTAACGACTCAGTAGTGACACCGTCACGCCATTCATCTCTTGGTTTAAGCTGAATAACCGTTTCAATCATGGTCAGTGGCGCAGGATCGGTTGCTGTCTCTGCTCGGCCAATTTTGCCCCACGTGGTTTCGACTTCTGGAATGGTTTTGATGAGCTTGTTGGTTTGTTGCAACAACTCACGAGCCTTACCTATTGAGATACCCGGATACGTGGTTGGCATGTACATCAAATCCCCTTCGTCCAAAGGAGGGATGAATTCACTACCAAGCTTACTGGTTGGGTGATAAGCAGACGCCATTAAGCCAAGTGCGATAACAATCATCACCTTTGGATATTTTAGGCTGAGGTTTAGAAGCGGTTTGTACATCGCCACTAGGCTACGGTTTACTGGGTTTTTATGTTCAGGTAGCACGTTACCGCGAATGAAATAACCCATTAACACAGGTACCAGCGTTATTGCCAAACCGGCTGCAGCCGCCATTGCATACGTCTTCGTAAATGCAAGTGGCGAGAACATCTTGCCTTCTTGCCCTTCTAGCGCGAACACAGGCACAAAGCTCAAGGTAATGATAATCAGAGAGAAGAACAGCGGTGCACCAACTTCTTCTGCTGCCTTACCAATCACCTGCCAACGGTTTTTGTCAGTGAGCGGAGTCCGTTCAATGTGTTTATGAACGTTCTCAATCATCACGATGGCTCCATCTACCATGGCGCCAATCGCAATCGCTATTCCGCCAAGAGACATGATGTTGGCGTTAATACCCTGCCAATGCATCACAATGAATGCACCCAAGATACCGACAGGCAGACTTAGTGCGATAACCAACGACGAGCGGATATGGAACAAGAACAGCGCACACACGACGGCGACCACGATGAACTCTTCAGCCAGTTTCTTCCATAGGTTTTCAACGGCTGAATCAATCAAAGTAGAGCGGTCATAAGTCGCGACAATCTCGACACCATCAGGTAAGCCGGCTTGCAGCTCAGCGAGTTTGGATTTAACCGAGTCGATCACTTCACTGGCATTTTCACCAAAGCGCATCACGATAACGCCGCCAACAGCTTCGCCCTCACCATTGAGTTCAGAGATACCGCGACGCATCTGTGGGCCAAGGTTAATATCGGCAATATCACCCAATAACAGTGGAGTACCTTTGTCGGTCACTTTTAACGGCAGAGATTGAATGTCTTCGATGCTTGTGAGGTAGCCGGTCGTACGAACCATATGTTCGGCTTCGGCAATCTCGACAACAGACGCACCGGTTTCTTGATTACCATCCTGGATTGCCTTGTTGACTTGCTGAAGCGTTAGGTCGTAAGCACGTAACTTGGCAGGATCTATCTGAACCTGATACTGCTTCACCATGCCGCCAACAGTCGCCACTTCAGATACGCCCTCAACGGTTTGCAGCTCATACTTCAAGAACCAATCTTGCAGGCTACGAAGATCCGCTAAGTCATGCTGACCGGTTTTATCTTGCAACACATAGCTGTAAACCCAGCCCACACCAGTTGCATCTGGCCCTAATGTTGGCTTAGCACTTGATGGTAAGTTAGGGGCTACTTGGCTTAAGTACTCCAACACTCGTGAACGCGCCCAGTACATATCGGTATCGTCATTAAAGATGATATAGACATACGAATCGCCAAAGAACGAATAGCCACGAACCGTCTCTGCACCCGGAACGGCTAACATCGCCGTTGTGAGCGGGTAGGTCACCTGATCTTCAACTACTTGAGGTGCTTGCCCCGGATAACTGGTTTTGATGATCACCTGAACATCTGACAAATCAGGAATCGCATCTACCGGTGTGTTTTTAACGCTGTATAAGCCCCCAAATACGATGGCTACAGTGGCAACCAGCACCAAAAAGCGGTTACTGATGGACCAACGAATGATTGCATTGATCATAGTTCGCCCTCACCCATGCGATTCGTCGGTTCGAGAGACTTGAGCACATAATCCGACCCTTGCTTCACAATTAGAAACCGAACACTTTGACCCTCGGCAAACTCGGATAAATCGAGGTCATCACTGACTTGGAAGTTCATTTCGCCCGCTTTCCAATCCCATTCAGGCACTGGCTTGTGATTTACCGTGATCATTCCGAAGTCTGCCATCAGCATTGTGATGTCTCCCTTCACCCACACTTCGCCCGCCATTTGATGCTCGCTGACCTTATAATCAACGACTTCATACTGGCCTGAATCTGTTTTCATCATCTCAAAATCAACGACTTGCCCACGCTTCACGTCAGCCATATCTAAGCCTTCTGCGAAGGTAAAGTTCATCACCATGCCCGGCCAATCCCATTCAGGTACAGGTTGGTGATTGATGGTCGCCATACGACTGCCTTGCATCACATCTGCAATTTCACCTTTTGCCCAAACTGTTTCGGCTTGCTCTTCAACGCCATTGATTCGCGACAAATCAGCGGATTGGCTAGATTCAGAATCCAACATGAAGTGCGCAGAGGTGACAATATGTTCACCTTGTTCAAGCCCTTGCAACACCTCGATCTTCTCGCCAGCTTCACGCCCTACTTCAATGCGTGCTGAACGGTATTTTCCCTCACCTTCGGACAACACCACTCGAGTCATTCCACCTGAATGGATAACCGATGATCTTGGTATGGTAAGTACGGCATCATCACTGATTGGCTTCAACGCAATATTGGCGAACATGTTCGGTTTGAGTTCGCCATTAGGGTTCGAGAACTTCAAACGAACGCGTAAAGTTCGAGTTTTCGGGTCTAGGATTGGGTATACATAATCGACGTTGCCCTGCCACTCCTTACCGGGAATCGCATCCAGTGTCATCTCTGCATTACTGCCCGATGAGATCCAGTGTGCTTGGCGTTCAAACACTTCGGCATCAACCCAAACTTCGCCTAGAGGGCCAGCACTAATTACCGCTTGCGCAGGTGAAAGGTAGCCGCCCTCACGAATATTGAGACTCGCAATTACGCCATTAGCAGGTGCTTTGATTTCTATGGTTTGTGAGGATTTACCTCGGCGAGTGATCGAACGAATCTGAGCTTTATCGACACCCAAGGTGATCAAGCGCTCGGTGGAACCTTTTATCAATCCTTTGCGACCCGTTTTGTACGCACTAAGTAACTCTTCTTGTGCCTTAACCAACTCTGGAGAATAAAGTGTGAACAGCACATCGCCCTTATTTACCTTCTCACCGACAGCATTGATATAAAGCTTCTCAACCCAGCCAGCTGCTCTTACGTTGGTTTGCCACAATGTACTTTCATCAAACGCCACATAACCCACGGTTTCAATCCGAGGAGACAGCGGTTCGAAGTTAACTTTCGCTGTTTTGACACCCAGATTATTTTCTACCGACGGATCGATAAACACAGTTCCTGCTTTGTCTGAACCACCACTTAAGTCATCGGCATAAACAGGGATTAAATCCATCCCCATAGGTGACTGACCCGGTTTATCACGCTGATAGTTTGGGTCCATTGGCGCCACCCAATACAGAGGTTCGTCCTTGGCCTGTTTACTGACATCTGCGTCTGTACTCGTTGCCATTGCTGACATGTCGTGTGCTGGATTAATTAGAAAATGGTTCACACCAAAACCCAATGCACCACCTACCAATAAAGCGATAGTCGCTACTTTTACTGAACTCATTGTCTATTCCCTTATTGATTGGCTGTGTGTTTAGTTGCGCTTGAATTGAGTTGTGGTTGGTTTACTTGGTATTCAAAACCACTGACCAGTGACGCGAGCTTGCTGTTCACGATATTGAGATCGGTAATCAAACGCTGTTGCTCTAGTTTCAAAGCAAGCTCATCCGCCGTTGCAGAAATCACATCGTTAAATTGGGCGGTGTTGTTTTGATAACCTCTTTCCACCGCACTAATACGAGCGGCAGTTTGAGGTAACAAGGTTTTTTGGTAACGTTCTAATCGCTGGATCAGGTTTGATCTGTCCACCAGCAATGCGTTCACTTGTGCGTTCATTTGGGAAAGTAAGGTGTCTTTTTGAGATTTAGCTGCGCCAACTTGGTACTGAGCCGCAGACAAGTTCTTGTCTTGTCGGTTGCCCGTAAACAGAGGGATATCAACTGTGAGATAAGCACTAACAAGATCAGAGGCAGGTTCGCCAGCCATGTTGTTCGCTTGTCGATGGGCATACATCACTTCCACACCAAACTGAGGTGTATACGCTTGCTCAGCTAGCTCAACCTGAGTTTGATTGGAGGAGATACTGACATCGGAGATCTTAACCAAAGGATGGTCAGTCAGTAACTGGTAGTGCTTGGTTGAATCGATATTGGTCGCTAATTTGCTTTCCAACAACGACCAATCGATTTGGTTAGTTGCATTCAGTACGCCCTGAGAATCAAGAACCTGAGAGCCTAACCAATCAGAACCCAACCATTCAGACAACTGAGAGATGAGACGGTGTTGAACTTGCTGATTGGCTTGGAGTTTTTCATCAAGCTTACTGACTTGTAGCTGAGCATTAAGTAGGTCTTGTGCTTCACTTTTGCCTATCGAGTAATTGGTTTGCACATAGTTTTCTAACTCAACCAAGAGGCGTCGGTTTTCACGCATCACACCTTCAGCGACTTGCTGATAGCCCAGTTCAAGCCATAGCTGCGTCATGCTGTTAGCAACGGTAAGCTCGCGAGCCTGCACTTGAAGAGCTAACCCATCCGCTTGCTGACCAGCTTTTTTCTGCTGAAGATCGAGTGTATTACCACGCTCAAATTGCTGCATTAGACCAACCGAAATATTGGTCATTGGGTCTTCATCAAACTGGAAGCTATCGACGGGCAATCCACCAAATCCGACTTTCAATTTCGGATCCATTAAGGTCGCGCTCGCAATACCGGTTTCTCGCATCGCCTGCGACTGAGCAAAGTACTGCTTGCGATTGCTGTCTTGGCTCAATGCTATCTCAATCAATGTATTGAGTTGCTGTGTTGAGCTCTGTTGATCAGCTTGTGTTGAAGCAGACGCAGCAGCTAAAGCACTGGTTGAAAGAAAAGCAGCACTCGAAACAAAGGCAACAGCGACCACGACACTCGCGTTTATTCCAAACACGGAGGTTGTTGGTTTTATATTCACAATGAATGTCCATATCTTGCGTTAAATAACGCATATAAAAGATTGGCGTATCAGATTTGTAGCTCTGATATCGTTATGTTTTTAGATATAGATTTATGCGGCAGGTGGGCGTAACAAAGACTGAGCACGCGTGACTTTTTGGCCAATAGTGACCGATTGAAAACGAGCTAATGAAAAGGAAAATTGATTAACGGCTTGAACAGCCTGAATTGGATAGGGACTTGCAGAACACATTGAGGCACAGCAATCGGCACTCGAACAATGGTTACCCATCATCGAACTGCCGTCTTCGCTCATTGAAGACATATCGCATTGAGCCATCAAAGCATGGGCACTCATGTTAGAGTCTTCAGCGTGTACTTTTTCACTCATCACATGACACCCTGCCATTGAATCATTAACCGAAGTATCGCTGTGGTAACAAGCCGATTTGCTCGACCCCATTTCCATCATCATTACTTCAGTCATCAAGGCTGAGGAGCTTGAGGCATAGCTAGACATCAACATCGCAATGATGCTGAAAACAATAATCCAAGTTTTTCGGAATGTGTTTGTCATAGTTTACCTTTGAATTTACACCGCAACTATAAACGTTACCCTTAGGGTAAGGTCAAGTTCATTACTCAATATCTTTAACCAATAACCGAATGAATATTCAACACGCTTTACACTAAAGTGAGAGAGTCGTTTGATTTAAGGGAATTTTCTTTAAAAATTATCTCATTAGCTCGCTAAACCTCGATCTGTGTATTTTACTTAGATAAGAATAATAGAGATTCACGGATGAAAAGATGACTAAAAAAAACAGCGTCAAAAAAAGCGAAAAGCTCGATAAAAAAGAGCAAACTAAAACCCAGTCCGCAAATACTGTAAAACAGAAAAAACCTAAGAAAGTTCGATTGCATTCGAAACTTAAGGTCAATGTACCTCTGACTCAGTCTTTAATGCTCATTCTACCGTCGCTCGCTAAACACGCTTCAGCTGAAACGGTGAGCCCAACGGATAATTCCACATTGGCTCATCAAGATTCCACCAACAATCAAGAAAGTGCAGTTCATCAAAGCGCTGATATTTCTAAAGACGAAAATAAAAAAACCATAACAAGAAATATTCACGATTCAGATGCTATTGTTGGTCAAGAGTCCTCTTCGACGGGAGGTGAAACGACGCTAAGACCTTCACATCACCTTTCTAGCTCGTCACACCCTCAAGCTCATTACATCCCCGCAAGTTCGATTCCTTCTATCGAATCGGGAGGCATAACGGCACCTACTAACAATGTTCCGACAACACCGAGCCTACCAGTAACCTTTACTCCGGAAGTGATCAAAGGAATATATGGGGAACTGCACGTTGATTCGGGTGGTAAGTACACCTTTGTATTGAACCCTCTTTCACCTCAATACGTTTTGCTACACCAAAATCAACCCGGCACAGATAAGTTCGTGCTGCACTTATCAAATGGGTCTAGTGTTGTCGTTCAAATACCCGTTACTGGTAAGCAAGACGTTCCTACCATTTCTGGAGATTTGCACGGCATAGTGACCGAAGATAGCAACGTGGATTCTCACGGGTTACTGAATGCAGCAGGTAAGATTGATGTCGTCGACCCCGACCATGATCAAAGCTCTGTGCTTGCTGAAACGATTACCGGAAAATATGGCACGCTGACTATCGACTCTAACGGTGCATGGCACTATCAAGTCGACAATTCACTTCCCAATATCCAAGCGTTGACCTCACTCACTAGCCTCCATGAGTCGTTTACCATTCACACCAAAGATGGCACTCCTCAAGCGCTTGAAATGACAATTGGCGGCATTGACGACAACGCAGTGGTCACGGGGTTAGATACTGGGACTTTGATCGAAGACTCAACATTA
This sequence comes from Vibrio crassostreae, assembly GCF_024347415.1. Taxonomy (NCBI): domain Bacteria; kingdom Pseudomonadati; phylum Pseudomonadota; class Gammaproteobacteria; order Vibrionales; family Vibrionaceae; genus Vibrio; species Vibrio crassostreae. The sequence continues at coordinate 904,163 of NZ_AP025477.1, forward strand.
CACGCTCATGGACAATTAACGGTTTCTGATCTGGATTTAAACCAAGATCACTTTCAATCCGAACAACTTCAAGGCCATTGGGGCAGCCTATCCATTCAACCAGACGGTTCTTGGACTTACGATTTAGACAACACAAACCCGAAGGTACAATCGTTATCGAAAGGCTCCACAGTGACAGACATCATCACTGTTCACTCTGCTGACGGCACACCACACCAAATTACGTTAACGATCAATGGTACTAATGACAAAGCAGTTATAACTACAGGTTCGGGAGGCTCTCCTCATTCATATTTGATGGGCAGAGTTAAAACAATCGACGGCCAAGTTACCGAAGAAACCAACCTGACGGCTTCAGGTGTGCTTAACGTAACTGATGTCGATGCTAATCAAGCTCATTTTTCTAATACTGATATCAAAGGTGCACTAGGTACGCTTCATTTAACCGATAATGGTATTTGGACATACACCCTTGATAACAAGAATCCAACAGTTCAAGCTTTGGGTAAACGTCATTCCGCAACAGATACAATTACTATTCATTCTGCAGACGGTACGTCACATCATATTAATATATTCGTCAATGGTACCAACGACGGAGCCCTAATTAGCGGTACTGACACTGGTAAAGTAACTGAAGAAACGATGTTAACTACGTCGGGGCAATTAAAAATCACAGATGTCGATACCGGTGAAGCGCATTTTTCAAATACGGATATTGCGGGTGCTCTTGGTACGTTACATCTTACCGATACTGGTGGATGGACTTACGATCTTGATAATACAAACCCTACCGTTCAAGCGTTAGGAAAAGGTTCAACCGCAACTGACACGATTACCGTTCATTCTGCCGATGGCACGCCGCATCAAGTGACTATCACAGTAAATGGCACTAATGACAAAGCTACTGTCAGCAGTGCGACCGTTGCTATCAATGAAACCGACAAAGCGGTAACTACTTCAGGAACATTGACTAGTACCGATGTTGACAATCCAGATAACACATTTACGCCAGACTCCATTGTTGGATCTAATGGTGATCTCACCATTGATGCCAATGGCCAATGGACCTTCACCGCCAACAGCGCGTTTAATCAATTGAATGTCGGCGATAAGGTCGAAGAAACCTTCACTGTGTCGTCTGTTGATGGCACACCGTCGACCATCAAGGTCATGATTAACGGCACCAATGACAAAGCCACTGTTAGCAGTGCAACCGTCGCTATAGATGAAACTGATAAAGCAGTAACGACATCAGGCACGTTGACCAGTACCGACGTGGATAACCCAGATAATGCGTTTACTCCGGATTCGATTACTGGCACCAACGGTGACCTGACTATTGATGCCAATGGTCATTGGTTCTTCACCGCTAACAGCGCATTTAATCAATTAAACGTCAGCGATAAAGTCGAAGAAACCTTCACGGTGTCGTCTGTAGATGGCACACCGTCCACCATCAAAGTGACGATTAACGGCACTAACGATGCCGCTACTGTCAGCAGTGCGACCGTTGCTATCGATGAAACCGACAAAGCAGTAACGACTTCAGGAACATTAACTAGCACCGATGTCGATAATCCGGATAATGCGTTCACTCCAGACTCCATTGCAGGCACAAATGGCGACCTCAACATTGATGCCAATGGTCACTGGGTATTCACCGCTAACAGCGCGTTTAATCAATTGAATGTCGGCGACAAGATCGAAGAGACCTTCACTGTCTCGTCTATTGATGGCACAGCGTCAACGATCAAAGTGACAATTAATGGCACCAATGATAAAGCGACGGTCAGTACCGCAACGGTCAGTGTGGATGAAACTGACAAAGCGGTAACGACATCAGGCACGTTGACCAGTACTGACGTGGATAATCCAGATAATGCATTCACACCGGATATTATTTCAGGCACCAACGGTGACCTGACTATTGATGCTAATGGTCATTGGGTCTTCACCGCCAACAGCGCGTTTAATCAACTAAATGTTGGCGATAAAGTAGAAGAAACCTTTACGGTATCGTCGGTTGATGGCACAGCGTCAACCATCAAAGTGGCGATTAACGGCACTAACGACGCCGCTACTGTCAGCAGTGCGACCGTCGCCATTGATGAAACCGACAGAGCGGTAACCACCTCAGGCACCCTAACCAGTATCGACGTGGATAACCCAGACAATGCGTTCACACCCGATTCCATTTCCGGTACCAACGGTGATCTCACCATTGATGCCAATGGTCATTGGGTATTCACAGCTAACAGCGCGTTTAATCAATTGAATGTCGGCGATAAAGTCGAAGAGACCTTCACTGTCTCGTCTATTGATGGCACAGCGTCAACGATCAAAGTCACGATTAATGGCACTAACGATGCAGCGACAGTCAGTACCGCAACAGTCAGTGTGGATGAGACTGATAAAGCGGTAACTACCTCAGGCACGTTGACCAGTACCGATGTGGATAATCCAGATAATGCATTCACACCGGATTCGATTACTGGCACCAACGGTGACCTGACTATTGATGCTAATGGTCACTGGAGCTTCACCGCCAACAGTGCGTTTAATCAACTGAACGTTGGCGATAAAGTCGAAGAAACCTTCACGGTGTCGTCTGTAGATGGCACAACGTCCACCATCAAGGTGACGATCAACGGCACTAACGATGCCGCAACTGTCAGCAGTGCGACCGTTGCCATTGATGAGACCGACAAAGCAGTAACGACATCAGGAACGTTGACTAGTACCGATGTAGACAACCCAGACAACACGTTTACGCCAGACTCCATTGTTGGATCTAACGGCGACCTGACTATTGATGCTAATGGGCATTGGGTGTTCACCGCCAACAGCGCGTTTAACCAATTAAATGTCGGCGATAAGGTCGAAGAAACCTTCACCGTATCTTCCGTTGACGGCACACCTTCGACCATCAAAATTACGATCAATGGCACTAACGATACTCCCGTCATTAAAGCGCAATCTCACTCGGTTATTGAAGGGGGGAGCCTCTTAAATGGACAAATGGTTGGCCATGATATAGATGCAGGTGGAACATTGACTTACAGTGCACCGCAAGTCGATGGCTTAGTGATCAACCCAGACGGCAGTTACAGCTTCAACCCTAGTCACTCCACTTATCTGTCTTTAGCTTCGGGCATAACAAAAACACTCACTATTCCTGTAACAGTGACTGATGAACATAATGCGAGCAGCACACAAAACCTTTCAATCATAATCACCGGGGTAAACAACTCTGCAACGGTAAGCGGTGTCGACTCAGGAGATGTCACTGAAGGCAATGCAGGGCAAGACATGTCCCCAGATTATGCTCAACCTGGCATGGCATTCCTTGGCCGAAGTACCATACATACCACTGGCAAGCTCAATATTACCGATGTCGATACAGGCGAAGCGGAATTTGACACTCACGGCATTGGGTTTACTTATTCAGGTCAATACGGCGACCTTCTTCTGAACAAAGATGGTAGTTGGTCATATCATGCTGATACCGGTCAAATTCGCAGTACAGGAGGGCTAACCAGCACCCGTGGCACAACGATTGACCAACTGGGGGAAAATCAAACTCTCACAGATACGGTTACCGTATTTACCAAAGATGGAACCTCTCATGACATTGTTATTACCATCCATGGTAGCAACGACCGCCCTTATTGCGCTTCAGAAGTACAGTTAAACTCAGGGAAAGAAGACTTAGCTCAGACCATTACTTCCACTGAACTGTTAGCAAATACCGTAGATGTGGACGCTAATGACGCAGGTCAACTCTCCATTACAAATCTACACGCTGACCATGGTTCAATTCGCGATAACAATGATGGGACATTTACCTTCACTCCAAATTCGGATTACAACGGTAAAATTCAATTCAGTTATGACGTTAAAGATGCACATGGCGGTGTGACATCAACTTCAGCCTCTCTTGATCTTGCACCAGTTGACGATGCCGCTGTCATTACCGGACAACATGCCGGTGATATTACTGAAGACAATTTGCAATCGTACCAGAGCGCACTAACTGTAAAAGGTCATTTGCATGTTGTTGATCCCGATGGTGGTGAGGCTCAGTTTACCAGTGTTACCAAAATAGATGACCCTTACAATACAACTCAGAATGGCTTATCTATCTCGCCAAATGGAGCTTGGTCCTATGACGTGAACAACAACTTAAGCTCGGTCCAGAATATGGCAGAGGGCGAAACAAAAGATATTGTGTATGAAGTACAAACGGTTGACGGTACCAAACAACGTATCACGATTACGCTTCACGGCACAAACGATAGCCCAATCTTGCAGTTTACTAGCTATGGCAGTGCAAGTGCAGGTTCTAATCCTATAAGTACCGATGAAGACAAGGCCATTACCATTTCTATCGATCGATTTGTAGGAGCAGGAAAAGATATTGACCATGGAGATACCCTCCATATTGAGCAATTACAAGTTGATCATGGAAAAGCTGTTTTATCGGCCGATGGTCAAAGTGTCATCTATACACCAGAAAAAGATTTTAATGGTCACGCAACATTTACCTATCAAATTGCCGATAGTCATGGCGCTTTGGCAATAAACCCTGCAACAGGACACCCAGGGCTTTCAGGGATGATGATTGATGTGAATGCAATGCCAGACAATGCCGTTATTGGCGGTGATATCACTGGTGGCGTTACCGAAGACAAAATGATGGGAATGGCGCTTCTCCAGGCTCATGGAACCCTAACTATTACCGATCCCGATGCGGGAGAGGCACAATTCTTACCCAATGATGGCGTACACAATAATGGCTACGAAACAGCTATGGGTGGTCTTGTAACGATTAATCCTAAAACAGGTGATTGGTCCTATGTGGTTGATAATTTTAAAACCGAAGTGCAGTCTCTTGGAGCAACAGAAACAGCAGTGGACACGGTAACGATTCACTCAAAAGACGGTACTGCTCAACAAATTCAAATTACTATCCATGGCGTAAATGATAATCCTACAGTCTCATCAGTGGTTACACTCGCTTCTGGAACTGAAGATACTGATCAAACAATACAAGCATCAGACCTTCTTGCTCTTGCGACAGACGTCGACAAAAATGATGCGGGGCAATTAACGCTTGGAGCAATTTCTGTTGATCATGGAAGTATTACCGATAATCACGATGGAACCTATACACTCCATCAAGAAGCGAACTATAACGGACAGGTTTCTCTGTCCTATGATATCAAAGATATTCATGGCGGTTCAGTGGCCACTTCTGCTTCTCTTCAGCTAGCTGCTGTGAACGATAATCCCGATGTACAACCTTTAACAGACCGTGTTATTGAGGGAGCGACATCACCACACCACCTAGATCTGCTAGCAGGCGCAACAGATAAGGAAGGAGACGCTTTAAATATAGAGCAGCTATCTTTTTCAGTAGATGGCGGAAAAAGCTCTCAATTGCTTCCATCTGGACTATCAATCGCTAAAGATGGTCATACTTTACTGGTCGATGCAACCGACCCTGCATTTAACTACCTCAATGCTGGTCAGCCATTGAACATAGTGGCGTCTTACCTTGTGAGTGATGGTCATGGTGGCCAAACTCAGCAAACCGCTGTTCTTACAATTGAAGGGACAGATGACAAAGCGGTACTAGTCTCGAATGTCATACAAATGAGTGAAACAGATGCATTACAGAGTGAGTTTACTCGCTATCAAGGTAAGCTGCAGATAATCGACCCTGATACTGGCGACAATACTCAATTTCAATTTGGCGGTGTTTATATAGGGCAAGGGTTTCCCCCTGGTGAACTTGATATATGGCCTGATGGGTCATACTCATTCCATTTAGAGACAGCTCTTAATCGCCATGCTGATGACTTGGTCAGTAGCTTACACCAAGGGGAGTCAATGGAATTCCCTTATACTGTTAAAACCACTGATGGGCAAACAGTGACTATCATGGTGAAAGTCATTGGTGAAGACAGCCAAGCAAGAATCGAAGTCGGTCGTTATTCAAGCGTTGACAACCACGTAACTGAAGACCACTTTACTCCCGGAAGTACCCATAACCTAATAAGTAGCAGTGGTCATTTACATGTTATCGACCCCGATCATGATCAAGCTGGTTTTATAGCACAAAACATCAATACCCCGGAAGGTGGTCATTTTCATATAAATGCTCGTGGAAGTTGGGCTTACAATATAGATAACAGCAAGTTACAACACTTAGGTGCTGGTGAAAGCTACCAGAAAACATTCACCGTAGAATCCATTGATGGTAGTGCCCATCGAGATATTACTGTCACAGTGCATGGTACCAATGATAATCCCGTTATCTCCTCCGCAATATCTTTACCTGCTGGAGTAGAAGATACAAAGATCATTCTTACTTCACCTCAACTGCTTGCAAATACTACGGATATTGATGACAACGATGCAGGCCAGCTTTCAATAGCCAATTTGCAAACCGACCACGGATCCATTTTAGCCAATACCAATGGCACTTTCACCTTTACCCCAGAAGCTAACTACCACGGACAGGTAAAATTCACTTATGACGTTAAAGATGCACATGGTGGCATTACACACACAAGTGCGAGCACAACATTGGCAGCGGTTAATGACGCAGGTGTAATCACAGGAGATAAGTCAGGAACTATCACCGAAGATAGCCACGTACAAGGTGATGCTCAACATACGATTTATACCGTTGGAGTTCTTGATGTCACCGATCCCGATGCTGGGGAAAATCATTTCCATGAAAGCCATAATGTGCATGCTCTCCATGACCCATTTGGAGGATCTTTCACCATAGGAAAAGCTGGAGATTGGAGTTATTCCGTTCCTAATGCCAACGTCCAGCACCTTGCTAAGGATCAGGTAGAGACAGTGCAATACGAAGTGATCACACAAGGTGGCGATAAACAAATCGTTACAGTGAGCATCCACGGCACCAACGATGATCCAATACTTTCAATCACGCAGACTACGCCAGTTACAGGTACCTTGACTGAAACAGATGTCGATGTAAAAGACACGCATTCTTTCTCAGTGGTTAGCCCTACCGGACAGTTTGGTGACCTTTCGGTTGATCCAACCTCTGGCGCTTATGTTTACACTCCAAATTCTTCTGTTTCAGGCATGAGCTATAATTCAGCCACACACACCTACCATGGCGCTGATGTGTTTGAAGTTAAAGTTGCGGATAATCATGGTGGTGAGTCATCTAGATTCCTCACCTTTGATACCAATGGACAAGTCAATCTGATTACAGGGCAGCAACCAACTATCACCACAACAGTACCACAAAACCCCATCGTTACGACGGCGCAACCAAGCCTTCCAACTAGCAGTAACACGCCACCAAGTAATACGGTTACTGTAGATTTGGTGGCTTCAAGTGATAGCGGAAAATCGGATACAGACAACCTTACAAACAACAATACGCCAACAATAACGGGTCACACTGACGTCCCTTACTCACAAGTGACTATTTACGATGGTTTAACCCCGATTGGACATGCGGTATCTGATGGTTCAGGTCAATACAGTGCTGTGGTCACCAACTTAACGGATGGCGATCACAATCTATCCGCCAAAGCTCTGGCTCCTTCTTCATCGTTGCCTGCAACGTCGCCACTACTTTCAGTACATGTTGATACCACTATTGCTCCGCTGACTATCGAGTTAACTCATGACACCGGCAGTAACGCTTCTGACTCGATTACTAGTGGTGGCGCATTAACCATTACCGGGCAAGAAGCAGGCGCAACCGTTGAATATTCAACGGACAATGGTCAAACATGGACATCGAGTTTCACGCCACAGCAAGGTTCAAATACCGTAAGTGTGAGACAAACTGATACCGCAGGTAATGTGTCCACCAACACGTCATTGAGTTTCACCCTAGATAATTCGATTGCAGCACCAACGGTGTCATTGGTCCAGGACACTGGTCGACATCTAATCAATACACCAGACTTAATCACTCAAGACTCTCAGCTTTCCATTCAAACGGAAGCGGGCGCGAAAATAGAATATTCCAATGACGGTGGGCACAGTTGGACGGCTGTATTTAACCCAGCAGAAGGTGTAAACAACCTACAGGTAAGACAAACTGATATCGCAGGTAACGTATCGCCAGCGACTCATTTTAGCTTTACGCTAGATACAACCCCCGGCACAGTAACCGTAAATCCAATATCGCAAGATAATGCGTTAAATGCGGCTGAGAACAACCAACCACTGGTGATCACGGGAACAACTTCGAACGTCGATCCTGGTGATGTCGTGTATGTTATCGTCGGTAATAACCATTTCTATGACGCAACCGTAAAATCAGATGGTTCATGGTCATTGACCCTAAGTGCATCTGCTCACCAAAGTATTTTGGCGGCTGACCACGATTACCCAATACAAGTGGGATCCGTGGATGCAGCTGGCAATTCAACCCCTCGTATTTCGACTCATTTGTTAGTCGATACACAAAATCCAATTCCACATATCGCTGTTGATTCAGTTACGCAAGATAACGTGCTTAATGCCCTTGAGTCGGGGCAAAGTATACCGATAACAGGCACGGTGACGGGTGATTATCACACAGGTGATACTGTAAGCTTGAAAATAAACGGAGCGAATATTCCGTCTCTCACGGGCACCGTTGATGCGGCTGGGCATTTCTCAATTCCTGTTGCAGGTAACGTATTGGAACGTGCCAATATCCATACTAGCTATGCAAGTGGGCAGGCGGCACCCATACACTCTATTGAAGCCACAATACAAACGACCGATGCGGTAGGAAATACAGGAAGTGCTACCACTGGTTCGCAAGTGTTCACCGTTGATACACAAATACACATTGGCATTCATACCGACCCTGTCACTGTTGATAACGTGATTAACGATCAAGAGTCCTATTCATCCGTTGATATCACCGGTTCCGTTTCTGGTGATTTTAATACTGGAGATGTTGTCACTTTAAATGTAAATGGCATAAAACATACTGGCGCTGTCGATTCACATGGGCACTATTCAATTGCTGTTCCTGGTAGTGAATTAATTGCAGATGCTGACCAGAAAATTGAAGCCTCAATAGCCGTTACAGATAGCGCAGGTAATAGCGCACACGCCACCACCGATGTGGTTTACCAAGTCGACACTCAGGTAAGTCTCCCTACGATTACTTTTGAAAGCGCAGGCGCAGACAACTTATACAGCAAAGCTGAAATTGCCCGTGGTGATGCAAACACGATCACAGCAACCATTACGCCTCCTGGTGATGCAAAAATTGGCGAGCATATCAATATCAATGGTGTTGACCATGTGCTCGATGCCCACAGTCTACAGAATGGGTTACAAATAGAAGTTGCACCAGGCTCTCATGTACAAGTGACCATGACTGACGAACACGGTAATACCGCGGGTAGCCAAGGCTTTGCTGCCAGTGCCATACCTGATCCGATCATAGTCAAAGCGCCACCGGGAAGTCACCAAGTGTCCGGTTCACTGGGTACACCGCCACTACTCCCATCTTTAACGCCAGTGCCAACTGCACAACATGGTTGGCGGATTCATCTTCCAGATGGGAGTTATGTAACAAGCCATCACGGTCAATATGGAACATTAACCATTGACCCTCAGACTGGTGATTTACACTATCAAGAACAGGCAAATGTACACACAGGGCCACATGGCAGCGCTTCTGGTATTGGCCAACATGAAGACAAGTTCGAAGTTGCATTACAAGGGACAAATCAAGATGAAGTGGTTGCCCATGTGAACGTTCAAATACTCAGCCACGGCCCGGGAAATAGCGGTAAACTGAATATAGGTACCGAGGTGGTTGATATGACAATAACCCCTATTACCCATACCTCACACCCTGCTCCACCACCGCCTCCTCCGGTGTTACATGACGAGCCTGACATGTCTTCGCAAGCAGACTTTACCGTTACGCAAAGTGATGACAGCTATCTAGATTTGACTCAGCACGCTCACCAAGTACCAGACCAGAAAACCAGTCATCATGGTGCAGCAGCTTATCTGGATGCCTTGGGCATTAAACCCGATGCGACATCGACAACGGTTGACGATCAACCTGCTGATATGGACATCGTACTAGCACAAGTCGACCAACAAGATGCAGCAACACATGACCAAGCGCACTTAGATATGTCAGACGCGCTTGAACACCATGATGCAAATATCAACCATAACCAAGATGATGAGCATCACCATCACAACGACGTAGACGGGCTGCCGGACATAGACCCTAATCCATAACATCAACATCAAGTAAGTAAGATCGGGAGTGTTGTCTGCTCCCGAAATCTCCTCTAAAGAACATACAAAACAAAGAAAATGAAAACCAAAAAGGGAGCACATTATGTGCTCCCTTTATATTCTTTGTTGTTTTTTATTCGTTTACTCTCAGCAACTCTTTATAGCGATTACCTTTCTCCAAATGCAACGCTGATGTTGGTGTAGATCGGCTTCCAAAGGTATTGGAATACAGACTTCTCGCCTGTAGTAATGTCAACTTCGCCCGTCATACCCGGCAAAATAGAAAAGCTCTCAGGATTATCACGGAAGTACGGCGTTTCAACCGATACCACAACCTCATAGTAAATCTCGCCTCGCTCGCTTTGACTGGTGGTTGGTGAAATACTTTCCACCTCACCTTTCAGCGCCCCAAAGCGACTGTAATCAAACGCGTCAATCTTGATTCGAGTCGGCTGCCCTACACTCACAAAACCAATATCTCTTGGCGATAAACGAGCTTTAAAGTCAGCTTTCCCACCAACAGGAACGATTTCAACCACAATGCCACCTGGCTGAATAACACCACCGTTTTGTGTGCTTGGCAGGCTTTGCACCAAGCCTTGTAGCGGTGACACCAACATAGTGTTGGTCAGTTTCGCTTGGCTTGAACGAACTCTGGCATTCAATGCTGATAAGTCAGATACGGCTTTAGAACGATCGTCGCTGACCTTCGCCTTCGCCTCTGCTAAAAGCTGTTCAATTTTTTGCTCTGTACTGTCTGCTTGCTTGATTAACACAGCTTTCTTACCACGAGCTTCTTCGATTTTCTGTTCGATACTGGCCAGTTTTTGTCGCATTTCAAGCACACGTAAGCGTGAAATGTTGCCCGATTTATAACCCTTTTCTAGTATATTCAACTCTTGCTTAGTCGCATTTAGCTCTTTCTCATAACTCGGCAAGGCCTTTTCTACACTCCGAAGTTGCTCTGCAATTTGCTCGCTCTCTTTCTCAAGCACCACACGTTTTTGGAAGTAGAGGGCTTTCTGCGCGTTCAGTTGCGCTTTTTGTTGGCTAACAATCTCAGGATAATCGACCTCGAACTCAGCAAGGCTAGGCTCGCGTTGCTCAAGCAGCGCATTCATACGTTCCACACTGGCTAGAAGCGTCACTTGTTGAGACTTCAATTCTTCAAGAGCGGTACGTTGGAAAGTGGCATCAAACTCAACAAGTGGCTGACCTTTCTCAACCAACTGACCTTCTTTAACGAGAATTTGCTTTAATTTACCGCCAATCGCGCTTTGTAGTACCTGTTTTTCGCCTTCAGGAATCACAGCGCCTTTAGCTTTTGCAATTTCATCCACTTGAGTGACGACAGACCAAGTGGCAAAAGCGACAACACACAAAGCAACTGACCATGTCGCCAATGCCAATGTACGAGCCGTATTTTGTGATTCAACAAGTTCACCGTAGCGCTTGCCCTTCTCGATAGATTGTTTAGCCATTAGCGACTCCTTGCTTAGACTCTGATTGTTCTTGTTGGGCTGCATCTTGCTGAGCAGACGGGTCTTGTTCTTGGGAAGCTTGCGGCTCTGAATGCTGTTCCTGATCCAAAGGCTGCTCCGCCTCTAAAGGACCGGCATAAACAACAGCCCCCTCATTTAACACCACGACTTTGTCGGCAAGTTTGATTAAATCCGGATCGTGAGACGTGTAGATCAACGTTGCTTTTCCTTTTTTCAACTGCACAAACTCACCGAATATACGTTTAGCATTTGGGTGAGCATCAGGCACAGGGTTATCCATTAAGAACATTGGGTAGTCATAAACCAGTGCTTTCGCGTCAATAAGGATCTGAGCGACAGTGCCTGACAACATGTCAAACAGGCTATCCGGTTGGATGCTGCTGATAGAGGTATCCAACCCATCTGGTAACGTGGAGAACCATCGCTTGCCGCCAACCATATCAATGGCTGATATCATTTTCTGCTCTTCAACTTTATGCCCATCGCTCAACCACTCGCGAATACTCAATGTAAGTAAGTCGGGGTAAGCGGCGCGAATGAAACACCAGTGACGATAGAGCTGTGGGTCGTATTGAACGAGGTTAACGCCTTCAAGCTCGACCATACCGTTTTGGATAGGCTGTAAACCAGACAACACTTCAATTAATGTCGATTTACCACTACCTGAAGGGCCTGTAATCGCCACAATATCACCAGCTTCAACATCAAAACTTACCCCATTCAATGCAGGGCGACTCTGTTTAGGGTAACGGAGAGTCACTTGATCTAACTTCAAGTTCGGAGCAACCGTTGGCAATGGATGATGTTGGTAACTGAATTCACGTTCAGACGGCTGAGACAGAATACGATTTACCTGCAGCTTAGATTGATTAAAGCTATTAAAGCGCATCGCGCTGTTCGCCAACACCTGCGCAGGCCCAGTTACTTTGGAAATCAACATCATTGAAGCAATCAAGCCACCAGGGGTCATCACTTGTTCGAAAATAAGTCCAATACCTAAGCCCATGACAGCCAATGTTGAGCCCACTCCGATAAAGTAATAAATAGAGGTGTATCGACTTTGCAGAACCGATTGATTAAACGTCACCGTAGAGGCAAGCAGATTGGCCTTTTGGAAACGTTGGATCCAGTGCTCTGAAAACCCAGCACTACGAATAAAGGCAAGCTTGGATGACAACTCATTAGTCATATTTTGACGATTCGTGCCCGCTACCGTCGATTGCATTGAGCGTTTACTACTCGAACGTATCGAACGCTTAGCTAACAGGTAATACAGAACCAAAGAGACAATTGGAACCAATACCAGCCAGCCACCTAGCACACCTATCGCAAGAACAAAAATGGCAATGAAAGGCAAATCAAACAACGCATTACCGAGTGGTCCTGATAACACACCAGAAATACGCTCAGATAACATCACTTGGTTTTGTTGACTAGACGAAGCTGTTTGCTGGTTTTGAGCATAGCTATTTCTTAGTAGTCGTTGCACAAGAGATTGAGAGATCTCGCGGCTGACTCGGTTAGACACAGAGGCAAACACTCGGCTGCGCAATGTTCTTAACCAGCCCATCATCACAAACAACAAGGCTGCGCCAATGGCGATTCCTTGCAGTTCGTGTCCTGCGTCACCGCCAATCACATGGTCATAAATAGACATCGTGATGAAGGGGACGGCAAGTGCAAACAAGTTGGTGATAAAACTGACCAACAACAATTTAGGAATGATGGGACGAAACGCATGTAACCTTTCGCCAACCCAATCAGGAGATGCCTTCTCTAATGGTGGACCTTCGATAACGATGCAAAACTGCGGGACATCGGTGATATCGTCATTGGCGTTAAAAGAGACAAATTGTTTGGATTCCAAATGACCAGAGACCAACTCATGTTCGCCAAGCACCAGTAATACTAATTTGTGTTCACCAACTTCATCTAGGTTGGCAACCAAGCGATAGGGCAATGCAAGCCTGTCGAACAAGGCAAACATATCGTCTATTGATTCAATGCCATTCTCATCGACCCATTGATGTGCGAACAATTGGATATTCGCATTCACTTCCAACTGCTTGAGGACGGAAAGACTCTCGGTTTCTAAATGGTTCATCACCTCTTTTCGACCATTCGTATCTGCACGGTTGCTAGCATCTAAACGATTCATACAATAGCCTCCTGGTTGTTCTCGCTGTCGACCGCAATAGTTCGACTTTCCACTGTAATGATTCGATTAGCCAATTCGCGAAGTTTAGAATGATAGCTCACCATCAGTATCGTGCGTCCTGCCGTCACTTCTTCTTCCAACACCTTAGCTAGGTTTCCAAGGGCATCTAAATCAAGCGAGGAATCTGGCCTTTCTAGCATGATAATGGGTTTATCACTTGCCAGTTGAGTCGCGATATTGAGCATTTTCACGTTACCCATACTCAGCAGAGACGCACTCGTATGGCCAATTTGTGTCTCTAGTCCATCGGGTAACCGAGTAATTTCTTTGGTTAAGCCCAAGCGTTTAGCATAGTCATTGGCGCTTTGTGTTCTCTCGGGATCAAAGCCACATAAGTTGTCGAGAATAGTCCCCGACACCAATTGCCCTTTCACGCCACAGTAGGCAGCAATATTGTTTACTGATGCCATAGAAACGGCTTCGCCATTAATGAAGCACTCACCCGCATTTAGATCATCAATACCTGCAATCGACGACAATAAATGACTGTTGGTGTGGCGATCCTCACTCTCTAACAATACCAACTCACCTTTATTCAGTGTGACATCTGCATGAGAGAGTTCACCGTATCTTTCAGCGGTCGCTTGCTTAATTTCCAGCGTCTCAAAGTCAGATAAAGGGGTCTCAGGTTGCTCAGAATCTGAAAACTCAGATAGTGACAAGTCATTCAATTTTTCTATTGCCTGATTGGCACTGTGTATTGAATTAAGCTTGATTCGAACCCCAACCAGTGCACTCAAAGGCGCAACCGCTCTGCCCGATAAGATAGAACATGCCGCCAACCCACCTGTGGTTAACTGACCATCCAACACCCACAAGCTCCCCGTAATCACCAGTAAAACTGACGTCGCTAATGCAGCAAGCTGAATACATTCTTGGGCGAAGGCGTTCTGTTCTTCTTCTCTCGCTTTAGACTGAGAGCGAACATTATTGAGGGATTTGAACTGATTGAAGATTCGAGACTCAACGGCCTGACGTTTGATTCCCTGAATGGTTTGGCTTTGCAAAATTAAGAACGCTTTTCGATCCTGATCATCTCGGGAAGCTTCTTCACTTAGGCTTTTAACGCGAATAGAAGATAACCAAACGATTCCGAGAGTAATAAGCCAAACTGCCAAAGGTATCGCCACCAGCTCACCGCCAATGTAAGCCACCAACCCCAAGAAGATCAGTGCAAAAGGTAAGTCGATAAAGCCAGCTATTACCCCACCAGAATACCAGTCTTTGACTTTTGATACGGAGCCTAACCCTTCTTCCACGCCCCCAACTCCTAGGTGGCGAATATGACCGGATGAAGCATTAGTCACTCTTTCAACTAAGGTTTGGTAGGTCGCTTTCTCGGTATTACTGGCTGCCGCAGACAAAAGCCAAGTACGCACGAATCGAATCAATGCTTCCATCGCGACGGCCAATGTCGCACCAGCCAATAGTAGAGTGGCGGTACCGTAACTTTGGTTAGGTAAAATACGATCGTAAATTTGTAAAACCGTTAATGGAACGGCAAGAGAGAGAAGATTTATGAGTAAAGAAGGCAGTAGGACTTTCCCTACCACCCCTTTGTTTTTCATTGAACTTGCGGGCATACACAATCCTTATCCATGCTTATGAAATAAGATTGGTACACCATGTTGACTATTGCAAGGTAACGAACTGATTTAACGTGTTTTTCAATATAAATATGACACAGATCTTCCTACACAAATCTTCCGTTCTGTTCGTGCTCTACAATCTGTTGTCATAATCCTCAATCGCCTGCTTTAGCTTTGAGAAATCCGAGTTACATAAATACGGTTTCAGTGCTTCAAATTTATCTGAGGGCCACTCGTATATTTTGAATGAAATGAGCTCGTCAATGACGGATTCATCAAAGCGGTATTTGACGACTTTAGCTGGAGAGCCACCAACAATGCTGTAGGGTGCGACGTCTTTTGTCACAACGCTATTCGCTGCAACCACGGCGCCTTCGCCAATCGTAACGCCGGGCATCACCATCGCTCGCATGCCTAGCCACACCCCATCTTCAATGTGAGTATCACCTTTGCCAATGTAGGCGTCATCAATGACATCCATAAATGGGTAAAGTGAAAACCAATCGACTCTGTGTGTATGGTTACCGCCCATTAAAATCACAACCTCGGCCCCAATGCAGACATAATCACCGATATAGAGCTCGTCGATCTCCCATCGCGGCTCCCACTGGCGGCTGATCTCGTCGCCATGTAAATAGCGCACTACTGACTGTTCAAAGCCATTATCCCAGCAATCGCTGTAATAACTGTGTTGACCTTTTACGTGAATATTGGGGTTGGTTACGACTTCATGTAGCAACTCGAATTTGGACCAATGCTTCTTGTGCATTTTTACCTCTGAATGATCTATTTAGTTTTATCCGTTTAAATATCAAAATGTTCGACGATGCAAATCCAATGTGCACAAACTAACGCCCCATAAACACAGGGTTCGCTGGGATGAATAGTGAGTATCGCGCTTAAATCATAGCAATGTCGCTAAAACTAAAGAGTCGTCAGTGGATTCGAGGTTGCTTTAAGAGAGGAAGTAATTTCAAAGTTTGCTCAGTTTTTTACGATAACTTGGTTGGACAATTTACAGGCTTAGTGTATCTGTTTAACCGCGCCAATTTGACAGGAAGATGTGATTAATAAGGTTTCAAATTTCATTTCATATAATATGAAATAAATAAAAGCCTGCACGATTACACAGGCTCAAACTTAGACTCAGTTATAAACTCCGGCTCACGCTTGGAGCTGGGTTCAGCGACTACATACGAGCAAGCTGTACTTTTCTGTCTTTGTTGACCACGCAGAAGTTACCGCGCTTAGTGCGACACTTAGAGCATCGTTCGCATTCAACAGGACTTTTATCCCCTTCTTTCCAACGCTTCACTAAGTGCGGCTCAGAAAGCAGAGGTCGTGAAAGTGCGAAGTACTCAATGCCCGTGTTGTTCGCAATCGCTTCGATAGCATCAAAATCCGTCAGGCCGCCAACCGTGATAACTGGGATGTTAACGTCTTGGCTAATTGCGTGGCCGTATTCATGGAAGTAACCTTCAGCTTGGATAGTAAATCCGTCGTGTGACTCGCCAATCATGGTGTCGGCTTTACCATGAATGTTGCCAGAAACGACAATGCCATCAACGCCTACTTCTTCAAGCTTTTTACACACCAAACGCGTTTCATCGAAGGTCACACCGCCCTCAAAAAACTCAGAAGCGGTCAGCTTAACCAAGATTGGGAAATCGTCGCCAACTAGCTTGCGCGTTGCCGTGTAGATCTCTAGCAAAAATCTCATGCGATTTTCTAAGCTACCGCCGTATTCGTCCTCACGCTGGTTGTAATAAGGACTTAAGAACTGGTTAATCAGATAGGTATGAGCAGCATGAACCTCAACACCATCAAAACCCGCTTGCTTCGCTCTTAGTGACGCTTTGGCAAAGGCATCAACGATGTAATCAATATCCTCTTTGGTCATTGCTTTACCCAGTGTCTGTGTCCCTTTTTCTGGAACTTCACTCGGTGCATAGATCACTCGCTCGCCAAGGTTATACGTGGTTTTCGTGCCACCATAAGCCAATTGCATCACGATTTTAGAGTCGTTGTCGTGCACAAGTTGAGTCAGCTTCTGATACTCTTCAATGAATGAATCGTTATACATCCCCATCATGCCCGCATTCGGCTTTTCTTCTTCAACGATGTTCGCGTAACCCGTCACGATCAAGCCGACTTCACCTTGAGCCAACTCTTCATAGATAGCGTAAAGTTTATCTGTCATATGACCATCTTCGGTGGCCATATTTTCCCACGTCGCGCTTCTCATGAAACGGTTCTTTAGTGTCATCTTGCCAATGTGGGTTTCTGTAAACAATGTGCTCAAGTGTCTTCCTCTCAAAATCGTGTTAAGCGAGTTACCCATTACGCATGGGCACTGATTCTGGCGGATACTACAGAGAATATGGCAGGCAAAACTTAATCTAGATTAAGAGAGCGGCACTCTCATATAAGAAACAGGCAACTATTGCTCACAAAGATAGGATTAGGATAGATTCTAAGAATAGGCTCACCCAATCGGTAAGCCTACTCTCAGTTCTAACTATTTAAGACAATACGCAGAAAAGCTATTTAAACTCGTAGGTATAAGATGCGCCAACACTGTTATTTTCACCGAAATCATCCTCAGCAAAGATAGTGAAGAAGTTGAATGACTGGGCATCACTCAGCTTATAGCTAGCGCCAACGCCCGCCCAATAACCCGAATAGTCATCAGAGCCCATAGAGCCACCGCCAAAACCAATCAGTGACCACTCATCAGTGATCGTTTTTAAGCCAAACGCCCCAATGTAGCCACCGTGTGTTGAACTCGGCATCAATACATAGTCAGAACCAACATTATCATCATCGAACACGGCCACTTCGCCATCATTATAACTGTAACCAGCCATAGGGAAGATTTGCCATCCGAACGGCTCAATGTCGAAATAACTCAGTGGTATAAACGTCCCGATACTGTAGTTATTCTTATAAGCATCGTTGTCGTATTCAGAGCGGCTAAAGTTGAAATTGACGATGCCCAAAGGCAATAGCCATGAACCACCCACTCGCCACTCTTCGCCATCAGCATTGACACGAGCATTGATCATTCGCGCTTCATCAAGCCCGATCGAGCCCGAGAACTTAAGTTCTTCGTTATAAGCAACGCCCGCTTTGGTTACGATTTTAGTCGGATCATCAGGATGCTTCTCTTCAGCCAAAGCATCCGTTGAACCCAGTATTACCGAAGTAACAATTAATAAATTACGTAATGTCATTAGAATGTCGCGCTAACGCCAACAAAGTGAATGCGGCCATCGAAAGAACCATTCAACAAGTTCACTTGTGAACCTGCCAAGTTTCGGTTCATATCAACTGAACCTAAATCTGCGTATTCATAGAAAACGTCAATTAAGATATCATCCCAATAGGTAGATGCTCCTACCGAGTAGCGGTATTGCTCGCCCACTGGAAGGTCAACCCATTGCATTGAAGGATCGTCTTGTGGTGACGTTTCGTAAGAGAAGCCTGCTTTTAAGCGCCAATCAGAGTTAAGTTGGTAATCCGCACCTACTGCAAACTTCCATACATCATCCCAATCACGTTCGATTGGAACGCCGCCTAAGTCAGTTGCTCCGAAATCTAATACCGTTTCGTCCCAAGCACTCCAGCGGTGGAATTGAACGCTTGCCAAGAGATCAAGTTGAGAATTCAATGCATAACTTGCACTGAAGTCAATGATTTCAGGAAGAGCAATATCTGTAGACAAAGAGTTAGCAACATTACCTAAACCTTTCACTTCGTTATTAAACTCGTGTTCTAGCTTAGAGCGATAACTGGCACCTAACTTGAGTTTATCTGTAGGCGTGTACATTACACCTAGGTTATACCCGTAAGCCCAATCAGTATCTTGCTTAGCTGTAAACCCAGAAGTCGACTGCTCGAATGCAGCCCAACTCAATTGAACGCCAGCACCCACTGACCACTGATCATTCAGCTTATAACTCAGTGATGGGGTCACTTGCATTGCGGTCAGGGTAATGTCTTCTAGAAGTGCAGCACCCGCCCAATCACTGCCGTAATCAAGGCTTGAACCACCAACAGCACCCAGCGCAATACCAAGGTGTAATTTGTCTGTGACTTGGTGAGCATGGAAGGCACCAAATGAAGGCATCACTGAATGAGCTTTGCCGTCTGGATTACCATCGTTGTCTTGATATTTCATCTCAAGATCAAACGCCATGGTGTTGATAGTCGTTTTGCTTTCGCCCATGTAAGACATAGTGGCAGGGTTAGTCCACATCGCAGCAGCAGAGCGAGTATAAACACCGTCACCAGCACCAGTAGTACCAGCATTGGCAACGACAGCTTCTTGCAAAAACAGGCCACTTGCGAAAGCATTTAAGCTCGTAAAAATTGCGGTGGCAGCTATAGAGTAAATAAAAGTTTTGTTCATCAGATTGCTCATTTAGCCTTAGACATTAAATTGTTCTAAGGTTACCGCAAAGCCTCATAAACAAAAGGAATATCCATTATTCCTGTACAAACGCTATTTAAACTTTCTGGCGACGTATGGTCGTGGGTTATCTCGATGAATTTCACGTTGAGCAGCAATCGCTCGGTTCTTACCCAAAGCGACCTTTATCTGATACCAAGTCTCGTAGAACACAGCCATTCCGGGGCTTGACCACCAAGTTTTGTTGTAGAGTTTCTTATTAGCAGCGACAACATCTGGCGACCGATTCGCGCACTCAAGTGCCAAAGCATAGGCTTCAGCGTAAGGGTCTTCGGCAACCTTGGTCACCAGTCCATATTCTTTCGCGGTTTCACAGTCGATCACTTTGGCCGTCATCGCCATTTCTAGGGTGTGATCTTTACGCATCAGCTCTCTAAATGCGATAGCGCCTCCCATGTCTGGAATCAAACCCCACTTTGCTTCCAATATCGAGAAGTTCGCATCAGGGCTAGCAATTCTAAAGTCACCGCCACTGACCAATTGCAGACCGCCTCCCCAACAACGACC
Organism: Vibrio crassostreae; assembly: GCF_024347415.1. NCBI lineage: Bacteria > Pseudomonadati > Pseudomonadota > Gammaproteobacteria > Vibrionales > Vibrionaceae > Vibrio > Vibrio crassostreae. The sequence continues at coordinate 924,719 of NZ_AP025477.1, forward strand.
ATGAATCGCAAAAATGACAGGGCATGGAATATCTCGCCAACCCAATGAAAAACGTTGTGCAGCATTAGGCAATGTCGGTAACCATTTAAACAACAGCTTCATCGCCCCAGATTTACTGGTTAAAAGGGACTTAACATCAAGCCCTGAACAAAAATCAGGCCCCTCGCCCTTCACTATTACAGCACGAATCTCAGTGTTCTTTTTCAGCTGAGTCACCATGTTATTCACGCCTTGGAACATTGCCATATCAATAGCATTGAGCTTATCGGGTCGATTCAACACAACCGTCGCAATTTGGTTTTCATCGATAGAACAAGTAATACGATCGAGGTTTGGCATGGTGGCTACCTTATCAGTGGTCAGACCTTTAGATTATACACTTTATTAACATATGCCAAACTTGCACATTAAGAAGCGAGAGCTGTGTTGCTTAACGATTCTCCCTTACATAAACGACATCAACAAAAAAGCAGTGATGGATCGCTCCATTCACTGCTTTTTATTCGTAGCTTTGGTTGCCAATAGCTTTGATTAGCAATGGCTTTAGGTCATGAGCATAAGCTATGTTGTTCGAGATTTCAGTAACAAGAAAATGAAATAACTGCCACCAATAATGGAAACTAACGTACCTGCCGCAAGTTGCGCAGGGAACACCACCACTTGCCCTAACCAATCAGCAAATAACATCAATGCCGCACCAATCAAAAACGATAAGATGATCTGTTCACGAACCAAGCGAGCACCAACCATCGCCGCGATATGTGGAGCCAATAGACCAACAAAGGCGACCGGCCCCATAGTGGTTGTGACCATCGAACATAACACCGCGACAATACACAACAGAGCCACGTAAGCGATGTTGGTGTTCAGCCCTCTAGCACTCGCAAACTGACGGCCAGTTGCAATTAACGTCACCCAACGACTCAACAGTAAAGCAACACCAATACAAACGGTGATCACGATAGCCATGATCGTTGCAGCATCAGGTTCAACACGATACGTAGAGCCAGCTAACCAAGCCAATAAGGTGTATTTCCCCTCACCGACTCGTGTTAAGGAAAATTGTACTAAAGCTTCCAACACTGCGGTCAGCGAGATACCGGTCAGAATTAGGATAGACGGAGCAAACTGATGCTTTTTACCAAGGAACAGCAACAAACAAAGTGCAATCGCACTGCCCAAAAACGCAACCCAAGGGCTTAATGAGTGAATTGAGTATCCCATAAACAAGCTACTGAAAATCAGTGCTAACACCGCACCTGCCGATACACCAAGAATATCCGGGCTTGCAAGTGGGTTGTAAACGAGCCTTTGTAAAATCACACCTGCCACTGCCAAACCGCCACCAGAAAATATTGCAGTTAACATTCTAGGCCAACGAATAGACCATTCAAACGCATCCGGGATAATGAAGTAACCCATATCTGCAGAAGGTTGTAACAATGTGCTTAATGCCAGTAACCCGAAGATCATTCCGCCCAACAAGAAATAAGCCAAAGGTGAAATAGACTTTTGCCCTTTAGGCATAGAGAAGAATAGCTGATCTTGGGCTGACATCTGCTTACGAGCAATAATGATCAAAGCTGGAGCACCAATCACCGCGGTTGCCGTTCCTGTTGGAATCATATCCAAAGACCATTGCGCCAAGAAGATTGCCAAGCTGTCGGTCACACAAAGCAACAGTGCACCTAACACGCAGCTTGCAATGAGTTCAGATTTCGCCTTTAAAAAGCCCAAATGTCTCGCGATATTTGGCGCAATCAAACCAATAAAGCTGATCACACCCACCGAGGTAATCGACACGGAAACTAGCCAAACGCCAATTGCCATTAGTACAAAGAAGGTCGTGCCGATGTTAAGACCACGTGCAGCAGCCCCTTCCGTACCAATCGAAAGCAGAGTCAGAACTCTTGGAGCCAACAGGAAAATAGCAAAGATTGGCAGTAACTTAGGCATCAGCCAAAGCACTTGTTCCCAACCGTTCTGCCCGAGATCACCCGCTCCCCAAACAAACAAGTTTTGCGCATATTGGTCATTAAGCAAAATAATCGCAGTTGCGAATGCGCCTAACAGCAAGTTAACTGCCATACCCGCCAAAACAATCGGTAAACCGCTCATATTTTTAATGCCAACAATGGAGACAATCAGACCCATAGCAAGCAGCGCGCCTATCAGCGCAAACCAAACCGAATATTGAGCAACCAACATTGGCGCGACCACGTTCAGAATGACCAGACCAAGCCACGCCCCTGATGATGTACCGAGTGTAAGTGGAGACATCATGCGGTTCTGCGTTAACTGTTGGAACAAACTACCGATAGTGCCAAGTGTTCCACCAACCAAAATCGCCATCACTAAACGAGGTAAGTTGACATAAATTAATGCCATCAACTCGAATGAATCGTCGACCATTTTATTGAATGTAACGATGTCACTGATCTGTGAGACTTGCTGAAACAACTCACCGATAGGGCCAAATTCAGACTGGCCTAACCATAAATGAATAAGGGCGGCGATAAATAACACCGCCCCCATCATCAAACCACTGGATTTCATTACTGCTCCGCTAACGTCAACAACGATTGCGCCATCGCTTCTGCGTTATACAAAATCGACATAGCACCGCCGTAGCTCCAACTTGCTGCTACAGGGCTAAATTGACCATTACGAACGAAAGGCATGCTCTTCCAAACCGGAGAACGATCTAACTTGTCTTGATATGGGAAAGGTTCGAAGTAAAGCGCAATACCACCCTTAACATTCTTAAGCTCGGTCATACGCTTTTGACTGATGCCCCACTGACTCGCAGGAAGATCCATCGCATTTTCAAAGCCTAGCTGCTCAAGCGCATATTGCGGAATCGAGTTATCACCGTATATGTAAACCGAAGTCGTACTGGCAAAACGGAAAGAGGTCACTTTCGGCTTGTCGCCCGGATACGCTTTATCTAGTTCAGCTTTTAAAACCTCAAGACGTTCGTCCATCGCAGCCAGTTTGTCGTTCGCTTGCTCTTCTTTACCAAGCAATTGGCCTATCTTCTTGAAGTTATCGATAGCCGCCGCCGCATTGCTATGCTGTTCACTGTACGTTTGGTAGTAAAGCACGGGCGCGATTTCTGAAAGTCGCTCCTGAAGATCTTTCTGAGGTGAAGCGATAAGAATCACATCAGGGTTTAGCTTCTTAAGTGCAGAAAAGTTAGGTTCAGTTCGAGTACCAATATCCGCCACACCTTCTGGAATGACAGGTTGAACAACCCAATCGGTGTATCCTGCAATATCTGGCACCGCGACTGGCGTTACGCCTAATTCGACCACTTGCTCTGCAATATCCCAGTTAAGCGCAGCCACTCTAACAGGTTGAGCTTCAAGGGTTTTAATCCCCTCGCTGTCTTCTACTTGAAAGTTGGCCCACGCTTGAGCTGACAACAACAAGCTCAATGAGACAAAGAACGAACTCACTTTAGGAAAACGAGAAGTAAAATAATTGGCTTTCATATAATCACTGTCACTTTTTAAGTGTTTATTTAACGACAAAAGCAGCCCCACAAGCTGCTTAGATTTATGTATTCAAATGAATTAGAACTGGTAGTTCACGCTTAGCTCTACAGACTGCTCTGCGCCAAACCAACAGTTCGATTGGTCGTAACAGGTGTAGTACTCTTCATTAAACAGGTTGTTAACCATCAAATTAGCCGTTGCACCAGATAGTGTGTCGCTTACCTCACCTAAGTCGTAACCCAGAGATAAATCGACAACCGTGTAAGACGGCACTTTGCCTTGAGTGTTTGTCGCATCCATTTCCATCTCACCCATGTAACGAGCGCCAGCACTCCAACGCGTACCTGCCAAAGCACCACCGTACACATAGTAATTACTCCACAAATTCGCAGCGTGTGTCGGTACGTAGATTGGTGTCGTTCCTTCAAGGTCAGGGTTTGCATCTTCCGTTACTTCCATATCGACGTATGTATAGCTCGCGTTCACATCCCAATCTTCCGTTACAAACCATCGGCCTTCGACTTCCACACCTTGAGAGCGTACTTCACCTAATTGGATCTTAGAACGATATGTCGGATCTGATGGTTCTGCTGCAATTGAGTCTTTCTTAGTTATATGGAAGTAAGAAGCCGTAACTTGTTGCGACATATCTGGAGACAGGTATTTGATACCCAACTCGACCTGTTCACCTAGCTGAGGTTTTAAAGAGTTACCATTAATATCAGTACCTGCCGCCGGCTCAAAGCTCGTCGCGTAGCTTACAAACGGAGAAATACCATTATCTAACTCATACAAAGCACCTACACGGTAAGAGAACTGATTATGATCGGCTTCTTCTTTTCCATCATAAGTTGGATAAGAGCTATTTTTATCATCGCTTGCCTTGAACATGTCGTAACGACCACCAGCCAGCAGAACCAATGCGTCGTAGCGAACTTGGTCTTGGAAATATAATCCTAGCTGCTCGGTCGTAATGTCGTGAGATTCACGGTAGTTCTCTTGAAGCTGGCTTTTATCCAAAAGGTCATTGTTCGGGTTGTAAGCATCAAACCCATAGAAGCCCGCATTCGCAGTGAATTCTTTGTACAGAGAATCACCTGCTAGCTTTAGGTAGTCGACACCGAATAGTAAATTATGTTCTAAGCCACTAATTTCTAGGCGACCTGAAACTTGGTTATCGAGAATAAAGCTCTGTGAATCCTCATCCGTACTGTAAGCATTTCGAATTAAACTGCCTGTCGCAGAATTGAAATTAGTCGCGGTGTGGTAAGTATTCTCCTGGTACAGAGATGCATCGGTATAGCGAGCGTTCTGAAGAAAAGTCCAATTATCGTTGATTTGATGATTGATCTTATAGCCTAACATCAAGACTTCACGTTCAAAGGTACTCCAGCTCTTGTCGCCCATGGAGACAGATGGATCACTTGCCTTCAGCACTTCAAGCGGCATTGCGGAGTTAGTACCCATTGACGGATCATTTTGATAGTAAAGGTTGAAGTTAATAAGTGTTCTATCAGAGACCTGCCAATCTAGTGAAGGAGCAATCACATAGCGCTCTTCTTCGGCGTGATCGACTTGGCTGTCTTGTTTACGAGCGAGTGCTACCAAGCGGTAAGAAAAGCCACTGTCCCCCAATTGACCTGTTGTATCAATTGACGCTTCCATAAGATTTCTTGAGCCAGTAGATACTCCTACTTTTGTGGCCCCGTCTTCTTGCGGCGTCTTTGCAATCATGTTGACCATACCACCCGGTGGCATAGCTCCATACAACACAGACGTAGGGCCTTTAAACACTTCAACTTGCTGAATCGCAATAGGGTCTATTTGAGGTTGTAAGTTCCAACCAGTAAGGAACGGAAGTACCAAACCATCGTAGTAGCTTTGGTTATTACTAAAGCCACGAATCGAGAACGTATCGTACATCGTTACTGATGCGCCCTTCTGCTCGGTTACAACACCCGGCGCGTATCTAAGCGCTTGGTTGAGGGACTTCACACCTCGTTGCTCTAACTGTTCTTCATCAATAACGGTAATACCTTGAGGCGTTTCTTCTGGCTCAAGTGCCGACTTAGTCGCGGTATTACGATAGGCTTTACCCATAATCGTAACAGTTTCTACATTCGAATCTGCTGCTGTAGCTGTCTCTTCCGCCAAGGCTTGCGCTGAAAATGCAGTGAGCAACGCCACTGCTAGTGATGAATACTTAAAACGAGTGTGAGTGGTCATGATTCCCTCGGTGCCAATGCTTAATATAAATAATAATAAATCTCATTTGCATTGTATGTATCTATGAATGGGATAATTAACAATTTGGTGCAAACTCACAAAGAACTTGGCCTATTTTCAATGGAATCAGGTCAATTGCTGATTAAAAGCACAATTTACCTTATCAGTAGCAAGGCTTTGCTAGGAAGGGAATGACGAGGATATGACTACGATTTAATAATAGGAACCCAATACTCCATCTCAGCGTCAGAGGCGTGAGCTTGATAGCCAAATGGGTACACTTCGAGTTCATAGCCATCGACACCGCGATAACCCGAACTCGGTAACCAATTAAGAACAAACCAACTCAAGGTATATCGCAGGTTCTCTATAGGCCCGCAATGCTTCACCACGGCATAGGTTTGCTTGGGGATAGTCAGCACTTTTAACTTTTCAGAAATTAGACTTGGTAGTTGCGGAATTGAAACTTCGTCATCAAGCTCGACACCTGCCCAATAATGAATGTTAGTCCCGTCGAAGCATGACTGAGTGAGATCGATAACACCAATAAACTGCAGTGCGTTGTCATCGGGCAAACTCACCTCACTTTCCAAGCGTGACCATAACTGAGGGACTTTTTGTGCAAAATCTTGCGTCAGCGAAAACAAGCCGCTGATTTCTGATGTTATGCCTTTAACAAGGAAAGACTCTCTTTCGTCAATACGAACTTCAACAAAACTCAGAGCGCCTTTTTCTTCTGCGCTGACAGTTTCAGACACTTGTATCGGCTTTCTTAGCCCTACTCTTTTGCCCGCTTTTCTATATTGGCTTGGGCTTGCCCCAAACATCTGTTTAAACGAACGACTAAAGCTAATCTCTGAATTGAACCCAAGACCAAGTGCAACATCAATGACACGCTCTTTCCCATCAAGCAACTCTTCAGCCGCCTGACTTAACTTTAGTTCTCTCACATAGTTGGCCACAGTAAGCCCTGTTTCCGCTTGAAACACTCTTTGCAGTTGCCAGCGAGACCAACAGCTCTGTTTCGCAATATCTTCTAGCGATAGTGCCGAACTAAGGTTCGCATGGATATAAGCCAATACGCGGCTGATACGGTCAAATGCAGGAGTGTTCATAGTCACGCTTTTATAATCTCGATAGTGGTAACAATTAAGTCTATACAGGAATACTTTTTAACATTTAAAGCGACTTTTATCACTTAATAATGGCCAAGGCGCATTCAATTTATAAATTTTTCAAACCAAGAGTTCTCTGAAGAGATGCACCATTTTGTATGGTTATCGTCAATGAGGTTCGCTATGATAACGCAACTGATTCTCATTTAATGGTTTAAAATGCTTTCCCAGCTGCACAATATTGCCACTCGTCGCAGAGCCCCCTCCCTGCACCAGAAAATCTTCGCTTACTCAAAACAAATAACGCCTTATCTAAGTGGAAGTTATGGCTCTCTGAGCAGCAAAAGCATCGCAATGACAAACGATAAGAGCCATATCGAGATCAAACGCGTTTACGATGGCTTAGCGGAAAATCATTCTGAAGCAGGAAAAGCGTATTGGTTGACGCGAACTTGGGATCTAGTTTGCTGGCAGCCTATCTATGTGACCTTCGTATCTATCTACGGCCTTCACTCATTGCCAGATATCAAGAATATCGGTCAGTTTAGGTACAAAGAGTTTGTGACAGGGTATCGCTTCTTCAATGGTGACCATCAACACGGTTCACCTGAGGAGTTGATACCTAAAGCTGGCGAAGCCATACTTGCACTCACTGAGTTTTATCGCAGCCAAATAAGTGAATGGACACGCATCCGCCCTGGTTTTACTAACCATTTGCTGGCGGATCTACTGTTAGGCAGTTTGATCAAATTGCAGCAGCATGAACCGAGCCTGACCAACGACTACATCACAGCACAAGCTAAGCTTTGGTTAGAAGCATGCCAATTACCTGAAAGTCACTTAGACAGCCTCAAGGTCGATGCCGATTCAGGAATGCTTAAACTGATTAGAGTCAGCTGTTGCTTAGTTTACAAATGCGATTCGGGAAAGTATTGCGACGATTGCCCTAGACACCCTGACAACAAAAAACTGGCTCAATAACACCCTCTATTTTTAAAGACCAATAAAGTATGTTTGATTTCATTAAGCGTTTTATTGGTCTAAACATAGGACTGACATGTTTCAGCTTTCAAACATCAAAATCGTTCGTGATAATAGAACCATTCTCTTAATTGAAGACCTTACGATTCCGACCAATGAACTCACTGTTGTTCTTGGTCACAACGGTTCAGGTAAATCTACACTCGTTAATTTGCTATCAGGACAGATGTCACCGGATCATGGCAACGTTGAATTAGACGGCACATCTCTTTCTTCATTAAAAAGCAAAGACTTGGCCAAAAAGATTGCATACTTACCGCAAAAACTTCCTGCTTCTGCTGGCTTAACCGTCGAAGAACTGGTTCGTTTAGGGCGCTTCCCATGGAGAGGCGCACTAGGTCGTTGGAATTCAGAAGATAAGTCGATCATCCAGCAAGCAATGGAAAGAACCGGTGTTACTGAATTCTCACAAGCATTAGCAGATGATTTGTCTGGTGGTGAACGTCAACGTGCGTGGGTCTCTATGTTGCTGGCTCAACAGTCGCCGGTACTGATCCTTGATGAACCCACTTCAGCATTGGATGTACATCACCAATTCCAACTGATGGGTTTACTGTCTGAGCTGAACAAAAAGGAAGGCGTCGGTGTTATCGTGATTCTTCACGACTTGAACCTTGCACTGCGCTACGCGACACACATCGTTGCTCTGAAGAAAGGTCAGATTGCCTTTGAAGGCAGCGCGGATAAGTTACTTGATGAACAAGCGCTATCGGCTTTGTATGAGTCCCCAATTCGACTTATCGATCATCCAGTTCCAGCTAAGACAGCTGCAAGCGAGAAGGTCGCCGTTGTTTGCGAGTAACCCGAAGAATCAAAGTTAAGTGAATGAGGTACTCATTCTTTGGATAACTCACCAGCATAACGAGTGAAAACAGAGTAAATGTTTCCTTAAACTTAAATCAACACAAGCTACACTAATACCACCTCATGAAATCAAGAGACTTCAATGAACACTTATCACCGCATTCTATGCTCTGCTTTGGCACTTGTTGTGTCCGGTCCTATTGCCTCAACGGCGGCCTTCGCCTGGCAAGCCGAGAAGATCACCGACGGACTCGTGATCCCTTGGGGACTGGCTTATGTCAACGATAAGTCCATGTTAGTCACAGAGAAAGCAGGCGTCATTAAACATGTCGATTTAAAAACAGGCGATCAAAACACACTGTTCAGGCTGCCCAATGTATGGGCGAAAGGCCAAGGTGGATTATTGGATATCGCACTCTCCCCTTTTGAAAACGGAAAGTTTTACGTCACTTACAGTAAAGGCGTCGATGGTGAAGGCGTAACGACACTGGCTTCTGCTAATTACAGCAATAATGAAGTCACCCATTGGACAGACGTGTTTGTATCTAAATCCAGAACGGACACAGGACGTCACTTTGGTAGCCGTATCACCTTTGATGATAGCCACCTGTATTTTTCAATCGGTGATCGAGGTGATCGAGACAACGGCCAAGACACTATGACTCACGCCGGATCAATATTACGACTGAATGCCGATGGAAGCACGCCAAGCGACAACCCTTTCATAAATAACGACAAGGTTCTCGACGAGATTTGGAGTTTCGGTCACCGCAACCCGCAAGGGCTTTTCTATGATTTCCCAAGTCAAAAGCTTTGGTCTATAGAACACGGTCCGCGTGGCGGTGATGAAATCAACTTAATAAAAGCAGGAGCTAACTACGGATGGCCAGTCACATCACACGGTAAGGAGTATTGGGGCCCTATCAGCGTTGGCGAATCTGAAACCAAAGAAGGCATAGAAGCGCCTAAAAAGGTCTATGTTCCTTCAATCGCTCCGGGCAGTTTGATCGTCTACCAAGGTAACAAGTACCCAGAATTACAAGGCAAGCTGTTGGCAGGGGCACTAAAACTTACCCACATCAATATCGTCACAGTTAACGGGCAAGGTGAGGCAATCGAGGAAGAACGCATTTTAGAGGACTTAGGCGAAAGGATAAGAGACATCGAAACTTCACCAAACGGAGACATCTTCTTCAGCACCGATAATGGTAATCTATACCGCTTGAAAAAGTAGTGGCGACACCGATACAAACAGACGATATTTGATAATGATTATTATAAATAAAGCCGTTAAATACAGGCCCTCAAGTCAATTTAACGGCTTTCTTGTCACAAAGTAGAATGTGCCAAAACAGTGCAACCACTCTAATTTTGTCATCAAATTCACCTAGGTTTTTCACAAAAACGACAAGAAATCACCATACAACTGTAACTCCATGATATTTAAGGAATGCAAAGTTTGACTACCCCCAAGTTTCTGCAACCTTTCACTATGGATTCGATTGACTATCCCCTGATTTGATTTAGACTCCATTTCGGCTAGAAAGAAAGTTCTTTGTATATAAACATTTCGTTGGATTACTAGTAACCCCGTTGTGTTGTACGCAATAGCAATAAACTTTTCCACGCTATCAGTGCCACAATTGGCTCACTATAAAAATTAATTTTAGGGATAACATCATGTCTAACACAGTTACTGGTACAGTAAAATGGTTCAACGAAACTAAAGGCTTCGGTTTCATTCAACAAGAAAACGGTCCAGACGTATTCGCACACTTCTCTGCAATCACTGGCGAAGGTTTCAAAACTCTTGCTGAAGGCCAAAAAGTTGAGTTCGTAGTATCTCAAGGTCAAAAAGGCCCACAAGCTGACAGCATCAAAGTACTTTAATTTAGTATTTTAAAGCTTTCTAAAAATAGCCAGCCTCTGCTGGCTATTTTTTTACCCGCTATTCAGAGATTTAAGGTAATATTCCCCTTCACTATTTCTACCTAAGACACCCTCTCAATGGCTCTTAAACCGACAATCTATAAGTTTCGTATCTCTTTAACTGATATGAATCGCGACTATTACGACTCTTTTAATCTAACGGTTGCACAACACCCTTCGGAAACAGAACAGCGAATGATGGCTCGAATCATGGCTTTCTGTATCAATGCCTCTCCTGAACTTGAGTTCACCAAAGGGTTGTCTAGCATTGAAGAACCCGATTTATGGCAGAAGTCGTTAGATGATCAAATCCTAGAATGGGTTGATGTCGGCGAACCCGATCCAGAGCGTGTTAAGAAGGCAACTCGTCTATCGAAATCAGTTCGCGTATTCAGCTTCAACACTAAATCAAATGTTTGGTGGGAACAGAACAAAGGCAAATTCGGTTATCTAAAAGCTCAAATCGTTCGTCTAGACAACGATGGTATTGAGCAGCTTGCAGCGATGACACAACGCACGATGGATCTTTCTGTCATGCTGACAGGCAACTCTGCTTTCGTTAATAGCGATACACAATCAGCAGAAGTCACATGGGAAGAGCTGCAGAGTAATGACTGAGCTTCCAACCAGTAATCAGCAAAAGCTTGAAGCAAACCAACAAGCTAAAACCAGACTTCACGTTTGTTTGAAGGAGTCTGGCTTAGACTCAGTAACTGCGATTGCGACAGGTTTTGAGAAAGAGCTAACGTCTTTTATTGACGAAAATCATGCCCTGTTTAAACACGCTTGCGAGAACAAACCGGACAACTCTGCACGTCAGACGTTGCTTGGTCTGCTAACTAAAGTACATATCGATGTAAGCTATCGCTTTGAAAGTAATAAAGAAGCGAATGAGGCGATGCAAAATGTATTCGATAATACAGTGGGCACTGAACATAGCGACAAGTTTCAAAACTCTAACGCCCAACAGTTAAAACTAGTCACGCATTTGTGGTTGTTCATTCAAGGACGACTAGGAATGGATTACAGCCTAGCCAATGATCATGCTGCTGCGACCGCAACATTACTGTCTCGCCTTTCGAGAAATACTGATGACGAGATTCGAGTCGAGTTCATGGGCAGCTTTTATGATGGCTTGAACCTCTATCAAGCTGAGAACAAACCATCAGGTTTTGTTCATCGCTTTAAGCGTTTGTTTAATCTTACTTAAGCATTCCACCAGCTGAAATCAATTTGCGCTTTGCACTGTGTAGAGCGCACCTATTTCCAACCATTTTTCCCACTATTACCCCTGAACATGAGATTCCCTACTACGCTCGTCCCTCGCTTTAGGGAAACGGGGTATGTGCTCAAAACTTATTGAGTGCGTTTCACGTAGACACTTTCACCAGTATTCTCAAGATTCACCTGAATTAACTCGTCGAAATTCTCCGTCACCCTCAACATACTCTTGAATCAAATCCCCCAATATTCTCCGTCATCCCCGAGAGGGAGGAACGACTGAGTCGGGGATCTCATACAAAGTCATAAAACTGCGGAGACAAACAGATTCCTTACTCGCTCCTTCTTCACTCTCGGTAATGACAACATTCGCAGTCATGCAGTTAACTTTATTACTGGCACAAAAAAGCCCCGCTGAGAGCGAGGCTTAGAATCTTGGTTGCCGATTTGCTGAGGCTAAATCGTACTCATCGAATCACGAAGCGAATTAACGCAGGCCGTGTAAGAATTCGTGGCGCGTTGCTGGGTTTGATCTGAAGATACCACCCAATGCTGTCGTTGTTGTTTCGCTAGTTGCGTCCATTACACCACGTGATTTCACGCAGTAGTGAACCGCATCCATGGTTACAGCAACATCATCGGTTTCTAATAGCGTTTGCAATGCAACAAGGATCTGCTGTGTCATGCGCTCTTGAACTTGCGGGCGCTGAGCAAAGAATCGAACAATACGGTTAATCTTTGAAAGGCCGATGATTTTCCCACGCGGGATATAAGCGACCGCTGTTTTACCATCAATCGTCACTAAGTGGTGCTCACAAGTACTGGTCACGGTAATATCTTTTACACGTACCATCTCACGAACGCCCATCTTGTTTTCAATTACCGTAATTTTAGGGAAATTGGCGTAATCCAAACCAGAGAAAATTTCATCCACGTACATTTTAGCAATACGTTGTGGTGTTTCTTCCAAACTATCGTCTGTAAGATCAAGTTCAAGGAGAGTTAGAATCTCACGCATATGGTGTTCGATTCGTTCCTTTTTCTCTTCTCGGCTAACCTGATTAGGACGCATTGGTGTCTCTAATCCGCGGCTTGCTAGCGCATCTTTAACCAACTTCGCTGATTCGCTAAGACCTGACATTGAACTTCCTCTTTTATTGCCCCTTCTGGATGGCAAACAAGGATACTCGTAATTTTGAATAAATACACCCATATTTTAAGGGAGGTCATTATTTACGGGGGTTAAACTATGCTAAAGTGGCTGCAATTTCGTTGGTAAATAGTATTAATTTGATCATTATTGAATCACTGCTGCCAACCACCAAATCAAAATAATAACGACCAAAGGATTTCAATTATGGGCTGTTGCGACGCTCCCGGCTTAATGCCAATTGAAGAAGCACTAGACAAGCTGCTATCACCAATCAAACCAATCCAAACGACTTTATCTCTGCCTCTTGCTGAAGCATTAGGTTATGTCCTTGCTGAAGATATTCTTTCCCCTATTTTCGTACCTCCTTTTGACAACTCAGCAATGGACGGCTATGCACTGCGCTTAGCAGACCTTGAAAACGGTAAAATGCTGCCTTTAGCGGGTAAGTCTTTTGCAGGTCAACCTTTTGAAGGTGAATGGCCAGCAAATACCTGTATTCGCATTATGACTGGCGCAAAGATCCCGGAAGGGTGCGACGCCGTAATCATGCAAGAAAACACGGTTGAAACTGACGCTGTCATTGAGATTCAACAAGACGACATCAAGCTGAACAATAACATTCGTCCTACTGGTGATGACATCAAGCAGGGTGATATCGTACTTAGCCGCGGTGAACGTTTAACACCTCGTGATATTCCAATGATTGCTTCACTGGGTGTAAGCCACGTTACAGTACTACACAAGCCTAAAGTCGCGTTCTTCTCTACTGGCGATGAACTAAAACCATTAGGCCAGCCTCTTGAAGACGGTCAGATCTACGACAGCAACCGCTACGGCATTAAACCGCTGATTGAAGCGTTTGGTTGTGAAGCTATCGACCTAGGTATCATCCCAGATTGCCCTGCAACGCTTAAAGAGACGTTCGAGAAAGCACAGCAAATAGCAGACGTGGTTGTGACTTCTGGCGGCGTAAGTGTTGGCGAAGCGGATTACACTAAAGACATTCTTGAAGAACTGGGGCAAATCGGTTTTTGGAAACTTGCAATCAAACCCGGTAAACCGTTCGCATTTGGTGAGTTGGATAACGCGTGGTTCTGTGGCCTACCGGGTAACCCTGTATCAGCGATGATGACGATGTACGTACTGGTTCAACCTATGCTGGCTAAGCTTGCGGGTCATACCGCGTGGACAGCACCAGAATCTATTCCTGCTATCACCAAGTCTGCATTCAAAAAAGGCCCAGGCCGTACTGATTACCAACGTGGCATCTACTCGATTGAAAACGGTCAGTTTGTCGTAGAAACAACCGGTAACCAAAGCTCTGGCGCTTTCCGCTCAATGAGTTTAGCAAACTGCTTTGTGGTACTAGAGCGCGAACGCGGCCGTGTTGAAGTCGGTGAAACGGTTCAGATCCAACTGTTCAACTCGACGCTTTACTAACGAGGCTCACTGATGGAAATACTGTCTGACACAGAGATGCTTCGCTACAACCGCCAAATCATCCTTAAGCAGTTTGATTTTGAAGGCCAAGAAGCGCTAAAGCAGAGCTCAATCTTAGTATTAGGGGCTGGAGGCTTAGGTTGTGCCTCTGCTCAATACCTTGCGACCGCGGGGATTGGTAAGCTGACACTGATCGACGATGATATTGTCGAGCTTTCAAACTTACAGCGACAAGTCCTTCACGCCGATGCTGACATTGGTAAGAAGAAAGTCGATTCTGCCGCTGAGTCGCTGCAGGTATTGAACCCTCATCTGACAATTGAAACTGTCGACCACAGGCTTGATGATCAAGCGCTTGCAAAGTTGATTGAAACTCACTCTCTTGTTCTTGATGCCAGTGACAACGTCGAAACACGTAATCAGTTGAACCGCCTATGTTACGCATCGAAAACACCATTAGTCTCTGGTGCTGCGATTCGAATGGAAGGTCAGATTAGCGTATTCACTTATCAAGACGCCGACGCGCCGTGTTATCAGTGCTTGAGTGCTCTATTCGGCAACGCCGCACTAAGCTGTGTTGAAGCGGGTGTAATGGCACCTGTTGTTGGCATGGTAGGCGCGGCGCAAGCTCTAGAAGCGATTAAGGTGATTGCTAAATTCGGGCAACCAAAGCAAGGCAAGCTTTTGATACTCGATGCGATGTCGCACAGCTGGCGTGAGATGAATTTGATGAAAATGCCTAATTGCTCGGTGTGTGGATAGACTAAACCATCTTCCTCTTATCGAGAGCCTAAGCCTTGACTATAAGTCAGGGCTTTTTTATTCCTGAAGTTTAGCTTCTACTCAGGGTTATCAATTTGAAATAATTATTAAGGGATTAGTTTCATTTGAATTCTCATTTTGAGAAAACAACAAGAACTTGAATTATCAAAAATAAAAACATATAAAATCATAAGCTTAAAAATGGCACATTACTTGATTAAGTATCTAGACCTTCCATCACAAGGATGTAGATATGAGAATTACAACGTTAAGTTTGCTATTAAGTGCGCCATTGGTCGCCAACGCAGCGCCATTCGATACCTGCCCTAGTAAGGCATTTTTGTTTCAATCAAGTCCCGTTGAAATTTGGTCCGTCAATTTAGTTACTGGTTTTACAGAAATACTCGAAGACGATACTGGTATGAGTATCGGCATAAATGCTGTCGGCTTTAATTTCAACGACAGGTATATTTACGGTTACGACACTACTAATAAACGTTTGGTCCGCCTTGGTGAGGATTTCCAAGCACAAGTTATAAATACCAGTGGCTTACCCACCGCTCATACCTTCTATGTCGGTGATGTCTATGAACACGTCTATTACCTATATCGTAAGAATAAGGGCTTGTTCACTGTAGATTTGACACCATTAAGTACCGATCCAAACGCAGTCGTTACTGTTAACAAAGTTCCGAATAGTCCAGCAACACTTAATCTAACCGACTTTGCTTTTCACCCCAGCGATGGTTGGCTGTATGGAATCGACAATAATACTGGTCATTTATACCAAATAGACCCTGGAACTGGTGGTGAAACCTATATCGGCGACCCTGGACAAGATGAGGTATTTGGCGACCCTATGACCAAGTCCAATGGCAATACTGTTGTCGGAACATTCGGTGCTGGGTACTTTGATGTAAATGGCTACTACTATGTTTCACGAAATGAAGACGGCAAAGTTTACAGAATAGATTTGTCTCCTGGCAATGCTGATAACATTGCAGCCGGTATTGTTCCCGCAGTGGAGTTTATTTCAAATGGCCCAGCTTCTGATAAAAACGATGGCGCTCGTTGTGCGAACGCGCCTGTTGTAGATGAAGATTCGAACATCGACTTCGGTGACGCGCCAGACAGCTACCTAACGTTACTGGCGAGCAATGGCCCTCGACATGAACTCGATGGCATCACCTGGTTAGGTACAACGCCTCCAGATGCGGATCTAGATGGTTATGTCACACCTCAATCAGATGAAACTGTCGGGGTGGATGATGAATGGGCAAACGGTGGTATCGGTTTTGTTACCGCACTTGAAGCCGGACTTGATTCAAAAGTGGTGATTGAAGCATCAACAACCGGTTACCTTTCAGCTTGGATCGACTGGAACCAAGATGGCAGCTTCGATGGTGCTAACGAACAAGTATTTACCGACTACCAATTGGATGCTGGTGAAAACGATCTGTTCCTAAATGTCGATATCAACGCACTAACGGGGACTACTTGGGCTCGCTTCAGATTCAGCCAACAAACCAACCTGAACTACTTTGGAGGTTCAACCTCTGGTGAGGTAGTTGATATTCAAGTTGATGTTCTTAACGACGGCGCCACAGCCCGTTACTTCCCAAGTGCTTCTGGTTACGCAACCTTGGCGTATGAAGATAACTGGCCTTATAAAGCCGACTACGACATGAATGATGCTGTGATTATGTATCGCATCACAGAGATCTTAAAAGACGGAAAAGTCGTAAAATCCACCATCGACGGTCGCTTAGCTGCAGTTGGTGCAGACTATAGAAATGGCTTCGCCGTTCGCTTGCCAAACTTAGCACCATCATCAGTAGACAGCGGTAACTCGTACATGAAACACAATGGTGTCTTTACTGACTTGGACATGGAGGAAGGACGTAGTGAGGCGATATTTGTTGCCGCCGAGGACTTAACTTCGAAAATAGACACGTCATGTACTTTCTACCGAACCAGTAACTCATGTAAAGAAAGTGAGCAGTTCTCTTTCCAAATCGGTATCAGCTTGTCTGACTCAGGTATCAGTACCGACACATGGACAGACATGCCTTACGACCCGTTCATCTTTGCAACACCGGGTTACTATCACGGTGAAAATCTACCTCTGCACCCAGGGCGCAGTTGGGAAGTTCACTTGCCAGACCAAGCACCAACAGAAGCCTTTGATACGACTAATCTCTTTGAGGCTGGATTAGGTGTCGATGACAGTAATCCATCAACAGGTAAATATTTCAAAACAGCAGAGAACCACCCTTGGGCACTGATCATTACGTCAACCGATGAATGGGAATGGCCGCTAGAGTATGTGGATATTGTTACCGCTTACCCTGAGTTCAAACAATACGCAGAGTCCGGTGGTGACACGAACCAGACATGGCACCAATCACCAGCAGACAATCAACGCTACGAACCTTAAGGAGAAACGTTATGACTATTCACAATAAACACTATCAAGAAACTCATTGCGTTGATTCGAGTCGCAACCTAGCTAAGGAAGATGGTATGTCTGCACACAGAACTTGGAACATGAAGAAATCGTTGACTGTTATTCTCGCTGTCACTCCACTGATATTAGTTGGGTGTGGAGGAGGAGGTGGTGGCGGTAGTGCATCGACACCATCTCCAGCAACACCGTCGACGCCAGCAGCGCCTTCAACTCCAGTAACAGGAACGACATCTCCAGCGACAAATGCAGCAGCGACACCAATCTATACGATGGCCGATGTAGTCGTACCCGACGGCTTTGATTACAGCTCTATTGAGCAGTTTGATATCGACATCGACATCAGCAACATTTCAACGGCTCGCTCCTTTGTCACGGTTTATAGCCGTTTCAGCACAAGGGATGACTCGACCTTTAAACCGGACTATTCGAGTAAAGTGATTGCCGGCTCGTTAAATAATGGGGTATTCGCGTCTAACTTTACGGCTCCAGTCAATCACGAATCACTGTTGGTCGAAATTTGGTTTTATGACGGTCAGCCACCATTACAACAATTGGTATCGAGTAGTGATTCTCAGATAGTTTGGTAATCGGCGGAGACAGTTTGGTCGTCAACAGATGAAAAACTGATTCTGTATCAATCCAAAGTGAGCAGAGATGCTCACTTTTTGATCGTATAAGAATGGATAGCCACTCAAACTTTCTGATTGATTACATTCACTTTACTGCCAATCTGACTTATCTTTTCAATATAACCTTCAAAGACTTACTCTCATGAAACAGTTAAAAATAGGTCTATTTATCTTAATGTGTGGTGTCGGTGTACTGTTGGCCCTCACCTACTTCCCTTTAACCTCAGAAACAGGGCAACGTGTTCAAGCCAAAGTGATTTCTAACACGCTCACTCAGTCACTAGACGGACATAGGCGCTACCTCACGGTTGAAACTCAAAACAACGAAATATTTCGCGTTTCCATTCCACCAACAACAGACTGCCCTCTTGATTCTGTGGTCGCGCTTGATACATTAAACAATAAAATAACCGGACAAAGCAGCTATCAGTTCATCCACTGTAGAACAGCGCCTTAGTCGTCGATATAACAACAAGAATGGATATAAGAAGAATGACTCAGCCACTCATTTCACCAGAACAACTTCAACAACGTTTGCTAGAAGAAAACAACATTATAATCCTAGATGCCAGTATCGAATTTCAGATCCCAAGTGAGTCAGAAAAGATCAAAGGACAAATGATTCCTGGGGCTATTCGTTTTGACTACGATAAAGACTTTTGTAACAAGCACACTTTGCTTCCTCACATGTTCCCGACCGAAAAACACTTCAACACTCGCGCAAAAGAAATTGGCATCAATCAAGACAGTACGGTTGTGGTTTACGATAACTCAGGAACCTTCGCATCCCCTCGTGCGTGGTGGATGTTTATGGCAATGGGACACAACGACGTATACATCTTAGATGGCGGTTTGCCAGCTTGGATCGAAGCCAGTTACGCGACCGAGACTGACTATCGAACCGAAGTAAAAGTGGGTGATTTTGAAGGCAATATTCAAGACAACTATTTTGTTACTGCTCAGCAGATTGAAGGTTATTCCACTGCCAAAAGCGCAAACATTGTCGATGCTCGTTCTCAAGCTCGCTTCGATTCAGAAGTTCCTGAGCCACGTGAAGGCTTACGTAGTGGCCATATACCGAATTCGATTTGCCTACCATTTGCCCAAGTGCTCGATAACGGTAAGTTAAAGCCTCAAGAAGAGCTCGTCGATATCTTTTCAACGTTGCAATTAACCCCTTCTCAGCCGATGTTCTTTAGTTGTGGTTCTGGAGTAACAGCCTGCATCATATTATTAGCCGCTAAACTGGCCGGATATTCAGGTGAAATGGGCGTTTATGATGGCTCATGGACTGAATGGGGCGCTAACGAGAAATTACCCATCGCTGTGACTAAAAGGTAATTCAACTTCGCTTACTGCCACTGTTAGAATATGCTGCGCATGCATAAAGAGCTTACTCGTAGTGATGACTTAACGTCTCACACAGTAAGCTCTTTGCTTTGCGGTAATGCTACGTCGTTTGAAAACAAATCTGGATTTACTCGGTTGCTTTTAATCTATAGCGATTTATTGACCATAAACCGTGATTAATCTTGGGTAAATCGTTATCAATGTGGTGAATAATAATATTTCACTCAAGAATCTCTGCTCGTAGTCGTTACACTATTTAATCATTGATACTGTCATCATTGATGTTTGTATCTTTCGTTGCACGAATCACGCTGACGACCCAATAGTTTGTCACTTGCACTCTGTTAAAAGTAGTAACCAACAAAAGGCATCTCATGGCTCTATTTAAGAAAAATATCTGGTCGCTGTACGCGTTGATCGTACTACTGACCCTGATACTTTTCGCCGCGTTGGGCGTAACTAAATGGCAAGCCAACAGAGATGACTTCACCCAACAACAACATATCCAAGTCGAGCTGTTTTCGAGCTCTGTAAGCTCACTCTTGACCAGTCAAGAGGCACTGCTTGAAGTGGTTGGGCACCAACTCGCCCAGCAGTCTGACTTCACTCGTACTGCCTCCATTCAAATTCGACCAATACTGGATAAACTGCTAGATACTCACCCTGCGATTGCAGCGTTTGGCTTGTTGAACACCGACGGTGACTACCTCTCGATCAGCTCAAATCTCCAACTTGCGAATCAAAGGAACTTGCTTCAATACGCGCCAACGAAAGACTCCTTTTTAGACGCCCTATCAAGCAGTAGCATGGTGCTTGGCCGTACCTATTTTCAAGAATCGTTGAATAGCTTGGTTATCCCGCTGAGAAAATCCATTTCGATCGATGGTAATAAAATCGATGCAGTAATGACCGCAGGGCTGCGGTTAGACGCCACGATCGTATTTGAAAATAATGCTCACGCCGGAAGTTTCAATACACTAAGCCTGATCAGAACAGACAGTTATCGCCAGTTTTATTCGAGTGATATCGAATCTGAGAGTGCATATTCCTCTCCAGTCGGCAAAGATGTCCTACAACGTATTGCACGGACCTTTACCGACCACTTCGGAATCAGCGTGCAAGAAGCGATGAATGGGCAAGAAACCTACTCTTTTGTCGTCGACGATGAACAATACCACTCTTTAATGAGCGCAAAATACATCCCAAACTACAAATTATGGGTGGTTGGACGTACGGATTTAACTCACGTCGATAGCATATTTATACAAGAGTTCAGCATTCTTTTCGTTGCCTTTATTTTTCTTCAATTTGGTTTCTACTTTTTGGTTAAGTCGATTGCCAAGAACGAACAACGCACTCGTAGCCAACTCATTTATCAGGCTAACCATGATCCATTAACCTCTCTACCAAACCGCTTGTACATGCGTAAAAATATTGGTAAATGGATTGAGGATGAGTCAGAGCAGTTCTCGCTGTTGTTTATTGATATCGATAACTTTAAATGTGTCAATGATACCCACGGACACGACTTCGGCGACAAGGTGCTCAAACAAATAGCTTTGCGTTTGATGCGATTCCGATCTCGACTCAGCCTCTTAGTACGTGAATCAAGCGATGAGTTTTTGTTCTTAACGCCATTGTCGAATGAAGCTGAGGTAAAACGACTCGCCAAGCGTATTATTGAAGTACTTTCTCAACCTTATGAAGTTGAAAGCGCTCAGTTTTTGTTAGGTTGCAGCATCGGCGTAGCTCGTTTCCCTGAACACGGGAAAGATCTAGACAGTTTATTACGTTCTGCCGATATTTCGATGTACAAAGCGAAACAACAGCAAAACTCATACAGTATTTTCACAACGGAAATGCAAGATGCGCACCTCTACAAAATGAAAGTAGAACAAAGGCTACGCATCGCTATCGAGAAACAAACGCTGTTCATGGTTTTTCAACCGCTAGTTCGTGCAAATGAAAGTATTCATGGTGTAGAAGCACTCGTTCGCTGGATTGATGACGAATTGGGTTTTGTACCGCCAGATGTCTTCATACCGGTTGCTGAGAACACAGGCTTAATGCAAAAACTGGGTACTTTTATTATTGAGTCCAGCATTATGCAGATCGCCCACTTGCACAGAACAACGGAACAAAAGATCGGGCTGTCGATCAACATATCAGTTCGTCAGTTTTCTCATCAATCTTTCTCTGAGCACCTGTTCGCGACACTAGAAAAGTATCAACTCTCTCCTAGCTGTTTAACGCTAGAAATTACAGAGAGCTTGTTCATTGAAGATGTAACTTTAGTGAAACCAACTTTTGAAGCCCTCAAAGAGAAGAATATAAAGATCTCTTTAGATGATTTCGGTACTGGCTATTCATCACTGAGTATGTTGAAAGCACTCCCTATCGATGAACTTAAGATCGACAAAAGCTTTATTGAAAATATTGCGGTGGATCAGCAATCATTAACTATGGTTCAAAACATCATCGCAATCGGCAAGAACTTTGGCATGGTGGTATTGGCTGAAGGCGTAGAATCAAACGAACACTTCGCGATTCTAAAGGCGTGTGGATGTGACTTAATGCAAGGCTATTACTTCTCTCGCCCTATTCCTTACGATGAGCTGTGTGAGTATCTAGCACCAACTCAGGTTGAGACAATAGAACAACCAGAACCGACGGCATAACTGTCAGTTAATCTCACCCAGCTCGCGAATAACGCGATCAATCAAAAAAGGGAGCCTAAACAGGCTCCCTTTTTTATACACCGCTCAACATCGCGGCCCAAAAAATAAAAACACAGACAATGAAAACAAAACCCATTACGACTTAACTGTTATCACAACTCGTCGATTGCAACCTGTTGCCTTGTTATCCACAACCTTACAAATGGGTGCGCTTTCTCCATACGCATATTCAACGATGCGACTTCCTTGGTGAAGATCTTTCTTTAAGTAGCTCGCCACTTGTCCAGCACGGCGAGATGACAGGGCTTTATTGTAGCCTTTACTGCCTACACTATCTGCGTGACCCTCTATATAAATCTTGGACTTATCACTGACTAAGCTAAGGTACTGACCTAATACTTGCTTATGGCTTTCATCCAATTGGTACACATTAGTTGGGTAATTAAGCACCAGGGATTGCGTCGCTTTATCATAGAAACACACATCATCTTGTGCTCCGATTTGAATCACTTCACTCTCTCTATTGATCACCTCATTTTGAGGTTTCTCATTTAGCTCTACCAGCTTCCCAGTCACTTGTGTCGTAACAGTATGAGAAGACACCAACATTTTAGAAGTGACGTATTCGCCAACATCACCCAAGCAGTTTGCATAGCCCAATGGAGACATTAGCATCGTAGATAAAATCACTAGGTATCTCATGTTAATCCTTTAGTTTTCCGGTTTCTTCATTAATCAAATTCAAAATGTACTTGTATACATCTTCGCCATCTTTAGCGTGATAGATGTTCTTCTTACCAAAGCAATCTCCAAAGCCATCGGTTTCTGCCACTTTATAATTAATACCAATGACGCCCATCGTGACTTTCGTTTTCTCGGCTTCAGTTGGGGCATTACTTTGAAAGCGGTTTCGTTTCGCTGAAATGGTTGAGCGCAGCTTTTTACATAACCCCTGATCCACCAATTTCTGTAGATAAGTCTCGTCGTTGTCGCTACCATCGGATAACACAATAAACACTTGTTCAGGGTTAAGGTTGGTCGCCTTATTGGCTTCTTGCGCAGCGGCAATGATCCCGTTCCAAGAAGAGGTGCCTCCACCAGCTTTCAACTGAGCGCTCATCAACTGAGCTCGAAAGTTGTCATAGTCTTCAGTCAGTGGAATATCATAAAACTTGTAGTCATCATCAAAATCATTATTTCGCTTATAAAGTCTCTCTACTTGATATCTACTCATTCCATACGATGGTTCAATGATCTCATTATACAAAGTTGGTTTATCAAACATTCGTCTAACCGTTGTCGCAGGAGAGTTCCGAGCGTAATCATAAGCATATTTCTTTCGCCATGAAGCACGATAACCATAAGCATTAAGTCTTACTATCTCATCAGATTGTTTTACATGGAGCGGGTTGTACCCGAGCAAAGCAACTCGACTCTTTTCTTCCGTATTAAACTCCTCAATGTCATCGACGACTCGTTTAATAGTCTCTTTCACGACATCGAGTTTTATTTTGCCGTTCTTCCACGAGTAACCCATAGAGCCACTAAAGTCACCGATAAAGTAGACATCAACAGGCTGAGGAAGATACTTGCGCGTAACTGCTCGCCCACTCACCGAAAACTCAGGCTTTAAGTTCATCTCTTCGTACGCGATCCAAGACGTATATTTGGCAGTCGCACTTACCACAAAGTCGCTAAACGGAGCAAGTTCACCGCTGGCTTGGACGCAGCCGTCTTTGTACTCACACTTACTGGTATACACAGCAACATCAACATCATCCGTGTTGTCAACAACGTATCTATCGACCAAATAGCGTGCATACTTTACGTTCTTTTCTTCGTCCTCTTTAGGGCTCGCAATAAGTGCCAAACTGGCAACCTCTGCGGCTTCTAATAACCTTGTATGTGCTAGCATCTGTTGAGACATCTGCATCGAAAATGCCATAAAAATAACCATCATAGGCAATAGACCAACGAACAAAATACCTGCGACACCTTGGTTTCTCTTTATCGACTTCACCTTAAACCCTCGCAAATGAATAAGATGTACTTACAAGCCGAAAAACCTCTCCGTTGGCGATCCCAATCAAATTAGTTGGGATTTCATAACAAAGAGACACCTGATACATAGGTAATCTGCGGCCTCGTGATGTGATAGGAAGTATTTCTATCGCTTTTTCTTTGGTGATATCGCTCATGTCTGGAAAGTCACATCCGTGTATGCTCCCTTTGGTCAGAGTCTTTTGAACCCTTCGGTAATTCACTTTCCCTCCAGATAAAGCCGTTTCTTCAAGTCTTATCTCGTCAATACGCATCCCAAATTTGGTTTTATCAAAGTTTGGAATCATTCGTTTCATTGAAGCAGAAGCAATCACAAACGCGTTGTGTTCTGTTTTTCGACAGTCACCCGCACAAATATCCATGTCGGCATTAAACAATTGTTTTCGTTCAGCAAAGATGGTGGTCAATGAATAAGAAGCTCTGTCGAGTTGACCCTTTTTATTGATGGCTAGCATATGGTTAACGACAACAACAAAGATCCCTGACGCAAAGACCAAAACCATCGCCAACTCAACAGCAAATGCACCTTTTTGTTTAACTTGCACAACCCGCTCCCTGACCAATTTTGAATGAACATCTTTCATATTCTTGAATAGTGATAATTTCACGCTTGATAGGCATATCTGGGAACCATATCGATACAATCGGATCGTAGGTGTATTCCAAAGCGTAAACAGCTAATGCCATGTCTTCCGGTTCATCTTTCTTATCTGGGCATTTATCAGCGGAAGCGTAAGTATCCGCGCATTTCAAAAACCCTTCGTAGTCTCGAAAGTAATTAACATGAATAACAACACTCCCCTCTTTAACTACGTTGCTCCATAAAGAGCCTCCCGCTTTGTTCAACTCATCTTTAATCATTTGCCCATAGTTAATGGATTGGCTACTACTCGAGTCACCCGCTTTTTTAGTTCGCATCACTGCCGTCGTTAATGCGTGATCAGTCATACTCATGGAGAACGTCAGAATACAGATCTCAACCCATCCAAAAACAATAGCCAGAAAGATCGGTATCCCCATCGCGACTTCAACCGTCAATGACCCATTTTGCTTGCGATTGAATGACCTCATAAACGGACATACCTTTTCTTGGTGTAATCAACGACAAATGCCCCTTTTATATCAATGCTATCTAAGAAAGCTTTGGCTTCGTCTAAGTCATTGAAATCACCGATGCAATAGCGCTTCCACAAACCATGTGTATACGAATAGACAGAGCCATAGTTTGTTTTTAGATAATTCAGAAAGTCCGAAGGAATCGCAGTGTACGTCGCTAATACTTGCACTCGATAAATAGGTTTTGCATTGGGTTTCAACTTTCTAGGGTCGAGTACAGAACCATCCACACTGTGTTTAGATGTTTGAAACTCTGCAGTCGAATCCAATTTACTGACTCGCGATGTCGGTGCTACAAAACTCCCAGAGTGAGCTTGGGAACCTATAAGCTGCTGTTCCATCTCTATCGTTGACTGTGTCATGGTCTTCTTCCCTTTGCTTTTAGATATTGACCTCACTAATGCAGATAGCTGTTTGTGAGCTTGCTCATCGCTATTCGAATGTTTCAGAACTTCCAATGCGATATCCGGTCGCTGCGACTTAACCGAAGAGAGAATTAAGTTAGAACTCACTCTCTGGTCATTCGGATTTGAAAGATAAAGGTCATATAAAATGTCTGTCGCGCCCAAATAATCAGACTGCATTATTTTAACAACAGCAATATTGTTACCAGCCTCTCTGTCTGAAGCTCCTTGTTTGCGGCTTTCCTCGAAATGCTCAATTGCTTCAGAAAATCGTTTTTGCTGAGCTAATATTTTTCCGGTTAGAAGTTGGTACTCATACTCGGCTCCACCTTCATCTCTATACTTGTCTAACTCATGCAATGCGCGCTCAAAGTTCTTTTTCTGATAGTAAATTCGAGCACTGGTTAAAATATATTCTGGCTCATCAAGATCACTGTCACTGTAGGTATTCCTATATAGCTCGGCCGATTTAATATCTTTTAGATCTAAATACAAGTTAACAAGTTTGACTTTATATACAGGGTCGGATTGTATGTTTGCCTTATAAAACTCAATGAGCTTCTGCGAATCCCCCGATCCAATAAGCAATTGTTCTTTAGTATCAAGTTGGTTATTAACGGCTGTACAACCAGAAAATAGAATCATAGCAATAACGACTAATACAAATTTTCTTATCACATCAACATCCTTAAAATACCTGGGGCCGCAATGAGAACAACAATCGGAACCATGATAAAAGCGATCAATGGAATAGACATTTTTGCCCCCATCTTTCCAATCCGTTCTTCCAAGTCCATCATATTAAGCTCTCGAATATCCGTCGCTAGCGTAGCCAACACAGGACCAACAGATGAGCCAAACTGTAAGCTCTGTACCATGGTCATCACAAAGCTCTGCGATTCACTAGTAGGCACAAGCTCATAAAACTCCTCTAATGCCTTCTCTAATCCAACTAAGCGCGACCGCTCTACTGTGACTCTGACAACATGAGCAAGGTTACTGTCTACCGAGTGAAGTTCTTTGGCCAGATACTCCAAACTAGACTCGATTGTCATGCCGGTGTGAACACATACATTCATAAGGTCGAGTAAAAAAGGCAACCTTGAACTGATGTGCTTAATATTGGCTTTACCTCGAGTCGACACATAGGAATCTGGCGCGATGACAAACGCCAACAAAACCCCCAGTAGATATAACAGAGCGAATATCACCTCTGTTTCTCCGTTATAAAAGTCGAAGCCGATTAATATTAAGCAAATACTAAAAGGGATGATTTTTAATAAATAATAGGCATCCGCAAGGAAATCACTATAAAAGCCTGCTGCGACTAACTTTCGTTTTGTTTCGTCTTTATTGAAACTAATTCGAGATAAAAGAGCCTTGAATAAATCCGTTCTTTTTTTCTCTTCGCGTGTTGAGCCAATTATTTTACGAGTTTCTATATTTGCTCTCGTGTTATCCCAGAAACGCAAGCAATAGGTTGCTAACACCATCGATATAACGAATATCACGCCCCAAATTAAAACCGTTTTAAATCCCATTAATTGACACCTCGCAGGATCAGCCAAATGCAAAAGAAACCTAATAACTCACTCATTAAAACGTAATAAAAAATCGGCTGCCCTGCTTCCTCAAACATAACGAAGCTATAATTCTCCGGGCTAGTAAACTTTAGAATGATCAAGAATATAACTGGTAAACAAGCAATAATTTTTGCAGAAGCACGCGCTTCAGAGGTCAATGCATTTTTCTTTTTCTCAACTGCTCTAGAGTCAAACATAAGCCGGTTAATCTTGTTGATGACATCTTTGAGCTGACCACCTCGAGCTAAGTTGATTCGTATCGTCGAGGCAAAGAAAAAGTACTCTAAGTAAGGAAACGTATTGCTACTGCGTTCAAGCACGTCATCAGGGTCTTCACCAATAAGCAAACGTTCGGCCATGAACTTGAACTCTTTGCCTACTTCATTATCAAGCTGCTTACCTACATACTCGAACGCATGAATGATACTTTGGCCTGATGAAATGGCTCCGCTCAAGATATTCAAAGCATCCGGAAAGTTTGTTTTAAAACGATCCATTTGCCGTTGCTTTAGCTTGTTGTAAAAAACGAAGAACAAAATAGGCTCAACAATAATTAAACAAATTAGGTAATCCTGACGTAAGAAAAACTCGTTAATGGCATAAACCGCTGATGCAGATACACTAATAAATAGAATCAGCTTCAAAGACATATTGGGCTGGAAGACCTTTATTATCTTCTTGTAACTTTTCCTAAGCCTGGCCTTATAGCTCTCTTCAAACTGCTGCGAATCGATAACCGAGCGAACGCCTTTTACCCCTTCGAATTCAGCTTCCATTTCAATCAAACTACTCAGTTTTTTGTCTTGGCGAGAGCGATGAATAAGGAAGTAAACTAACAAAGCACTCCATGACGCGATCAGGATTAAGGTCATGTAAAGATCTCCCTTACCGCTTGTTCTAAACCAAAGAATTTTGCGCGTTCATAAATGACAGAACGAGTGGATAAGCCGGGTGTTCGGAACTCTCCTTCCATCTTGCCATCTTTGAAATTGGAACTAGCTTCGTAACGGAAAATGTCCTCCATCACCACACTATCCCCTTCCATACCGATAATCTCAGAGATGTACATCACCTTACGGCTACCATCATGGAGACGCTTTACCTGAACGATAAGGTCCACTGCGCTGACGATAGTTCTGCGTATTGCAGATATCGGCAGGCTAGCGGTAGCCATCATCACCATACTCTCTGTACGAGCAATCGCATCTCGTGGTGTATTGGCGTGCAATGTGGACATCGACCCGTCGTGGCCCGTGTTCATCGCTTGAAGCATCTCGAAGGCCTCTCCTCCACGACACTCACCAACAATGATTCTGTCAGGGCGCATACGAAGTGCGTTAATCACAAGGTCTCGAGCGGTAATCTCTCCCGTCCCTTCAACACTTGCTTGTCGCGTTTCCAGTCTCACAATGTGAGGTTTTTGAAGCTGCAATTCGGCTGCATCCTCAATAGTAACGATGCGTTCCGTTTCACCAATAAACCCAGATAATGCATTGAGTAGCGTTGTCTTGCCTGAACCCGTACCACCTGATATCAATATGTTGCATTTACAATGGCTCGCAATGGACAAAAGCTTAGCCATCTCAACTGACATAGCACCAAACTCTGCGAGGTTCTCAAGCTTAATTTTCTGCTCTTTGAACTTACGAATAGAGATAGAAGTACCGTCGATTGCAAGTGGAGGAATCACGATGTTGACACGGCTGCCATCCATCAAACGAGCATCACAAAGCGGCTTAGACTCATCGATACGACGACCCACATTTGAAGCGATTCGCTTAGCAATAGTGTTGAGTTGTTTCTCGTTCACAAATTGAATCGGAGACTGTTCAACTTTGCCATTGATTTCAATGAATATATCCGATGGCCCGTTGATCATAATATCCGATATATCATCGTTATCGACTAATGCCTGAAGTGGCCCTAAGCCTTTCAACTCATCGAGTAATGCTTTGACTAAGTCGACACGTTTCAATGAGCTCACTTGCAACTGCTTCTTATCAATAAGAATATTGACTGAGTCTTTAAGCTGCTCTTCTAGCTCTTGATTGCTTATTTCAACAAGTGTCGCTGCGTCCAACGCATCGAAGATTTCATCCCGAAGTTGGATGTAGATTTCTTTTAATTGATTCATTTTCTAAACAAACTGAAGCGTGATTTGGTTTTAATTTTCTTGCCTGTTAACGTGGCAACCATGCTCAAAACGGCCGTCGATGACTTAGACTTAAGCAACTCATTAATCCCCTGCTGAACCACTGTCTTTTCTAATGACGGCTCATACATGAAATCAATGCTATCTTTGGCTTTGATCCGCTCTTTCGCACTTGCAAGTGTCACCATGAAATCCTTCGCGGGCCTATTCAGGTTGAAAATAATCTGGTGTTCAGATTTACCGATCTTCTTTTTCAGCGAGTTATATGAACGCAATGAAGAGACCGAAGGTTCGCAAACAATAAAGATACGGTGATACTTATCTGATAACTCCTGATCGTGCATCTCTTCGTAGCAAGACAGCGGCGCTGAATCGATAATAAAGTTATATTTATCAATCAGTTGATTAGAGAGGTTGTACAACGTAGAGGCGTGATCAGAAAGACAAGCGACATTCTTCTCGAGAACCAAATAATCTAGCTTCTCTTTAACACCATGCACATAGGTTCTTGCTATCGCACTGTCGATATCGATCTGATTTAAATCAATGCTGTTGTGCTTGGCTTTCAAGCCTTTTACACCAATATAAATATCGCTGTTTATCGCTCCGGAATCATGATCCACTAGCAGTGTCTTTAAATTCGCTTGCTCTGCTAAGGAGTGCGCTAAAACGGAACTTATGCAAGACACACCAATTCCACCTTTGGTCCCTAAAACCAATATACGTTTAGCAACGCGCGTTTTTTTTACAGCACTTTCTCCCTCTTGCGTCGTTTTAATTGCCGCCAGTAACGCATCTAGTTCTGGATCCCACAACACATAAGTCGCACCTAAAGCATGCACTTGATTACGCAGCTTTATAGAGTCGACGTCACATAGGACGAGCAAAGATATATTCACGTCTAAACGAATCGAAATCTCGGAGACTTGCTCGATGACATTAGAAGCACTTCGAAGATCGAGTACAACATGGTTAAGCTTGATGTTTGACTGATTCCAAACACCATCCAAATCAATATCAGTGACTTCAAGCGGTTTTGGAAATCCTTCAATCGCATATAAATCATTGATCGATTCAGTTAAGGCGCTATCGTCTGAAACGATCAGATCGGTAGCCTCAACTGTCGACTTCATTTTCGAAGACGAGTTACGAAACAAGATATCCAAGTCCATAGTTATTTCGCCTTCTTAATTGGGTTAACCAAGCTAATGTTTCGGTTATGCTCAACACTACAACCAAATTGATAATCTTCGCGTTGCGAGAACACCATCACTCCACAATCACTGCTTTTAATTCGGACATATCGACCTATGATCAGGATATTTTTCTCTTGGTCATTATCAGCAAGCTCCACTTTATATCGGTCTTTCGCAATAGACTCTGATTTGAATCTATCGCGTAACTTAGCGACAAACTCACTCACATCAGGCTTATACTTAACGTAGAACGTTGCTTTCGGCTCTCTCGCATTGAGTTCTCGGATAAAAGCCACAGAGCGAGACATTGAATCTTCACCATTCGCCATATCAAATTCAAAACGCTCTTCTAATTGCTCAATCACACTAGAGTTGGATGTATCAACGTGGGTACAAGCAGAAGTAATCAAAGCGATTAAAGTAATAACGATCCATCTCATTAGTTGAACCCTCCTTGGTTTATCGTGTTTTCAAGCTCCGGCTCATCGAGATTTGAGAGATCTATTCTTAGCAATCGTTCTAGATCACTTGTGCGTCTAAAACTTGGCAACTTGACTTGCTCTTGCTCGACTGGATCAACCAGATTAACGGTCGCAACTATGATCAATTCAGTTTTAGAGCGGTTTGTGGAAGTGTGACTAAAAAGAGCACCTAAGATTGGGATATCCCCCAAAATTGGAATCTTGGTTAACGATTCACGCTCTTCTGATGTTAAAAGCCCCGCTAGTACAAAACTTTGACCGTCTTTTAAGTGAACCGTCGTTTGAGCTCGTCGAGTTCTCAAAGAAGGGACCGAGATTAAACCCGTCGTTGTTTTGTTCGATTCATCAATAGAGCTGACTTCAGGTATCAAGGTTAAGCGGATGTTTTCCGTGTCAGTAACCTTGGCTACCATGGCTAACTTAACGCCGTATTCTTTGTAAGAAATAGTAATTCCGTCTTCGTCTCGTACCGCAATTGGGATCTCACCACCGGCAAGGAAACTGGCTTGTTCACCCGAAATAACAGAAAGGTTGGGTTCTGCCAATACGCGACCGATTTTGTCATCACCACTTGCAGAGATAACAGAAACAATGTCTTGAGCCGTAAAATCAAGGAGCTTATTAACAAAAGTACCTGGCTCGCCACTATCACTGTATGTCACACCCAGTTCGGTTAGAAAAGAACTTGAAACTTCTGCAACCGTTAGCTTTACATTTATCTGTTCAGTGGTGAGAACTTTTAAATTATTAATGACTTGGTCGTAGTTGTACTGTGCCGTGTACTCCAGCTCATCTAAAGCCTCACCGTCTGCATCCCTTAGTTCATAAGCTGCACGGCGACGATCTTTCTTCAGCATTTCCCCGACGAGTCGATTAATCTTTTGTTTGAGCTCTTCACTACCGACAATACCATCCAACACGACTTGATCTCCGACATTGGAAACCACAACATTTTCATCAGGAAATCGAGCAATTAACGTTTGCTTAAGTAGTCGCAAGCTTTGATTAACGACTAATTCAGCATTGTAAATTTCGTTTCCACCTCGATCATAAACGATCACTGAAGTCGTGCCCTGGCCAACACCGTAAACCACAACCTTATTTTCATCGATAATTTTGTAGTCAGCTATTTCTTGATTCGCAACAAATACCGTTGATATCTGTCGCTTCAAATTAATCGTTTTCGCAGCGCCTTGATCCAAGTTCATTAATTCTGATGCGAGTAATGGGCATGAAAGAATCCCCCACAATAGCAAGGCTATATTTTTGTTCTTTAAAGTCATGTTATTCCTTACCACGTAATTCTCTAACACCGAACTGAGTTTCTAAAAGATCACTGCTGCGAATAGATAAATAGCGATTCTCGATTTCAGATGGAATGATATTCACATCACCGATTTTTTGAGCCATTTCGAGTTTCAAAACACTGCGCATATTTAATGCAATAACTAAACTGTATTTTTTGTCTTCGGCATCTTCTGAATCAGTATCTTCGCTGCCTTTTATTACCTGCAGCACGCGAGCTCCACTAATAATCACTCGGCTAACGAGATCACCGATATCACCATACCCATTCTCAACTAGATTCGATTTTGAAGAGGTTGTGGAAACAAAGCTCACTTTGTCACCAGGAGTAAGCGTTGCGGTTTGTACCACTCCGATACCGGTAACTTCATAAAAATAAGGTAATTCACCGTCATTTAATGACAAGTACATATAATCTCGGTCTCCAGGGTTGGAGATCATATCTTGTGTTAAGTATGTGCCTTCGGAGATGTCTTCTTTAAATAGAGCGCCAGGTTCAACAATAAGATCGTCTTCTAACATGTAGTAGGAGCCATCTAAGTCAGATATATGGACAAATTTCTTGTCATAGAAATTAGGTGTTAACGGTTGGGAACGTTTAATCGCTTTCTGAGTAACTAAAATACTGACTTTAGGTTCTTCTTTTTGCTGTACTTCCTGTGGTTCTTCATCAGCTGAAATATAGTTAACATTGATATAAATCAATGTAGAAAAAATAGAAAAAGCAACAAGAAGGAGAATGATAATTCTGTTCATATTAAGCCTAAAATAGGGGCCTAAGCCCCTTAATATATGATTCTTAGTGGCTAATTATTTGCCTGTAGTAGCTGTGGTCAAGTTGGTTGTCACCTTAGTCAACGCACCAGTGATAGCATTTTTAAGTGCATCAGTTTGAAACGCGGCAAGTACTAGAGCTGACATTACAACAGCAATAATTGCATATTCCACGGCAGTAACTCCGCGAATATCATCTTCGAACTTCATTTTTAGTTCAGCCAGTTTTGCTAAAGTTTGGTAGTACATAGTAATCCTCTAAAAGTATATCGACCTTGGGTCTAATTGAAATTGCGAAATTAAATCTACTCGATATAAAAATATACATCCAATTAATAGTTATTATGAACGCATAACATAAACTTATCTTGCCAATATAAGCTATTCTTATATTGGTATAAGAATCAGAAATCCAATTTATGTTGATATAGATAATACTTGTCTATACTCTATATTTATGAATATAGATTTATTAATTTACTCCACCTTAATTTCTGTAAATTTCTCAATATTACTTTTTGTATGTTTTTTTGACGGGAAGTATAGAAAAATACCAAACAACCTCAATAAAATAGCTTTAGCATTTAGTATTTTCGTCGCGTTATATAACGGCTATCTAATGTCATCATTACCCACAGCAGCATTGTGCTTCATAGTATTTTTTATACTCTGGTATATTGGAGTAATTGGGGCTGGGGATGTGAAGTTACTTTTTGCATTAATCATTGGCATACAACCAGAATTGGTTACAATGACATTGATTTTTATAGGGTTTCTCGGTGGTTTCTTAGTTTCCATTATGTACGTAATAGGAAAAATGGCGGGGTTTGATAGCTATAAAAAAGGCATCCCTTACGGGATGCCTATTGCTCTAAGTTGTTTCATTTTTAGCACTGTATCAATATTATCAAACTAATTACATAATACTATTTTTCAGCTCAGGCGTCGAAATGTCACTAATTTGAAATAGTTGCTGAATCTTATCTTTAATACCTAACGTCTCTAACTCTTGTGAAATTTCGTCACTACACCAAACATACATGTTCACTTTTTGACGTAACGGTATTGTCTTACAATTATTATTACATACAGCCCACTCAGGAAAAATTAGAATAGTACCATTTGTATCCAATTCATTTTTTAGGAACTGACATGAGCTTGTTTTTACCCAACTGGTCACATGTGAAGAATCAATATTATAGTCGTTAAGTAGCTCTTGGACATAGGACTTGGGTAGAGAGCTACAAAATACAACCCTCTGTGGATAACACTCATGTGGGTCAAGAGAGTTTGAATGTGCGATAACGTAATTAACCGTCTTTAGTTGATAGGACTTTCCATTCTCCTGTGAAATCCGATCCATCGTGAATATTAAATCATAACGAGAAGAGTCCAATAGAGAAGAATTCGTAAAACTGTTTATGGACAAATCTATATTGTTCAACATTCTAAATTCATTGATTACACGCTCAACCATATCGAAACAAAATGATTCGGCAATCGCTATATTGAATTGATCTCTTAATTCTACCTTTTCCAGATCTTCAAACAACTTTTCGTACATAGACATTGTTTGGTCTGCATAATCGAGTAATACTTTTCCATGTTTAGTGAGTAAAAATCCTTCTTTTCTATCGAAAATACTTGCCCCGATTGTACTTTCTATTTTTTTAATATGCTGAGATACCGCAGGCTGTGTCATAAATAAAGACTCAGCGGCCGCAGTAAAACTTTTGTGCTTAGCAACGTGTGAAAATGTTCTTAAATATTTGACGTCGATAGACCTGTTGACGTTTTTCATGGTGCAAACTACCCCGATGTTGCGTTCTTTTATTAATTATTCTTATTAAAAATCAGCGTAAAAGTAACAATAGTGTCATACAGATACAAAAAAACATTATTTATATACTCATAAATAATGTTTATATGCACCTATACAAATAAATACATTTATCGTGACCAACAACTGATTCACAAATCCCTATGTGCTTTTACAAACAACATATTTTGTGTGCCATTCTCGTACCAAAGTCCTTACACAACACCTTTCCCGGGTAAATGACAGTCAACACAATTATAACCAAAACCTATGCATCCACCACCTTTTGATTACCGAAAATCGTTGAAATTTATGTAAATATTCATCATTTATAATGCTAAAGCTCGAAAGTCACTCAATTGAACCATTGTCCATTTTTGTGATCAATGTTGCACTCAAATGAAACTAAGCACCTATTAATGCAAGTCCAGAATCAGAAATGCGACAAATCATTCCATTTTTGCGCTGACTCACGTTTGTAGGCGAATAAAAAAGAGCTAAAAATATAGCTCTTTCATTTCACTTTATTCTATCGGCGCTGTCGTAACCGAAGGAGCAAGCACAACATAAGAATCAGAGGCAGTGAGGAGCTTCCTCCTGACGAGTCGCTCTGAGTTAATGTTACAGCAGATTCATTTGAAATATTCGGTAACACCTCGATGTCAAACGAACCTATCCACTCGCCTCCATCGGCAGATAAAACTCTATATTTAATAGTGTCATATAAAGCTAACTTACGTTGAGCAGGTGCATTATAAATAATCTTACTATCTACAATTTTTGCAATACCGTTACGTGGAGAGTCCAATATATATAATGTGTAAACATCCTCATTAATATTAGGGATTAGATCGATTTCATCTCCATATTTTACTTGTAGCGATTTAGTGCCTAATAATGATGCTTGCTTTCTTCGCACATCAACCACTACAAACTGCTTTGCATAACCTCCTAATGAATCTTGCACTAGAACGACAAACCTATATTGCTCCCCTTCAGCAGCATCACTAGGGATTGTTACTTTAAGTACTTTAGATTGTGAATCACTCAGCGACAGCCTTGGACCTTGAACTTGAGACCACGTTATTTGATGCTCTGAAGAATCAACATCTGTAATATTAGTGACCTTAAATATCACCGTTTCACCAGGCTCAGACTTGGCATTTGATCTATCGAGCGTTAACTCGGGAGCATCATTCACTGATTTAATATCAACGTCTACACGCGCAAAGTCCGTCTCCTCTCCTCGCCCATCTACCAGACGATACGTAAAGCTGTCACGACCAAACTGATCAGCTAAAGGGTAATATGTCTCACCTTTTATCACGCCTTTTGTTGGCTTCTGCCCGATTTCAATTGAATAATTATTTGGCTTAGGTAAGTTGATATCATTCGCTAGTAGGTTAAGCAGAAAAGGAATGTCTTCATCGGTAGAAATCTTATCGTCGACAGCAATAGGTTTGGCTGTAGTTGGTAATTCAAAAAGCAGTGCAAAAGGGAAGTTCTGTCCAAACCCGCGCCCCAAGCCTTGCGTTTTATAATCAGAAATCGTACCTGAAAATTGCTTTTTTCTTTGTCCATCTCCTAAATATGCGTCCAAAAACTGAGTAGAGTATTCCGGAGTACCATTTTCAATCTCTAACACAATCAACTTTGAGCCCAAGCCAAGCTTGATCTTCTCATCAAAAATGACTTGTCCACCGTCTTGCTGAGCGACGCCTCGGTGTAACAATCGAGCTACGCTCTCATCAATAACTGCATTGCCAAATCTAGATTGGTATGGGTATTCGACTAGACGATAAAACATCGGCATCGCGACACTCGTTGCCTTCGCGTAAAAATGTATTCCTGCAATATTTTGGTTTCCTTTGACAACATCTATAGGGAAGCCGAGAACATTAATATTTGCGTTATAACGTGGGTAGGTTCTTCCGAAAGAAGTGACCCAAGACGATTTGTTGTTTGAATTTGGAACCAAAAGAGAGAAACTCGCTTTGGCATCATCGCTAGAAATGTTAGTTATTGTGATATCTGTTTTTCTGCCAGCAGTAATCGCTGTTAAGGAAGGTTCTGAATCATCCGAGAGGTTGGTAACCGAATCTCTACCAGGAAAGACATCACCAGCATCTCCAGAAGAGAAACCGCTTTCTAGTAACCCCTCTCCATCGGCTTGGAATACCTGCACTTGCATCGGACCTGAACTGTTGAATTGATTATCGATATTCACAGCTGTAATCAACAAACCTTCGCCACGAAGCGCTTGGTCATAATTGTTTTTGCGTCTGTTTTCAACGTAAGCACGCGGCCCAAATTGCTTAAGGTAAGGATCAAGATGAATAACTCCTTCGCCCTTTATAGTGTCTATTTCGATACGACCGTTATTGGAGAGTACTTTCGGCTTTAAAAATCCGGATGCCTCTTTACTCCACGCCAACATATTAACCGGCGTTTCTCCGGCATATTGATCACTGGGTTTACTCCCCCAGCTCCCGCCTCCCATTAAACCCCAATGCCCAATAGAACCATCATGCTTATAAGAATATAAATCCGGTAGCCCTAACATCAGATGCCCAAGCTCGTGGGCAATAACCCCCATGGTCGATTGATGATCATCCTGATAATCTGCGAAGAGGCAATATGCGCTAATGCGCTTTCCATCTATCTGGACAGTTCTGTGGGCAAACTTATGCGGCCAAATCGTAGGCGTTTTTTGTGTACCACTTGACTTGTCATTACCCGCAAAGACGAACATGACGGACAGTTCCTGAGGAGCAATACTATCGTCATTGTTGTAGTCGTATTGAGAAAGATTAAAGTCAACATCTAATGCTTCATAAGCTTTTTTGAACACATTATTGAGTTTACTTTGGCAGTTACTTTCAGATTTGGAATGACAATTAGGATGTTCTATGTCCAACGTGACATTAATAACACCGTCGTTTTTAGTCCCTTCACTTTCTTTCGCTGGAACAACTTTATAATTCCCGTAACTATTTTTAAGAAAGTAATCTTGAACACTTTGCTGATTTTCACCAAATATCGTCGACTGAAAATCATTCTCTATCTGTTCGTCTGAAAAACTGACTTGTACAACCAGCAGAGCCTGCTCAGTGATATTTTTAGTCGAAGTGCTATATAATGATGATCGTTGCCTTTGTCTCGGAGTAAATCTTTTGTGGTTTGCAGCCGGTGAGTCAAAAGATTCATTGACGTGTATTGAATCGATTTTTAAATTTTTGATGTTTGATTCAATTGGTACCTCAGCACCACTCGAAGCCAGTACGCCCGTTGAAATAACCGTTCCTACTCCGTTATCACTAATTACATATTTAGCAAAATACCATTGATTATCTGGATCCTGAACATACAGGTGTCCATCATGGTCTTGGTACCAAAACATATGTTGTGACCCCATTAATCGCAGCTCTTTTGTACTGCCATCAATAAAAGTCATCATGTGCCAAGTTGGCGCAGGTAAAGTGGTCGCTTGTACAGAAAAGACAGCAATGACTGCCGTCATAAATGTACAAATTAATTTTATCCTCATTATAAAAGTCTCGTTGGGCGAATAATCTTTAAATAGATAATTCGTTTATTAAATGAAACGAGACTTTATCAATGGTGAATTATATTAACCAATTAACTTTCCGACTAAACCTATAAATATTATTTATGGTTAATTTGGTTATAAATAAATTTTATAACCAAATAAAATTACATTTAAAATTATTAGTATAATTTAAAATATTAGCATTCTACTCACAGGTTAATTGATAGTTTAGTTAGATAGGATTTTTATTTAATTAGGAAGGCAAATAAAAATAGCTCATTTACACCTATTTCATCTGCTCATCTAAGTTAAGTACCGTCAAAGCATTGCTTACACTAGTCGCAATCACGTCAACCACACCTGTTCTTAGTGCACCTAAGAGAGCTAATGGCTTACTGTTCTCTGCTGCGATAGCAATAACTTCCGCTATTGGGCGAAACTCCTCTAAGCCTAAGCCTATGACTCGATCACTCATTACTGTGTTTGCTGCTTTGCCGTGTACATCAAAAAAGTCATAACCCGCGAAGTCACCTACGACACCTTGTAATAAGCGAGACTGAACAACTTCACCCGCAGTAAACCAACCTAAGTCGACCATATAACTGTTTTCACTCATATCACCAATACCGACCAAAGCAACGTCTGCTTTTCTGGCTAGATCGAGTGTTTGCTTAACGGTACTGTTTTCCATGAATGCGGTTTTTTGTGCTTTGTTTTCTGCATAAGCGGGCGCATACAAGGTCTCAGACGAGCCGCCGTATTTTTTGGCTAACTGCCTACATATATGGTCGGCATTAAACATACCGCCTCTTGGGTGAATACCGCCGATACCACACACGAACTTACAATCACGAGGAGTAATTACACCAGTATGGTGAGCAACAGAAGATACGTTACGACCTTGGCCTACTGTCACCACCATGCCGTTTTTCAGTGTACTGGTTAGGTAGTTAGACACTAAACCTGCAACTTGAAGTCGCTGCTTCTCTTCGTTCGGTTGATCTAGTGCCACGAGCGCACGTTTCACACCAAAGCGCTCAATCAAGCGTTGTTCTATCTTGGCACTGAATACTGGATGGTACTTCACGGTGATCTCAACAATACCCTCGTCTCGGGCTTGTTTGAGCATTCGACCAACCTTTGCACGAGAGATAGAGTACTTTTTGGAGATCTCTTCTTGTGTCGCGCCATCCTGATAATAAGCTACCGCCACTTCAGTGAGGAGATCAGTGTTTTCTTCGGAAACATCTTGGATATTCTTACTCATATACCACGCAACCTATATTTAACAATTATTTTACCTGCTTTGAGAACAAATGTTCGATGCATCAGCAAGTGATACACAAGTTTACACCGTGAACATATGTAACAACAAGGAACATTTGTTCACGGTGATAGCCTTGGTTTTATTGTTGATTAATTCACCTCTCCATGCCCGTTAAACGTTTGCCTGCATACCCCATGATTACTAGAGCGAAATATATTTGACTGAAGTCACCATACAGGACTATTTACCGTTGACTTTGGTGCTAGATCGGATAAATATGGCTACATCATTTACTCATCGAGCGATCAAATGTTCTGTGCAAATGTTCGTTCGGAGAAAAATTTAAATTAATGTAAGTTTGGCTCACTGGTACAACCATTGAGAACTTCATTAGTTAGCTTGCAAATGCCCACACCTCTCCCATTAATGAGGTGTTATGCGATACATAGGATGATCAAAATGAGCAATAAATTAGAGCAACTTCGTAAACTAACAACTGTTGTAGCTGACACTGGCGATATTGAAGCTATCAGCAAGTACACTCCTGAAGATGCAACAACTAACCCATCTCTAATTCTTAAAGCTGCTCAAATTGCTGAGTACGCACCTCTAATCGATGCTTCTATCGAATACGCTAAAGCGCAAAGCGATGACAAAGCACAGCAAGTTCAAGACACTTGCGACATGCTTAACGTAAACATCGGTAAAGAAATCCTGAAAGTTGTACCTGGCCGTATCTCTACAGAAGTAGATGCTCGTCTTTCTTACGACATGGAAGGCAGTGTTGCTAAAGCTCGTCAACTTATCAAAATGTACAACGACGCTGGCATCACTAATGACCGCATCCTTATCAAACTGGCTTCTACTTGGGAAGGCATCCGCGCAGCTGAAATCTTAGAGAAAGAAGGCATCAACTGTAACCTAACGCTTCTATTCTCTTTCGCTCAAGCTCGTGCTTGTGCTGAAGCTGGCGTATTCCTAATATCTCCTTTCGTAGGTCGCATCATGGACTGGTACAAAGCGAAAGAAGGTCGTGATTTCGAAGCTTCAGAAGATCCAGGTGTAATCTCTGTTTCAGATATCTACAACTACTACAAAGACCACGGTTACAAGACTGTTGTTATGGGCGCAAGCTTCCGTAACATCGGCGAGATCCTTGAACTTGCTGGTTGTGACCGTCTAACTATCGCACCTCAACTTCTAGCAGACCTAGAAGCAGCAGAAGGCGAAGTAGTAGAGAAGCTAATCGACTCTAACGGTACTAAAGAGCGTCCAGCAGCGATGACTCACGCTGAGTTCCTATGGGATCACAACCAAGATGCAATGGCTGTTGAGAAGTTGGCTGAAGGCATCCGCAACTTCGCCGTTGACCAAGGCAAACTAGAAGACATGATCGCAGCTAAGCTGTAATCACTCTTACCAAATTCAAATAGGGGAACGTTCAGTTCCCCTACTTTTATCAATTTTGTTTTTCTTAATTTTTATTCGGAAGTTCTTATGAATCGCAAACATCTAGCTAATGCTATTCGTGCTCTAAGCATGGACGGCGTACAACAAGCAAATTCTGGTCACCCAGGCGCACCTATGGGTATGGCTGACATCGCTGAAGTACTTTGGCGTTCTCACCTAAACCACAACCCAGCAAACCCAGAGTGGGCAGACCGTGACCGTTTTATCCTGTCTAACGGCCACGGCTCTATGCTTATTTACTCTCTGCTTCACCTAGCAGGTTACGAGCTTTCAATTGAAGATCTTAAGAACTTCCGTCAACTGCACTCTAAGACTCCAGGTCACCCAGAGTACGGTTACGCACCAGGTATCGAGACGACTACTGGTCCTCTAGGTCAAGGCATCACTAACGCTGT
The DNA here is from genome assembly GCF_024347415.1 of Vibrio crassostreae. NCBI lineage: Bacteria > Pseudomonadati > Pseudomonadota > Gammaproteobacteria > Vibrionales > Vibrionaceae > Vibrio > Vibrio crassostreae. Next base: position 966,605 of record NZ_AP025477.1, read on the forward strand.
TGGTATGGCTATGGCAGAGAAAGCGCTAGCGGCACAGTTCAACAAAGAAGGCCACGACATCGTAGACCACTACACTTATGCATTCATGGGTGATGGCTGTCTGATGGAAGGTATCTCTCACGAAGCATGTTCTCTAGCGGGTACGCTAGGTCTTGGTAAGCTGGTTGCTTTCTGGGATGACAACGGTATCTCTATCGATGGCGAAGTGGAAGGTTGGTTCTCTGACGATACACCTAAGCGTTTCGAAGCTTACGGCTGGCACGTAATCCCAGCAGTAGATGGCCACGACTCTGACGCTATCAACGCAGCGATTGAAGCAGCTAAAGCAGACCCTCGCCCTACTCTAATCTGTACTAAAACAGTGATTGGCTTTGGTTCTCCAAACAAAGCAGGTACGCACGACTGTCACGGTGCACCACTAGGCGCTGAAGAAATTGCAGCAACACGTAAAGAATTAGGTTGGGAGCACGGTCCTTTTGAAATTCCGTCGGAAGTTTACTCAGAGTGGGATGCGAAAGAAGCAGGCGCAACTAAGGAAGCAGCGTGGAACGAGAAACTTGCAGCTTATGAAGCAGCATACCCTGAGCTGGCAGCTGAATTCAAACGCCGTGTAAACGGTGATCTTCCTGCTGAATGGGAAGAGAAAGCATCAGCAATCATCGCTGACCTTCAAGCTAACCCAGCAAACATCGCATCACGTAAAGCGTCTCAAAATGCTTTAGAAGCATTCGGTGCTATGCTACCAGAATTCATGGGTGGCTCTGCTGACCTTGCGCCTTCTAACCTGACTATGTGGTCTGGTTCTAAGTCTCTTGAAGCAAACGACTTCTCTGGTAACTACATCCACTACGGTGTACGTGAATTCGGTATGACGGCGATCATGAACGGTATCGCTCTGCACGGTGGTTTCGTACCATACGGCGCAACGTTCCTAATGTTCATGGAATACGCGCGTAACGCTATGCGTATGGCTGCTCTGATGAAAACTCAGAACATCCAAGTTTACACGCACGATTCTATCGGCCTAGGCGAAGATGGTCCAACTCACCAACCAGTTGAGCAGATCGCTTCTCTACGTCTAACGCCAAACATGAGCACATGGCGTCCATGTGACCAAGTTGAGTCTGCTGTTGCTTGGAAACTAGCAATCGAGCGTAAAGATGGTCCTTCTGCACTTATCTTCTCTCGTCAAAACCTTGCACAGCAAGATCGTGACGCTGAGCAAGTAGCTAACATCGCTAAGGGTGGTTACATCCTGAAAGATTGTGAAGGCAAACCTGAGCTTATCCTTATCGCAACAGGTTCTGAAGTTGAACTAGCGGTTAACGCTGCTGCTGAACTAACGGCTGAAGGTAAGAAAATACGCGTAGTATCTATGCCTGCAACTGACGCATTTGACAAGCAAGACGCGCAGTACCGTGAGTCTGTACTTCCATCTGACGTAACTGCTCGTATCGCTGTAGAAGCTGGCATCGCTGACTTCTGGTACAAATACGTTGGTTTCGGTGGCAAGATCATCGGTATGACAACGTTCGGCGAATCTGCACCAGCAGGTGAGCTATTCAAGATGTTCGGTTTCACTACTGAAAACGTAGTAAACACAGCGAAAGAGCTTCTAGCTTAATCTTGAATACACTGTCTCGCCCTCAAATGGGTTGATGCATACAGAAAGCCCCGCATGAAAATGCGGGGCTTTTTTGTATCTTTGCGCCTTTAGCCGCTAAAACGTAAACCGCGCCCCCACTCGAATCGTATTCTGCTTTAGGTTTTTGCTATAAGTATGGTCATATCCAGCATCGACAGCGAGCCAAGAAAGAATATCAACTGAACTCACAATCCCGAAATTATTTAGACCATGTTGATGGGTATCTGAATAGCGATAAAAAGGTTGCAGTGACCAACGATCATTGAGTGAAACGACCGCCCCCGCCTCACCAATAAAACCCTCATCGTAATTTTTAATGGTCTCTCGATCACACGGATCCCAAATGGTGTCATTACGGCACGAAGAGCGCCTTTCCGGTCTGACCCAATTAACACCACCAGAGGCATACAATTCAACTTGTTGGCTGACAGAGTGGTACACACCTAAGTGAATAGATAAGTCAGACAATGTCGTTGAAGAGCGTGTCGTCGCGGACGAATCAAAACCTAAGAAGAAAGCATCGTTTAATGCATAGTTTCCACCGAAATAACCACCGTAAAGTTGCTTACTTCCTGAATTGTTGTAGGCTCCGCCAAAGTAATCTTGGAAACCATCATCGCTGACTCTCGTATTCTGATACCCAGTATAGAGATAATTAGAGCCTTTTGACGCTAAGCAGGGGAAACTCGTTAAGCTCAAAACAATGGCGGTAACAATAAGGGGACGCATGTTGGTAACTCTGTTATTAACGTGGGATATGGGAAGTGTAACTTAATCACAATTGAACGATGTTTTATTTTTGTTTCAAAGCTTTTCTAACCGTCACTTTTAACCTATAAAAAAGCCTTGCACTATAAGCAAGGCTTTCCCTTAAATCTGACTCAGACTAGCTGTGGCAGCTATTTTTCTTCGAAACGCTTCGCCAATTGATAAAACTCATTCACTTGCTCTTTCAACTCTGTGGAGTGGTCTTTGACTGAATGCGTGGCAACCAAGTTTTGCTCTGCGGTCGAGGCGATGGACTGCATATGTAGATTTACTTCACTCGACAGTTCACGTTGCTTATGTGCAGAACTTTCAACAGACTGCATCAATTCGTTCATGGATTGCATTAGGTTTTCAACTTCCGACAAGCGCTCGGCACTCACCTTTGCAACATCACCACACGCATCCGTTTGCTCTCTGTTTGCAAGGATATCTTTTTGCCAGCCTTCAATCGTTGCCAGCATGGTATCAATACTCTCTTTGATCTGAACCGTAGCCTTTGACGTTCGACCCGATAGCGCGCGTACTTCGTCGGCAACGACGGCAAAACCTCGTCCTTGTTCGCCCGCTCTAGCCGCTTCAATCGCAGCGTTCAATGCCAACAAGTTTGTTTGTTCGGCGATTCCACCAATCTCTTCCATAATCTTGCTTACGCTCTGCGCTTGGTCGCTCAGTTGGTAAGTCGTTTGCGTCGCCTTTTCGGCCTGAGAAGCTAGGCTCTCTAAGTTTTGATGAGTTTGATTAATGCTCTCTTTAGCGCCGGCACAGGTTTGCAAAGTCACATCAACAATCTGGTGCGCTTCTTCAGTACGAGAAGATACCTCGTTCGCGGTGACTTCAACCTCTTCCGTTGCTTCACGCACTTGTAGAATGTCTTTTGTTTGTTGATCTAACGCTTCTGATACTTCAAATGATGTGGCATTCAGATTATCGGCTAAGTCCTGCAGCGGTTTCGCAGAATCAGTCATACGGCCGAGTACCGTGCGAATTCGAGCAGACAAAAGTTTTAAGTGAAAATCGGCTACGGAGAATTTGCTGTTACCTGAATAAACAAGGCGGCTCACACTGTCGAATTTCGACTGCAGTTTTTTCAGCTGTAAAGGAGTATCAATCAGCTCTTGTCGGAAAAGCAGAGCTAATGCTGAAACAGGCAGCAAGCTAAGAAGCCATTGGGATACCTGCCCTACTTCGACAAGATTTGAAATCAGAGGCGCAGCCAGAGAACCCAACAACACGGCATAGCGAACACTATCACTGATCTGCAATGACCATTGGCGGCCAGATTTCTCAGCCTTCAATAAGCCTTGGTAGGCCTTATCTGCAATCTGCACCCACTCGTTCTTCGGTTTAACACGAACAGACTGATAACCACTCACCTTGCCGCTCTCGTAGATTGGAGTAACGTAAGCATCGACCCAGTAATATCCACCAGATTTAGTCTTATTTTTTACAATCCCGCGCCATGCCTTACCTTGCTTCAGATTAACCCACATATCGGCAAACGCCGCTTTAGGCATATCACCATGCCTAACAATATTGTGGTGTTGTCCTAGCAATTCTTGCTGGCTGTATTCTGCGATGCGACAAAAAGCATCATTACTATAAGTAATCACGCCTTTAAGGTCGGTGGTTGATACGAGTTGTTCGTTTTCGCTGAGAAGCGTTTCACGAGATTGAGAAGATGAGCTGACAGTCATTATATTAACTTTTGTTAATTATTATTTTAGGCGAGGAATATATACAATTATTAAAGTTATGACAAAATGTGAACATCACATTTTGTGTAAATGCCTGCTATTTAAACAAAAATAAGCCAGGTACCTCACAAAGCTCAATGCCTCACGTCTCTTCAATCTAACGATTACGACTCATCTAAGTTCACGGCGGTACTAAACTTCACAGTTCTCATTGACACAGAGGTGTGGAACTTACGAATGTTCAAATCTTTACGCAGCACCCGCTCAACAAAATCTTCATAAGCTTGAATGTCTTTGACCGTAACAATCAACATGAAGTCAAAGCTGCCTGAAATTTGGTAACACTGAGTCACTTCCGCAGCCTTCGAAATAGAGTGGCGAAATATCTGATAGATGTCCCCTCGATCTCGCTCCATTTCTACAGACACAACCAAAGTCATCTTACTGCCTGTAAGCTCAGGATTGATGATAGACACATCACCGACGATTACGCCCTCCTCTCTCAAGCGCCTTACTCGCTTTAAACAAGCAGGTGGTGACAAGCCAACAACCTCAGCCAGCGCCTGATTAGGAATTCGGTTATTCTTTTGAAGCTCTACGAGAATGCTTCGATCTATTCGGTCTATTTCCATAATTTCTTACAACCACAGCTTTGTGACTTATAATTTCCAATTCTACGACAATTAAAAAATTTCACGCAACTTCACAAAGCAATTTCAAAATTACGATCACAGCAATCGCGATAAGATCTTCTCATACAACATAATCGAACAATGGTCGTAACAATGAAATTCACTTATCAATTTTTTAAAGAACTCCTTAAAGAGATTTTCGATGTCACATCGACGCTGTTTCGAATCATGATTCCAATCATCATCGTGATAAAAGTGATCGAAGAGCTCGGCGGTATCGTGATTCTTAGCGAATGGTTAAGCCCTATAATGGAAAGCGTTGGCTTACCAAAAGAGATGGGCTTGGTATGGGCAACCACCATACTCACTAACATCTATGCAGGGTTGATTATTCTCATCAGTTCCGATGTACCCCTTACTGTCGCTCAAGCCTCAGTATTAGGCAGCATGATGCTTCTCGCCCATTCATTGCCAATTGAAGGCGCAATAGCGAAAAAAGCAGGCGTAAGCTGGCTTGCCACCTTATCAGTCAGAGTCGGCGGCAGCTTGGTATTGGCATGGCTACTGAATCTCAGCTATCAATACGGAGATTTACTCAACTATCCAGCAACCGTTTTATGGCAGCCAGAAGTATCGTCAGATAACAGTTACATCGGTTGGGCTATCGAACAACTCAAAAACTTTGCAGTGATATTCATGGTGATTTCAGCACTGCTACTGTTACTTAAAGTTTTAAAGGTTCTTGGCATCGAGAAGTTAATGGCTCTGCTGCTACGACCATTTTTAAGACTACTAGGCATCAGCAAAGATGCGACCAATCTAACCATCATAGGGATCACGCTCGGTCTTTCGTTCGGTGGCGGGTTATTGATCAACGAAGCAAAGAAAGGACATATAGCCGCAAGAAACGTGTTTACCGCCATTATGCTACTCAACCTGCTCCACAGTTTGATTGAAGACACCTTGTTGATCTTGCTGATTGGGGCTAATTTTTACACCATATTCTGGGGAAGAATCGTATTTTCAGTCCTCATCGTTGCTTTAATTTCGCACGCTATTAAACGTGTCAAACCAACGATTTGTGAGCGTTACTTTTATCGCGACGTATCCCAATCATAACAGCGAAAACTCACCTTAAACCTTTTAGCAAAAGAGCCGACACACAGGCTCTTTTATCATCAGCTTTTTCGCTACCCAACTTGTTCGCCGCTCCAACCCAAAAATTTGCGTAACATTGCGCCCACAAGCGCTTTCACCTCTCCTCAATCGAAGAAATCGTGATAATTCGAGTGAAAATAATTTAAACACGAATAATCCATCATTGGGCTGACAATAAAATTCACTATTCTTATATCAACACAAAGTATAAAGGTATTTTTATTACTATCTAAAGCCTTACCTCTATTAACACGAGAGACAATAACCATATTATCCACACTGATACTTACTATTAAAACAATCAACTATAAATTCACCGAAATGAAATAAATAACTGACAATAAGATAATTATCTAAGGCTATTTGATATTAACTCTTAATGTTGAAAATAGGATAGACAATAACTTGTAAAAATTTACAGTTTGATTGGTTAATTTTATAAATATATTTTGTTACACAATCGAAACAAATGGCTAATTATAACAATGTCACATAAAACAATGGCTTTAATGGTTCTGTCCTTATCCTCACTGTCACAGGCTTCCACTATAGAGAATGATGAACCATTGCTGAAGTCATTGATTGAACAAGGCATTATCTGTCCCGGCTTAAATTATGAGGATAACCAAGAAGCTTTGCGTATATATCTCAATGCCAAAGCAAATAAGAACCATCAGCCTAATTTCGATTTAAATAAAGATATAAAAAACCAACGTCAGGTATATAAAGCACCAAAAGAGTGCATTAGACCAATATCGGTGAATAACACCGGTGAAGGAAGTTGATATTAATATCGACATGGAAATATAAAAAGGAAATGTAATGAAGATAATGAGAAAGACGTTGCTGGCTTCAGCAATGATTACTCTATTTAGCGTCAACAGTTATGCTAAAACACCTATTGATTTAGGTGTTGTTAATGAAGATAAGCTAATTGAAATGCTAGTAAGACAAGGCTTAGTTGATGAAAACGCTAGCGATCAAGAAAAACACAGCGCCCTTGATCGTTACCTAAAAAGTAAAATCAATTCGGGTTTTAAAGGTGATGCGCAATTTGGCAAAAAAGCCATGGAGCTGAGAGCAAAGATTCTAAAAGCCATCGAAAAAGAGTCCGGCGTCAAAAAAGCGAGTGTTTTCGCACTGGAAATGGGTACCAAACGCACGGACAAAGTGCTCGCGCTGCTTGTCGACTTCCCTGATCTAAACTGGGACGATAACAAGCTCACTAAAGAGCACACGCAAATGCTCTACGAGAGCTACAACCCAGAACACTACCAAGAGTTACTGTTTTCTGATTCAGGCTATACCGGACCAAATGGTGAAAACTTAATCTCGATGCGCCAGTATTATCAAAGTGAGTCAGGCGACAGTTACAGTGTGGCGGGTCAAGCCGCAGGTTGGTATCGAGCTTCTAAGCCAGCAGCTTTCTACGGTGGTAACTCCCCGACAACGGATAACGACCTAAATGCTCAAGAGCTCGTTCGCGAAGCCCTCAACCAGTTAGCTCAAGACCCTAGCATCAACCTCGCTGATTACGATATCGAAGATCGTTACGATTACGATGGTGACGGAGACTTCCGTGAGCCAGACGGCGTAATTGATCACCTAATGGTGTTCCATGCCTCTGTAGGTGAAGAAGCCGGTGGCGGTGTGTTAGGTCCTAATGCAATTTGGTCTCACCGATTCAACCTTGGGCGCACACATGTGCTAGAAGGCTCCTCTAGCTCGCTTCCAGACCGCTTTAATGGCCAGTACGCGGCGTTTGATTACACGATTCAACCGATTGACGCAGCAGCCGGTGTTTGTGCTCACGAATATGGCCATGATTTAGGCCTTCCAGATGAGTACGACACACAATACACGGGTAAAGGTGAACCTGTTTCTTATTGGTCTATCATGTCTTCAGGCAGCTGGGCTGGTCAAATTGGCGGTACTCAACCAACCGCATTCAGTTCTTGGGCAAAACACTTCCTACAGAAGTCTATTGGTGGTCGTTGGATTAATGATGACCAAATCTCAATTGATGACCTGGAAGACAATCCACAAATTTACACCCTGTTCCAAACGACAGATAACTCTCGTCCGAACATGATTAAGGTCGACCTTCCAGAGAAACAAATCGAAGGTTTGAAACCGTTCGAGGGTGGGTACTCATTCCACTCTCAAAAAGGCGACGACCTGAAAAATAGCATGACCCGTAAGCTGGAAATCCCGGCGGGCGATTCTGCAATGCTTACCTTCAAAACTTGGTACCAAATCGAGAAAGACTATGATTTTGCTCGTGTCCTTGTGAACGGACAAGCCATCGCAGGCAACATCACTTCTATGGATGACCCCTACAATACCGGCCTAGTTCCTGCGGTTGGTGGAGAGTCTGACGGCTGGATTGATGCTGAATTTGATGTTTCTCAATGGGCAGGACAAGAAGTCGAGCTTTCGTTCGAGTACATAACCGATGGCGGCTTAGCCATGGAAGGTTTCTACTTAGACAACCTGAGCCTTGTCGTTGACGGCGGCACGGTTGCGGTAGATGACGGCGAAGATAACTCTAGCTTTGCGCTTAATGGCTTCAAATGGAGCAATGGTTTCCATCAAGCTCAACACTACTACCTACTGCAATGGCGCAGTCATATGGACGTGGATGAAGGCTTAGCGAATATCAAGCGCATGGGCCAGCTCATGTCGTTCGATCCAGGTCTGATCATTTGGTATGTCGATGAGTCGCTCACTGATAACTGGGTAGGCAAGCATCCAGGAGAAGGCTGGTTAGGTGTGGTCGATGCAGACCAAAATGCCATGATTTGGCAAAACTCAGGAAAAGTCGCTCAAACACGTTACCAAGTCCGTGATGCCGCGTTTTCACTGAAAGACCATACTCCTATGCGTCTTGTGAACAGTGACAACGATGTGCTTCAGGACACAAGCCTAGTGGGTACAGCAAGCTTCTATGATGATCAAGATTACACATCACCACAAGCTCCTGATTCGGGTCGTATTTTGACTAAGTTTGGCTTGGTGGTAGACATTGTAAACCAAAGCGATGTCAACGAATACGGTGTGGTACGTCTGTCGAAAGTAAGCCAACACAACATCGCGCCAACAGCGAACTTCGAACTCAATACAGATGGGTTGAACGTCTCAGCTCGCAACTTCAGTTCGGATCAAGATGGCGAAATCATCAGCTACCTATGGGACTTCGGCAACGGCGTAACAAGCAGTGAAATAGCGCCAACGTGGACTTACGAGCAAGCCGGTGATTACACGGTGATCTTGACTGTTGTCGACGACAAAGGTACCACAGGTTCGTTCAGCTCTGTAGTGAGTGTTGAATCTCCAAACGCCCTACCGGAAGCAAGTGCGAAGTACATCCACTTGGGACGCTGGGTAACCATGTGGTCAACAAGCTCAGACAGTGACGGTCGTATTGTTGATACTGAGTGGACGCTTCCAAATGGAAAAGTAAAACGAGGTCGCACATTCACTTCTATCTTCCCTTCATACGGGAAACACGAGGTGACCTTGAAGATAATTGATGACCAAGGCGGGATCACGACTAAGACCATTATGGTCGACCTATAAGTCGCTTCCAGCTCAAATCATTGAAATAAGTACGTACACAATAACCTGCGTACTGATAAACCAACTTAAGTACTGCTGTCTTTGGCATGAGTCAGGACAGTAGTTTTAAGAAAACGTTATTATTTAAGCCGTAAGCAAAAGCCCTACCGTCATCGGTAGGGCTTTTTATTGGTCTGTGCTTCGGAAAAGCTAGCCTAACGCTCTGCTCAAATGAAGAGGTCTATCTCACCCAAGCAGGTGACAACTACTCACACCGGCTGCTTTTGAATGCGAGATTTACGTGCGCTAAATGCAAACAATAAAATAACGGCTAGCACAAATGGCAATACGTAGATATTGAGGTTTTGCCAGCCCGCAGTCGACTCTAACCAACCAGAAAGCAACGCCGTTACTGTCACACAGCCAAATACAACAAACTCATTAAACGCTTGAGCCTTCGCTTTGTTCTGCGGTTGATAAGATTGACTGAACAAACCGGTTGCCGCGATGAACATAAAGTTCCAGCCTACCCCGAGTAAAACCAAAGCCGCTCTGAAATGCCAAATCGACTCACCATGGATATTGATGGCAATACAAAACACAAACAGTATCCCACCTGCCAAGATCATCATTCTTGAACCAAACTTCTCGATGAGTGACCCAGTAAAGAAGGCAGGGACAAACATACCCAATACGTGCCACTCAATCACACCCGCCGCTTTGGTAAAGTCGAAACCACAGCCAATCATTGCCAATGGTGTAGCCGTCATCAGAATATTCATCACCGCATAGGCAACCATTGCTGCAAACACAGCACCAATAAAGTTAGGCGCTTTCACTATCACACTAAGAGGATCGGATTTAGGCGCCTGACTATTAAAAGAGGCTTTTGGAAATTGAATGGTTTGTAAAATGAGTAACGCAAGAACGTTCAATCCAATCAAAGAAGCAAAAGCGCCAATATACAAGCCATCTTGCGACCATTGTTGCGACATAATCGCCAAGTTCGGCCCTAATACCGCAGCTAAAACGCCACCAGCCATCGATATAGAAATTGCGCGATGTCGTGCATTTTCATCACACACTTCGATAGCAGCGAAACGATAAAGCGTACCAAAACCAATACCTATCCCGAGCAAAAATGTGGCGAAGCAAAACAAGTAGAAATGCTGCTGAGATAAAGCGTAGGTAGCAAGGCTTGCCCCTGTAATGCCAACGACATTACCAATGCTAAACCCTCTCTTTCGTCCTAGCTTACCTGAAATTAAAGACGCAGGAATCGTGGCAGCCATTAAGCCTAAAAACTGAAGCGCAACGGGCAAAGTAATCATGCTGACACTGGGTGCAATCTGCTTGCCTATCAAGCCAATCACCGAAATCAGTAAGATGTTCCCCGTCATCAATAAGGCCTGACACAGTGAGAGCAGCCAAACATTTCTATTCATCTTAGTTCCTAAATATGAGCACAGTTGGTCAATAGACCAAATAATCAACAAAGTCGCAACACTTTGTTACTCAAAACAACTCCAACAAACAACCGAAAGCTCTGCTTCGAACAATATTCAATCCAGCGTACTTTGATCTTCGCAGCTTTACACTCTAGAGTTGAAGTTATCATTATTTAAGATAATAATAATTTTTTGTTATTCACTAGCCTGTTTCTACAAACATCGGCATTGAGAGGCGAGTATGATCAATCCGCTTTGGCTCAACACATTCAAGACTCTGGTTGAAGTTGGCCATTTCACGCAAACGGCTGAAAAGTTATACATGACTCAACCAGGTGTCAGCCAACACATCAAAAAGCTTGAGCAAGCATGTGATTGTGACCTGCTTTCTCGAGAAAATAAGAGCTTCGAGCTAACCGAGCAAGGTCGGATTATGTATCGCTATGCGCTCAAGCTAGAGAAAGACCAAGAAGATCTTTTCGAGTCTCTGAGTTTTGATAATCCTTATGCAGGACAATGTCATTTGTCTTGCTCTGGCTCACTCTCTTTACGTCTATATCCCAAGCTTCTTGAACTTCAGCAGCAACACCAAGATCTCAGCATAAACCTGGAAGCGGCTCCAAACAAAAAGATATTGAATGACCTACTCCAAGGCACTACCGATATCGGCATTGTTAGGCATTCTCCTAACGACAGCTACTACCAAAGCCAAGTCATTGGCAAAGAAGCACTATGTCTTATTGTCCACCATAGCCACGCCGACCTAGAAATAACACCGCAAACGCTGCATGAGATTGGACTTATCGCTCACCCAGATTCAGCGCACTACCTCTCTTTGTACTTCGACCTATGCGGTGATAAAGACTTAGCGAATATTAACGTCAATGAAATTCCAAAATCTGGCTACATCAACCAGCTTCATCAGATATTGCTACCAGTATCAAAAGGATTAGGTTTTACGGTATTACCGGCTGGCGCAGTTGAACACTTCCCAGAGAGAGACAAATTGCACGTTGTGCCGCCAAAAGTAGAGGTTGAGGAGACGCTGTATTTGGTTCAAAAACGAAACCGGAAACTGCCGCACCGATACAATACAGTTATTGATTTGATCAAACAAAATGTGAGTGGCTAACGCGTTGATTCGCTGACTAAATTAAAGCCTTTAACCCCTCAGGTTAAAGGCTTTAAAGGTTATATGATAGTGATTACCACAAGCGACTTATCCCAAATTGCTTATTCCAAGGATCTGAGAACTTCGCTGGCTCGCTCGAAATCATAGCTAACTAATGCACTTTGAATATCTTTAAGCACAGCAGCATGTGGATACTGCACGAGTAACTCAGCCACGTATTGCGTAGCATCGTTATCATAAGCTTCGAGCAGTGAGAGTAGCTTAACCTTGTGATCTTCTGTGAGCACGGATTCCATCACACTCACTTCATTCACGCATTCAGCTTGTGGCTTTACAATCTGGCTATCCGTTGCTGCAATGAGCTCAGCTAACCTCTCTTCACCTTCTCTGAGGTCTTGCTCATCACACAAACTGTTATGCGCTTTACCTTCTAACTCTCCCATTAAATCAGCTAACTGGAGTCCACCAATCGACGCTGCCATGCTTTTCAAGGTATGCAGGTTTCTTTCAAGCGTAATCCAATCGTTTTGTACCAAATTATCAAACGCATCAACCATCATGCTTGGCGCAGTGCTATGGAACTTCCCAATCAATTTGTTTTGAAGTTCCGAATCATGAAGAGTGAGTTGTTCGAACCGCTGTTGAGAAAATACACTGATAGCATCATTGCTCTTGGGTTTACTTGTTAGGCTTTCAAGTGGCTCTGTCTGCCTATCTAACGGAGCTGCCTTTCCTTCTACCATCACCTCCGGCACTATATATTTGACGATCAAAGAAGTCGCTTTATCGATGATAATAGGCTTGTCTAAGAAATCCGTTACACCTGCGTCCCTTGCCTTTTGCTTAGCATCAGCAAACACATTGGCAGACACCGCTATAATAGGGACTTTCGTATCAAACTCACGGATCTGACGCGTCGCTTCAAAGCCATCCATAACGGGCATTTGAAGGTCCATTAGAATCATTTCATAGTCATTATTTTTGGCTAGCGAGACGGCTTTTTCTCCGTTCTCAGCCAAGTCAACATTCAAATTCGTACGCTTGAAAAATGCCAACGCTAAGTCTTGATTTAACTCATTATCTTCAACCAGTAATATCTTTTGCCCCTTAAACTCGATGTGATAATCCAGCTTGAGCTCCTGAGATTTAAAGTGTGCCAGTTCTTCAGCATCCGACCTAGGCAGAGTAAGAACGAAAGAGAACTCACTACCCTCTCCCAATACGCTCGTAACTGAAATCTCACTGCCCATGGCTTGTACGAGCTTTTGACTGATATTCAGCCCCAAGCCTGTACCTCCAAACTTTCTCGTGGTAGTACTGTCTGCCTGGCTAAATGCTTGAAAGAGCTTGTGCCTATTTTCTTCTGAAATCCCTATCCCTGTATCAGAAACAACTACCTTCATACTCACGCTTCGAACATTGGATTCGAGATGAGTAACATTCAAAGTCACGTTCCCATGCGATGTAAATTTGATGGCGTTCCCAATCAGGTTCAGAATGACTTGGAATAGTCTTAACGGGTCGCCAATCAACGGGGTATCTAGCTCTGGGTCTATCGACATAGACAACTTAAGTTGCTTCTCATCCGCTTTCGATTCCATCAACTCAATGACATCTTGGAATGTCGTCACGGGATCAAATGGGATGCTATCAATGACAAGCTGTCCCGCCTCTATCTTAGAGAAGTCGAGGATGTCGTTAATGATACTTAACAGAGAATGCCCGGAACGGTGCACTTTCTCGATATAGTTTCGAGCAACAGGGTTAGATATTTCGCCAATTGCCAAATAAGACAAGCCAATAATAGCGTTCATTGGGGTTCTTATCTCGTGGCTCATATTGGCTAAAAACTCAGATTTCGCTTGGCTTGCGAGATCCGCTCTCTCTTTCTCTTCTTCAAGTTGCTCATTTAGACGCTTCATTTCCGAAATATCGAATGCCCAAAACAGTGTGGCGATATCCCCATCAAGCTCAAACAAGTAATAACTCACTAGAGCCACAAAGCGAGTGCCATCTGATTTTCTCAACACTAACTCTCGGTTTTCTACCTTACCATTGAGCTTAAGCTCCTTGTGTACCTCTTCACGTACCGCTAACGAGTCATGAATTGCAGCTACATCAAACGCATCAAGCTCTTTACCTTCTACGACGAACAGGCGCTTTGCGGTGTCATTGGCATAACGAACCTGCTCCTCAAATACCACCGCAGCGGCAATCGGAGAACTATTGAGCATATTGTAGAGTTGATTCTGCGCCTTTTTGAGGGCTTCAGTCGCTTCATTAGCAATACTGATCTGCTTCGCTAATTTTCGATTCCAGAAAATAATAAGTAGCAGGATCACTAGCGAGAAAGCCGAAATGGTGTAAACCAACTGGTAGTCAACTCTTTCTATCGCTTTTGGCGCTGCCCACTTTGCTGAGATCTTCTGATGTTCTTCTGCAGAAATACTCTCAATCGCCTTATTCACAATGGAATAAAGCAAAGGTTCTGATTTGATGACATGTAAAGTTGGCGAGAGGAAAAAATCGAGTCTTCCGATAATTCCGATCTCCCGGTGACCAAATGAGTCAATGAGATAATTGAGGACGTCGACAGTATCGATCATGCCATCTAAGGTATTATCGTCCAGTCGGTTGAGCCCATCTTCTGTGGATTCTACCAGCACCCATTCAACGTTCGGGTATTGCTCGATAACCGCATCTGTATTTGCTGCATTCTTCAAGATACCGATTTTCCAACCCTCAGCTTCTTCAAGTACCAAGCTGCTGATATCTCGTCTCGATGCGATCGCTAAGCGGCTTGAAAACAAGCTTTTGACTGCTTTGACGTTGTCTCCTAACGAACGATTTTCTTGAGCCGCGGAGACCAGTTCTACTTCATGGTGATCAACCAAGCTACGGGTCTCTGACCAATTTTCAACGTCTACATGGTTAATATTTAAACCTGTTTTCTGCTCAATCAATGTTAGATAGTCATCAATCATCCCTATGTATTCACCGGAATTGGATACCGCCTCATAAGGCAACGAATTCGGATCGATACCTATCCGAACATTCGGATTATCTTTGATCCACTTTCTCTCTTTTTGGCTGAGATTTAAGATTTCTCCAATCAAACTATTCGCTTGATAAACATCCGCTATATAGCGTTTCGCCGCATCTCCGAATGAACTGAATTTTTCGATCGATGGAAAATAAACATGGTTCCGCTCTAACGACTTAACATCAAAATAGAAAGTCATCGAACCAGAGTTGGTGTTTCCTCCTTTGGTTCGATAATTTGCCACCTTAGTGACAGACGAAAAATGAGAGGTGTTTTTCTTCTCTCCATATTCATCAACTAGGTTGCCGATATACCAAGATTTAATCGGGCGATTGTTATTATCCGCTTGTGCGGTGATCACCTGAAATGAGCTGTCGGTATCAAAAATTTCAAAAACTTCCGTTAACTCTTCAAAGCGATCATTGACAATAAAATACGCGGATATTTGCGCAATAATATTCGCCTTTTTAAGCACTTGACTTAAATCATTCTGAACCTGCACCTCGATAATTTGGCTTAAACCATCATCGGCCTGTTTAAGGTTTTTAATCGCAGCATTGAAGCTGTCTCTAATTTCCTCACTCTTAAAGTCCACATAGATCGGATACTCAACTTTATGCTCGTCATGTAACATTAACTCTGACATTTCGATAAAACGAGTATTGGTGATAAACCACTCTAGTACTCTTCGTTCAACCATTAGTAGGTCGACATTTTGAGCCCTCAACTGCGAGAATGCTGATTCAAGATCTTCGTAATCTTCGACACGATCAATGTCTAACTTACCCTTCAGAACTTCAACAGAGTTTTTAATTGGGGATGTTTCGTCGAACAATAACGCCCCTAATGATAGGTCTTTTTTGGATTGAAGTTGGAGTTTGCGGCGAGTCAGTGAAACAGGAACAAACTCAACATTAAGAACGTTATCACTTAAAAAGTGCGCATTGGGATCATCAAACTGAATGCCAGATACAAAGGCAATAGAATTATTGTTATCGATAGCCTTTCTAGCGGCACTAGGAGGAAGAGTGACAACGTCACCTAACTTATACCCCATATCATTAAGAGCACGCTGAAGAATGTCGTGTTCTAGCCCGACCGCTGTGCTGTCTGGGTACATATACGGAGGGTTACCAAAGCCAAATACGCCTTTCAGTGGCACTCGATAAGAGGAGCTATCTAGCCACTTTGATAGAATCTGGTTCTTATTATCAATGTCGAAGGTTTCAATTTGTTTGTTGATTAGCGTCAGTAGCTCTGGCTCGTCAGTTCGAATCACCATTGACGCTTCTAACTTTTTCCAATGTTCCAAAACATAATTGACCGCTAGATCATGAACGCCAATCTTTTTCGCAAGATCCATGGTGGTAATAGGTTCACCGACTATACCTTGAACATCGCCATCCCCTAACGCACGTACTGCATCAATAACGTTGTCGAAATCCACTCGTTCAATAGCGCTTAATTGAACACCTGCTCTTTGTAAGTCGATGTTTTCATTAACCATCGCAATGCGGCGCTTGTTATTTTGATCTAGGTTTCCATCGAGTTTATTGTCGATAGGTACTATTACAGCAACCTGATAAGGAACATAGGGGTCACTTGCAAGAAAACGCCCTCCTTCACTTGGGTCAAACTGTTGAAATGGGAATACATCACCTCGCCCATCGACTAACGCCGCTTTGGCCTCGACGCGCGAGTTAACTGTGATAAAACGAACATGGACACCAAAACGCTGTTCAAGATCCAATGTCCAATCTTTGATGATCCCAGAAACCAGCCCATCGTCATCAATGAATGAGTACGGGTAATGGTCGGAAAGTGCAATAAAGGTGATGGTCGGTTGGTTTTCCAACCACTGATTTAACTTTGCATCGGTCACTTCAGCCGCGTTTGCACTGCGAATGACCAGTGACCACACCACTATGCCAATGACAAGAGATACTGCAAAACGATTTAGCGACAGCATCCAGCGATCACTCATCTTTGAACTTCTCTTTAATTGCTAGAATCTCAGGTAACTTAAGAAAAAAAAGATCGACGATAGTTGGGTCAAAATGCTTGCCTTTTTGCTCCTCAAACAAACTCAACGCCTCATCAACACTCCACGCTTTTTTGTAGGGCCTTTCTGCGGTCAGAGCATCAAATACATCGGCAACTGCTGCTATACGCCCGACTAGAGGAATATCTTCACCTGCTATCTGGCTAGGGTAACCACTGCCGTCCCACTTTTCGTGATGATATTGCGCGACTTGAATGGCCATTTGCATTAGTTTGGAATCACTCTGCCTGCCAAGTATCTCGACACCGAATTCAACGTGTTTCTGCATGATCGCCCATTCGTCGGCATCCAATTTGCCCGGCTTCAGTAACACGCTATCAGGAATACCGATTTTTCCAATATCATGCATTGGTGCAGCATCACGCAAAGTCTCAGCGTCTTCGTCTGTCATACCCAAGGCTTTGGCTAATATTTCGCAATAATGGCTCATGCGCATAACGTGCATGCCCGTTTCATTGTCTTTGAATTCAGCCGCCCTACCCAAGATATTCAGCGTCTCTAGCTTACCTAGATTGATCTCTTGGGTTTTCTCTTTTACCTGACTAAACAACGCGCGTTGTTGGTCATAAAGAGAAATATGGGTTTTTACACGCTGAAGTGCGATTTCTGGGGTAATGGGTTTCGTTAAATAATCAACAGCACCTAAAGACAACCCTTTCACTTCAGCTTCAGGATCCATTTTGGCGGTCACAAATATAATCGGTATATGCGCGGTATTGGGTTGAGCTTTCAGTTGACGGCATACCTCGTAACCATCTATATCAGGCATCATGATATCAAGGAGAATTAAGTCAGGCTGTGGCACCATCTTCGCTATTTTGATACCGATAGTACCGTTGATCGCGACCTTTACTTGGTAAGTATCTTTGAGAATTGCAGTTAGCACATCCAAGTTACTTGGGGTGTCATCTACGACTAACACTATAGGTTTACGACTCATTGACACCTCGTATAAAAATCAAACAGTTATAATCATAGTGTAGATGGGTTTTCGCACCACTCAACATGAAAATGACAAATGATTGTTAAAAATGAAGAGTAGATCTTCGAGTGACGTCAAACTAACGATTTGAGTCTAGCCTGATGTCAGAAACTCGGCGGACGATCCCAGGTACAAATCAGATAGAGGCAAAAACTTTGGTTCACAATATATTCAATTGAGGGCGGATCAGGTCATAAATAAAGACCCGTTCATTGGAATGGTCAAACACTTGATTAACAACACCACCAGCCATATGCGAGTGTCCTCCACCAAAACCAACACCCGTATCATTCAGCGATCTCTTTATCACCTTAGCCATGTCATTCTGGGGGCATTCAGAACGCAATGAAACAAATGTTCTCTCATGACTACGGGTACTCAACACCACAATATCTAGTTCATCAACTGTAAGTAGAAAGTCACCAAGCACTCCTAGCATATTTTTGGGGCACCCTTCTGGTAAGCTCCCAAATGCACAATTTCCGTCTTTCCTAATAGATTCAAACATGAAATCAAATAACTTCAACTCTTGATATTCGATTTGATTTCGACAAATACGATTGACCATATTCATATCAGCACAGTTTTGAAGTTGAAGTAGGGCTTTGATATCAGCTTTGTTCATTGCGCGGGTAAAATTTGCCGTATCGAACGTCAATCCAACAAGTAGAGCCGTCGCTACGCGGTCGGGAATTGGAATATCATAATGATTAAAGTACTCCACCATAATGGAAGCTGTTGCGCCATAGTTAGGTCGAATATCTGAAAACCAAACGAAACTGGGTGCTACAACCTGATGATGATCGATCACCCCAACTTCTATACCCGGTAAGTCGGTAACATTTTTTTCACCAATACAGCCATCTACCACAATAATTTTGTCATTGGGCTTTAAATCTAATCGATGTGACTTAACTATGGGAATATCAAGCCAACCAATCAAATTATGTAAAGAAACACGATCAATAAAGCCTTGGTAAGTAATGAGTGGTTTAAAGCCCTTCTTTCTAAGTAAATAAGCGAGAGCAAAAGCGGAGCCAACCGCATCATGATCAGGAAAGTCATGAGCTTGAATGATGATTCGTTCGCAGTCCCTGAGACGCTCAAGAAAATCGTTAAATGAGAAAATAGACATACCTCACCTTAACCTTTCAAGTTTTCTATTGTATTAAGAACAGTTTCAGTACCACCACCCAATGGACTAACTATCTCATCTCCATATTGTATTCCAATAAAAACACCGAGAGCGATTAAGATAAGACTAGCAACTTTTAACATGAGAACACCACTAACTATAAATAAAGCGAATCAATTGAGTTCTAAACGTAAGAACACCTAACTCCTAAGCCTCTCAAACAGAAGAAATTTAATAAACACCCATTCCAAATTAACTAAAACTTACTCACATTTAACAAAACAAACATTGACTTATATCCCATTACGATTAGTGCGCCATTGAGTGATATTCAACTAGACTATATGGTCTTGAGCTCATCTGACACTACGGCCATATGGAAAACTTATCTAATGACACGGAATAGAATTGTCACAGGTATGCTATTTGCGTTAGCACCAACTCTTAGTTTTGCTAACGCTGACAATCAATTTGAATTTTCGCACTCTAAACAGGGAACTGTATGTTCATCTAATCCTGATATTTGGCAGCTTGGCGGTGAGCTGCAAGTTGATGCTCCTATTTCGCTGAATGGCAAGGTCATCACTCGCGGCGGACAAAAAAAAGCAAGCAATAATGTTGACCTATTTGCAGGACAAGAGTCCTCTACCGAACAACATTACATGACGAGTTCTATCGGATGTATACAATCTGACGACCCAATGTCATTGGTTGGTGCTGTCGCCTCTTTATACGAAGTACAACACACCACATTGAGCAGCTCAGACATTCCACCACCAGTTCGAGAGCCTGATCTGCCCAAAGCGCCAGAAATCGTCAAAGATCAATTTGAAACCAAAACTCAATTTGATCAACGCGTCGAAAAATTGCGAATAGAACGACAACAACAAATAGCCGCTATACAACTTAAATACCGTCAACAAGTAGAAGCTCGAAATGCCAAAATTCGAGTCCTACAAGAAGGGGCAGACTCTCGAAAGGGCAACTTGGGCGTGCAAAAAACTCGACTCGTTGCTAAGGCTTTTAGAGATGTAATGGGTAAGCCGGTCGTCACAACAAAGAGTTATGATGCTGAAAACCAGCAAATGCACCTGTTGTTTAAAGCGTCAAATCAAAACTATCAGCGAGACATTATTCTAAATGTACCTCTTGAGCAGGCGCGTGATGTCTTCAGCAATATCGATAACCTTGACCTCGCACTCACCTACTCTTATGACGAGAATCAACTAGAGCTCGTAAATATAAAAGGCAACTACAATGACGTAATGTTCTCAGGGGATGTGGCTAAAAGTAATTATCAGCCCGAAGCTCTGAGTGTGGTTCTTAACAGTGGCCCAAGCAGTGCCGAGACTCCAGGGCTAGAGATGCAAAACCCTAACTTAATCGATGCGTTTGAAGTCGATTCACGCCTCTCGGCAACGGACAACACCGCCTCTGATGAATTGAAGCAACTACTTAATGGCTTTGTGCCTGTGGAAAGTAATTCATCCAACTGGTTCTTCAACCTATCTATCGAAGATTACGCAAATTCAGATCAAGTAGCCTTTGCGCGCAGCAGTGGTGAAGTGATGTCTGACGTCGCGACAAAAGTTCTGGGTGTTCCAGAAAGGCACGTCTACGAACTCATTGACCGTGACGCAACCAGTGGTGCGATTAAAGATAAGTTACGTTTAATGTTAGACAACGTCGATGAAGGCGATACGGTTTACTTTTACTACAGTGGACACGGTATCCCTGCGATTCCCGATAATGATCCTTACATTCTCCCGCAAGATAAGATCCCTGACTACATAACTGATGATGAGAGAGAGAATTGAAAGTTAATACAAAAGAGAAAGTGAGTTATACGCGGGTAAAGCTTTGAAAATAAGAAAGAAAAAATGAGTTTTAGCCCTAAAGTGGATTGTTCAATATTTTAGGGCTTTTTGACGGGGATCGTAATTAATAGTTAAAACATAGCAATCACACATTTAATGCAATTCAGGTAACCCTTTGGGTGGTTTACCTAAAATCATTACAACTTCTCCTATGATTCTCATACAGTTGAGATCTTTACGTTCAATAAAATCTTCTTGGTACAGGTGATTATCACTAATAATGCTGTACCCATCCTTAACAAGATCAAATTCTAGTCTCTTGACCTTAAGTTCTCCATCAATACTAATAACATGAATACCCTGTAAGACTTTGTGTGCTGTAAACTCCTTACGCTCAATAATTAAATCATCACCACTTGAGAGAGTAGGCTCCATACTGTCTCCACGAGCCTCAATAATGCATAAGTCTGCATGGGATAAGCGGTGACGCTTTAAGAACTCTAGACTGAATGGGTATAACTCAGCAACCACCTCTGTATCTATATAGGCCCCTCCACCAGCAGAAGCAATAACATTGAACTTCTCTATATAAGTGATGTTTTCACTTATTGGTGTTTTAACTTTAACTGTTTCGCTTTCTACGCCAATTAGCCATTGAATGGCTTTACCCGATACCTTCGCGATCGATTCCAAAATTTCTAGATTAGGGGTTGTTTCCCCTTTTTTATACTTTCTTATAGTTGCTTCCGATATTCCGCATTTTTGTGCGAACGATAGGTTGGCTTCACCAGCCATTGCCTCTTCAAGACGCTGTGCAAAGCGGTTTTTTATATCACTACGAAAAAACCGTTTACCTTCGTTTTTTTCTTCTAAGGTTCTTTTTTTGTAACTATCTGGCATATATAGAAATTCCCATAAAACCCCATCCAAAAATACATTTCGTATAAAAAACCGAGATGACCTACTTGACTCGTTAAAATATTCGATCAATTATTAAGCAATCGAGCTAAAGTTCGAATTTAAATTCTAATAGTTAGTTCTACAACTAATAAGTGTAACAAGAAACGCCTAGGAGATCATTATGTCGAATGAAAAAAACGATATGCATCGAATCGATATTGTTGCCGCTTTACACAAAAAAGGAATCACCGTTAAAGAGCTATCAATCAAAGCAGGCTTAGCTCCAACCACACTCTCCAATGCACTAAACCGTCCATGGCCTAAAGGTGAAGGGATTATTGCTGACGCTCTTGGGGTTAAACCATCTGATATTTGGCCTAGTCGTTACATAAATAAAGTGGCTTAGTTATGTATATATCAGCGCAAGAATGTGTAGGTTTAGTTGGCATGCCAACTATGGTTCACAATGTTAGAAATAAGTTAAATAAACTGGCTAACAGTAACCAAAAACGCAAACGGCAAGGTTCTAAAGCTTTTGAATATCATATTGATTGCCTACCAGAAGAAACTCGTTTGCACCTCTTGCGTGACGTAGCTAAGCAGCAAACTCTACAAGCTGAAGACAGCCGCCATGTTCGTCAAGTTGTAACTCCTGATTCCGATGAACTATGGCTTGAGTACGAAGAAGCTACCGAAAGCAAGAAAGCTTCAACCAAGCAGCGCTATGAATTGTGTATGCGAGTTAAGGCGTATGTTGAATCAGGTATTAGCATGCGTAAATCAATGAAGCGCGTGGCGGAAGAGTCTGGAAGAACCTATTCCAAAATTGTGAGCTGGTTTTACAACATCCCAGGATTGCAAACCAACAAGATCCCAGTGGAAGATTGGTTGCCGGCACTTCTCGATAGAATTGGCTCTCACGGTAAACGTACCGCCCCCTTATCACAGGAAGCTTGGTCCATGTTTCAGGCCGATTATTTGCGACCTGAACAGCCCACCATAACCGAATGTTATAACCGCATGGGTAAAGCCGCTAAGCGTGAAGGTTGGAGTGTGCCCTGCCTCTCCACAATCCGAGAGCGCGTGAATACCGATATTCCTTATGAGCTTCAAGTGTATTGCCGAGGTGGTTTATTTGCAGCCAAGCAAACCTTAGTCCCTGCGCAGCGTCGCACACGAGTCGGTATGCATGCTATGCAGCGCGTATCGGGTGATGGTCATGAGTTTCGTCTTCGCTGTCACCTGGAAGATGGCACGGTGCTTCGTCCTACCGTTTGGGTGTTCCAAGATGTCTATAGCTCCATGATTGTGGGCTACGCCATTGATATTACAGAGAACACTGAGATGTTAGGCATTGCTCTTTTCAACATGGTTTTAAACTTTGGTATCCCTGAAATGTTCGACCTTGACCGAGGCTCCGTGGCGTTAAGTGAAGCAATGACAGGGCGAACCTCACGCCCTAAAGCAACGGGCAAAGGCAAGTTAGAGCATCAAAAGTTTGATAACGCTGAGATTGAAGGCGCGATTACGGCTCTAGGCTCAAAAGTGAACTGGACTCGCGTTGAAGATGACAACGTAGGCCGTAAAGGTAACGCGCGAGCTAAACCTGTTGAGCGTTTGTTCCATTCTAAAGGTGGTATCGGTCAGTTTGAGCGCCATCCAGCTTTTGCAGGAGCCTACGCAGGTGAATCAGCCACCAGCAAACCCGCGAACTACGGTGAAGCCACAGTACCTGTTGAGTTAGTGGTTGAGCTATTTGCCGAGTGGGTGACCGATTGGAATAGCCTGGAAGGCCGTCGCAGTGAAATGGCACGCGGCATTCACAGCTATAAGCAAGTGTTTGAGCAAAGTTACACCCAAATACAAGTACGTAAACCCACCGCAACACAGTTGCGCCTGTGTCTGCACCGGACACGAAAAAGTGTGAAGGTTCATGGTGGCGGTCTCGTTGAATTAAACGCAGGGCGTTACAGCAAACATTTGTCGAATCGTTACCGCAGCCCACTGTTGTTCGAATACATCGGTCAAAGTGTTCATCTTCGCTTCAACCCTTATGACTTAACAGGCTGTGTGTATGCCTACAGTGAGCGTGGAGAGTTCATCGGCGAGGTTCCATTGTTTGCTGATGCGGCTTATGACGATTTAGGCGCGGCACGCCGTCAGAGCCTACACCAAAGTGAAGATATTAATCGAGCCGCGTGGTTAAAGGAGCAAATGGTCGGATTAACTAACGACGACCTTGCCCAGTTAACGCGCAGCAATGAGAAGCCCGAGCCATTGGGCGGTATGGTGCCGAGCCTTACTGAAATGACACCCGAGTTAGCAAGAGCGCCAGAGCAGCATCAAATGAACCCGAGTGAGTTTGAAGGCTTACTTGAGAAGAAAGCGGTGGGTGCGGATTTTGAACCCACTATGGATTTAGACGCATTAATGCAGCAGTACGGGAAAGCAAAATGAACCACATTATTCAACAAGTCCTTGCCGTGAAAGTCAGTGAAAATCTCAGTAATCGTAAGATTGCCAAAGAGTCTGATATTGGTGAAGGCATTCTAAGTAAGTTGCTTAATAACAAACCTTATACGGGCGACACCGAAACTCAGCTTCATAAACTTGAAACCTGGTTGAATACACGGTGTACCCAAGTTGAAGAGTTAGCAGATACGTCACTTCAAGAGCCTGACTTTTTGATGCTGCCAACCTCGGAAACGATTTGGAAACTGATGGACTTGGCTCGCACGATGCGCCGCTGGTCGATGGTTTATGAAGGCTCAGGCATTGGTAAAACCGTCACCGCCGAAGAATATCAACGCAAACACAACAACGTCTGGATTGTCACTGCTTCAAACTTGTGTAAATCAGCGCGGGCCATCCTCTCTGAGCTTTGTGAGCGCATGAATATTAAGGCATCCAACATGACAGTCTACCTCATGCAAAAAGCAATAGCGCAAGAACTAGATGGCTCAAACGGACTCATTATTATCGATGAAGCGCAATACCTTTCAGATGATGTATTGAATGGCTTACGTATCTTAGCTGAGCGCAAGTGCGGCGTGTTCCTTCTTGGCAATGATGTCGTGCGTACTCGTATGAGCGCGGCTCGCTCTCAAGTCAACATGAACCCGATTTGGAGCCGAATGATACGTCCAACCTGCATAAAGGTGACGTCAAATGGCGACATCAAAAGCTACATGCAGGCTTGGGGTATTCAAGACCAAGAGCTGTTTAAAGCGGCTTACGCCATTGTGCCGAAAACCACAGGGCAACTTAGAACGCTCGCTGACATGATCATGTTAGCCAGTTCGTCAGCATCCCGAAACCATGAGCCGCTGACACCGAAGCACTTGGCCGCTGCTCACCACTACTTAAAAGAAAGCATAGGAGTGTAACCATGACACTGCTCCCCAACACCACCGAGACCGTAATGGCCTTGTTGACTAAGCACCAGCCCTGCACGTGTAAGGCTCTTTGGCAACAACAAGTTGGACGTGACCGCCTTGCGCTCACCACCATTAAGAACCTGTTGATGCGTTTAAAAGCACATGGCGCAGTTACGGTTGGTGGGCAAGAAGGGAATGCATACCTCTATCAACTGACAGGGACCTCACCTTACGCCCCATGTCTTACTTGCCGAGGGAAGACTCTGAAATGGCACTTACACAATGGTCATTGTAAGCATTGCAGGGCCAAAAGAGGTAAAGGCAACAACCCCCAGCTGGATGCTGAGTTTCAATTTTTACTCTCTCCTGCTTACCAATTATTAAACCAAGTTCTACGTCCTTGGGAGGCAATATGAGTCGCAGAGAAACGGATGAATTTGTTTGGTTGCGTGGCGGTCGAGTCGCCAGCCGTAAACCAAAAGGCAAAGGTGAATTGGTGATGAGTGATAGACCTTTATTAATTGCTGATGCCGACATGGCAAAATTCGATATCAACATGAACTGTCAAGGCATCGAACGACACATGCAAGCCGTTAAGCTTAACCACAGCATTATTTATTGGGAGGCTTAATGGGACAGAAATCCAATCAAGACATTAAGCTCGAAATGATTATTCGCTTTGACCCAAATAACCAAAACGGTATCGGAGAGTTCTCTATCGTAGACTATCGAGCAGAAGCATTGACCCAATTGGAATCAAACACAGCAATCTCTGCTTACGGCGCCAAAGACACGGCTTATCAAGCCGTCAGCCAATTTTTAAAACAACAGAACGAGCTTATTCAAGCTGACCATTTTGTTAAAACAGGAGCACCACAATGAATAAAACGACTCAACAACCAGAAGTAAAGCCAACTCGTCCAGCCGCACCGGAAGGCTTTGTGTATAACGCGGAAGGCAACCTTATCGCACAGTGTAATATTCCGGCTCATGAATTGCGTAAAGATGCGTTCGTCACCAGTTTGGTTAAGCAGGTAAAAACGCATCAAAAACACCTTCAAGCCTTCAAAGAGAACCTGGTAAAAGCCTTTGAAGAGTTTCGCCTTGAAATGCTAGAAAGCTACGGTACGAAACTGCATACCCGTGGGAATGGCGATAACGTGGCGATGTTTAGCTTTGATGGAAAATACAAGCTCACTTACAAAACCGCCAAACTGAAAACTCTTGGTCCTGAGCATGATGCAGCTCGTCAATTGGCGCGTGACTACTACAATAGCCAAAAAGACAAACTGCCTCATGATGTGTTAATTGCGGTTCAAGATTTCTTTGTGAACGATGCCTCTATTGCAAACACCATTAACTTTATTGGCAAAGACTTCCAAGACGAAACATTGCGTAAGGCGCAGGAAGCAGCAAAAGAGTCACTGCTCATCATTGGTAGTAAGTCGTACTTCAATTTTTATGAACGTGATGATGAAGGTGAGTACCAACAAGTCCATTTAAACTTCAGCAAATTGTGAGGGAGCCATCATGGACAAAATGACCACTTAAATTAGGACTAGTGTCGCTGATACTAAACTCACTAGAATGCATGTTTGCACGTAATCCTCAAGAAGCAAAAGAGTTAGCTCGGAAAGTATTAGATGGCCTTGGTCGCCCTAGTGTTGGATGCGGAAACATGACTCGTATCTCTATGCTAAGAACCATCGTTCGTAAAGCCGATAAACAGTTACTCGCAACGAGTAAATCAACCCAATAACCAACTAATTAAATACAGGCAAGCGGCGCTCTATGCGACCCCGCTTTGGCTTCGCTTTGCCTGAATTTGGTGAATCCGCCATTAGCTTGCAATGGGTAAAAACTCTAACTACGAATGTTCTGGACATTTTTGTGTCAGTGTTTTTGCTAAATTAGCAATTTATGAATAACTACAGGTATGGAAAACCACTAACTTGGTGCCATGCGTGAATAGACTAGTTCAAGGCGCAATGCCCCTCGATCATCATCGAATAATTTACTTAATAAAGTGGCTTCGGGCTTGTTCACAGTCGGGATTTGACGTTGGCTGCGCAACGCTTAATACTTATTAGTTATGTATATTTATTGCTGATGGGCTAGGTTGTCTACAGTTTTCTGGTTGGTAATGACTTTTTCAACCAGCAAAGGCAAAGTGCCTCCCAAGTATAAAGCGGCAAGCCAATTACTAACTGCGCCAAAGGCAACGGCTAAAGCAGTTAATACCAATGCACCAAAAGGTATCAAAAATAGTTTGATAGCAAAAAACTCCAGATTGAGATCGATTTTCTTCTCTGGTTCAACCTTTTGCCTAGTAATCAAATCACTCATGAGAGGAAATAATCCACCAAAGAAACCTGTAAAGCACAGCAATACAGAAAGCGAAACTGACATTCCTATAATTTCAACATTAGTAGACACGATTCAGCACAGCTCCCATCATTTTCTCTTTCCACGTTGCTTTCTTTTGATAGTGCTTTCTAGTGGTAACTAATTTTTCGCCATTTACTCCTTTGCGATATAGCTCAACCACTTCTTCTTTATGCTCTTGCAATGCCTTTTTTACTTCAGCCTCAGAAACATTAGCAGCTTTAGCCACACCTCCAATTGTTCGAAAAGTATACTTATCGTCCTCAAGAGCTTTTTTAATGCGAGTATACAAATCGACTCTGACGATCTTCTTTTTTTCTTTTTTCTTTTGCTTAGTCTTAAGTATCAACCTGACCTCCTTAAAGAATATATCTACGCCCAATTAAGGGGTGAACAACGCTACCACCCACACCTAATGCATTGTCCCATAAACACTAAATTTGAAGTAGAACCCAAAATTCCAAGTGTTGTGAATCCGACTTAAAAGCCTTGTATGGTGTAGTTTTCATTACTTCAGGGACTTTAAAAAACCTAAAACTACATTGCCCCAATAATAATTCCACAACAACTTGTAAAGTGCCTTAAGGATCGACCAGTAGCTAATACCGAAAAAGCCCACTACAGCGAGAAGCATTAGCCAAATAGGAGTATTTGCCAACTCCTTGAAGTATAGGACTGCATTGTCGGAAGTAATCCCAAAAAACCAGCAAACGGCGAGAATTGCCAAACAAATACCAAGTACGATTAAACTTGTTACTAGGTTGAGGATTAATTCAAAAATTTTCACTGCTACTTCTTCAAGAGTTTTAACTCGACCCTCTAATGCTGAACCACTCATATATCTTCCTTTAAATCAATGATATCCCATAGACACAACGCCTCTACCCAGACCTAAAGCATTGTGCCATAAACACTAAACTTGAAGTAGAAGCAAAAGTGCCAAGCGTGGGGAATCACTCTTAAATTGTTAGCCAAGACTGGCAACACCAATACAAATTCCAATCACTGTTAACACAAACATTAGAGTCTGATGCTCTTGAAAGAATTGATTTGATTTAGATAAAAACGAGCTACACCCTGATTTGTTGTTCTGGTTAACATAGCAGTTGTATCCAAGTTCTGAAATGAAGTACTTTCCGGGTTCTTTTTCCAAATAACCCGACCTAACCATTCCATTAAGTAGTGTTCGTGACACAGCATAATCGCTGTAGCTACCTTGCTCAATTTTTGGTTTATAGTATTTTATTAAATCCTTGGTGCTATTATTCTTTGAGATATAGTCACCGGAAACGAAGAAGTTTTCCAAATTAGATGAATTAGTAAAACCTCTTCTAACATATTCATTCCCAAGTTCGGTAAGTACCTTGAATGCATTCTCGTCATTCATAACCAAACTATTTTCACTTGGCTCCATTCATACTCCGTAATTCCATTGTATTGCCTAACGCCGCGAATCTGTCTTAAACGTTTGTATGTGTATTCTCACAATGAGTGATCCTCTAAGTTACTTTAAAAGGTCCTCTATTCAGTCAATTGAGCCAGTTTCTTCTCTAGAATACTCTTACCTAACCCTAGGACTACTTTTACAGCTTCTGTTGGACCGGCGTCTTTAAAGTTGTCAACGAGCTTTTCTAACACTCCGGGTTTAACTAAATCAGCAGCAAACTGGTGTCCTGTTGCTGTCAATCTTAGTGGGATGAAACTCAATATAACATCATTTCGACCTGACCTTTGAAAGCCCAATCCTTGAATTCTATTACTGACACTTTCAATAAGCCCCTGATCTTCCAGTATTTCCAAATGGAATACCATTTTTATCTTTGCATCAAAATCAGCATGAAGCGGCTTAAACTGTTCTTGATTTAGATTAAAATCCAACTCTTCATTATCGAGGACAAGTGCCAAGAAATCCTTTATATATTCGAAATCGACCCTCATATTTTTTCCTTATCGTTTATACACATAACATTTTTAATAACAGGTAGTCTCAGTTTTCTACCTGCCCGCCTTTCGATTAACTTATCATAAGTCACTAAAAATTAAAGAAAATACATCGAAATGTGTACTCTATCCGCACATAAAAACGCGCCGGCGTGTTATCCAAGATACAAAAATCATAAACCTATTAAGAAACAATGGTTTACAAAATCAGCTATCGACAAATCGAGACCAAACACTCAATAAAACATGCCACTTTCCATATTCAAACTTAATAAACTGTGTAGATATACAGAAAATAAAGTAAAGATGGTAAGTAAATCAGCCATGAACTTGATATTAGGTTTTGTAGAGAAAACGCTAGTATTCAAAAATGTGTAGAGCATTTGATCTAACAAGGTTTGGGGCATTTTTGAGTTAAAAATCACACTGCATGAACTAAATCCAGCCATGTTTGTACCATTCCTTACTCTCCTTCAGCTACATTTCGTTATAACGGCAACTTTTTCTTACAAACGCTTCCAGATGCATAAACTATGAACAATAACTTATTGTGAGTGAGTAACGTTTATGGTCATCTCTTCCGCTCGTCTCGGGCGACCTAAAATCGATAACCCCAAATCTCAAGCCGATAGAACCCGCGACAGTCGTATGCGCAGCAAGGCGCTAGGTCGCGTCGAGCGTAAGTTCATCCTCGATGCCGACAGTGCGGATTTGTTTGATACGCTGCGTCGAGATGCTGGCTTCTCCACTAAAGAAAAATCCGAGTTCTTTGCGGCGCTGCTGCTTCGTGTCGCCAACAAGAATTGGCTCGGCAAACCTTTCACCTTACCCATTGAGGAGGCGCTATGAAAATGAAGATAAATCGTCATGCTTACTACGGTTTGGTGCATAAAGGTGTGAAAGCGCTGTTGAATGACCGTATGGGATTTTATGATGACGATGAGTATCGCAACTACCTAGGCATTCAAACGGGCCAGACAAGCTGCAAAGACTTGAGTGATGATACGTTACGTGAGCTGGTCGCAGAGTTAAAGCGTCAAGGCTACTTGGAAGACTCTGCCAAGTTTAAAAAGCGCCTGGGAGGCAGCTCGTCTCGACAGCCATCCAACTTACAATGGGCAAAGCTGGCGGCGTTGGCTAAATCTATGGGCTGGCAAGGGTTGGATGACCCCGCATTAGATAGCTTTGTGAAACGCACGGTGAAAGTCGAACGCGCTCGTTGGCTCACTCGTGACACGATACGTGCTGTGATTGTGGGACTGGAACGCTGGGAGGCATCATGTCGAGGCGAGTAAAGTTTCGGGCCGAGCCTCGCTATGAGGTGCTTAACCCTCGGACTCAAGAAGAGCTCGAGGCGCTCTTACTGGAGATGTATCCAGATAACCGCATCGCGGCAAGCGAGTTTCAAGCCGCGCTCAATCCCATTGATAAAGCGATCATCAAAAGTGATTTGGGTATTCGTAACTGGTACACCCCTAAAGAGCTGGCCGAGTACCTATGGAGAAGGAGTAATTATCATGCCATCGAAACCGATCCGTATGCTTCCAGCTTATGAGGTATTTAATAGCTGCACTCGCACCCAGCGCAACCACGTGCGAGAGGGCTATTTCTTTGCCTCTAAACTGCAAACTTGGTTTGTGTTCGTAAAGGACAAAGGTGAAACCGCCAATGGCAAACCAGAGGAGCAGCTCAGTCTGTTTGGGTAGTGGGCAATGATTGGAGAGTTTGAATGGCGCTTGCATCCAGTTTTGAGCAAGCGTCATTTTTATTGGTGTAACCGTAGAACGTTCGATTGCGCTCTATCTTACAGGCGCACAATCGAAAGTACGTAAGCCAGACAGCATCACGGCTGGCCGCTTCGCCATAAGTCAGCGGCTTTTGGTCAAACGGCCGCTCACACTCCACCAAGTCACCCACAGGTGGTGATTGGATAATATCTTGGTATTCATACTGAGTGACAATCTTAGTATCCTGACACCCAGCCAACAGGATAAGCGATAGGCTCAGCGGCGCATATTTCATGTTCAAGCTCCTTTTCCAATTCTTCGACTCGTGTTTTTAGCTGATGTCGAGCCTTGCTCTCTCGACTCGACGCCTCGTCCGCGATTTTCTGCGCTTCACGCCTTTGGGTGGTTAATGTGGTAATGCGAGCAGCCAGTAAGTGGTTGGTGGTTTCCTGGCTGGTAATGGTCTCGCCTAGCACTTGGTTACTGGCCTTTAGCTCACTGGTGTAGTGGAAGAGCTTGTAGTTCACCAATAAACTTACGATGAGTATCGCGCAGCCTAACCAGAAAGCCGTGCGTTTGAGCTGTCTTAGAACACCCATGTTATTGCCATCCGTTCAAACAAATCGCCATCTCTTTATCTCGCCGTTTGGGGATACCTTCGCAACCACTGCCTTTAATACGGCAGTCTTTCTTATTAACATAGACCCAACGCGGATATTGCAAGCAGGCCGCGCGATGGTCTCCTTGATTAAATGTCTTGAGTAAGGTCGAACGAGCAAAGTTGCCCGCGCCGAGGTTGAACACAAAACTCACCATCATGTCGTATTCCGCTTGGCTCGGCGTTCGTGTGATATGTTGCTTCACCACGCTCTCAGCACTGGCCACATCCTTAACAAAGTCATGGGCGATTTGCTCATTCGTTGCCGTGTCACCTTGCTTCACCCCTTGGGTATGCCCAAGACCGAGAGTCCAAGTATTGGCACTGCATTGGTAGGCTTGAGCGCGGCAACCTTCTTCATTCGCAATATGACGCAGACCACGTTCACTGACACTCAATGCGTCGTCGATATTAAACACGATGGCCAATACGGCCATGATGGAGCACACTAAGGCTTTCGTTGCTTTAGTTTTCAAACTCATGAGCTTTCCTCCGACTCCATTTGGGTGCCATGATCGGATTTCAGGCGCGCCAACTTGGCTTTATTGAGCTGAGTGGCCACCGCATAATGTCGAATGGCCATACAACCCGAGATAATGCCCACCGTAACCGCAACAAGTTGTGCGATATCATTGACGCCAAAACTGACGATCGTGGCCATGACAGACGTGCCGACTTTCTTTAGACCCGCTAAGTCTGTTAGGGACATCAAGATGGCTTTCATTCCCGTTTCACTCATTGGCTTTTTCTCTCTTATTGTGGTTATTCAAATGTTTGTTGACTGCTTTCAGTGATGACCTCAAAGGTGACGGCCGTTAGGGTGATAAGCGGCCTTTGTTTTTGGGTCACCGGTTTCGTCTCTGTAATGACTTGACCATCGCTGCCAGTCACCGCCCCTTTAGCTAGGTACACCCCTTCAATACGTTGGGCCAGCGACGTTAAGGCTGCAGGCACTATGTCGCGTCCGTGCTGCGTCTTCCACGTATTAATGACGGCTTCAATGTTAGTTTTTGCCGTCATTTGAATGGACTCAGCCAATGAGGCGTAGTCACTGAAGATCTGCAGGTGAAAGCTGGCCGTTGCCCTGACATCCGTTGCATCCACCACGCGCACCAAATCCCCCATAGGCACTCGCTTATCCCCTGAGCACTCTGACTTAATCAAGTCTTTGATGGCTTGGTTAGGGAGCGAGCCATCTTGCAAAATGGCACTGATTTCAATTTCATTCGGGGCCGGAGTCCAAACCGACACGTTCTTAATTGATGAACTACTTGAGCGAGCAAAGTACTCATACGCCTCGTACGGCCCAGCCACACTGAACTTTGACGGCGAAATATAGATTCGATAGGCAAAATCATCATCACCCTCAATCTCAGAGCCACCTTGTGTGGTCTCGGTATTGACCACACGTTCAAGGGCATCCAATGGCGTAACAGCTTGATGGATTTGTCCGGCTAAAAAGCCATTTCCCTGAAGGCCAGTTTCGATGCACTCTACGCTCGTCTGAATGCTCTGTGTGCCCGCACTGACCACCACCTCTTCCAATGTTTCAAACAGAGTTTGGTTATCCACGGCAATCACTTGATAGCCCTTAGCAATGACAAAGCCAGTATGAGGGGTAAAGGTAAAAGCCATTACCGTACGGGCCTTTGAGGCGGGCAACCGTTCGGTTTCAGTGAGCAGTCCAAGGTTGTCTAAACGCTCTTTTTCTGCAAACGGCAGCAAGTTCTGTTTGCTTTCATAGTTAATGAGCGCTTTGAGCTCGTTCTTCTCATACGCGATTTGCTCAAGATGAAACGTTTCTGGGTCGTTGATGCCAGGATAGTGCCCTGTGCCTAGTTGGTAACGCTGCTTGAGGCTGACAAGGTCGGCGTTATAATTCACCTCGACCAGTTGCGGCTCTGGGATATTAGGGAATCGATTGGTCATATCAGTTCGCTCTTGCTAGTTGCGCGCTGGCGGTCCACGAACGTCCACTAATGGAGGTCGTCACGGTGGTGGGTTTCCAGCGGTTTGGCACGTTGCCAAAGTTTAAAAATTCAATCAAATGCGCGGTGGTTAACATGATATTGGTCACTGACATGCGTCCTTTCGCGCCTTGTTTCCCGTCTGCGCCGTTTTGTAAATAGGACTCGGCGTAAGCTCTGGCGTCTGCCATGGATTTCACGTTGTCGATGTTGTGCAGCATCTTCACTCGATCGCCCGTCGCGGTGGCATCCCCTGCGCGATAGCTAAAAAGCTGCTGGGCTTGCTGGTCATAACCATTGACTTCGACCGCTACGTACTTTGAACGAGCGCTATCGGGTAAATTGAGAGCGGTGAGAATGTCTCGGTTTAAGGTGTCAATTTGAATCACGTCGTCTTTAAAGTTGCCCATCACAAGGTTCTTGCCTTTGATGGCCATCGGCACACTGGTTTGCTCTGACAATCGAGTTAAGAATGCGGGGGTGGTTTCATCTCGCTGCTCAATGCGAGCAAATTGAAAGTCAGGCGTATCAGGCGCTTTGATAAACGATAGGCCGCTCTCTTTTGCCCAAGACTGTGCAACGCGCTCAAACGTGACATTCTCTTGTACCAAGCACTGCTGATTGTCGATAAAACCTCGCTTGATGGTGGGCGGTTTGGCGTTTGCACCGACCATCACATCATCAGGCCCAATCTTGAAGGACACTTCATCAATACTGAA
Source organism: Vibrio crassostreae (assembly GCF_024347415.1). Classification (NCBI taxonomy): domain Bacteria; kingdom Pseudomonadati; phylum Pseudomonadota; class Gammaproteobacteria; order Vibrionales; family Vibrionaceae; genus Vibrio; species Vibrio crassostreae. The sequence continues at coordinate 1,001,353 of NZ_AP025477.1, forward strand.
CTCTCCCCACAACCACTCGTGACGCTGACCGCTTTCATCTAACCAACCAATGCCTGGCGTTAAGGTGTCCCCTTTGGTGGGATACCAGGCCTGACAAAAACGGCGGTCTTTGTTAAACAAAGTGAGAGACAAGGTATCTGTACCGGTTTGTTTGCTTTCCATCACATCGGTATAGGTCATGGACTTGACATAGCGACTGAGCTCAGCGGTCACATCCTTTCCCGCCCAGTGCAAAATGGCGAATGGACGGATAAGCCCTGTTGCGGTTATGCCCATGGTGGCGTCTCCACAGTGACTGTGTTCACCACTTTCACCGCAGGGATGTTGACGGTTTCCCCTCCGCTAAAGGTAAAGCTGGTCATGGCTCGGGTCAGCTCACGGTTGGCATCAAATAGCGCATCGACTAAGGTTTGATTGGTGACGCTATAGGCGCGATAACAAATCTGCTCCCAGCGCTCGCTCTGGCGTGCAATTAAGGTATTCATGAACGCACTTCCACGATGTCCAGTTGATAGTCCACACTGGTCACCACGCCACTAGGCAGCGTTTGAATATTGGTGCGGGTGATTTTACGAATACAAAACTGCCTATGCACCACTGAGCCCACGACCAAAGCGCGAGGCACGCCATTTTCGCCCATTAATTCGAGCCGCTTGGTCATCTTTGTGATGTCGACAAAGTGATTATTAAAGGTCAGATCCAATAAGGCGGTGTGCTCATCTTCACCCATATTCTGGTGCGCGGGATAACCGTTAATGAGGTCTTGTTTGTTGATCTTAAAAGTGCGCGAGTCGCTGATTTTGTTTGGCGTGAAGCGCCCCTTAAAGACTAAATCACCAAAGCCGCCCCACTGGGAATAATTCGTTGTTTGTTCTGTCATCTATGATTCCTCATCACTGATGGTGTGACTCTTACCCGTGAGAAGGCTCTTGGCGGTGTTCTCAGTCACATCAGGGTTGGTAAAATGTTTGTGTACGGTGAGCACCAATGTGGCTTGCCAATCTTCGCGCCAAGTAAAGAGAGCGTCTTTGGGGTCAAAGTCATCGTCTTGTTTTGGCTCACTCCAGCCGGATGATGTTTTTCGAGCATCGGAAATCTCTGCATCGCCCACGACCGTCAGCCGCTCACAGAATTCACCAAAGCCAGCAGGCAAGTCTTCACCAATGTCTTTTAAAACAATCAAGTCATGGGTGAGATAATCGGTCATGCGCAAATTGAGTTGTATCTGCTGACTAGATAAAAAGCACTGCGTGTTCCCGCCGCTGACTCTGGCTGAAATCACCACATCAAGGAGCATTTCATAAGCAGCGAACGAGGCTTGTGTCGTCAGTGCCAGCCGATTCAACGCGCGGATACCATTGAACATCACACGCACTTCTTTTCTGGCCACCGCATTGGAGGGCTCAATCACCGCTTGCATGCCAAGTGAGGTTTCCAGTGTTTTCTCTAATGTTCGAATCACTTTCATTGGATTGCTGCCTTTAACTGCTCTAATGCCATTTCTTGCTGCGCTTGTTGCTGCTCGGGACTTAAATACATGAACTCACGACTGGAGACTTTGATTTGCGGCGTTCGGATGTACAGCACATAGAACACGCCTTTCTCTGCGCCTTTGTTGTTTCGGTTGGCTTTAGTCTTCACCTTTTGACCAAAAGCCTTACCCCCCAAGGGTGCTCGTCCCATGATGGAATGAGGACGGTAGAAAATCTTCCAGCCTTGACGCTCTAATCCTTCCAAGGTTTTACGTACCCCATACACCTCGGAGCGTTTCTTTACCTGCTTGTTGACCGGTATGGCGAGCTGTTTGGCTTTCTTCGCTTTGATCACGCCGCCATTGTTAATCAGTGGCGCATGGGCTTTGTTGGTGCCTATGCGGTATTCCTCTTTGCCAGCCTTGTACGTCAATGAGGCGTAAGTTTCACCTGTATCAAACAGGGGGTTAGCCCCTGCGTTCTTGGTGTTTTTGGTCAGCGGAGCGTTGGGTTTAAACGTGCCGTTTTTCATGTTGTTGCGCACACACTGCAAACCAAAGGGAGCCAACGTCTCTGGCAGACCCTCAATCGCTTTGGTGGTGTTATGCAATGCATCAAGAAAACCTTTCATCGCTGATACGCTCCATTGAACGGTGTTTGAACCAGGCTTAAATTCTGCCTTTTATTTAGCGGCCATCTGCCGAACGGAAGTTAATCAACCCTTCGGGGGATAAGCTGCACGCTCACGAGAACAATAAGAAGGAAACCCCATGGCCCCACGCTCAAAGGTGGAATTGCACGGGCTGCTTGAGCGCGTCATTGAGATGTACACCGTGGACAAAATGAAGCTGGACGATATCGCGGAGGCGCTCAAAGAAGACGGCTTTGATATTTCACGTTCGTCAGTGCATCGTGTGCTTCGTAGTAATCAGGAGTTGATTGAAGAGCAGCGTCTGGTTCAAGAGCAGGCAGAGGTCTTTCTAAAGGAATTCAAAGACAGCCCCAACACCGATATCTCAGAGCTGAACTTACAAATCATGCAGCGCTACATGTTCAAAGTATTGCGTGAATTGGAGTTTGGCCCTGAGTCATTTAAAGATCCGAACAAGCTGGCCAACTTGTTAGCGCGACTATCGGATGCACAGGTGAACCTTGACCGATTGAAAGTTGAGTTTCGTAAAGGGGTCGATGCGGCAAAGGCCGAGTTTGAAAGTCAGCTTACCGATATACTCAAAGAGACGCGCCCCGAGCTCTTGCTTGAGTTGGTCAGCATCATTCAGAAAATTCGTGTCGACCAAAAAACGAAACGAGGCCGTCGATGAGCGGCCTCTTTGGTGGATTGTCCGATGCGGATTTAGAGAATATTCGAGACAGTGCGCATATCGCCGCTGAGGACAAATGCGCCACGAAGAAGACCCAAGCCCAAGCGCGGCGTGATTTAGCCCGAAAAGAAAAAGAAGAAAAGGCGCGTCGAAAGCGCCGTGCCAAATCTAAACGTGACTTCGCATATTTCTGTCAGACCTATATGCCGGATGCGTTCACACTTGAGTTCAGTGAATACCAGCTCGCACTGACTCGCTTGGCCGCCAATCGAAATTTGAATCATCAAGACGAAGCGCTGTTCAAAGCGCTCATTGACCCGCGCGACCACGGTTTTATCAAACAGCCCCTTGCGCTTGAAAACGGCAAGCGTGGTCAGTATGAGGGCATTCTAGATATCGAACCACGCGATCACGGTAAAACCACCCGTAATACTCAGGCCATGCCTTTATGGCTGGCGCTTAATCATCCTGGTTCATTCATTGTGATTTGTGGTGCGTCTGCCGATAGCGCCAAAGAGATGATGGATGCCATCAAAGATGACTTAGAAGATAACGAACTGATTCTGGATGATTATGGGGAACAGCGAGGTAACACCTGGACTAAACGCAAAATCAAACTGGCCAATGGCTCTTCCATCGTGGCGGTCGGTCGTGGGCAGCGGCTGCGTGGTATTAAAAACAAGTACCAACGTCCGACTCACATTATCTGTGATGACTTGCTCGATGACAAAGAGGTGGAATCGCCGACACTGCGTCGTCAGGCGGAGCGCTGGTTTAAACGCGTTATTATGAATCTGGGCAAAGGGGCGCTGACCATCATCGCCAACACCATCATGCACCCAGACGATTTACCGTCACGTCTCCTTAAACAAATTGAAGATGGCCGTTTGCCTAACTGGTTGGGGCTGCGCTTCAGTGCCATTACCCCGTCGGGGCATTCCTTATTTCCAGCACGTTGGAGTTTGCAAGAGTTAGACAATAAACGTATCGCGTCAGGCAGTGCTTGGTGGACGGAATGGATGAACCGTCCTATCGCCGATGAAGAGGCCGACTTTAAGGAAGAGTGGTTTGTCTACTTCAAACCTTATGAATTAGATCTTCGAGATTGCACCATTGGTATGGCGATTGACCCTGCTACGGGCCTTAAAAAAGGTGACTGGTCATTTATTGCCGTGGTGGCTCGACACAAAATTACCATGGTGGATCATGTGTTGTTTGCCAAAGGCTGGAAAGAGTCTGACCTTAAGTTTGCCCAACGCATTGTGGATGTGTTTCTACAACACAGGCCGTCCTTTGTGATGTTCGAAACCGTTGCGTTCCAGAAGATTTACAAAAAAGAAGTGATGCGTTACGCCAAGAAGAAAGGCGTGCGCCTTCCAGTTCGTGAGTTCAAAGGGGGCAATAAGCAAGTGCGTATCAAGTCGCTCTCGTCACAGGTAGAGAACGGACTTATCCAATTCTTAGAGACTCAGACGCTGCTTCGTCAAATGTTTTTAGAGTTCCCTCGTGGCCATGATGACGGCCCCGATGCGGTGGAGATGGCCATCAGTGGATTTGAGTCTGGTTTTGTGGGCGGCGCAACACCACAAACGCCCAAGTCAATCAGTAGCGCCGCGAAAGCGCTCTCACGCTTTGGTGGTGGTGCTTTGCGACGAATGATGCGTTAGGAGTCTCTATGTTCAACAAACTCGCAGGAATGAAAACGAAACTCAGCGATGTGCTCTCCATGCTGCGCAAGCTGGTGTGTATTGGCAAAGTGAGCAAAGTGGATGCCGAGCTAAGGCGCGTAAAGGTGACTTTCCCTGGTCTACGTTACCCTGAGTCAGATTGGTTGCCTGTGCTGGGCTTTCGTAGTAAGAACGTGAGCATTTCGTGCAACCTTGAGCCTGGTGAGCAAGTGCTGTGTCTGTTCATTCCTAGCGGTTCAATGATGTCTGGTTTTGTGCTTGGCTCGATGGCGAACAAATCAGCAAAGCCTTATATCGCGAATGTTGATAAGTTTGGTGTCCGGTTTAAAGACGGCACACTTTTGGAATATGACCAAAGTAGCGCAACGGGCGTATTAAAAATTAAAGGTAACGAACCTGCTCTCATCGTAAACGAGTCCGGTGTAACCATTGATAGCCCTAAATACACCGTCAATGCACCGACCATTTTACTCAATGGTCAAACCCATATTACCAAAGCGCTGACGGGGGATATGACAGCAACATTTACCGGACTCGTCGGGGCCGCAGGATATGGTAGTACAACGGGGGGTGCAGCCGTGATGAACAGCGGTGCCACCATGAAAGGCTCGGTGACCATCAATGGTGTCACAGTCGCCGTGATTAGCCATAAACACAATGACGCAGAAGGCAGACCAACGTCCACCGCAAACCAATAAATGACAAAACGCCCTCAGAGCGATTCTGAGGGCGCTTAATTTCTATCGGGTGTGAATGTTCAAATAATTTTATTCAAACTCATTCAAACCGGATTTCAAACGAATTCAAACGGGGTACGCATGACCTACTCACTCAAATTTGCAGGAAGCGGACGAAACACCGATTTGGTGGCCGATATCAAGCAGTCACTTTTTATGATTGTGTACACCGGCAAAGGCGAACGGATTTATATGCCGGATTACGCAGCGGATGCATTGGAGTACATTGATAAGCCTCAATGGGAAGTGCAAGGGTTGAAAGTGTCCATTGCTGAATCGGTGGCTAAGTATGAGCCTCGAGTCAAACTCGACAGTATTGTGGTCACTCAAACCGATTTGCCACAGGGCATTATTGGCATTAAGCTTTCTTGCCAAATCCTCGCCACGGGGCAAAGTGACGTGTTCGATTTTACTAACGCTTAAGTCTGCCGAACGGAAATTATCCTCCAATAATCTCAGATACTGACTCCACTGATGAACAGGAGACAGTATCCATGGCCGAATTACTTCACGGCATCCGAACCATCGAATCGCTCACAGGTCCCATTTCGGTCATCGAAGTGTCGTCCAGTGTGATTGGTGTGTTTGGCACCTCTGAGTTGGCAGAGCCCTTAAAGCTCTACCACACCACCAATTACGATGACGCGAAGAAGGCCTTCGGTGAAGGCTCGCTCGCCAATGCCATTCGTCGCGTTCACCACTATGTACCAAGCAACTCCATTCTATCAATCCCTTTAGGTAAGGACAGCGACTTCCCTGACGTTGAAACGCCAGCGGTCTCTGGCGTCACGATGAGCACATCCAGTGTCGCTATTTATATTGATGATGGCGCAAGCTTACCTGTCACGATTTTAAACCCTCACACTTGTCGCATTGCGTACAGCTCGGACAATGATCTCATTGCGACCGTGGATGCTAATACGGGCGTGGTAACGCCTGTGAAAGCCGGTATTGCTAACATCACCGCCTTGGTCACCTTTAATGATGGTGAGAATGACGTAGATGAGGCCCATGTCTATGGCGTGACGGTCGCACAAACCAATCCAAACGCAGGCAAGACCATGAGTCCAGCGACGCTGGGTGATTCTGTTGCGACAGCGTTCTTAGGCGCAGACTCTCAGCCGAACGCGTTAACCAATACGTATGAGCAAACTGCTGTTTGGTCGATTGATGATGAAGCCATTGCCTTGGTTGATAGTAGTGATGGCACGATCACACCACTTTCAGAAGGTCAAACGGTGGTCGCCGTGAAGCTCGCACCCAAGAGCAACGTCAGCTACACCAATGACAACGATATGACCATTAATGTGGGGGATGTTGCTGGCATTGAGCTCACTTATGTACTGACCGTTTCCCGTGTCACCGATGCGCTGTTGGCTAAATTCATGGAAGCACTGCCGCTACTGCGTAAAGCGAAACAGAGCTACGGCTTTTCATCCAAAATCAACATGGCTCCAGGCATTTTACACAAGGATGGCGCAATGGGACTCGCTGTGGCAGCGGTCAGTACTATCCGCGGCATTTGGGTGGGAGATATGCCAGAGCATATTTCAACAGCCACTGAGGCGTACGCTTGGAAGAAAAAGTACACCTCACAACGAGCGTATGTCGGCTGGCCACGTCCAAAAGTATTAGATACCGACGGCGCAACGGTGGTTGATTGGTACGCGCCAAGTCTGTGTGGCCTCCTTGCTCAGGTAGACCGCAACCAAACCGAGCAGAACATTGTGCCGGAAACCGGTTACTGGTGCTCGCCATCAAACTACGTCATGGCCGATGTGATTGGCCCTTCCATTGAGCTCGATTACATCCCAAGCGATCCATCGTGTGATGTGAACTACTTAAACGTGAACGGCATTGCCACGCTGATGAACCATGGCGGTTGGAAGAACTTTGGTAACTACTCCACCGCGTTCCCAACCAAGAGCGATTACCTGTCATTTATTTCAGTTCGCCGCACAGCCGACATCCTAGAAGAAAGCATTGAGGACGCCACTCGTCAGTTCTTAGACTTTCCGATGTTCACCAGCCCAACGGACATTGCTAATACGACCTGTGGCCGCGTGAAAGATACGGTGAACGATTATCTTCGCTCGAAAGAAGGCACCGCATTGGTGTACAGCAATGTGTCAATTGATGCCGGTGACAACCCGCTCACCAATCTGATGCAAGGCAAAATTAAGTACCGCTATCGAATGACACCGCCTGTGCCTATGCAGAGTGTGGAATTTGAAGCTGAAATTTACGTTGAAGGGTTAGAAAGCGCCTTTAACAAACTGATTGCATGAGGTAAGTCATGGCAGAGAAAAGTGTGGTCTGGCGTGACCAGATGGCGTTCATTAATGAAACCCAATACGTCGGACGCGTAAAAAATGCCAGCAGCGACCTACAGCGCAAGATGGCCACGGTGGGCGGCTTAGGTGGGCTGGGTGATGTCGAAGTGCCAACCGGCAAGTACGAAGCCCCAACGGCAACGGTGGAGTTTCAATCGGTGGCGCTTGGCGATGTGGCTCAGCTGACCAATAACGATGGGTGGATCAAGCTGCGCCTAACGGGACAAGTACGCATGCTGGATTCCGAAACAGGGACCAAGATTATTGATGCGGGTATTACTCGTATTCATGGGTTTGTGAAAAATCCACCGGTTCCTGGTTATAACGATGAAGGTTCGCCGTACACCGCCAACATTGCTGTGCATTTTATTGAGATCAGCAATACTTCTGGACGCGTATTCATGCTCGACATGCAAACCGGTGCGAAATACCCGCCGGATGCACCAGGGCAATTTGGTATCACCGTGACCTTATAAGGAGTCGATATGCGAATTCGTAAGTTGGAAATTGTGGCGGATGGCATTCAAAAAAATGGTCAGCCCGTCACGAAAGCGCAGCTCGAATCGGTGGTTCGTCATTATAAATCGGATGCCCGCCCTCCCGTGACCCCAGGTCACCCAACCAAAGGCAGCGATCAGATTGCCGCGTTGGGGCGAGCGTCCAACCTCAGAACAGAAGCCGGCAGTGGCGATAAAAGCGGAAAAACCGTCCTTGTGGGTGAGGTGATTTACACCCCCGAGATGGAAACACTGGAAGATTCGGGCAAGTTTGAAGGCTTCAGTGCTGGCATCCATCCAGTACCGGATAAAGAAGGTGAGTGGTACATGCACCATCTTGCCTTCTTGGGGCAGCTTCCTCCGGCGGCGGACACGAAAACCCGTGATGTGGTGGATCTCAGCGATAGCGATTTTTGTGATGACGCTATCTATCTCAGTGCAGATGTCGGTACTCAACCTGGCTCTGATGACAATGAAACAGGAATAACCATGAAGAAAGACGAACTCAAAACGCTGCTTGGCGACGTCGTCAAAGAGCAGCTTGACGGTATGGGGATTAAACCCAATACGCCGCCCATTAAAAAAGAAGGTGATCAAAGCAAAGGTGGAGACCCGACTAAGACCGATGACGATAAATCAAACGGTGCGGTTACTGCGATGCAAGAAACGTTGGCAGGCGATCGTAAGGAAACACTGACCGAGCTAGCGGACTCGCGTGAAATGAGCGACGAGCTTCGCAAGAGTGTGAAAGTCATGATTGAAGGTGCGTCCGCTATCGAGCTTTGCGCCTCTGGTGATGGCAATCGTTACAGCCAATTGAAAGGCATGCTAAGTGCTATGCCTGAGAAGAAAACGGCTCCGGCAACACCATCGGCCTGGGATAAATTAACTGAGAGCTTAGAGCTAGCGGATACAGGCTCGGCTCAAAAAGATAACTTTGATCCGGAGGGTTGGTAATGGAATTTGGAATGAAAACCACCATTAAGGGCGCACCCGCCATTGTCGGCAGTTATACCGGTGGCAACGTCATCCAACAAATGAGGGTTAATGGCATCACCGATTTAGAGCCTGGTCATGCCGTGGTGATCACTGATGGCATGATCACTGGGCGTTGGGACGGCTCCCCGTTGATCACCGTTCAAGATGATGGCGCTGGCAATCTTACCGTCACTCAAGTGACGCTAGGGGTAGTCACCACCAAACAAATGAAAGGTGATGGGTCTATTTCAGTACTTCGCCTTGGCGCGTACCTTCGCGACCGTGTGGTGCTTGCTGATGATTCAGCGCTCACTGCGTCTAATGAATTTACGCTGTCTTGCGTTCAACTCTTTGCAGAAGGTGCCTGGTTATGAGTCCTCTAGAGCAACAAAAAGCCAAACAAGATGGTGTGTTTTCCAAAGCGCTCCGTGACGCGTCGAATGCCTTTGTTCAAATGGGCGCTCACCCACGCACACTTCTGCACCATTCACGCCGTAACGATTTGATTGAGCAAGCCATCGCGAAGCTTCAGCTCTTAAAGCGTGAAGGGGAGGCTTACCATCAATTAGGTCAACCGATTGTGGAAGCAAAGTTAAAAGCGGATGTAGAAAATAATTCAGACGATCACTTAAAGCTTGAGCCTGTCGGTTTTCGTAAAGTAGATGACTCACCGGTTGTGTACTCAGAGCTTGGCGTTGATGTGCAAAGCAGTGGTTTGAATCTTGTTCTCAATAACCCTTACGAGCAAATCGTAAAGTACACCTCTAGTGATGAAGCCGTGGCCACCGTCGATGAAAAATCAGGACTAATCACTCCTGTTAGTGACGGTGAAGTAACGATTCATGTTGACCTAACGAAAAAAGGGGAATACCCACGCGTCGAAGATAGCGTTGGTTTGGTGATTGCGGATGAGCCAAAAGAAGACTCAGAGCCATCTCCCGATGGTGACGCGCAATCAGACAACAACGCTTCTGAGTCAGGCTCTGAAAAATAACCCCACCCATTAATGCATGCCGCTGTTTAATAAGCGGTTATAAAGAGAACAAAGCATGGATATTATTGATATTTTACGCGGTCTGTTAGCCCCTCAAGAGTGGGCAGAGCTGCTAAACAACTACAAAAAGCGCAAGTCAGTGCCAATGCGTATTCGCAAGAAGGTGTTTGGGGAGGCGGTGTTTTACCCAAGTGTGCGCATCCCCTGGAATGTGCTCAAAGAGACCCTGTCTAACATTCCGGTGGTACGCCGTGGTACGAAAGCGTATCAGCTTGGTGGCAATGACTTAGAAACTCAATCTATCGAGCCACAAGGTTTTTCGACGGTATCGCATGTGTCAGCGGCGGAGCTCAACAACCTCAAGGCATTAGGCTTAAAGAACATTCAAAAGTTTTTTGAAATGCTTCAGTTTGGTGTGATGCGCAAGATTGAAGTCTCAACTGAAGCGCTGTGTGCTCAATCGCTGACAGGTAAGATTGCCTACCCAATGAAAACCGCAGACGGCGCAATGGAATTGTTCGAAGTGGATTTTGGGGAAACCCTTCGCTACAAATTTGACAGCTCACTGAAAGCCACAGACGCCACCATCGAACAAGTGTACACCGCCTTGCAAGAAATGGATGAAACCATTCAAGCGAAAGGTTATGGCGCAAACTTGGAAGTATTGAGTGGTAAAACGTTGTTTGCTCGCATTGTCACCTTAGCAGGGAAAAATAAATCCAACGTGCTCGATGTGAAAGTCAGCAAGGGGCAAGTCAATGTAGGCGGCTACCTCATTAATCTTGAAAATGGTTCATATGAAACCATGGTAGGCGGTACGAAAACCCGCGTAAAAACCGTTGATGATGACAAGATGGTGATGATTGACCTTGAGGCAGGCCACACACCGTACTATGCCGCGCTCGATGATTTGGACGCAGGCCTTCAGGCCTTACCTTTCTTCTCGAAAGTAAAGAAAGTCGACGATCCAAGTGGCGCGGATGTGTACACCATGTCAAAGCCTTTGCCTGCGGTTGTCGTGGATGCCATCTGCTGGGCCGATGACGCACTGAAGTAAGGAGTGATAATGGCTATTACCCTTACCGAGTTAAGAGCAATGGTCAGCATCCAGGGAGTATCGAGCTCCCTGGATGAGCAAATCTACCACTCCTTAACTTACAACGATGAGAACAACACTCAAACTGCTTGTCAATCAGCCGCGCGTTGGTGCTATGCCTATCTTGGTCAAAAGAATGCCTTGTCTCGCCTTTATAGCGAGGATGACAAAGAAGTGTTGGCTGAAGGCATGACTCAAAGGGCGATTTACGAGTTAGGTGAAATTAGCGAGTTTGATTTTGATGATCGCAAAGACGAAGCGCTCGCATTAATCAACGCCTTGCTTGGTCTTAATCATGGCACTGAAAGCGGTGCTCAATACACAGGAGTTGCGATTGCCCATGATAAAGAATCTCACATTATCGTCCCTTATCGCTCGGCTTCCCACCGACGTTATCGTTAATCACTACCCATTACCAGCAGAGCTCGGCAACGCTCGCTACCAAAGCAGCAACTACTATTTTGGGGCCATTCGCGCCATGCTGCTCGATGAAGAGGTGGCATCAAGCATTGAAATGCGTCATGCCACGGCCATGACGGTGCCCTACGTCATGGAAGGCTCAACCAGTGACATCGAGTTTTACAACGAGGTGATGGCAGACTTTGATTTAGAAATGTTGATGGAACAGATGTTAAGTGCGACGGAATTTGGTTTTATGCCAGTGGAGCTTATCTGGGAGAAATTCGGCTCACAGCTTTGCCTCACCCACTCAGAGCCCAAACGCCCTGAAGACTTCCGTCTATTAAAGGATGGTACCTTAGTGTACGGCGCTGTGGACTACACAGCGAAAACGCCTGTAGCAGGGAAAGTCATTCCCGTGCTGCGCAATGCGACCACTGAGCGTCCATACGGCGAAACTATCTTAGAGTCAGTGTGGCCTATTTGGCAAAGTAAGTGGATCAGCTGGGCCAACATCGAGCGCCTTGGTGAGAAGTACGCGATCCCAACGGCGATTGCTCTGGCTGAAAATGCCAATGGCGGGGATGACGTACAAGCGATTGCCAACTCGTTAGCCCCTGTGATGAACGGAGATGCGGTGGCACTCTCTGGTGTAAAAGAAATCGTCACCCTTGATGCCAACGGTAAGGTGGATGAACTACTTCGAACCATTGAATACATTGATAACAAAATCGCCAAGCGCATCACCGGTCAAACCTTGACGAACGGTAATCAAAAATACGGCTCTCGGTCATTAGGTGAAGTCCATGAAAGAGCGGGCATGCGCGTCTCCAAACGCGATGCTCGCATGGTGCATAAGACACTTAATGATACGCTGCTTAAATGGATTTTCTTAGTCAATGGTCGTGAAGGTAGCCTCAAAATTCGAGTGGATGAGGACGCTTATAAAGAGTTGGTGAACAACATTGTCGACAGCCCCTCTTCCAGTCGTGAATCCACGTATCTTTCAGATGCACCAGGAAAGCATTTATGTCTGCTTTAAAGAGTCTTGATAAAAAAGAGATCGATAACCTCACTAAATTACAGCGCCTCGAAAATGAGGCGCTTTCATTAACCGTCAAAAGCCTTTCAAGCGAACTGGAAGCCGCGTTCAAAGCGTATTCAAACCCAGGCGATATCGATATCACCCAAGTGACAACGCAATACACCAACATCTATGCCGCTTCGATGATGGTGAGCTGGCTGCTGGGCCAAGCGCATATCCATAATGCGATCAATGATGCCAGCGATAAACCTATCGAACTCACTTACGCGCCGATTTATCTTGCCGTGGATGAGGTGCCTTTTCAGGAAGCGATTGATTCACTCAAAGCTATGATACCGACCGATACCAAAGCGTATCGTCAAATGGAAGCGGCGATGAAGCTGCGCGCCTTTACGGTCGCGAACGTCTCCAGTATTGATGCGGTCAATCGCGTCAAAAAACGTTATGAAGACGCATTAGAAAGCGGAGCATCACGCTCTGAAACGTTAGGGAACCTCCGTCAACTTCTTGAGCAAGAAGGACTCTCTCAGGTCAATCCTTATTGGTTAGAGTTGCATTATCGCAACAATATGATGACCGCATATAACTCAGGCCGTTGGACTCAGATTGCCTATAACGACTTGGTGGAGTTTCTGGTTTATTCGTCGGTGCTCGATTCAGGCACCACAGAGCTGTGCAGAAAGCTCGATGGCGTGATTAAGCCCAAAGACGATCCATTTTGGGAAAGCTTTTACCCGCCCAACCACCATAAGTGCCGTGCGACAGTGTCAGTGTTGTCACGCAAGCAATATGAAACACTACCCGCATCGATGCGACAGGCCTCAGCCGAAGTCAGTGGCACAGACTTGGATAAGGATGCGACGACTGGCAAAGAGCATCAGTTTACTAGCTCGCCATTAGTATCAATGAAAACGCTGCCAGCATCGATGATGGAGCGGGCGCAAAAATATGGACTGACCCAAAGCATTCTCAACTACTCTCACGCACAAAGTAAACACGTCTTAAAAGAGCAAGCAGAAGCTGTCGCTAAACAAGGTTTATCTGTGACCACACTCAATAACGCGATAAAGCAATCGCCAGAGCTAGAGCCGTTTCGGGAAATGATACAAGAGAAGTTGATGACCTCTCCTGATGAGGTGTTGTTCGCTTTTGATGAGCTGGGAAGTGGTGAATTTTTACCTAGCGTGCAGTTTGTGCTTGAGTTAGATGATTCACTCAGAGGCGTAGCGTTTGCGAGTGCGTATGGCAATACACGGGTCTACCGAGTAAGCGCTATCGCTCAGCAAGTGCTCTCCAAACAGATGTTTATTGAAGTGCGATAACAACCTTTCATTTTAATTATTTCAATTGCTTGATTTATAGGCAGTATGACCGCATAACAATACATTGTATTCGTCAAATATTTAGTCCTTATGCAAATCAAAAAAGAATTTGATTACTATCAAACATTACACCAAACCATAACGCATGCTTTGCTTCATCTATTGTTCCAAGTATCGGCTAGCTCGCGTTTCGTACCCATTGCAAAGCGTAATGAGATTTTATTGAAATATCTAAAGCCGAAAATGAGTGATAAGGCTTACGCTGCGATTAAAAAAGACATTCGCTTGATGCTTCAAGCGGCTCGAACAAAAGAAGGGAACTTAGAGATGAAGCTCTATCAACTTAATGACCAGGCTAAAAAGACCAAGCTCGCTGGTGCGGAGAAGCTGTACTCACTGCTCGTGCACCTATATGACGAAGAAGGCATTGAGTCGAGGCTTTTTGAGGAAGGAACTGAGGCAGAACCGAGTGTTTTGTATCTGTTAGAAGAACACATTGAACATGGTTTCGACAATATGATACAGATTAGCCCTCTGTCTATGTTAATTCAACATGAGAGAGCGTATGACCTCATTGACAGTATTCATCGACATGGTTTGTTTATCGCAGAAATGAAAGAGTGGAATGCAAAAACGCATCAAGCTCACCTGCTGCTACATCCTGCAGAGCTCTAATTAAATCAAGTTATCACTATAAAGCACTGGCTATTTCCTGCACACCATACTAGTGTCGTGACCACGTTGAATTTACATGGAATTTCAGCATGTTAACGATTAAACCCCAATGTAAGCCGCTAGTCAGTTTGATTATTAAACACTCTAAAGAAGGTCATGTCGACCCTATCTCTGTATCCCAAATGCTACCTGAGCACTCTGTCCATCACGTGGCCTTTGTTATCGAGCAGCTCTCGCAGCTTCCCTATCCAGATTTAACGCAATTAATTCGAAACAATTAACTGTATAAATACACAGTTCCGCGTGATAAGGTTGATAGGTGTTTTGATGCCTTGAGTACCTGAGACCCAAGACCTTTTTGATAAAGGAATTGGAGAGGAAGCAGCAAAACGCCGCCAGCTTTAATTCTTTATTGCTGGCGGCTTTCAATCGCTATTTGTGTTCAAGGCTCTTGCTAACAGGAGATAAGAATGCACCAACACACACTGCACGATGGCCGTGCCACCCTCATCCATGCCGATTGTTTAACCTACCTTAAAACGCTTGAAGACAACTCCGTTGATCTGATTTTAACCGACCCACCATACTTCCAAGTCAAACGTAATGCCTGGGACAATCAGTGGCCAGATGTCGCTTCATTTCTAGCCTGGCTCGATGAAGTGCTTCTTGAGTTCTGGCGAATCCTCAAACCCTCTGGAAGCCTTTATCTGTTCTGTGGTTCAAAGCTGGCCAGTGACACTGAAATTCTCATCAGAAGCCGCTTTGAAGTACTTAACCATATCATTTGGGCCAAACCGTCAGGCCCATGGCGAAGAATGCACAAGCCGGACTTGCGCATGTTCTTTCCGTCCACCGAACGTATTTTATTTGCTGGCCACTATAACGCTGAAGGCTATGTCAAAGGTTGCTCTGGTTACGCTTCTCAATGCAATGAGCTCAAGAAACACGTATTCAAACCTTTGATGGATTACTTCATTAATGCTCGTAAACAACTTGGTGTGACAGCAAAAGAAATCAATGCGGCAACAGGGACACAAATGTGCTCTCATTGGTTTAGTGAAAGCCAATGGAAACTCCCCAACAAAGCGCAATACCAAAAGC
Source organism: Vibrio crassostreae (assembly GCF_024347415.1). NCBI lineage: Bacteria > Pseudomonadati > Pseudomonadota > Gammaproteobacteria > Vibrionales > Vibrionaceae > Vibrio > Vibrio crassostreae. The sequence goes on from NZ_AP025477.1 coordinate 1,017,012, forward strand.
TTCAACAGCTTTTCGCAAGTAAAAAGGGAGAATTAACGAAGACGCATGGCGACCTCGTGGAGGAGTATGACGCTTTAAAAAATAACTACCAAAACTTAGTATTGGAATACGATGATCTAAAAGCGCAATACGAACATTTACGTCGACCGTTCTCCGTCACCAGTGAGGTGCCTTATACCGATGTCTGGCAGTTTGCACCGGTGCAATATTATCCTGGTAAGCATCCCTGCGAAAAACCACAAGACTTACTGCAACATATCATCACCGCCAGCAGCCGTGAACATGATGTGGTGCTCGATGCGTTTATGGGCAGTGGCTCTACAGGTAAGGCGTGTTTGAGTTTAAATCGACGTTTTATCGGCATTGAAATGGAAGAGGAAACGTTTGAACAAACGCTGGAGTCGATGAGAAATATTCAATATTAGTCTGTAACTTAAAAAGAAAAGGCGCTTAATTGCGCCTTTGTCATATTGAGTTGTACAGCCACTCGTCCGCTTCATTGAACATCTCTTCCAAAAGCGCATGGGCTTTCTCTTTTTTGGTTTTATCCCTTTCCATGATATCCAGATGATTGTTTTCACCCTTGCGAATACGGACACAAACATCGGGATCGAGTACCGACAAACGCTTTTGAATTTCAGGCTCAATCAAAGAGAATGTCCCTTTGGGTAAACCAGAAGCTTTGACGATCATATCAACGCGCATAATAAACTCTCCTTTTAAGTTTGCTGTATAAAAACACAGTATATTTATTTTTAGTCGAGGTCAACATGATCCATATCTTTCCAAAGATCATCCATCACATCATGCAATGTCTGTTTGAGCTGAGGCGTCATATCACGCAGGGCTGCCACTAAGGTTTGTGCCATCACATCGGCCTCAGAGCTCACCGCTTCAAGTTGAATGACAGGCGCAAAGCTCACTTCAATTGTGGCTGGTGGCTGACCGATGGCGTTTCTGGGTTGCGTTGTCGCAGATTGAACCGTTTGCTCTACTTGAGCGACAGCTTGTTGGTTAACAGGATCATCCTTACCATTGAAAACATCGTATAACCAACCTGCAATCTCATCACCCGCCACAGAGCCAGCAATCGCACCAGGGACAGCACCAAAGCCACCAAACAAACTCCCCGCGAGACCGCCTAGTGTGGTTCCAGCCGTGGCTCCAATACCACGCCAAACTCCTTCTGTCTCGTCCTCAATAGCGCTCATGCCAATAGAGGCCGCATTCAAAGCCGTACCAATGGCGGGGAGCTTCTTGAGGACGCCTTTACCCCCACCTATTACTTTCTCCCCAGCAGACGACCACGAGCTTGCCCCTTTAGCAACCTTGTCTACTGGTTTAGTGGCTGATTGGGTAAAGAGTCCTGTCGATATTGCGCTTAGCGTGCTACCAATAATAGGCAGTTTCTTGAGTACCCCTTTACCGCCATCCATTACCTTTTTCCCCGCTCTCGACCAAAAGCTCGGCCCTTTAGCAGCATTCGTCACAGGCTCAGCCGCAGATTTAGTAAATAAGCCACTAAACATACTGGCAGGTTTGAAGCCGCCTTGAGTGCCCATTGCAGTGCCAAGGATTTTACCAAAGGCTTTCTTACCAAGACGAGCCGCTATTAAACCACCAAAGCCAGCTAAACCGACTGCGCCTGCAAGACCGGCATAACCCAGTCCTGCCTTGTCATTCATTCCACTCGTCGTAGCTTCAGTCGTACTGGATACCACATCGCCAAGACCATTGAATCTATCAATCAGATTAGCGGCACTATTAGAGACGGTATCTGTCATAGAGCCAAACGAGTTCATCGCTTTGTCGATAGAAGTTGATACTCCTTGAGCTGCATCATCAAGAGAATCAACACCGTCAAAGACCTTGGCTCCTTCTTGCAGACCTTGCTGCATTGCGCCTAAGCCTTTGGTACCAATATCTTCAGACAGGATTGTGCCGCCTATGGCTTCAAGGATGGGTTTGACGATGGCAGCATCAGTTTGGTTTGCCCTATTCACTAGAGCTAATAATGCAGCATAGTTGTTACCCGGCGCATTGCCTGTTGCAACGTCACTGCGTACTCGGTAAGCGGCTTCTTTAATGCGATTACGTAGGTCTACGTTATCAATGGCGTCAATCGTACCGGCTTTGTCTTCTTTACCCACAAGCTTGGCAAACTCGTCTTCATCGCTGAAACGAGCCATGAAGGACTCTTTAAATGAATCGCCTACCTTATCTGTGTTCCAAACACCGGCTTGACGGGCGCGAACAATAGAGGCTGCAAATTGGTCAAATGAAATCTTGTCTCCAAGTAGAGGGGAATATTCAGCGAAAGTATCGAGCAAATCCCCATTGGCGTCACCGACCATTGAGCTGGTGGCATAAACTTTGTTTGCTGCCTCCTCAAGGCTGATACCAAAACCTTTAGATATGTTCGCAAGTGCCCGAACGGTTTCGGGTGAGGAATAATCAGGGAAAATCTTTTGTAACTGGATAGTGGCTTTTGTTAATGCCTGAGTATCTTCTTCACCTAAGTTTTGCTGTTTAGCGAGTGCCTGGGCGGCGAAAATGCTCTCTTGGTCTGCACCATACATCCGAATTAAATCAGTACGAAATTGTCGTTGAGAAGTCGATTGCACCTCTTCTAATGAATAGCTACTGCGAGCAGCAAGGAGGCGTTCATTTCGAGACTTATCATTCCCCGCCCAGGCGAAGCCTGCTGATGCCATGGCCCCTCCTGCAATCACCCCCAGCTTTTCAAAGTGTTGTAATTTACCCAGCTCTCGACCTTGCTCTGAAATCTCTTTATTGGTTCGATTGAGTTGGCCTTGCAGCCGTTTCTCTTCTTGGATGATGTCATTGACATCGAGACCCGCCTCTTTTAATGAGTGGCCTAAGCGTGACACTAATCGCTCATGCGCTTTAATCTCATTGGTGCTCTTCTGGTGAGCCTTAGTTAAATCACCAAGCTCACGCTCTGTCGCAGAGATAGAAGAGCGAATACGGTTTTCATCTTGAGTTGTGCTTTTTAGTTTCGATTGATACGCCTGCAATGTGCGCTCAGCTTGTGCAACGGCTCCCGTTTTTTTCTTGAACGTTTTGGTATTGGTGCTGCCAGCGTCACTTAACCCCGCCATATCTGTACGAAGCTTATTGATGGTCGCTTGCAGTTTGGATTCTTCATTGGCCATGATTCGAGATTGCTGTGTCACTTTGGCAAGCTCGGCCTTCAGTTTGGGGAGTTCATTTTTCTTTTTTCCTAGAATTTTTGAGTATTGTTTTTCAGCTTCGGTCAATTGTTCAATGGCTGATTCAGCCTTTTTAAAGGCATCAACATCCGCGGTGGTTTTTTGCAGCTGCTTAAACTCTCGCTCCAGCTTATTCGATTCTTTTTCAATCTTTTTCGACTGCTGAGTAAACGCATCTTTCACCCCAACAATGAGCTCTAACGCGTAACCACTGTCCTTATTTATTGCCATGATTAAAGACCTCTATGAGATACGTATATTGCGCCCAGTCGGCCTTGAGTAATTCACCAACGGAGACAAGACCGATTTTCTTGTGGGTGAGCAGTCGAAAAGAGTGATCAAAAATATTCTGTTTGATTCGTGCGAGGTTTAGCTCTTTCCCATTAGGTGAGCCAAGTTGATGTGCTCTTCATAGGGCAGGTTAATCAGCATATCGACAGGAATCACCACTTCGCCTTTCATACCCAAGTTCGTGAGCTTGCCATGCTCATCTCGCTTCTCTTCAATGCGTTCACCAAACACTAAAATGCTCGAGGCGATATGCGCGGTGATGGCATCGTTAGATTCAAAACCGTATTGCTCTTTGGTGAAACGCACCGCTTCAATTCGGTCCTTAACCAGCGCTTTGCGCACTCGCTTAGCACAGTTGAGTTCCATCCCACCAAATTGAACTGGAGTGTTCAACATGCAGATATCAAACTCCATCATTGCACGGGCAATATCTTCCAAAGTGAAGCTTCGAACTTCTGATGCTAATTCGGTTTCAACGGTGTTTTTAGTTTGATTTTCAGTGCTCATAGCTTGTCTCGTTGTGAGTAATTTAGAGCCTGCATTGTGTCTTTATATATAGCATCCATCTGCCGAACGGAAATTATGTGGTCAGGTTTGAATATCCTAGAACTACTGGATAAACGAGACGAAATAATGCTTCCCAAAATCTTAAAGCAAGACGTTCGGCTTCGAACGCTGAGTTTCCTGACAACGGAAGAGATGGACGAGCTTCGCTTAGCCATTCATGGTCTTCAGGTTCTCGATATTGATAACGTCCACGAATCTTACTTACCCTGGCTTTCTTGGTGGTTTCGTGTCGATACCTGGGATGACGCTTGGACGGTCGCGAAAAAGCGTGAAGTCGTCAAAGAAGGCTTAGTGCTTTATCGATACAAAGGCACTGTCTGGGCTGTAAAACGAGCGTTGGACCTAACAGGTTTCAACCCAACGCTGACCGTTTGGCATCAAATGAATCCACCAGGTGCTAAAGGCACCTTTTTGGTTGAAGTTATTCAAGACAAAGGTGGGTTGACTCAAAAAGACTATGAGAACGTCGTCACGCTTGTTGAGAGCAACAAACAAGGCTCTCAACATTGGCAAATGACGATAAAGAACAAGCCATCGACAGGAGGGATATTCAGCGTTTCGATTTCAAAAGGACGCAAACGAATTACCTCTAAAAATTTCCCAACCAATCCAACGTTAATTGGCGGACTATATTCAGCGGTCACCCTAAAGAGTCGACATCGCATGACTATCCGAAATAAGAGTAATGAAATATGAGTTTAGGATTTGCACAAGAGCATACGGCGGTGCTTACCGATAAGGGTAAAGAGCTGCTGGAAGCGGCCTACCAAAGTGGGCAAAAGTTATTAATTGACCAAATGTCTCTAGGCGATGCGAATGGCTCAAGTGTCACGCCAACACCGGACGTCACACACTTAGTGAATGAGTTCGGTCGACAAGATATTAATGAGGGCAACACGCAAGAGCACTGGTTCAATGCCATTGTCTATGTTGACGCGTCACGCTTTGCTGGGCACTTTATCAATGAGTTTGGGCTGCATGATTCTGATGGTAATCTCATCGTTTATAGCTCGTACCCCTCAACACTCATTCCTTCTGTTGATAATCAATACGTTCAAATCGAAATTGAGTGCTCAATGGATTTGTACCAAGCCTCGGCGGTGACCATCAACATAACACCAATTATCCCTCATGCTACCGAGTTAGAGTCGGGTATTGCGCGTATTGCCACCAATGCTCAAGTTGACGATGGAACCGATGACTCAGCATTCGTGACCGTCAAGAAGCTGCTACGCAGAACCGCAACAACCTTGCGCTCAGGCGTCGTGCAATTATCTAACTCCTACCAAGGTCAGAGTGAATCAAAAGCGGTGACAGAAAAAGCGCTCAAAGAAGGCTTAGGGTCAGTTTATAGTCCAGATAACTTGCCACCATTAATCCTGAAAATGACTCGCTTGTACCCTGATGACCTGACGATGTCACTTTTGCCGATTGGACAAATGCCAAGGCCAGAATGGGTTATGCCAGCTTCCGCATCAAAAGTGAAGTTCATTAATATTCAAACCAAAGTGACAACGAGTGAGCCAATCAACTTATATCTCAAAATCTATTGCCATGATAGTGAAAGTGGAGGGTCGAGATATCCAAGCGCACATACCCATGTTTATTTTTCGGTGCCAAGCTTTACAACCGTATACGGTGTATATAACAATTTCATCGTCCCAATCACTCTAGCTGACGGGGGAACGCCGAAGCGATTAAGCTTTGCCACAGGTAATTATGGGCCTAATTCGAATGTCGTATCGAAGTTCGAGGTAACTATTGATGCGGTATGGGAGAGCGAATGATGAGCACAGTAACTGTAAATACCGATGAGAAAGGCGTTGTTATTGCTATTGGTCATGTAACCCATTGCAACATCGCCCATAAGCACTCAGTTAATGCCAGTGAATTGCCTGACGATATTAGAGAGCATTTAGGGGTCTATCATTATATTGACGGCGTGTTTGAAAAAGTCACCATCATCAATGAGGCAGAAGAGCGATACTGGCAGCAAACTGAACTTGCTCGTGTCAATGCAGCAATAGCCGAGTATCAAGCTGATATAACGATAGACGAGCGATATTCAGAACTTAGAGCTGGGACTTATACAGAAGAAGACTACTTTAAATTGCTTGGTGATAGAAAGTTGCTAATTGAATATGTTCAACAGGCTGATTTTCCCGAATGTGGACGTCCTAAGTTATCTGCTTCAGTGCGTTGATTGAATAATGACATATGCACAAAAATGAATCGAAACATCACCTCAAATCAGGGCGTAACTCTGCGCCTTTATAGATTTTGTTATGCACTAACATTAAATAATTCACGACAAAAATCACCTCGCTCGTTTCGCTATATCCCGCTTTATTTCGGGTAGTTTCGGGTCAATTAACGTTTTAAGTTAAAAATACATGGTGTTTTAAGTTCCGCTCGGCGCTGTCAGATGATGAGTTCTTCAAACTCGATAACCTCTACAAAACACTGTCTAGCAGTAAAGCAGGCAAGATAGTCGTTATGGTAGACAGTTGTTTCAGTGGAGCGACTGATGGTGTATCGGTCATCAAAGGGGTTGCCGCCTCCAGACTGGCACCGAAAAAAGTCAGTATTGATCCTGAGCGTATGGTCGTGATCACTGCGGGACGCGATAAAGAGTATTCCAATATGTACCAAGAAAAAGGTCATCGCCTGTTTAGTTACTACCTCATGAAGTCAATGATCGAGGGAAACAAGGATGTGAATACGCTTTATCAAGATGTTTACGACAAAGTGAAATCTGCCTCTTTTGAGATGGGGGATTTAAAACGTCAACATCCAACAATTACCGGTAACCAGACTATGTCCCTTTAAGAGCATGTCTCTTTAAAAACGTTTCTACTTTTAAAAACTATTTCAATTTACAGCATATTTGAAACATTGATTAAGGCTTATATCCATGTTTAAGAAAACACTTTTAGCAAAATCCGCTCTTCTAATCTCATCAACAGCCTTCGCTGCGGATGTAGAAAACTCCAATCTAGATATCGCGTTTCAGGGAGCTCACTTCCAAGGTGCTGGTAATCAAGTAACGATGTTGCGAGTACCAGTAACCAACAAAGACACCGGGCAAACTCAATTCTTTGATATGAGTGCAGAATTCTCAGCAGACAAAAATGGCAACCTAATCTTCCAAAATATGAGCTCAGTAAAATCTATAGCTTTTGCAAGCGCTAACCAGTTGCTCTCAGGACACTACTTAGATGGAAAAAACTGTAGTTGGTTTGTTGATGGCCCTTCAGTAGGAGCAAATGGCCGTTCAGTCTGGTCGTTTTTTATGCCCGGCAATAATATAGGATGTAAGAACAATAATGATTATGCAGGGACTGTAATGAGCGGCCCAGTGCAAGGTAACGAGTTAATCAAAACCATGTCACCATATAAAACTTTATCCAAAGCTTCCGATCATAACCTAAATTATGGTGTTTATGACGGAGACTATGTTGTTTCAGCAAGCCAATCTGGCTCACTTATTTCTTTTGTTGCTCATTCACATTCAGATGCTCGTGTAAGATTTAGTTGGACAGTAAAACAAGCACCTTATCCAGGAAAAAAAGAAGACTAATGAAAATAATAGCGCTAATCATCTCCCTGTCGAGTGCTTGTGCTTTCGCTTCCCCGTCTTGGTATGGGGAAGTGCCATTAGACTTAACCTTGAGCTATGGGTTCGGTAAAGGCAACACTTACCGACAAGCCAAAGACGCAGCTTATCATGATCTGGCTAAAGGTATTGAAAACCAAATTGTCAGTAAGACCACTAGTACTAAAACCTTCGAAAATGGTGAGTTGAAAAAATCTGCGGCTTCTCATAAAGAGTCCATATCCAATGTGGTTTTCCGAAACAACGTCACCATTATCAACAGTGAAAAATCGCAAAACCAGTTTTATGTTCAAGTTCAATATGACCCCGAGTCATTTGCACAAAAGCTCTCTGCTTGGTTAAAGAAATCACAATGTCACCGTGAATTACACCCATACTGGTCAACAACGACCATGCTAAAAAACTGGGTGGAACAACACCAATGTCTGCCGGATATAGATATCGAGCGGTTTGCTGGGGGCTGGATGCTTTCCAACAGTAGTGGCCAGTTAATACTACCGGAAGCAAAGTATAACCACCTATTTTTCAACTATTCAGATGAAAATATAAATATTCACTCATCCAAGCGACGACTCAATGCTGGCGACCATTACTTTATTCAACTCAACTCAAACCAAGCGGGTTATCTCTCTTTGTTTCAAGTTTATGAAGATGGTAGTACAGGCGTGTTAGTTGAAAACCATCAAGTCACAGATGGCGACTCTATCGAGTTTCCAGATAGAAATCAGTATGACGGAATCGAAGCGCTGCTCAACAACGGACAAGAGACATACGATACCAATATCGCATTGCTCTGCCCTACAAAAATAGACACCTCTCGATTTGAGCGATTGGATGAATCGCGTTTATCAACAGACACTCCAGGGTTTGGGTTGATCCTGAACTATTTCGAGCACTGTGATTTTGTCATGGAACGACTCTCGATAGAGAAAGGTTAACCCCTCGGTCAAGGAACAGATATGAAGAAAATAATTTGCCAGCTATCCCCTTTAGCGATACTTATCTCTAGTGGATGGGCGTCTGCAGATACGCTGCAGCAAGCGTGTGAACTTTCAATTACCGAACAAAGTTGCCCTAGCGTCGAACATTTTGTCAATCAACCTTTTGAAGCGAAAGATGAGTTTGAAAAATACAAACTCTGCAGTGAAGCCCAATTTGATCTTTACAAAGTACAAAAGAACTGCGAATTCGATCAATATGTGGCACAAGCTCAACAAGAGTTTGATAAGTTTAAAACCAAAGTTTCAGAATCTTGGGATAATCCTACCTTTAGCGACCAATTTAAGTGGGTCAGCTACAGCCCCTCTCTACAAATAAAGCGTGAAGTTAACTTCGAGAAAAATACGATTCAAGTCACCACTATTACAGGTGAAACAACCTCAATAGAAGAACTCAAAGAAGAGATCGTGCGTACATCTCAGCTGACCATTGGCGAAGCCCAACAAGCCGATGCTTATACCTCTGAACTGATTGAAGCAACAAATGTTGAGAAACTCAGTGATAAGACATTCTTACCCGTTTCCGAAACACCAAAGGTTCAGGCTCAAGAGTTAGACAAAGCTCTTGAAAATGTGGCCGTGACCAAAGCCAAAGACAGTAAAGGCAATACCGTTCTCAAAGCCGTTATTTCTTTTCCGCCAAGTTGGCTTAATCGTAAAGAACAACGCTTTTTTGATACCGTTGAAGTTTACGCAGAAAAATACAAACTTGAGCCTGAATTTATACTGTCTATCATCAAAACAGAAAGCGCTTTCGATCCTACAGCAACCTCACATGTTCCTGCCTTTGGCCTGATGCAAATTGTCCCAAGTTCCGCAGGACTAGATGCGACAAACTTCCTATTTGGTGAACAACAGTTACTGAATAAAGAATACTTATTCGACCCCGAAAAAAATATTGAGGTCGGTACCGCTTATTTGCACTTACTGCGATCTCGCTACTTCAAAGGCGTTACCAATGAAGAGAGCTTAAAGTACTGCATAACAGCGGCTTACAACGGAGGCATGGGGCCAATCTATCATATTTTCGGTGGCAAACGCTCAGTTGCAATCAAGAATATTAACCAGCTTCAACCACAACAAGTATTCCAAACTATCCAACAAAAGCATTCTGCTGCGGAAACTCGTAACTACTTGAAAAAAGTAAGTAAAGCAGAAGTTAATTACGAAAAGAATATGATTTAAGGATAAAACATGAAAAAGACTCTAATTATCGCTGCAATTACTACATTGTCATTTCAAGCAGCCGCTAACTCCGAATTTCCTAGCTGGCGCATGAACCCACAATCTGATTTGCCTGAAGGCTTAATCGCGGGTGTTGCTTGCGTTGAAAGTATGGGAGATATGACGCTTGATATGGACATCGCTTCAATGGAGGCGAGAGCATCACTAGCTGCGTCTCTCGAAGCCATGGTGCAAAAAGAGCTCGATACAAATCGAACCTCGGAGAAAAAGAAGATTGTAACGGCCGATCGTAAAGACAATGTTGTAACTACAACCGTAACCGCTAAATCGACCACAAAACAACTAACCAACCAGCTAATGAAGTTTACCTGGGTAACAGAAAGCGTTTCTGTAGAAAAAGATGTCGAAGAATATTTATGTACCCGTGTGGTTGCACGAGCACCTCAAGTTGTTGTTGAATAAGGTTTTATCATGTCAGAACAAGCTCTACCTTCATCTGTTGATAAAGCAGCACTAGAAGAAGACATGTCTTTAACTCAACAAGCTTCCAATGAAGATCAAAAAGATTTTCTTGAAATAATGAGAGAGAAGACACCAAACTCTATCCTTGCCATCATTGCGCTGATCATCGCAGGTGGTCAGTTCAACGATGCTATTGATATGGGAAGCAAAGGTTGGGATCTCCTAATTTCTAACTTTTCAGATGCTCCATCTAACGAGCGTCTTTCTAAAGTCTATATTCGTGCTTCCAGTGGCATTTTAGAAGAGACATTTGGCTCTCCGGTTTATACCAAGATGTCGAATGGTGAGGTACAGGTAAAGTACTACAAAGACAGTAAGTTTGTTCTTTCTGCAATAACATCCAACGACACAATAGATGCTTTTCTCATTTTCCCTAAACCGGGGTTTGTCGCTGATGTGAACTACCACGCAGGCAGCGCCACTTATTTGGAAACCAACTTCGTTAACTCGACAACAGAACATGCTGCCATATCCAATATTGCGCGTTCAGGGAATTATTACATTGAAGAAGCAGAAGGTGGTCGCTATGAACTGTTATACAGCTCTGTCGGTGGTTACAGCGAATACCTATCCCCTCTCTCTGCGCAACAACTCAAGTTACTCGCTGATTTTAATGACAAATTGATGATGGAAGAGAATACAAAAGATTCTCTAACTAAACTACGTAGTGAAATCAAGCCAAACTTTTATGGGTATACGACGGTCGATTTAGAATCACTCGCCCCTGCAATTCTTACCAAGCTTGAATATGAGCTAATAACTGATTAACAGCACACTTAATTCATAATTTGTAGTCAGTTATACGTACATCTGACTCCGCAGACTCTATGTACATAGATCAACTCATTGAGTTTTCTAAAACTAAACAAACCTACAAAGCGCCTACAACGAGAAACGAAAAGAGCTCCTCATAGGGGAGCTCTTTTATTGAACAGTTAGAAAACAAACAGCTTTGATTATTCAGTAGCCTAACGACCTGAGTAATACATACAGATTCGAACGCCATCGAACTCGCGAATCTCAAATGGGATCTCGTAGATAGACTCCATCACTGACTTTTCAACCACTTCAGAGACCTTACCCGACTTAACCACTTGGCCTTTTTTCATCGCGACGATGTTATCTGAGTAGCATGAAGCAAAGTTGATGTCGTGAATTACAATAACGACCGCTTTGTTAAGCTCATGCGCTAAACGACGCAGCGTCTGCATGATTTCGACAGAGTGCTTAATATCTAGGTTGTTCAGTGGCTCATCTAAGAACACATAGTCCGTATCTTGCGCCACAACCATTGCGATGAACGCCATTTGACGCTGACCGCCACTCAACTCATCAAGGTATTTGTTTTGAATATCAGTAATGCCAAGGTGCTCGAGCGCAGTGTCGACAATCTTATGATCTTCGTCTTTCAAACGACCTTGTGAATGTGGAAAACGACCAAAACAAACCAATTCGCGAATCGTAAATCGCATATTGATGTTGTTTGACTGTCTTAACACGGCAAGGTGCTTCGCTAGCTCTTTGGTATCCCATTCAGCCAGTAGCCTGTCGCCAATAATTACTTCACCGGCATCACTTTCTGTTAAGCGACTCGCCATTGAAAGCAGTGTACTTTTACCCGCACCATTTGGGCCAATAATAGAAGTCACCTCCCCTTTCGGGAACATAGCGCTGGCATCATCCACCACGAGTGATTTGCCATACTTCTTACTTAAACCTGTTAATTTAATCACTACTTACTACCTTTACTGAATTCTGGTGCGTAACAACAAGAACATAAAATACAAACCGCCGACCAAGTTAATGATCACACTCACAGTGGTTTCAAACGCCATTACTTTTTCGATAAACCATTGGCCTGAAACCAATAGAACGACCGCTAACAAACTGCTCGCGATGATAAGCACGCGATGTTGATAAGATTTGAATATCTGACGCGCTAAACTGACAGTGATTAAACCAAAGAACAGCACAGGGCCAACCAAAGCCGTCGATACCGCGACCATCACTGACACAATCACCAAGGTAATTTGAGTCAGTCGCTTGGTGTTCACGCCCAAGCTTGTTGCGTTATCGACACCAAGCCAAAGCACATCAAGCTTAGGCGCTAACAACCACAGGCCAAGCAAGCTCAAACCCAATGGAATAAGGCTGAGGTAAACCAATTCACCTTTCACGTTGTTGAAGCTCGCGAACATCACATTTTGCAGCACGGCAAACTCGTTCGGATCAATCAACATCGCTAAGAAGTTCGCTAAGCTTGAGAATACGCTGCCGCACACAATACCAATCAACAACAGTGTAAATACGTTGTTTCGCTTACTCTTGAAGTAAAAATGGAACAGCGCAAACGAGAACAAGATCATCACAGTCACAGACAATGAAAAGTTCGCGATTGAATCAATTACCCAAAAGCTAGTGCCACCAAACACAAACAGAAGCACCGTTTGAACCAGCATGTACAAACTGTCAAAACCCAAAATTGAAGGGGTTAGAATTCGATTATTGGTGATGGTTTGAAAAACCAATGACGATGCAGAAATCGCCACCGCCGCCAACACAATCGACAGCAGTTTTGGTAGTCGTAGAGACAAGAAGAACTCGTAGTTATCCCACGTAAGTCCTTGCCCCACAAATACTGCTGCCATCCCCAAAGACGCGATAGCCAGAATCGCAATTTTTACTGAATCACGCATTCGACTTGTCTCTCATGATTAGGTAGATAAAAATCAAGCCGCCAAAGACACTGATTACCATCGAGATTGGAATCTCATAAGGGAAGATAATGACTCTCGCTAATAAGTCGCAGGCCAATACCAAGATCACGCCCCAGTAGGCAGTCCAAGGCAGAATTTTCTTCATGTTATCGCCCATCATCAACGACACGATATTCGGCACGATAAGGCCAAGGAATGGGATAACACCGACTATCATCACCACAGAAGAAGCACAGATAGCGACCAACGCAACACCAATGAAAACGATCTTCTGGTAATTCAAGCCGATGTTTTTCGCGAAGCTCTCACCGATGCTCGCCGCACTGAACTGGCTCGCGAAGTAATAAGCCAGCACACAAGCAGGAACCGCGAGGTAAAGGGTTTCATAGCTGCCTTGCAAGACACTCGCAAAGTTCGCCATCGTCCATGCTGACATGGTTTGTACTAAGTCGTACTTGTAAGCAATAAAGGTTGTCAGGGACGAAACAACGTTTCCATACATGATGCCAATCAAAGGTACCAGCACCGCATTCTTGAACTTGAGGTGCTGTAGGAAGCGAACCAATAGCATGGTGCCAAACACTGCAAATGCGAAGATAAAGCCCAAGTAGCTCCATTGCGCTGCATTGCCTAGCACTAGAATGCCGACTATGTATCCCAACATCGCACAGTCAATCGTGCCCATCGTCGAAGGCGCGGCAAACTTGTTCTGTACGATTTGCTGCATGATCAAACCTGCGACACTCAAGCCCGCACCAGCAAGCACAATCGCAAGTAGCCGTGGGATTCGACTAACAACATAAATAGAGTTGGCGTGTTGGTTGCCATCGAAGAACTCGCTAAAGCTAATCTCAGCGACTCCAATCATCAACGACGTAACGCATAACACAACAAGAAATACAGCAGCGGCAATGGGTTTCAACATAGAAATAATACTAAAGGTAGGGCTCTTTGAGTCCGTATGAAAAGTGAAAAAGGGCTTATAAGAACGTTCTTATAAGCCCGAAAATCTGATGATTGGTGACTATTGAATCGTGCGTTCAATATCACCCAACATTCTGTGAATCGCTGTCACGCCACCACCCGCCAAATACCAAGCACTTGAATCAAGGTAAACGATGTTGCCTTGCTGCGCTGCAGGTGTCGCCGCAACTAATGGGTTATCAAACAGCTGTTGTGCGCGACCTTCTGACTTACCAATCGCTTTTTCACGGTCGAGAACATAAAGTACTTCAGGTTTTGCATCGGCAATGTATTCGAACGAGATTAAGTTACCGTGTGTACCTTTAATTGGAGCCACTGTCGCACTCTTTGATTCAACGTATCCGAAGTCATCAAAGATGATTGAGAAGCGACTACCTTTGTTGAACATCGCAATGTTATTGCCGTTGTTCATCAGCATCATCGCAGTGGTTTCGCCAGAGGTTACTTTATCGTTTACCGCTGCAATAGAATCCTGAGTCTCTGTGATGATTGCTTCAACTTCATTTTGTTTATCAAACAGTTGACCTAGTGCACGCCAGTTTTCTTGAGCGTCAACCCAGTACTTATCGCCCTCAATAGAGAACATGATCGTCGGAGCAATTTGTGCCAACTTGTCGTAGACCTTTAGCATGCGGTTTTCAGCAATGATAACGTCAGGCTTCAACATGTAGATAGCTTCAAAATCAGGTTCGCTCAACGAGCCAGTGTTTGCTGTCGTTGCTTTGTAAGACTCTAGGTACTCAGGCATAAGGCTATGAGGTGCGCCGACTGGCTTGACACCAATTTTATCTAGCACATCCAAGCTACCAAAACCAAGAACCACTACTCGTTGCGGCACTTCATCAAACTGCGCTGCGCCCTTCACGTGTTCAATAGTCACGGTTTCCGCTTGAGCGGTCATCATGAATGATGATGCAAGAACGATGGCAAGCCCGCTCAATAACTGGCGAACTGAATTGATTGTTTTCTTCATGTTTCTTCCTTTGCCATTGAGACAAACCACCACTCATGACAATGAAAATCAGATGACTCATAGGTGAGCATGGGGCCTACACAACGGCTAAATAACGATAATTTAAAGTCTGTCATTGATTTGACAACAAACCTGTAACGCAAGTGAGAATTATTATCAATTATATTTGCAGTAATTAAGGTACACAACAACTTTATTATTCAGAAACGTAAAAGTGAGTATTCATGTTTTGCGTAGTCAAGAGAAGTATTAGGAATCAGAAATAACAAAAAGACGCGAAGAGGAAAATGAGCATTAATCTGGAGAGGAAAATTGATGGCAAAAAGTGACCAACTGTTCTGTAATCATAACGCTTAACCCAAAAGCCACGACTTACAGTTTACAATGTAAAGCCTAAATATAACAAAGGCTTACGTTAAGATTAATCAAGCTAGCGATGAAAAGAACTAATTACAAAGAAGACGAAGCGGCACAAAGCCAAAAATCTGTCAGATATCATAGTAAATATCCTAACCGTCGCTCATTTAACCTTCAGTAAGCGATGATAAGTCACTCAAAAATATTTTTTAATTTAATTGAAAATAGGGTTGTAATTTTAAAAACTAGGCGTATAGTTCGCCACCTGGCTCTAATCTATAGAGCTGTTAATGCTAAAGTAAGTCCAAGTTCCACATAGACAGTTCTCGATTCCCTCGTTACACCATCTCTGCGTCAGCTTTCACCTAGATAGTCATTCAATAGCTTCTCAATTAGATCCCACTACCGTTCTATTCGTCATTTGCTTTCTTTTTAGCGAATTCAAGATAGAGCGACTACTTAAATACAAATGTAATAAACACAAGGCACAGTTATGTCACGCAGAACAACACGACAAACCCATTGGTACCAACTATCACGCGAAAAAACAGTCAATAAACTAAAAGGTAATAAATGCTCAAGATTAAAATAGACTTACACAAAGAAGAGATTTCATGGGTCACCGAGATTCGACAGCTCAATAGCGATATACTCCACCGCCACATATTGCCCAAGCTACAACATCACAGTTATCTCATCGACTTTGAATTTAATGAACGAGAAAGCATCGGAACTATCGTTTCAGGCAACGGAAACACCCTAGGACATTTCACACTCCTATAGCATTTCCCAAAGGCGACAAAAAGAAACATCGCCTAGCTCCAAAGATATAAAAGATGTCGCCCTCAATTCGCTCTAGCAGAACAAAATAGAGTAGAAGTAAAACAGATCAGAAACCTAGCCCTTTTTGCATTTCACACGCGGCTAACGCTAGCTAGGTTATCGTGCTTCTATTGAAACCAACTTATATCGAACTCTGAATCACCAATGAGTCATTATCAGTGCATTCATGGACTAATAAGTTAACGGCATCGACCTTAACTTCTGATCAAGAGTATATAAGTGTTCTGCAGCTTGCATGTGTTGAGGGTAATCACTGAATTTCTCACGATTCTCTTCATTCATCTTACATGTCTCATCCACCAGCATTAACTTCCAATACAGCTTTGTTGTATGCAGCATCGCCAGTAAAGGTTTGAATACCTCTTTCTCATAAGCTTGAATCAACTCTTCAATCAACTCGTCACGTTCGTCTTCACTTGCGATTGAACCCTCGGTTGCCGACAACACTTTTTGATACTTCAGGTTTTGTTGCAGCTTATCCATAACCGTTTGGTTTTCTTCCGCTAACTCAACAAGTTTCGACTTAATGATATTTATCCAGTTCGCTTGGCTCAGTACTGTGTCATCAACGTTGGTAAAGTCTTCTCTTATCTGTCGTTCCACATCTTTTTGAGCTTTCTTTAAAACCGCACGCACCTTTTGGAAAGGCAACTGATATTCCTTACTTAGCTCGATAATCAGTTTATGAAAACCACCATTGGGCAGGTGTAAGTTTTCCTTAAACGTCGCCATTGCAGCTTCTTGCTGTTCGGTAAGGTGAGTCATTCTGTTTCCTATTCTTTATCACTTATGGTGCTGAGCCCGGGATCATACCACTATTACCCTCGCTTTTTCGGTAACTTGCTCAGTTACACCTAGGTACGTACTTAATTTCTCTCAACTCGTTATCTTTTGACTAGTTTTCATACTACTTGGCATGAAATGGTAAATCTCATTCGGGGAAAGTTCGTACATTACGCGCTCAGGGTATATCGCCAGACAGGAGTCGTTACTTACATATGAAAGATAACAGCCAGAAGTGAGAAAACACATGACCTATTCAGAATACAAAGAATCCGATTTGCATAAGTGCGTGAGTATTGGTGCAGAAGCAATGTTATCAGTCGCTAAGTTTGCCTTTAGAGCCTCGACCCTTTTATTTCGATTTTTCCGTTGGCTTGTCGTATCGGCCTATTCTTATGTGATGAAGTAATTCTATATTAGAGTCGTTGTTTTCATTACGACTTATCCAAATACCCAAAAGCGCGCCCTATTAGGTCGCGCTTTTTTTGTGCCCAGTTTTATACCTCACTTTATACCTAGCTTTATGCCAAAAGCCCGAGGACATTTTATATCGTCGGTGGCGCCAAATGGTAAAACTGATAATCGAATAAAAACCATACTACACCTGTTCCAACAAAACAGACTTCTAACTTATACAGGTACTAAAATGAAAAAGATTGCACTTAAAATTGTAGGACTAACGGTTTTGGCTTCTGCGCTAACTGGTTGTATCGGCAGTAACGCCGTAACAGGGAAAGTGATGAAATTTAACGTTGAAGTTGTCGATAACCGCTATGCTCGTGCAGGTGTAAACTTCTTATTAGCGCCTGTATACGGTATTACAACCGCAGCCGACTATGTCGTATTCAACTCACTTGAATTCTGGACAGGTAAAAACCCGATCAGCGGTTCACCACACGTATTTGATACAAAAACAGATACTCACTTCAAAGTGAACGATGAGCTAGACCCAAGCCTTAAAGAAGCGCCTGTCGGCCCAATTTCAAACAATCGCACCATCGAGACCGGTGAGATGATTAAGATCGACGAAAACACGGTTCAAATGGACATCGTTTATACGTCTGGTGAAACGGCGACTCTGACGGGTATCAAAGACGGTCAAAACGTTAGCTATTACATGGATGGTCAGCTTGTATCGCAAACGACTATCGCTGAATTAGAGAAGATTCAAGGCACTGAAGCGTAAGATTCACTGCCTACACAGAGTTCAAACTTAAAGAGACCTTGAAGCTCATAAAATAGAAGAAGCCCGGCGATTGCCGGGCTTGTTTGTATGTGCTCTATTATTTGTAAATGCTCTATTGGGACTGAGACTGTGTAAGTCGAATGCTCACCAAACTCGCCACCATAATAGCTAAATAGAAACTGCCGATAATAGATTCCATAAACACAAAGAATTGAGCAATAGGCAGAGCCGGTGATATGTCACCGTAACCAACCGTGGTCAAGGTGATAAAGCTAAAGTACATCGCATTGAACAAGTTGGTTAGCCAAATTTGTTCTTCTAACCCATTAAATGCATTAGGGAAGATCTCTAAAATCAACAAGTAGATGGTCGACCAAGCAAACCCTAACAACAAGTAGATACAGATTGACCCGATAATGTGATTGGGCGTCACCGTTTTTGCTTTCATCACCTGTTTTAACGCCGAGTAAATGTGTGAAAACAAAAATACAGCCAACGCTGATAGTGTCACTATCGACAGGTTATAGCCTTCCAAAAACGAAAAAACGCCAGACACTAAAGCCGTAATCAATAACAGTCCATACCAAGAGCGATACAAGGCTCGCTCTTTATGAATACCGACAATTGAACTCGCCAGAGTAATGATGATGAGAAATAGTATTGTTTTCTGGCCTTGCGGATAAAACTGCTGCATCACCGCGCAACCAAAAAACAATACCAACAGTGCATAGAATAAGAAGTAGAAGTTGTCGTCTTTAGAGACTGGCTTCATCTATTTCTCCTCTGTCTCTGCTTTGTTTGTCTCAGCATCTTCTTGGCTTTTCTCTTCAAGCCCAAGCCACGCCATCATCAGCTCATAGCTTAAACTCAGAATCACAGCACCAACAAACAGACCGACGATTCCTGACATCGCCATTCCGCCCAGCGCACCCAATAAAATAACCAGCATTGGAATATGAGAACCGCGGCTTAGCAGTACAGGCTTCAAGATAGCGTCGCTACCACTCACCAAAATACACCACACTAAGAACAAACTTGCCGCCAGCGTCGATTCAACACTGAACATGTAAATGATCGCAGGTAACAGAGCAAGAATCGGTGGAAGTTGGATGATTGCAATTAACAATACCGCCAGTGCCCAAAACGCAGCAGCAGGTACGCCCGCAATCACCAAACCAATTGCCGACATCATGGATTGAATCACAGCAACACCAATCACACCTTGCACAACACTACGAACGGTTGATTTAGAAAGCTGTACCAGCTCTTCACCTTTGCCGTCTGTTAAGCGCGCCACCAAGTGAGTCACACCCGTTTGGCATTTATCGGCATTACTCATGAACGCACCAGCAATGATGGTTGAGATGATAAATTGAATGAAACCACCGCCCAATGAACCCAGAACCGACGCTGCTTTAGTCGCGAATATCTTCAGCTCTTCCGCATACTTGATGAACACACTTTCTATGTTGGACGAAGCGTGAACCAAGGCCGCATAGACTTTTTCACCAATCAACGGAATGTCTTGCAAAGATTCTTTCGGCTTAGGCAGAGACAAAGTGCCATCTTGTAGCCCAGTCATTAGGTCCGATGCACTGGTATAAATACCAGATGAAAGCGCCACCAACGGAATCAGTAGCAATAACACACCAATAAAGCTCAGTAATGCACTGGCTTTGCCTTTCGACATCCCGGTTTTGTTTGAAATAGCCACTGCCACAGGGTATAGCGCAGTCGCAATGATCGCGCCCCACACTACCAATAGAATGAATGGGCGCAGAATTGAAAAACACCAATAGACGAGCATGGCAATGGCTGCAATTTTAATTGCGGCATCAATCGCCTGTTTTGAAAAATCATCGGTTAACTTCATGAGACGTCCTTGTTAGGGCAAAAATTAGGGCTGATTTTGTAGAAACTTCCAATTCCTGGTTTCGAGGAAGAGTGAAGCCAAAATCATATAAACTCCAATTAACACTAATTGGAATATACGTATGAATGTGTTGCTGTCGATATCGCCTGAGCTCATCAATGTGCTTCCTACTAGTACCAATAAAGTACTGAATGCAGTGGCGAAAATCGGTGCTTTTTCTGGAACGGTATAGATCTTAGTAGCCATGAGAATGGCAATAAGTCCTATAAATAAAGAATAGAAGACAATATTGGGAACGATAGAAAGGATTGAAAAAGCAGCAATCGCCAGCAAGCCTCCAATACCATTACTGGTCACCAGAAATGCGCTCAGCTTTACAGATTTTTCTGAGGTAATCATTAACGACAACAACGCGATAAACATCATAGTGAGTAGTGCTTCAGATATCTGAAAGATAAAGAAAAAGCACACTACAGGATACGAGATAATCATCGCTCTAAAGGCAGCATACCAGCGTTGTTTCTTTTCGAGTGGCGCAGCCGCGAAACCTGAAAACTCCGATTTAGGTTCAGGAAAGAACACATGCACCAACGCAAAGATCATTACTGAAACCACACCCGATGTTGCCAAGCCAGAGGCCAACAATACCGACACGCCCGGGTTATCAATGGCCATAAATGGCAGCATCAATACGGCAATCAAGAGTATGGTGGCGAACAGGTTCCACTTTGGGTCAACAAACAAGTAGTAGCCCCACAGCATCATCAGGCCCACTAAAACCAGCAGCGGGATTGGATAATGTGTAATACCACGAGACAGCAATAAACCTAACGCCATGGTGGCAACCACCGCCAACAACAGTTCGTAGACGGTTTCTTTGTGCAGATTAGGTTTATCGATTAAGAACTTAGCAGTGAACACTGGCGCGACGAACGCAAGTGGCCAGTTAATCCACGCCGCCAAAAAGACAGCCAACGTGACCCCGACGGTATATCGCAGGATCCGTTGCTGTGTTTGTTGGTCGAGTACGGGCTTATCGGACATAAGACAACACGCTAATAAATCGAATCCAAAGCTTGCCTATCGCATTGAAAACAAAGTTATCGCCACTATAAACAATCACATCTGCCTGACCACCGACACGCAACATGCCTTGCATGGTGTCACGCTCAAATTCGATGGTGATCGGAAGCATTTGAGTTTGGCGCAACCAGCCCGTTTGTTGGCTAGCTTGAGCAAGCTTACCCGCCTGATCGTTCTGTCCCCAATCCACACCCCAATCGATGCTGCTGACACGGCCTTTGACAATCTGACCCGGAGCAAAATCGAGCGCGACTTCCACTTCATCACCCACCGCAACATTACCTAAGCTGTTCTCACGATAATAAGCTTCGATCCAGATGTCTTCTGTTGATACAAACGTCATGATCGCTTGTCCTGCAGAAGCATAGAAACCTTCAGAAAGGCTAAAGTTAGACACACCGCCTTGAGTCGGTGCTTTGATAACGGTGCGTTCAAGGTTTAGCTGAGCCTGTTCCAACGCCAGTAATGCCGCTTTCACTTGGCTGTTCTCTTCACCCTCTTTACCCATCTGCTGCTTGGCACGCTCCAAATCCGCTTCAGCGTTAGTCACGCCTGCACGAGAAGTTGCTAATGCAGCTCGAGCCTCATCAGCGTCCGATTTAGACATCACGCCTTTTTCAGCCATTTCCAGAACACGTTTCGCTTGAAGCTGAGTATTTTGTTTCTCGACCAGAGCAGAAGTTAATTTAGCTTGTGCAGAAGCGATGTTGGCAGTTTGAGCTCCAACATTTTGCCCTGCAATCTCAAGGTTTTGTTCGGCTTGTTGCACCGCAATTCGGTAATCAGATTCATCAAGAATCGCGAGTGTGTCGCCTTGATTAACCAATTGATTCGGCTTAACTAATATATCAAGCACTTTGCCTGACACTTCAGGCTTAATAGGAACGATGTAACCCTTCACGCGGGCATTATCGGTGATTGGTATAATTCGATCAGCAACAATACTGAACAGCAGCGTGAATGCCACAAACCCAAGTAGGTAGTTGGTTACCTTTCTTACCTTATCCTTGCCATTTTCTGGTTGGCTACTTTCTTCATTGTCGTCTTGCTTGTTCCCTTTAACTTCAGACATGGAACTCCCTTCTCAATAACTAACATCAACAAAATTAATATCTTAAAAATAAACCTGACCATGGAAAACTCAAGTAAATAGGGTTAGATTTACTAAACAAAGTGTCGTAAATGATATGCACGTCCAATTATGTATCAATGCACAAGGATTGATTGATCATGGCCAACAGCTCTTACCAAGTACCCGTTATACAAACCAGTTACGCCAAGATCTTAGTCCAAATTTTTACTGACTATGGATTAGACCTACACAAACTGCTCGAAGACTCGGGTCTACCACCTGATCTTATTGAGTCAGAAAGTGACTTTGTGCCGTCGGAATCCATCAAACGATTGATTTATCTGACCTCATCACAATTGGGCGTTTCCCGATTTACGGATGTACTTGGCCTTGCTTTTAGACGAAGAATCATCCCATACGTCTTGCATCAATTTACCGAGTTCGAAACCATTGGCGACTCGTTAAAACACATCAACACGATCTTCTCTTATGACTCGCCTGGCAGTAGCGTCGATTTCGTTGTTGAGCATGGCCAAAGCTGGTTTTGTCGAACATCGCCTGATGAGCCCTCATCGATGTTCCAATGGGGCGAAGTATTTGCCATCACCTACATCATCGAACTGATCACGATTCTGTCTCACTCACCTTGGCAACCTACCAAGATTCGTTTGCAAGGACATGACACCGACATCGTCAAAACGCTGGTTCCAAGCAATTGCCAACTGTTCATCGACCACAGTTCAACCGCGGTGATGATCCCTGATGAGATCCTACAGCTTCCCATTCGTATCACCGCCAAAGACTTAAGCAATAAGCCCGCGATCATTGAGTGGCACACCAGCTTTACCGACAGTGTTTACGAGTTACTCAAGCCTTACATGAAAGAGCAAGACCTCTCACTTGAAGAGGCCGCAGAGCTGCTTAATTTCTCAGTGAGAACCTTTCAACGTAAGCTTAAAAACGAAAATACCACCTACAGAAAGATCAAAGAGAACCTGATGTTTTCTGTCGCCTGTGAGCTAATGGAAGAAGGTCATACGCTGACTTATATCTCTAGCCAACTGGGTTACACCAACATCTCGCATTTCTCTAGAGCCTTTAAACGTGTGTCTGGTCTTACACCGAAGATTTATCAACGATCGATATCGGCTTAGGCATAGTTAAGTTCATTAGCTAAATAGATTAACCAAGCACAATCGGTGCTGGGATGCCTGAACTCGAACTACACACCCTATTTCGACCATTCCCTTTGGCACGATAAAGCGCCCTATCCGCACTGCGATAGGTCGCTTCAGCTTGCGCCTGTATTTCAGACACACCGCTGCTCACGGTCAGGTTCAATGTAGTCCCTTTGGTAATCACTTCTTTCAATCGATACATGGCTTCAAACGCATCGGCCAAGTTGGTTTCTGGCATTAAGATGGCAAATTCTTCACCACCAACGCGTGCCACGATATCAGTATCTCGGCTGTTGTTTCTCAATAGTTCTGCGACCTCTTTAAGTGCCGCATCACCTTGGTCATGGCCGTGGTTATCGTTAATGGATTTAAAATGGTCCAAGTCGATCAGAGCGAGACAAGATTGCGTGTAGCCGTAACGTTCCGCGAGGTTTGAATAATGGTTTAGATCTTTATCGAAACGACGTCGGTTCCAGCAGCCTGTGAGCGAGTCTGTTTCCACCAGCATTCTTAATCGACGCTCTAAGATCTTACGTCGGCTGATATCGGTAAAAGTGACCACGTACTTTTCATTATGTGGCAGTAATTCGGTAAGCTTTTCGACAACCACGTTGACCGTAAAGTGTTCACCAAGTCGGCTGACACCACTCAACTCACCTTTCCATCTGTGATTTTGCTTGAGCGAGGTGGAAATGGTCGATATCAAGCTACTGTTGTTCATAAAACAGAGGTCAGAAATAGGACGTGCTTCGACTTGGTCGAACGCATAACCAGAGACTCTAGAGAACTGTTGATTGACCTGAATTATTCGTAATTGACTGTCGAGAATAATAAAACCGGCAACACCATCAATGATCGCCTCAGACAAGCTGTTCTGGCTTTGAGTCATTTCGTGTCGATACAGGCGTGCGGTGATCAGTGTGCTAAGAAGGAACAACGCGCATACAGAAAAAACCATAGCTGCGGTAGAAGCAATGCTCAGCAACCACAAGCTAACCAACGTATTTAGGACAAGTGCAGACACCACGTACAACGGGGCTCTGCGGTCAAAATTCAACTTGTTCATAATGTGCTCGGGAGATGGACAGAGCGCTATGATGACTAAGTTTTATAAACAATATTTACCATTTTACGACACATACAAATTCAAATTATATGAGCACTTTGAAGATCAAAAACTTATGCTAGTTATTGAGTAAGAAGAGCAAACTACCACCACTGAGCGAACTGCCGTAATTGAAGTTAATCCCAACACCAAAGTTATCAAAGAAGTAAGAATCGTAAGGCACATCGAACACTAAGCCTGCACCAAACTCATAGTAATAGTGGGTATCGAGTGGATCTGTGAGGTCCCCTGCTACGTCGATTCTTCGCAGGTTATAGTGAATCTGAGGGTTCTTTAACGACCAAGCATCCAGTGCCACATTTTGTCTGAATTCAATCTCGTTAATAAACCGCAAACCTTCAGGGTTGCCGATATCGCCATCATTGGCTTCCCCCCAGCCCGTTCCATAGAAATAACGCGTCCTTGATGACACATTCCAACTTCCCCACTCCTGTTTCTGTAGGTATTTGAGTTTGACCGACGGCTCACCAATCAATGCCCATGCAGAAGTGTTCAGCGCGTATCCATCGAGCTGAGATTGAAAGGCTTGAGAGTAGCTATTTTTATATTCGTATTTATTACGGTAGTAGAGCAAGTGAGTGCCTAAACCATAAACGATAGACCAATGTTGGTTTAAATGGCTTTGAGCGCCGAAAAAGCCATACAGGCCCAAAACTGAGTCTTTATTGGGGTTAACTCGACGGTCTGATGTGACATCCGATGAAATCTCAATATCTTGCTCAGAGAGCGCATAAGACCCGCGCACCGACCAAATCAAATCTAGGTCAGGATCATCGGTTTTAATCACGGAAGAATAAGGGATAGAGCCGACACTTACTTGGCTTCGAGTATCGATAGTTTTATCGGAGCCAAAACCACTGTCGTTTAGATTGATGAACGAGTTAGGGTCAAAATCGACAAAACCAATAGAGACGGCATCGCTGTCAGTAAGCGCAATTGAAACGGCGAATATCTTTTCCAAGCGATGTTGAATCGCCTCATTAGATGCATAGGCCGAGGAAGAAATAAGGCTCGTTAAAAGTAAAGCAATCGAAGGGGGATATAACGATTGGGGTGAAAGCATTAAGTTGACTCCATTCAAACTTATGCTTCAAGTGTAATTGGTAATTTAACTATTTCAATCATATAGTTAATAGTGTGGTTGATACCCCTCTCAGTTCCGTTTGTAAGAGTGTCGCCAAATCTATTGAGCCCCAAAGCTCTTCTACGTCTTGGATTCTAAAGTGAATAATCATATCTACCTCTGTTTAAATCTTAGGCTCATGCCGAAAACTCATACTGAATCAATCTTGATCGGGATACTTACCATAATGCGCCACGCGCACTTTAAGAGCTGTTTCGCATCCTGAGCAATAAGCGTTTGAATATCCTATATTTATCTCCTAAGTTTTTTATAACCCTTTACTCAGGAAGAAGTAGATGAGCAATATTGAAAAAGTATATGGATTTAATACGCCCCAGCGACTCTTTGTCGGCTACACACTCGCAGTACTCGTTGATTTAACCGTTCTCAATTTTTTTGATGAATACTGGGACTTCGTTAATATCGAGTCATTCACCATCTCATTTGCTGCCGCGATTTTGCTGCAGCTGTTGCTCAAACTGTCCATCGGCTTAGAACATAAGCTCGCGGATTACTTTAAGTCGAAACCCGGCACTGCACCTAAGATTTACAGAGGCCTATCTAGCTACGTAATTCTAGTCGGTTCAAAGTTCGTGATGCTAGAAGCGATCAACATCCTATTTGGTGACAAGGTCGATTTCAGTGGCCCTTGGAACGGTGTGGTCGCCTTCTTTGCCGTGGTGTTTACGATTCTGATTGCCGAAGTGATTGTCTCTAAGATCTACTTTGCACTGGATGACACGCAGAAAGCCGAAAAAGCCTAAGTGCTCGATTAGATAAAGTTTAATCGAACTAGAAACAAAAAAGTGAGCCACATGGGCTCACTTTTTACGTTTAGCTGTTAAGTCTAAAAATATAGTGTTTAGCGAAATTAGATAAACACTCTCGCTCTAATACCGAATACCCAAGCGCTACTCTCACTAGAAAACGCAGGATCTTTGATGTACTGGATGTCAGGCGTTACTTGTAGGTGGTCACCAAACTGCATGTTGTAGTAGATCTCCGCTGTCCATTGCTCTGTGCTACCGCTTATTGCCTTCGCATCAGCTGCAAAAGAATCACCATTCACTTCCGCCCAGTTTAGCGCTACACCTAGGTTATTCGTCGGTTTTCCTAACCCGAAATATCCCATACCAACCGAGATTGATTTATCGTAAAGGGCAACATCCCCTTCAGAGAAGCCACCACGAACAAACGGCATAACTTGATCATTCATGAATTGACTCCATGAAAAGTTAACTCCCGAGCCACCTTCCGCAGCAAGGCTATTACTGTGGCGCGTATCATCACCAAAATCCCAGAAAGTCACATGGAAGTTATCGGTGTAGATCTGCTCTTGCGAAGCCGTCCAACCTAATTCCAGTGTCGTAAAGTAAGACGCATCGCTGCCAAAAGCGGTATCAAAACCATCAAGAATATCATCTGATTGACCATTTGCATCCGCGATACCACCGACGACATAAAAATTCTCGCCCAACATATGACCAGCAGAAAGCGCAAGTACACCATCATCTGGTAAGCCCATTGCGCCTGAGCCTGTCGAGAACGCC
Source organism: Vibrio crassostreae (assembly GCF_024347415.1). Taxonomy (NCBI): domain Bacteria; kingdom Pseudomonadati; phylum Pseudomonadota; class Gammaproteobacteria; order Vibrionales; family Vibrionaceae; genus Vibrio; species Vibrio crassostreae. Next base: position 1,044,272 of record NZ_AP025477.1, read on the forward strand.
AAGTTAGTAAAACCAGACCACGGGCTTGCTAGAGCGTAAACATCTGCATAGTTCGTTACATCCTGCCAACCGACAACAATAGTGCCTTTGCCATCGTTGGTTTTTTGCTTCCAATTTAAGTCTGTCACTCGAAAACCTTGGTCACTGTATGCAGGGCCAATTGCACCAACATAGCCAAGCGGGCCGAATGAATAGTCTTTGGGCGCAGTATCACCATAGGCATGCCTATGTTCCACCTTCCATACCAAGCTACCTAAGTTCTGTGTGCCATTTCCTAGTAGGTGCCATGACCCGTATAGTCGTGCGACGCCTGATGATGCATTAACGCTATCGCCACCAACGCCATCTCCAGAAGTAAGGCCCAACGCAAAGTAATCCGCACCAAATGTAAAACCATCCGCAGCAAGCTTTTCACGCCAATCCAGTTGCTGTTCTTTCTGTTTTGAAATTGTATTTTCAACAGAGTCTGGACCTTCGAAATTTGCGCTATAAACCGCTGGGCTCATTGACGTTGCTAGCACCATCACAGCCATACTTACTTTAGATAATCTTGAATTCATCTTGTCACCAATGCTTTTTGAGTGAGTTCTATTTTATTCATTGCTCACATTGAAAATTGTCATTTGATGACAACCATTAATTTTCTTTCTCGTAATAGTCTTCAATCATCGAAGCTTTCATTTCATAACCCATGGTGAGGTTACTTTTTCCATCGACTAAGAAAACTTCTTCAGTCACTTTGTTCGAGCTAAAGTCACCTTCTACCCATACTGGATACTGAACGTTCTGTACCTGAAAGCCTTCAGGGAAAGACACACGCACAATCTGGTTTGCTGGCGGAGGTGGCATGTGAATACATGCGCCCGCCACTGGCACTAAAAGAAACTCAATTGCGGTCATACCTTCTGAGAACTCTAAAGGCACGATGAAACCCGGAACTCGCACTTTCTTGCCGTCAAATTCTGTCGTGATAGCTTCAGCGTTCGCCTTCATGGTTTTCATGTATTCGTCACGCAGCGCGATCATTTCGTCTGCATCAACGCCCTGCTCATTTAGCGTTTTTTTGAATAATAAAGCCTGTTGTTGAGCTTGCTCTTCCTCTGATGCACTCATTGCTATCACACCTTGTAATAGACGCATTTGCTGATCGGTAAGATCTGGCATTTTTAATTTCATTTCGTGAGATTCTGAATTCAGATCTTGCCACTCAAGATTCATCGCTGTTTCAGCAAAGGTAGGTAAAGCGACGATAGTCAGTGACATCATCGATAAGATAAGAGAAAGCGTTTTTTGCATAAGGGACACCTTGAAGAGAGGTGACCTACCGAAGTAGGTCGCCTATTAAAGCTTAACTTTTAACTGAATAGTCGCGCTGTGTTACAGCGTGTTTTTGTAGACTTTGCCATCTTTCATGATGACTTTGATGGTATCGATTTCAGGACTACGCGGCTCTGCGTCAAACCATTTTTCGTTTGCACCAATCACTGTTAAGTCTTCAAGTGGGTTGCCTTCTACAATGATGATATCAGCGTATGCACCCGCTTCAATCACGCCCAACTTACCCTCTGGATATGGGTCCATCACACCAGACAACTTAACGATCTCGCCGTTTACTGATGTCATGCCTTTCAGAGTGAAGAAGTTACCAAGCTCTTTGCCCGCAAGGTAAATCGTATGGTCGGTTTGCTTAATACAAGAAACCACGTCACCAACACAGTCTGTGTGGAAGCCCCATTTAGGTTGGTATTTGTTTACGTTCGAGATGTAATCTTTGAACGCTTTGGTTGCAGATTCCGCTTTACGCTTAGATGCAGGGTTCGAGTTAATCGCTTCGATCTGTGTTAAGTAAGGGGAGAACGCAGTCATGTTGGTTGTGATGTAAGCATCTTTATCTTCCATCTTGTCAGCGATATCACCATCGAACATGAAGCCGTGCTCGATTGTTTTAACACCCGCATCCAAGTTACGCATGATCGCTTTTTTACTGTAGGCATGAGACATCACGTAAGAACCGTAAGCATCGGCAATTTCTACAGCTGCCTCAATCTCTTCCGCAGACATCGCATTCAGTTGCCAAGGGTCAAATGATGAGGCTACACCACCCGATGACATGATCTTAATTTGAGTATTGCCTTGCTTGAAGTTTTGACGCGCAGCGGCTTTGATTTCGGTAATCCCGTCAGCATTAAAGCTCACGCTATTACGAGCCATATTGGTCGATGAACCAAAGAAGTGTTGGTTAGCCGTGGTTAGATTACTGAAATCGGCGTGTGAACCCGTTGGCCCAATAAACGCGCCTGATGTGTAGAGTCTTGGCCCCGGCAACATGCCTGAGTCGATTGTTTTACGTAGGCCCGTGTTCAAACCACCCGCATCACGCCACGTGGTAAAGCCTGATTGAAACGCAGCGTTAGCGTTGACTGTTGCTCGAGCGGCCAGTTCTTCAATCGTACGGTTGTTTTCGTGGTCACTTAGATTACCACCATTCATCAGCAAGTGACCATGGCCTTCGATTAATCCCGGCATTAACGTTTTGCCTGTGCCATCAATCACTTCAGCTTCGCCAGCCTCGATCGGGCTTGCAGAGATTTGTTTGATTAGGTTGTCTTCGACTAATACGTGATGGTCTTCGTACAATTTGTTTTCAGTACCATTGAACACATCGACGTTAGTAAATAGCGTTGATGCTGCATTTGTAGAAAGAGCAAATGAGCACGAAAGAGCAACAACAGAGAGCTTTAAGCCTGCATTTTTCATTTTTACACCTTGATTCCGTTTGTTAGTGGCGTCCACTTCCCATAACGATTCCGTAACTACTAATGAGTGTTATGAGGTTTCAAAGATGTTTTTATTGGTCGTGACACTCACAAAAATCTAATCAAAATTCTGTGAAATAATCGAGGCAAAACAACTCATCAACATTCAATAACTTAGTAGTGATACTGCCAGTCTTCAAGGTTGATAAATGGCCATTTGATGACAATAAATAATTCTGCATTCAGGCTCCGGTTTCTGCTTACAGGCTGGAATTTTTAGTCACTGGCTAGAGTTTTACTCCGGAGCTGTTATTGCCGGATCTCTTACTGATAGCTTTGTACTGCTGCTTACCGACGTTAGCTGTGCTCTTTTCGGTACTGTCTTGGCGTCATGTTCATCTGTCTTTTAAAGGCTCGGGTAAAGTGGGAAGAATCGGAATAGCCCATCTTTGCACCAACTTGCGTGATCGATAGATCGGACTGCTCTAGCAATTCCAAAACCAGCTCAAGAACCATCTCTTCAATCAAGCTCTTGTAGACCACTCCTTCACTTTCCAGACGACGTTGAATCGTCCTAACGTGGATATTAAGAATCTCAGAAGCCAAGCTAATCGGGAGTTTCCCCATCGTGAGGTAAGGCTTGATCACCAACTTGAAGGCATTGAGAAACGTACTAGGTAAAGGGGCGGTTGGCTCAAGTACCTCAGCAACCTTTGGCAAGACAATCGGCGCAAGCATGATCTCTTCTGGAATTTCAAAGGCAGTAACGGGTCTCTGTGTATAAAACTGAGCAGTGCCCATTTGTGGAAGAGATTGAAAACATTCGAGATCGCCACTTTGAATACCAACCTCAGACGGCTTCCAACGTCCTTGCGTTAATACTGAAAGTAGCTCGTTAATGAAAATGACAGAGAACAATTCAGCGAACTTAAACCAAGGCGCGTTAGTAAATGGCTTCTCGCGAACAAACCACCACTTACCACCTGCGTGTTTGGTATAGACATGAGCCCCATTGGATACCAACTTTAACTGTTCACCAAATTGGTCTAACGCACTTTTCAATGAATCCTGCTGGCTTAGCTTAACCACAAACCTTGGTACATAAGTTTGCTTGCAAAAGCTCCACATAAACAACGAGAACTCCTCTCTCGACGCCGACTCCCCCATAATCTTGACCACATTTTTTATGGTGGTCTCTGGGAGGTAATCGTAATGGTCATTGCTGGTGAGAATGTCATTGGGGATTTTGGCACTGCGTAACAAGGTGTAGATTTCACCATCGATATGTTTGAACAGTTCCGCAAACAGCTCTACTTCCTTCTTATCAACCACTGTCATTATCTGAGAGGTATTTGGCATCCTTTCCTCTTAATCTGTTCTTTCAAGAACTCTAATTATCACCTTCTTTAAGATAGCAGAACAAACGATGGGTTACCTAGGCCTACTAACCGAATATCTCCGTCAAAATAACGGATAAACAAACGGTTAGTGGCCAAAATCATGTTTACTGACTTGGTAGATTATTGAACGGCGAGCTCCCCTCTGCGTACCCAGAATGCTCGAACATGGTCATAAATCAGATTAAACACAAACGCGTAAATGGTAATAAAAATGGTCACGCCGATATCCATCAAAAATGCCTGCCATAACCCCACGTTAAGCAAGTATGCCATCACAGGGATCGTCGCTATCAACAAGCCAGCCTCAAATAGCACGACATGAAAAACACGTAACTTGAGTGAACGCTTGGATTTTTCACCCGTGAAATAACGATCGAAAATACGGTTAAAACAGTAGTTCCAAATCATCGCGATGGTCGCAACAACTATCATTGTTCCTGATAAGGCATTTACATCGTGCTCAGTAAATATCGCTAAACCTATAATTGACAGTGTGACAGCCAATACTTCAAATAATACAGAGTGAAACACTCTTTCTAAGGTATTCATACATTCCTCTAAATAATCTAATGCGTGTTGGATTAACCGAGATTATGTCACCGGAAACAATAAGAGAAAGTTAACAGCCATCACGATTAGTGATAGCTTAAGCATGAATAACCCATTTTGTATTGAGCGAGAGATAGCATGTACAGTTTTGAGCAACTAAAAGTCTTCGTCACAGTGTGTGAAAGTGGCTCTTTTTCTGCGGCAGCACGCAAACTAAAACGCGCTCAATCCGGCGTCAGCCAGTCGATCGCCAATCTAGAAATCGCCATCGACCAAGAGCTGTTTAACCGAGAGAAAAACATCCCCGTTTTGACCAATACAGGTAAAGCGCTATTGCCTGTAGCTAAGTCGATTCTTGATCAGCAAAAGTATTTCGATCAAAAAGTAGAATCCCTGACACAGGAAGATGAGCACGAACTGATCATTACCATTGACGAAAGCATCATAGATAAAAATTTCATCAAGATAATCAGCTCACTAGCCGATCAGTTTCCAATCACACACTTCGATATCATTACCACCTCAACCTTTGATGTTGAAGATCTAGTAAGACGCAGAAAAGCACAGATTGGCATCATCTACGCGGACGGTGAGCTCAAGGTTGATATGGATTTCTTCTTGCTGGGCCAAGCGCGTTTCCTAACCGTTAGTTCAGCCACTCACGAACTGAGTCACATGTCCGTAGTACAAGACTCAGACCTCAAGCGCTATCGCCAATGTGTGCATCGTAGTTCAAAACAGCGCGAATTGTGGTTCACCTACGGTATTAGTTCGATGCTTTGGTATGCGAACAACCACAAGACCATTGTTGATCTCGTTGAACAGAACGTCGGTTGGGCAAATGTGCCCGAAATGATGGTGATGGAAGGCATTCAAAAAGGCGATCTTGTGGCGTTGCCTGTCTCACACGAGCATGGTGGTTGGATTACTCCAGTGGGTTGTTTAGTTTCTCGCAGCCACATCAATGGCCCAGTTCTCACCAGCCTTATTGAGCAGCTTAAGGGACACTCACTGCAATACAATCAATGGCAGGCAAACTAACCTCCCTTATTCTTCACACATCGTCAATTCAGAGGTTCAATATCGGCGTGGAACTCACCACTGCTACCTCATTTCTGCTTATCTTGCCGATAAATATCTTTGTCGTCTGGATAAAACACCCTAGTTGATGTCCAAAAGTGACCTAACTACACTGCGATCCCAACGGGTTTGTCTTTTCAAACAAATTTAGACGGACCCAAATCGCTCTTTAACACCACTGACCCAACTTCAAATCTCTCAGATAAACGCTCTGCCTTGCAGTCGCTTATTCCGGTTTCAAATAGATCACTTTTTGAATATTAATTCGCCCCAGTTTATGAGTGCTCATCGAGTGCTTTTTTATATCTAAATGAACCTTTTGGAAAATTTGTCGTGAACGTTTTAAGAAATATTTGCCCTGAGAAAATGGGTAAAGAGCGTAACAAACGAGAGTATGATTTACGCGTACTTAATTGTGTCAGTGAAAGCGAATATGAATCGCGTATGGCGGTTTGGAATAGTCTAGCGTTAACTGCTACTCCGTCTGCTTCGGAAACAAAGGGCTTCATCGATGAGTCTTTCAACAAGCTTCAACAAGACCTGAAAGAAGCTAGCCGTGAGTTGTCGATTAACTACACGGACTTCATCGCAATGGCGCATGAAGAGATCAACTACATTAAGGTGTTTGTTGCTGATAAAACCGCACAATACGGTTGGTACGCTGCGATCGTTCTTATGATCATCGGCACCGTTGCTCTGTGTATTCAATAGACCCAACAGTGTGTTAGATAGAGCACCTTAAATGCTCAGTCGATAAGCACATCTACCACTACTTTGTACTGGTGCTTTCACTAGAAAACAGATGACTAGCCTCATTTGTTTTCTAGTCTATAACCTCTTCACTCTCCCATTAGAGATAGTAAGTCTTGGGTCGCTTCTTTAGGGCTTTCAGCGTGACATATCGCCGACACCAAAGCCAAGCCGTGAATACCCGTCTGAACCAACTGCGGAATGTTCGACTCGTTGATGCCACCGATACCCACAATCGGCAGTTTGGTCGTTTCTAACGCTATTTGAATGCCTTCGTAACCCCAGTGTTTCTTTAGATTTGTCTTGGTAGGTGTCGCGAAAATCGCACTAAGGCCAATGTAATCAATCGGCAAACTATCGGCTTCTTGTAACTGCTGCTCAGTCTCAATCGACAAACCAAGAATCTTATCAGGGCCAATCAGCTTGCGTGCTAACGCGGCAGGCATATCCGATTGCCCCAAGTGCAAACCATCGGCATCAACGGCCAATGCCACATCAACTCGATCATTAATGATCAACGGCACACCTGAACCAGACAAAATCGACTTAACGGCCTGCGCTCGTTCAATAAAAGCTCTCACATCTCCATGCTTCTCTCTTACTTGAACCATAGTGACACCACCAGCGATTGCTTGTTCAACCACGAACTTAAGCGTTTCTAAATCTTGTTGGTCATCCGTTACTAAGTAGAGCTTATAAGGGTTCATATCGTGCCTTTGGAGTCGGAGTCTAAATTGAGTTGCTACCATTTTACCGACAATTCGCATCATGTGCATGGAAGTTAATACTAAATTAGCTCAATTAAGCGCGCACCATTGAATATACAACTCGTTGAAAGCATACCGAAAATCCTGAAATTTTTAACGAAAGCGTTACTTATTACACAAACTATTCACTTAAGCCTGCCCAGAACGCTGTTTTATGGAATACTTCGCTATGAAGGAATCAGGTAAATATAGGGATAGTTATGCGCCACCTTTCTATAGCGCTCAAGATCAAGCTGGGTTATGCCATCTGCTTGCTCTTTTTCGTCATTTCAGGCTTTGTGAGTTACAAAGGTATCCAAACCTTGTCGAACGGCTTCAGCCAATACAGTGAACTCAGCCATAAAGCAACACTCTCAGGCAACATTCAAGTGCACTTTCTTCAGGTGCGTTTGGCTTCTGAACGTTACTTAGAGTCATTGGATGAACAGTACGAAACGAATTATCAATCAAGTAAACTCGCGATTGATGAACTGCTCAACAACTTAATCCAAACCACCACCAACACCGATAGCTTGTCGAGCCTGCAATTAGTGCAAGACAGCGTTGCGGCCTTTGATGTGGCTTATGGGTCAATGAAACAGAGTGAGCTCCTCATCGACCAATTGGTGAATGTCGAGATGGTCAAACGAGAAACCAACGCCCTCAAAGCCGCTCAGAGCTTGTTGTATGAGTCGTACAACAACAATGATCCAAACGCGAGCTTATACGCGGGTATGTTGATGGAGAACTTCCTCGCAGCCAAGATCACCGTGCTCAGTTACTCAAACAACAACGACCTCAAAACCTATGAAGCGGGCAAAGATATCTTTGAATACGCGTTGCCAGGTATTGAAGGCGACATTGAATCTCTCAAATCCTCACCTTATCAAAGTGAGCTGATTGAAGACTTCTCGAACCAACGCGAAGCGTATGCAAAGGGCTTTGAGCAAGTTCATCAACAGATGATTGAGAACACGCAAAGAACCGCTACCCTCGCCTCTATTGGCGACAGTTTAGCGATTGCGGTCGCGGATGCTCAAAGTATTCTTGAACAACAAAAGCAAGCGCTCACGCCTGTACTGCAAGCCAGTGAAAAGCGCTCGATTCAAATCATTATATTGCTGACAGGAGTTGCCTTAGTTATTGGCATGACGAGCGCCGTGTTGGTGACTCGCTCTATTACCACAGGCATCGCGCAGGTTAAACAAATCACCAACGAACTTTCTCAGGGCAATCTGAATGTTGAAGTGAACATTGAGAGCAAGAACGAGATTGGTGAACTGCTAACCAACATGGAGATCACCATTGAGTCTCTGCGCGATATTGTTGGCCAAGTGAACCGCTCTAGTGTGCGTATTGGCGAGATGTCAGAGTCGCTTAACCAGGTGACCAATAATAGCTCGACCAACGCAACACAGTTGAACAGCGAAATGCTCAATATCTCTTCTGCCGTTGATCAATTGGCTTCCAGCACATCAGAAATTGCTGCAAGTGCTAACCACGCCTCTCAAGTTGCCAACCAAGCAACCGAGAATGTGGCGATGGGACTCAAAGAAGTAGACAAAACACTGCATGAGATTGGCAGTGCCGATGAAAGCATGCAGGTCAGTAGCCAGAAAGTGACGGACCTACATAAAGAGTCGATGAACATTGGTGCCATTCTTGAAGTAATCAAAGGCGTTTCTGAACAAACCAACCTACTGGCATTGAATGCGGCTATTGAAGCAGCGCGTGCAGGTGAGCAAGGTCGAGGGTTTGCTGTCGTAGCGGATGAAGTAAGAACGCTCGCTAAGCGTACTCAAGATTCTGCAAGCCAGATCGATGAACTCATCACCTCGCTACAGCGCGGTGCTAAAGACGCACTCGAGTCGATCAAAGAGAGCCACAGCACGGTTTCCGATGCTTCGACTCAGGCACAGCAAGCCTCTCAGAATTTGCATGTGATTAACCAACACATCCAGGATTTGAATCAGGCCAACAGCCAAATCGCGATATCCGTCGATGAGCAGGACTGCTTAACCAAATCACTGGGTGAAAATGCGCAAGGTGCCAATACTATCGCACAAAGTAACCAAGAGTCTGTAAGCAGTATTTCTGGCGCAGCGAGCGACTTAACTGAGGTTGCTCATCACCTAGAGAGCCAAGTGAATCGATTTAGAACCTAGCATAAGCTGCTTTATCACAGCTGACATAGTTCTGAGTCACAAACAAAAAGCCCCCTACACATAAGTGTCGGGGGCTTTCTTTTAGTTAAAAGCTTTAAATTAAGAGCCATTAACTTCGAACTATCAGTTTTGAGCTTAGAACTAGATTAAGCCTACTGAATCTTCAGACGCTGAATCAGTGTCTCTTCATCTAGTTGATACAACTCATCAAGCAAGTTCATTTGCAAGCTACCTGGGCCACGAGAGTTCTCAGCCGCGATTTCGCCAACCACACCCAACACCGCTGCAGCAGCCAAACCACTTTCATCACCGACAGCAGCAAACGCGCCCGCCAAAGTAGTTAAGGTACAACCCATGCCCGTCACATACGGCATCATTGGGTGCCCGTTATTTAACGTCACAACACTGTCTTTCGTGACAACGTAATCCGTCTCACCAGAAATCACCACATTTGCGCCATATTCAGCCACTAAGCATTGCGCAGCGCCTAATGCAGCATCACTACTATCCAACGCATCAACGCCTTTGGTCTGTGCTTGCTCACCCGCTAGCGCGATAATCTCGGACGCGTTACCACGAATGATCAACTTATCCGCTAAACGTGCGATTTCACGAGAAGTCTCAGTTCGCAGCGTACTTGCACCACAACCCACAGGGTCAAGAACCACCACCTTGTTGTTCGTGTTTGCTTGTTCTACCGCGAAGCGCATTCTTGGCGTCCACACGCTATCAAGCGTGCCAATGTTGATCACCAAAGCGCCAGAGAAAGACATCATCTCTGCCAATTCTTGTTGTGAGTGCGCCATGATAGGAGAAGCGCCAATCGCCAATAACGCATTCGCCGTATTGTTCATCACGACGTAGTTGGTGATGTTCACAACCAATGGCTTCTGCGCTCGCACATCGCGCAGCGATTGGATGATTTGTTCAGTTAGCATGGGTAAATCCTTATTCGTTAGAAGTCGCTTTAATCAGCTGGTGAATCATTAAGAGCGTTCAGCCCTTGCTGCCAGAAAGCCACTTCCATACGGGTTGCGGTTTTGAAGATATGAACGATGTTCTGACCGCGCTCGCTGTTGATATCAATTTCAGCAAGCAGTTGATTGAAGTATTCTGCGCCCGTTGCAACGCCAGACTGGAACTCTTCTCCGCCGTAAAGCTGAAGCCAGCTCGCGTATGGGTTGCCTTCTAATACGGTATCGCCACTTTCTAGAAGTGCTTTACCAATCACGGCATAACCAATTGAACACGGAGCCAGTGCCGCATATAAGTCGACAAGATCACCCGTCATGCCTGCATCCAGAACGTAGCGCGTGTAAGCAACTGTTCCGAAATCTTCTGGCTCGTTTTCCAAATCAGATTCCGTTAAGCCCCATTGACCACAGTAGGTAACGTGGTGAGAGATTTCTGAATCTAATAAAGCATGAACACTTGGCAGTGCACGACGCATATCAGCCAGTGTTTTTGCCTTGTAAATCGCCAATGCATAAGCGCGAGCATACTGTTTTAAGAACAGGAAATCTTGCTTCAAATAATGTAGAAAACAAGGCTGAGCGAGTGTGCCGTTTGCCAGCATTTTAACAAAATCATGCTCAGTGTAGTCTTGCCAATCTTGCTGACAGGCTTGGATTAAGTCTTGGTATTTCATGAGATTCCTTAGTCAAAAGTCGGCACGTAGTCAGCGGCTTTTGGTAGTGATTTAATAATACCTTTGTCGAACATGAACTGTGCGTAATCGTCGTAACGCTTTAGGTCAACAGCAGAAGGGCGAAGTGCAAAACGAGTCAGCGTGTCATTCCATGCGCGTTGGTTAAGCTCGTTATTCAACGTATCTGGTGAATACGCCACAAACTCGCTCCATGACTCTTGTGGGTGATTCACAATGTAAGTTGTTGCTTGTTCCAATGCTTTGTTGAACGCTTTGATCGCTTCATCATCGTGCTGCTTTGCGTTCGCAACAAAGATAAGCTCATCGTAAGCTGGCACACCGTGCTCTTCTGGGAAGAATGCTTTTGCTTTAAAGCCTTCAAGTGCCAGTTGGTTGGTTTCGAAGTTACGTAAGCCACCCCAAATTGCATCTACCTTGCCTGATGCCAATGAAGATGAAAGTGCCCAACCGACATTGATGGTTTGCACGTCTGTAAACGCAACATTTTCTTGTGCTAGCATGGTGCCGATAGTCGCTTCTTCGTTACCCGCAATCGCGATACCGATCTTTTTGCCTTTCAGATCCGCTAACGAATCGTTCTTGCCATTATCCAGTACCATTAGTGTGTTCAGTGGCGTCGCGATAAGGGTTGATGCACGAACCAAAGGAAGACCCGCTGCCACATCCATAGTTAAACTTGGTTGGTAAGTTACCGCTAAATCGACCTTACCTGCCGCAACCAATTTTGCTGGCGTGCTTGGGTCAGCTGGTTCTTGAATTTCAACCTCTAAGCCTTGCTCAGCAAAGTAGCCACGCTCTTGAGCGATCACAATCGGGCCATGGTTCGGGTTCACAAACCAATCCAACATCAATGTCAGTTTCTTTTGTTCAGAGTCCGCTAGAGCATGACCTGAAACCAATGAAGCAAGCAGTGCCACTGCACCTACCAATTTGGTATTTTTCATAGTTAACCTTTCCTTTTGAATATTATTATTGTGTGTATCGATCTAATTTTTAACTAGGTTTGTTTAGATAAATAGCCTTGAGCGAAGCTTTATTAAACAAAGAGTTATTGAGCTAACCATCACTGGTTCTCCCAAGGGATAGCTTTTTTAAGTAATTTATCTGTGATGAAATAGAGCGAGATAGACAGCACCGCCAAGATGAATAAGGCAGCAAACATCTCATCAATGATCATGCGTGCGTTGGCTTGCAGCATTAGGTAACCCAGCCCTTCACTTGAACCCACCCACTCACCGACAACCGCGCCAATTGGGGCAATCACCACAGCCACACGAATACCAGACGCCAGTGTTGGCAATGCAGCAGGCAGTTGGATATAACGCAACAATTGCCATTTCGATGCACCCATCGTCTTAGCAAGATCGAGATAGCCTGTCGGTGTATTACGCAAGCCGTCGTAACAACAGGTCGTCACAGGGAAGAAGATAATGATCGCCGCCATCACCACTTTTGACGCGATGCCATAGCCAAGCCACAGCATCAATACTGGAGCAATCGCAAACACGGGGATCGCTTGGCTAGCAATTAAGATAGGCAATAGCCAACGTTTCAATGGATCAAACATCAACATCTGCAAGGCGAAAAACAGCCCCATAGACAAACCTAGCAATAGCCCAAGTAAGATCTCTTGCGCAGTCACCCAAGTGTGTTTGAGCAACACATCGTAGCGTTCAATCAGCTTGAGGAAGACTTCTGCGGGAGCCGGCAGAATGAAGCTTGGCATCTCAAAGATAACCACCACCATTTGCCACAAACCAAGAATCACAGCACTGCTGATGACCAAACGCATAACAGGGTTCATTTGGCGAGGATATGTTGTGCTAGCCTGCGCGTTAGTTGAACGAGTCACAGCTTCGCTTCGCGTTAGATCATTCATAATCACGCTCCAACTGGTCTAAGATCGCCTGTTGCAACTCGGCACACTCACCATCGAGCACTCGTGGCGTTGACGTGTGAGGCACAGATAAAGAGTGAGCACTCGCCGGTGTGCCTTGCAACACATACAAGTTATCCGCCAAACGCACCGCTTCTTGTGGATCATGGGTGATCAGGACAACGGTTTTATCCCTTAACAGTTCACACGCTAAGGTCTGTAACTTGTGTCTCGTTACCGCATCCAGCGCAGAGAACGGCTCATCCATCAGCACCACTGGTTTGTCTTGCATTAAGGTGCGAGCCAAAGCAACACGTTGACGCATACCACCAGACAACTGATCCGGCATCGCATTCGCATAATCAGCCAAACCAACCGCAGCGAGCAACTCGAGTGCTTGATTGGTTTGCAGTGCTTTGTCAGAAGCTGGATTTTGAAAACGATGACTCAGGCAAACATTGTCGATGACCGATAGCCACGGCAGTAACAAATCTTGCTGCGCCATGTAAGCGATGCGATCCGTTAAAGGTAATTCATCAGACGTTGCCAATGTGCCCTGCCACTCCACCCTATCGTCCAGTAAGCCTGCCAGATAACGCAATACCGTGGTTTTTCCGCAGCCACTTCGACCCAACAATACCGTCCACTTACCTGCGTTTAAGCTAAGCGACAACCCAGACAAGGTCGCGTGCTCACTGTCGTTATAGCGTAAGGAGGCATTGCTGAGTTGAACACCAACCGTATTAACGGACATTGCCATGTCCAGCGAAGAAGTGATTGACAGGGCCATGACCTTGACCGACTTGCAACTCATCAGCATGAGCAATCGCGCGAGAAATGTATTGTTTTCCTAGGTCGACAGCCTCTGGAAGCGTGTTGCCTTGCGCTAAGAAAGAAGCAATGGCAGAAGAGAGCGTACAACCCGTGCCATGGGTGTTTTTGGTCGGAAAACGCTTCGCGCTAATCACAGCAGATGTGGTTGGTAGAATCAGTAAGTCGTTACTGTTTTCATCTTTCTCCAAGTGACCGCCTTTTAGCAGTATCGCTTTAGCACCTAAAGCGCGCAGGTCTTCAATCATATCCTGCATTTCAGCTTCGCTTTCAGGTACCGGTTTACCCGTAAGTGCTGCGCCTTCTGGCAAGTTCGGGGTAATGATATCTGCCAACGGAATCAGCTCTTGCTTTAGCGTAGTAATGGCAGCGTTTTCTAAAAGAAGGTCACCACTGGTTGCAACCATTACAGGATCAATCACTAAGTGCTTAGGCTGGTATTGCTTAATTTTGTCCGCAACGACTTTAATGATTTGCGAATCCGCCAACATACCGACTTTTACTGCCACGATATTCAAATCGGTAAATACTGCGTCTAGTTGGCTAGCGACATGCTCAAGTGGGATTGGAAAAATGGCTGACACGCCTTGTGTGTTCTGAGATGTAATAGCGGTAATCACCGAACAAGCGAAACTACCCGTTGCAGACATGGCTTTGATATCAGCTTGGATCCCTGCACCACCGCCGCTGTCAGATCCAGCGATCGTCAAAACAATCGGAGTATTCGTGCGAATCAAACCATCAGCAGAGTGCTGTAATGTTGAGGCTTTTGGAGTTAAGTCTTTTGAAATAGAACTGTGTGTCATTGTCGCTCCTACTATCTTACAAGACGTAGGAGAACGAACACTGATCGAAGGAGAAGTCGCATTAGGCTCATGAAAGCTTTCATGGGTGCAGACGTAGATCGAGTGCTTATAGTTCCCTACGCCAGTATTAACTGAATCAGGTTCAACGGGTCTCGATTAACGATCTCAGCAAACACCAAATAAGGTATATGCCCCCCGACTATTGATAGCGATAGTAACAGCACTCTCACAACTGAGATACTGATTTTATTCATTTATAAGATTCACGCATGAATAAAATTCAATTTAGCTTTCTTCACTCACTCTGAAACAAGTGCCTAAACAAGTGCTTAGACTAGCGATTAGACAAATGCTTAGCGCTGCTCTTGAGTTGGTTGTGACTGGATAAACAAGCACAGCACAATCAGGAACATACCTAACCATCCTGCCGATGGAATCAACTCTCCAACAATACACACGGCAAGTACCGCGGCAACAACTGGTTCAAGCAAGGTAATCAAGTTGGCACTGCTCGCGGTGACATGTCGCAGGCCAAAACTGAAGGCGATATAACCCATGCATTGAGGAATTAACGCCAAGTAACTCACGACCAATATATTGGTATTCGATGCGAACAGGTTATTCCCTGTAAACCAGAGCGTTGGCAACAACAGCATCGCACCGAGGCCAAAAATACTGCCCATCGCCGCTTGTGACTTAATCCCTTTATCGATCAGTGCCTTTGTCGCCCAAGAATAAATGGCATAGCACAGGCCTGCCACCAAACCTAATCCAATCCCCAAAAGCTTCAGGTCGTCGCCAGAGTCACTCTCCGATGATGATTCTGAAAATACCAACAACCCAATACCCACGACACCAATCGCAAAGCTAGTGAGCCAACGTTTGTTGATATTATTGTTTTTGCTAATCAGACACTCTAGCAGCGCAGAAAAGAAAGGTGCGGTAGCAATCGACACCACCGTGCCTATTGCGACACCCGATAATTTCATCGAAGAGTAGAAAGCCAAAGGATAGATCGCTAAAGCCAGTGCACTCGCCGCTAACAGCTTTTTGTTGAGCAAAAGCTTATCAAGTGAAGATAAAATCTTTCGATACGCCAAGCCCGCTTGCATTAGGCCGCCGACACCCATAGAGAAAGCACCAATCGCTAATGGGCTTAGATCAGGCGCAAAACTTGCGGCGGTGCCTGTCGTGCCCCATAAAATGGAAGCAAACAAGATGGATAAAGTGCCCGTTTGGAATTCGTTGACGCGATTGATGGCAAGATTCATTTCTATTACCCAATTTTCAGTTGTGAAATAGATAATAATGAAGATTGATAAAAGTTAGTTTGCCGAAAGGACGCTATTGTTGTTTCTAAAGACTGTCTTTCATTGAGCCTAAAAACGCCCTTGGAGACATCCCAAAGTGCTGAGAGAAGCGGCGACTGAAAGCAGAAACATCACTATATCCCACATTTTCAGCGATCAATTGAACAGGTAAATCTGTGTGGGTTAACAAGGCTTGAGCTTTCTCCATACGATATCGAGTGATGTATTTAAGCGCACTGATACCCAGGCATTCTTTGAAGCGTTTTTTAAATTGAGTGGGACTCAAACAGGCCGTTTCTGCAAGTTGTGATATGGATAACGGTTGTGTGTAATTATCCGCTATCAGCCTTTGTACCGCACGAATTCGAGGGTCGATGCTCTTGCTTACTTCTTGTTGTTCTAAAAGCAGTGAAAACACATCCAAGATAGACGATTCAATGCCACTGTCTACTTGATATTCCAGCTGCTTCTCAACGAACAGTAAGAAGCTCATCAAAGGTGGTGTTATCGTGAAAACCGAGAGCTCATGCTCTAACAAGTGCTGCGGTAACTCTGCCATATCTGCGACAATAAACCGTGCTGCTTCATCCGCCTTAAAGGCATGCGCTGTGGTTACCGGAATCACCACGCATTCACCTACGGCCACTTTGCCGACATATCCAACCATCTCAAGGTTGATACTCCCTTGGATCGGCAATACCAGTTGATGATGGTCATCATGAGCATGGGTATTAAATTGCTTGGTGTAAGATCGAATGCTTAAGCTAGATTTCATGAGCAACGCCGGAGTACATTTCGCTAGGTTAAAGTAAGAGACACAACGTTACATTATCACTTCCCTAGAGTCACACTCAATACTCATCAAATTCATGCGAGCTAGGTGACATGATCAAAAACGGCCTCTAAATAAGAGACCGTTTTTATTAAAAATCGTCATTCACATCAAGCTTAGAATGACACTTGGCTATCTTGACCAACCGTTACTTGCACGCCGTTTTGAACATCATAGATTTCAAAACCATCAGCAACCGGATCAGCATTATCTTCACCACTGTCATGTTGCGCAGTACAGGTATAACCCAATGAGTAAGTACCTGGGTCAATGAAGCCCAGTGAGAACTCATAGTTCGTCTGTGCTTCATTCATTGTCACTGACGCTGAAGTTACCGGTTTCACTTCATCACTGCCGCCAATTGGAGCCATGTCAGCTTGTTCAACATTACCTTCATACAAGTAGATCGACTGAACAAATGTATTATCACCACCGTTACAAGTGTCATAAGTAGAAAGAGCAACAGTGCCTTCAATATTTCCCGTCTCAACCGTATTGATAAGGCTTACAGACGTTCTTTGAATAGTGTAATCAGGGTAAGTCGAACTGTTCTTTAGGCCGCGTCGAAGATCGAACTCGACAACAAAGTCGTTACTCTGTTCGTTCACATTAAATGAGTTATTAAAGTAAAGTACGCCAGCTTTATCTTCTTTTCCCACACCTTGCGGACACGCGCCTTCACCTTTCACCGTTAACTCACGGGTCGTATCATCGTTTTCTATCACGTAAGATGGATCTGTTGGATGATCGCCATCATTGGCAAACACACACAACTTATAGCTGCCTACCGGAATGACCTCATTTTCAATCAAAGGAAGTGCATCGCTGCCTTGGTAATCCAGCAAATTCACACTTAATGGAATCGGATCCTCACCATCTGGCAAAGGATCGCCATTTTCATCAACGTAATCGCCGTTTTCGTCCGTTTTATACACATCATATATCATTGGCGAACCTCCCCCTTGAGGAAGTAAAGCGACCTTACTGAATGTCACGGTGACGTCTTTAACATCATCAATGGGCGCATCACTCACGCTTAAGGTAATGGGTGTCGTGCTGCTTGATGAACCTGAATCACCACCACAACCAACAAGCCCAGCCAGCACAAGGCTCGCTAAAGCGGTTTCCTTTAAATACTTCATAACTAGCTTCCTATAAATCACTGCTCAATAAAGGGCTTAGTTTGTTGCCCTCTTATTCATTTCCTTAATGTGGCTCATAGATAAACCGCGCTTATGGCCAAAATCGGTTAGCCCTATTACTTAAGGCTTTCTTCATCCAAAAACTCTGCTCATCAAGATGCACATATCAGGTCGCACATAGGTTAATTAAGTCTAGTAAGTAAATTGTCAGTAGTCGCACATATTTGGCAAGATTGCTGTCAATTGTGTTGAAATAGTCGGTGTGTATGGAGTCAGATAAGATAATTGAAAGCAACTCAACCAAAGCCCCAAACTACTACCAAGATCAAAAAAGGCCGTCAAGACAGCCTATTGCTGAACTTAAACGACCTTTTCATTGAATGCGAATAAGCTAAGACGATATCAGCTCATTCAAACTCACTTATTTTTGAAGTTGCTCTTTAGCCGCTTCAACCTTAGAAAAATCTAGGCCAAGCTCTTCAACTGCTTCTTTGATTAGCGCAGGGTTTTGCATTACCTGACCCATCAGCATTTGAAGTTTGTCTTGAGGTAAACCAAGTTGGCTGATCGTCGCCATTGCTGCAAGAGGGTTCTCGGTCAACGTCTTGAATAGCTCGCTGATCTGCTCGTCGCTAATATTGTTCTCTTTCAACATTGCTAAAATCGGGTTCATTTTTTTGCCTTTGAAACACTAAATTAAGTAGGAGCACAGCATACCATCTAGCTGTGCTCGATTGTACTAGCAACTTATACTTTGCCTACTATGAAATAACCCTAAGCCTAGCGAGACTCTAATGGGTAAGAGCGGTAACTCCACATACCATACGTTCTAAGAGCGTCGCGGTAGATACCTAACAGCTCACCACTGCTCGCCTTCTTAAGATCTGCGAGCGGCTTGTCTGGGTAAGAAACCGTATCAAAGGTGATGCCTTGAGGCCCCGTTTGCCAGCTCGCGATTTCAAACAGAGTTTGACCACGACGAACATGGCTTGCCGAGCTGATAATGGTCGCATGCTTAATATCATGACGAGCAAGCGCATAGCTACTGAATAAGGCATTGCCTACCGTGCTGGTCGCGTAGTTCTCTTCAATGACGCGATCTTTACTTACCCCTTTTGAGATAAGCCAATCCGCCATTAACTTGCCTTCAGTCTTATGGTTCTTCGGCACGCCACCCGTTAACACGATCATCGCATCTGGGTTCGCTTTAGACATCGCCAACGTTGTCTCAAGACGTTCGATCAAGATTTGATGCATAGAACCATCAGGGTTAAGTGCGTAGCCCAAAGTGACTATGGCACCGTGGTCGCTCAACAGCCCCTTATCCGCAGACTCTTTCAACGGTGTTTCTAACACGCGGTCGACCGTAGCAAAAATGCGTTTAATATCTTCTGCCTTACCTTTATTCAGGCTCTCTAGCTTCTCCATGTGCTTGTTGGATTCACTTTCATTGCCTTCAAAACGCTGCCAAACCGCAAGGTAAGCATGAAGATCGACATCGTCTGGTGCAACCGTCAACGCTTGTTCAAATAACTCAATCGCGCGCTCTGCGTTCTTGTTGTAGATCTGAGCATTCGCCGCCGAGATCAACAAATCAGTACGGTAAGGTTCTAGCTGGTACGCTTCTAACAATCGGTTAGTCACAATTTCCATGTTGCTTGGCATTTTGGCCGTGAAGCCCGCGTGTGAAATTCTTGCCGGAGACTTAAACGCCTGCAACGCATCAAGAAGTAATTGGTCGACAACTTGTCGCTTAGTCACCAACTGCGCGTAATCCGCAGAAGCCTGTACTGCGCCATCGTTAGCAGCAAAAGAAAATGGAGTTGCGCCAAAAGCGAGCATGCCACCAAGAGCGAGGGCGATAATGTTCTTTTTCATGGAAAGATCCTGTGTCGTTAAGTGTTCACATCAGATTTGCTCACCAATGTAAGTCCCTAAGATTAAAAAACCGTGAAGCACACCTGAATCTCTAACGTTTATATTCATTTGTTGCATAAGGTGTGGCAGCAGATCACGATTTTGAACTTACCAGTAAGCCTGTGTATCCAGATAATTCTGAGTAGAAGCAGTACTCAACAGTTATGTTGGAATATCTGACTGCGGATTTCATACGCCCTATCCCGCCAAAAACCGCCAAAAACCGCCAATCACAAAGCCGAACTCCGCATAAAACAACGAATCAAAAAAGCCACTTTAAGCTAATTTTGTCAACAACTTAAAATCCAACACACTGAATCGCGCGATGTTACCCCTCGTTCAAATAACGAAGTTTTGAGCAAATAGATTTAAAACACGCATCAACCGATTTTCAAATAATTTAAAATCAATTATTGAACGATCGTTCAAGAGGTGCTTTAATGAATTATCAATACAAGGAGTTACCCCATGCTTAAGTTCTATTTTCACCAAACACCCAACCCAATGAAGATCGCTCTGTTTCTAGAAGAGACAGGTCTAGATTTTGAACTCGTTCCTGTTGACACCTTAAAGGGCGAGCAACACACGCCGGAATATCGCTTAATAAACCCGAACGGGAAAACACCTGCCATTGAAGACGAAGGACAACGCGTATTCGATTCTAACGCTATCCTTCTGTACCTATCAGAGAAGACGGGCAAGCTTGGTGGTCAGCCAGAAGACAGAGCCGAACTACTCTCTTGGATGATGTTTATCGCGAGCGGCCTTGGTCCTTATTCGGGCCAATCGGTACACTTCCGCCATGCAGCGCCAGCAGGCTTAGACTACGCTGTGAACCGTTACCTACGTGAAGCACAACGTCATTACGAAGTGCTAGAAAAGCATATGGAAGGTCGTGAATTTATCGTCGGAAATGAGTACACGATTGTTGATGTCGCTGCATGGGGTTGGATTGATAAAGCACCTGTCGTGCTTGGTGAAGAAGGCCTAGAACCTTACCCGAACTTGAAGCGTTGGTTTAACGCAATCAACACTCGCCCAGCCGCACTACGTGCCCGTGAAACCGGTAAAGATGTTGAATTTAAAACCGAACGTGATGAAGAAGCGAAACGAGCACTGTTTCCTTCGAATTATGCGAAGTAGAAGATAGCTGCAAGTTAACACTTTTCGAAATGACGGTTAAAATCCCAAACATAAAGAGCCGCTAAAAAGCGACTCTTTATTTTCAAATCATGTTGAAACGTCATGACTTTATAATCCACTTATCCAAAACACATTTCTGGACAGAAATGAGCTACAGGTTTTGCTAAATTAGTAAAATATGAATTATCTCAGGTATGGCTGACCTATCTTTCTGTGATTAAATTTTCATCTTACTAAAACTCAACAACGTCATCTGAACACCGCTACCTTTCTTATGATTTTGGGCCTTTGTTGTCAAATCTGCCTCGTAAGTAACCTCTTAATTTACCACGGTGAAATACCCATGATTCTGTAACTAACTTTCAAGCCCTTAGGGGCTGGTTTTGCCTACAGTATGTTATACAACTAGTTGCTTTAGCGAGTTTTGTGGCTGAAGTCCCTGTTTTACGGCTTAAAATCAGCTATTTAACGTAATAGGCATAATGACTACCGAGAAAATATGGGTGAATTTACAATTACAGTCGATAGGTGTCTGGTAGCATGGGGAGATATACGATCTGAGATCGTTGAATACAATGTTATGCATTTTAAGGAAATATATTGGCAAAGTTTAATAAAGATAAGATACCTTTGTCTGGACACTATGAGATGATGTCTAAGGATAATCATAAGTTATTCAAGCGCACTGAACAGTGTTTACTCGGTAAAGGAATTTGTAGTGAAAAGGCAATCAGGTCTCATTCTATTCAGGAAGCCTCTTTACGACAAATAGCTGATAAGACTTCACATATTTATTCTTTCGAGTCACTTAGCTATAAAGAGTTGATTGATTTACACAATAACGGGGTATATTTGCCTAAAAAAATTGGTGTCTCTAACGCTACGATATTTAATGGATTTTGCTCGAAGCACGATACTGAATTATTCTTGTGTATAGAAAAGATTGAAATAACGCCAAATAAGGAACAACTAAATGCATTGTGTTTTAGAGCAATGTCTAAATCGTATTTGGGTAATAAAAGTTTAAAAGAAGCAATAATTAATATCTTAAAAAATGACTATCCAGAATATCATAAACCAGATAAACAGCTTGCATATATACGTCATCAAGCAAAAAGTCAGAATAAAAGCCTTGAACAGCAATCGCTTGAATATATTACTGCAAAAAATAAGATGTTTATACCTGAACTGATTAAAGAAAATTTTCTTTTTTTTAGGTTGCAGAGTATTCCGGACATTATGTGTTCAACAATTTTAGCTCCTATATTTGATTTTGAAGGTTTCTCGCTTTTAAATGAGGGTGTCCCTAACGATATTCAGTACCTATGTATTACTATTTCCTCTGATGTTAAAGGTGGCTATGTGATCTTGCAATGGTCCAAAAATGATGAGATTACAAGCTCATTTATCTCTTCTTTTTACAATGTTGATTGTGATTTCAATAAGTTAATGGCTTATATTATGTTGTTTACGGATTTTGTATTTTCTCCTAATTGGTGGGAGGCATTACCTGATAACCAAAAAGAGATAATTACGCACTTTGCTATGGCTCCGCATTTCATATCATTACTTGAAGATATGGGGGTTCCTTTAAAGGTCTATAACAATTTTCTATCAAAAGGTATAAATTTTGTAGATTGGAGAGTGGTTGAGTGTAAAACAAATGCATAACAATAACGGTTAAGTCGATTCAGGCTGCTTGAATTGAACATAACGCCCGTTCTATGCACCAAAACAAAAGGTCAGCTATTAGCTGACTTTTTGTTGAATCTCGCAAATAGTAGAGATTAGAAAATATATCACCAATCAGCATTAATAGATTGTGAATGAGTATTTACGTTAACAAGAAAAGGGGCAATAATGTGTTGAATGAACGTCTAACATTGAAACAACTCATACGCCTTATTTTACCCACCTTTAGTAAGGAATGTGATCGGTGATGTAGGCTGCCCATAAAAAATTTCTGTATAAGTCCCAAACAAAAAAGAGCCGCTAAAAAGCGGCTCTTGATTTTCAAACTATGTTAAAACAACCATAACGTGATAATTGTGATTCCTTTCATTTCAAAAAGTTACCAAAAAAACAACCATATGTTGATGTTTTTGTGAAAGCGCAGCTTTGCTCAACCAACACCTGAAAGAAAACTACTTTCAAATATGGGTAATTTTATTTAGCCGATTTGCTTAGGTAGGCTCTTGCATTACTTTAATTGGAACTCGAAATCAAAAAAGAAGCAGCCTAGTGCTGCTTCTGTCTATTGTTTAATGATTAAAGTGTTCTGGCAACCTCAAAACCATCCCAGATGGCGGTCATGATGGTACGAGCTTTCTGGCTATCACCAATGTTAAACACAGTATCCACGTCCAACTCATTAGCCAGCGCCTCATGAAGGTGATCTTCAGCCTTATAGCCTAAAGCTAAAACTACATGGTCAGAAAGAATTTCCATCTCTTTGTAGTCACTCTTAACCAACACACCTGTATCAGTGATGGTTTGTAGTAAAGTTGAAGTCAACACTGTCACTTGCTCTTTAACCAGCAGCTCTTTTAGCATTTGATAGTTAGCAAAACAAGTACCGTGCGGACCACCGATGATGTCATCGCTTCCCTCAATTAAAGTCACAGCTTTACCCTGTTGCGCCATCCACAATGCAGCCTCAGCACCAACTAAACCACCACCAATCACGGTGACTTTGTCTCCTGTGATCTTGTCTGGATTCATCAGCATGTCTTCTGCAACAATCACATGAGGCTTATCTTGGCCTGATAACCATTTTGGCTTCACTGGGAGCGAACCTGTCGCAAAGATAACGCTGTTTGGATTAAACGATTCAATGGTCTCTTTATCTGCCGTAACGTCAAAACGCACATCCACGTTCTTACGCTCCATCTCACCTGCAAACCATTCAATCAATAACTTGTCATCATGCTTGAACGGAGGTTGGCTACCCGGGATAACGTTTCCGCCAAGTTTTTTTGATTTTTCAAGCAGTGTCACCTTATGACCACGTTCTGAGGCAATACGCGCTGCTTCCATACCTGCAACACCGCCACCGACAACCACGACGTTCTGGCTACGATGGGTTGGCGCTAAGCGAAACTCTTCTTCACGGCCACAGCTTGGGTTCACCGCGCAAGACAAGTTCCCCACTTCTGCCATACGACCTAAACAGCCTAAGTGACACGAAAGACAAGGACGCACCTCTTCAAAACGACCACGGCGAATCTTGTTAACCGTATCTGGGTCAGCCAGCAGTGGGCGCCCCATTGATATACCATCAGAGATGCCATTCTCGACTGCATGCGCTGCTAGATCGGGGTTTTCCATGCGACCAGACATCAGTACTGGCACATCGACCACCTCTGACACTGCCTTACAGTAAGGCTTGTACATTCCAGGTTCGAAGTAGTTAGGCGGATGGTTCCAGTACCATGAATCGTAGGTACCAGCATCCACATTCAATGCATCGAAACCGGCATCTTGAAGGTATTTGGCCGCTTTAAGGCCCTCTTCCATATCACGACCAACTTCCTCAGCTACTTCGCCAGGAAGAATACCTTGGCCAAAGCCTTTCATGTTCCCTTTCACTGAGTAGCGAAGCGAAACAGGAAAATGCTCGCCACACACGGCTTTAATGCCCTTTACGATTTCAACCGCAAAGCGGTAGCGGTTTTCAAAACTACCGCCGTATTGGTCAGTACGCTGGTTAAAAAATTCCATGGTGAACTGGTCAAGCAAATAGCCTTCATGCACTGCATGGATTTCAACACCATCGAAGCCCGCTTTTTGCGCAATCGCCGCAGACTCAACAAACTTACCGATAAAGTACTTCACCTCATCCGTCGTTAGTTCTCGATGCTGAATAGAAGGATCAAAACGGTTTGGCGCGTCAGAAGGCGCTATCGATTTATCTTCTGGGGTAAAGCCTGGAATACAAGAACGCCCCCAACCTGCAGTCAACTGAGCAAAAATTTTCGCACCGTAAGTGTGAACGCGCTCAGTCATCTCTTTGGCACTACGAATATAGGCCGTTGGGTGGTTGGTTGGACACGGAAGAGAAGGCATTGGAAATTGTTCCAACTCGTTTTCGACCATTTGTACACCAGTAATAATCAAGCCTACGCCGCCACGAGCGCGCGCGACATAATACTCAACGCCACGTTGGTTGTAGGCCCCGTCGCCGTCGACACAGCCCAATGTACCCATTGGCGCCATCGAATACCGGTTTTTCAGTTTCAAGGAGCCAATTTTCATTGGCTCAAAAAGGATTTTGTGCTGTTGTTTTAACATTGAACACTCCACATTATTGGTATGCCACCAAAATAGTTAGTGACAGAATCTGCGAGTATTAAAACAACCCTCAACGCTCATTACTTGGCAAAACAGGACATCTAATTAACCGTTCAAGACATCCCAATTTTTTTTGATATGAATCATAATCAGGCGCCCTTCATCTTAGTGTCTTGCCTTATTGACATTGGCGGTACGCCCGTCCATCTCTTAAACGCACGCGAAAAAGTGCTCAAGTCTGAAAAACCAAGTTGGTAGGCGATTTCGGTCATATTGACTTTTCCGGCATCAAGGAGGTGTAGCGCTTTTTCAAGCTTATACTTTTCGATAACCCCTCGATAACTGGTATTTTGCTGTGAAAGATGTCGATTTAAGGTGCGTAAGTTCATATTCAGCGCATCGGCAATCACACGGCCATTTACATCAACTAAGTTACTCTGTTTATTGAGGAAGTGATAAATCTGAAGAATCAAATCATCTTTTTTCAGCCGTTCCGCCTCTTCTCGTAATAGGTTCACACAAGAAAAATGAAGATTTTTGTCACTATGGGTGAGGGGAATATGAAGAAAACGCTTAGGTATAACCAACTTACGGATCGGTGCCCCTTCCACTATTGTGCAGCGCATTACCTGCTCTAGTAGCGCGTTTTCTTCCTCGCGATAACGATGCTCTATCAAACAAACATCCAGCATCACTTTGCTATTGCTTAACACCTTGTGAATGATTTTAATCACCACGGCGATAAACAAGGTGATCCCAAGGTAACTGACTTTTGAATCGTTACCCAGCGACTCCGTATCCATCACCCAAAGCTCGGCATTTCCTTGGCGATCACGTTTGTAAACCAATCGCACTGGCGCACTCAATACGATCACGTACTCCTGCAGCACTCTCAGCAAGCTGTCAAGATCTCGCGCCGTCCATAGCGCAGTCGAAAAACTGCCAAACGTCAATGACTCTACAGTCTCGGCAATGTTAGCCAACATGATTGGTGTCTCATTTTGCTGATACGCGTGATAAAGCGCAGAGCGTAAATCCTGCACATTGACCCTAGCTTCGTCATTGCAACGAATAGCTTGAATCAACGACTCCTCTCCTATCGGCTTCAACAACTTTACCCATCCAGCATGGACAGAAAGCGCGTTGTCAAAAACGGATTTTTTATGATTCATATCACTTAACACCCTAAATTTGTGACCCAATACACAAAGGTTAACACTGTCTTAACTTGCATACTAGCTGTCTTAAAAAGCCAAATATTGACCTCCATCAACAGAGTAAGCTGTATGCAGTGAAACGGACTTTCTTCCCTACATAAATCACATTGGACATGATGCATCAGACATTTTCACGGTTGAGAAGTCGATGTCGAATAGTTCAATATACGAAAACAGAGAGCGTCACTATGACTGACTGGAAAAATCAATTCGCCGAAAAAATCATCTCGTTGGAGTCGGCAGTAGGCAAAATTGAATCGGGCGATAAAATCTGGGCTGGTGGCTTGTTGTCGATGCCAGTTATTTTTCTACAGGAACTCGACAAACACCTGAACCAATTTCACGGCTGTGAGCTATACACAGGCCTAATGACTTACCCATACGAATTCCTAAAACCTCAATATAAAGAGAACTTCAAACACATCAGTCTTTTCATGGGCCCGCTAGAGCGCAAGTGCCAGCATGGCGGTAACATTGAAGTCATGAACTTCCACTTCTCAAACTTCAAGCAAACGTTCGCAAAACTACAACCAAACACAGTCATTATTGAGGTGACTCCACCAAATGCTGATGGTTACGTAAGCCTAGGCGCGTGTGGCGGTGTTGGCAGCAAAGAAGCCCTGAAGTACGCAGAAAAAGTCCTTTTCGTGGTGAACGACCAACAGCCATTCATCGGCAACAAGGATAACCTTATTCATATTGACTACGCTGACTTCATTATTGAAGGCCACCACAGTGTTGCCACGCCAAAAGCGGGCGAATCAAGCGAACTAGAGCAACAAATTGCCGAGCACGTTAGTCCCTACATTAAAGACGGCATGACGGTACAAATTGGTATTGGTACCATTTCTAATGCAATGGGCATGGCGCTACGAGACCGCAAAGACTTGGGTATCCACACTGAGATGTTTACCGAATCTTTGATGGAAATGTGTAAAGCGGGCGCGGTGAGCGGCAAGCTAAAAAACTACAAGCCGAACAAAATCATCACTGCATTTGCAGCCGGTCCTCAAGAAGTGATGGACTTCCTGCACAACAACGAAGCAATTGAAATGGGTGGTATGGCCGATGTGGTCGACGCTTACGAAGTCGCCAAAAACGACAACTTCGTTTCAATCAACACCTGTGTCATGGTTGATGTGGTTGGTCAAGTCGCGTCTGAAGGCGTCGGCTTCTCACAAATTTCTGGCTCTGGCGGTCAGCTTGACTTCGTTCGCGCGGCGGGCATGTCTAAAGGCGGCGTCAGCATTCTGGCCCTATCTTCAACACGTGATGGTAAAGAAGGTCTGGAGTCAAACATCCGCATTGCACTTCCAACAGGAACACCTATCACTACGCCTCGCAACGACACGCAAGTTGTTGTCACCGAATACGGCGCAGCCGACCTACGTGGTTTGACGACGCCACAACGCGTGAAAACCCTCATCAACATTGCTCACCCAAAGTTTAGAGATGAGCTTCTAGAGCAAGCGACAAAACTTGGTTTGGCTAAATAAGGAGTCCAGATTATGTACAAAGGTCAATTTTTTACCCTAAATACACTGGGCGACAAGCAATCGGTTGAACTAGTCTTCAACGCTGAAAAAGATCCAGTCAATACACTACGTAATGCCGCGCTAACAGAGCTTGAAGCGTGTATTACTCTTCTTGAACAAGATAAGCCAAAAGGCCTCATCATTCGTTCTGGAAAAAAGCTATTCAGTGCAGGTGCTGATGTGAAAGCCTTCCGCGATCTATTTAAAGACGGTGACGCGGCGATTACACCTTTCCTAGATTGGGTACACTCTATCTACAACCGCATTGAAGATCTCGATTGCCCAAAAGTAGCGATCATCAATGGTGTAGCGGCGGGCGGCGGTGTTGAGCTGTCTTTATTAGCTGACTACCGCTTAGCAACTGCCGATGCGAAAATCAGTTTACCAGAAGTGAAACTTGGCATTATGCCTGGTTGGGGCGGCGTTACGCGTCTTCCACGTATCGTTGGCGTTGATACAGCTCTGGCTTGGCTGACTACAGGCAAAAATTTCTCAGCTGAGAAAGCGCTAAGTGATCACGTGGTTGACGGTATCATTGAACCAAACCAAGAAAATCAGGTAGAGCAAGCGCTGCGCGTTATCGAGCGTGCGCAGTGCGGTGAACTGGACTGGCAGGCACGTCAATCAGAAAAATGTCAAGCCCTGCCAATCAATGACCTAGAGCTAGCGATGTCAGTTAATGTCGCTCGCGGCATGGTGGCAAAAGTGGCAGGCCCTCACTACCCTGCCCCTGGCATTATTCTCGATACCGTATTCAACGCTGCGCGTTGCACTCGTGATGAAGCGTTGAAAGTTGAAGCAAAAGGCATCGTGGCTTGTGCAGAAAGCGGGGTCGCTGATGCACTGGTGAATGTTTTCCTAAGCGATATGGCGGTAAAAGCGGCGGCGAAAAAGCACGCTGAACAGTCTGATGTGAGCAAAACGGCGCAAGTCGGCGTGATCGGCGCAGGCATCATGGGTGGTGGCATTGCCTATGTGAGTGCCGACCGTGGCATTGATGTGGTGATGAAAGACATCAACAAGCAAGGTCTCGATCTTGGTCTATCAGAAGCGAACAACCTTTTAACCAAGCAAGTCGAACGTAACAAGAAAACCCCACGCGAGATGGGCAATGTCCTAAATCGCATCGTGCCGACACTGCACGACGCGACACTGGAAGACACCGACCTGATCATCGAAGCAGTGGTTGAAAACCCAATGGTGAAAGAGAAAGTACTGGCTCAACTTGAAGAGACGGCACCTAACGCCATCATCGCATCAAATACATCAACGTTGATGATCAGTGGGCTAGCTCAGGCACTGAAAAAACCTGAAAACTTCTGTGGTATCCACTTCTTTAACCCGGTACACCGTATGCCGCTAGTCGAAGTGATTCGTGGCGAAAAAACCTCAACGGAAACCATCGCCAAAGCGGTTAACTATGTTCTTCAATTAGGCAAAGTGCCTGTAGTAGTGAATGATTGTGCAGGCTTCTTGGTAAATCGCTGCCTAACCCCTTACTTCCTTGCATTCAACCAACTGCTGGTAGACGGCGGTAACATTGCACAAGCAGACAAAGTGATGAGCAAAGGCTTTGGATGGCCAATGGGCCCAGCGCACCTTGCAGATGTGATTGGCCTTGATACGGCTAAGCACTGTATGGATGTGATGGATGAAGCCTTCCCTACTCGCTTAGGTAAGCCTCAAGTCAACCTGATCGAAATGCTTTGTGAGCGTGAACAGCTTGGTCAAAAATCTGAACACGGCTTCTATAGCTACCAAAAAGATCGTAAAGGTCGTCTACAGCTGTCACTCAGCATTGATACTCAAGTGCTACTTGATAGCGAATGTGCTACTCCTGCGGTATTTAGCGATGAAGATGTGACCATGCGCATGATGCTACCAATGATGTTTGAGGCAATTCGCTGTCTAGATGAAGGCATCATCAGTTCTCCTCAAGAAGGCGATATCGCGTTTGTTTATGGTACGGGCTTCCCTCCATTCCGCGGTGGTATTTTCTACTACATGGACAGCCTTGGCCTCGATAACTTAGTGGAACTCGCGCAAAAATACGAAGCATTGGGCTCACTCTACGCGATACCTCAGGGTTTGATTGAACGTGCGAATAACAACCAAAGCTTTTACGCCTAATTAGGAGAAACAAAATGAAAAATGTAGTGATTGTTGATGCTATCCGTACTCCTATGGGTAAATCAAAAAATGGTGTGTTCCGCCACGTACGTGCCGACGATCTGTCTGCACACCTCATGAAAAGCATGATTAAGCGTCAACCTAACCTCGATGTAACGCTTATCGACGACGTCATTTGGGGCTGCGTGCAACAAACTGAAGAGCAAGGTGCGAATCTAGCTCGCGTCGCGGCTTTGCAAGCTGGCCTTCCTGAGACAGTACCCGCAACCACAGTCAACAGATTGTGTGGATCATCAATGGATGCATTACACATGGCAACACGTGCCATTAAAGCTGGCGACTCAGATGTAGTGCTAGTCGGTGGTGTTGAACACATGGGCCACGTGCCAATGACAAAAGGCATCAGCATGAACCCATATAATCGCAACATGGCGCAAGCCTCTGCGATGATGGGACTAACTGCAGAAGCCCTTGGCAAGATGCATAGCGTATCGCGTGAAGAACAAGATGAGCTAGGCGCTCGTTCTCATCGTCTTGCTCATCAAGCCACCCTTGAAGGTCGCTTTGATAACGAGATTGTCCCAACACAAGGCCACGATACTGAGGGGCTGCCGATTTTAGTCAAACACGATGAAGTTATTCGGCCTGAAACCACGGCAGAGTCACTGTCTACGCTTCGCCCTGTATTCGACCCACGCGGCACAGTCACTGCGGGCACTTCCTCTGCCTTGTCTGACGGCGCGTCATGTCTACTGGTGATGAGTGAAGAAAAAGCCATCGAACTGGGATTAAAAGTAAGAGCACGCGTAATTGCTGCGACCAGCGCAGGTGTTCCTGCTGCGATCATGGGTTATGGTCCAGTTCCAGCAACACAAAAAGCGCTGAAGAAAGCAGAATTAAGCATTGACCAAATCGACTTTGCTGAAGTCAACGAAGCGTTTGCTGCTCAAGCGATTCCTTGTCTAAAAGACCTTGGGTTGTGGGAGCAACGTGATGACAAAGTAAACTTGCATGGTGGTGCGATTTCACTCGGTCACCCACTCGGTTGTTCTGGGGCGCGCATTGTCGGTTCTCTGATCAACATCATGGAGCAGCGTGGCGGGCGCTACGGCCTTGCGACCATGTGTATTGGTATGGGCCAAGGTATCGCAACCATTATTGAACGCATTGAATAAAGAAGACTGAAGTTAACCAAAGCCAAAGAGCTCTGTCCTACCCAGAGCTCTTTTTCGCCACAAGTTAACTTGGAAGGAAAGACCCTACATAATTGAATTTTTTGTTTTTAAATTCACGTTATTATCATTGTCGAAACAAACATTCTGTTCCTATAAATAACCACCTTCGGTGAAAATTATGAAAAAATTTACCTTAACCACACTCACATTCGCACTCGTATCAGCATCTGCTCACGCAAATGTACCAGCAGAACATCCACTAGCTAAGTACCTGAATGCGCCGGGTGCCTCGGTAAACTTGCCAGTTACCGCTGCAAAACAGTCTTTTGAACTTGATTTTGTGCAAGGCGCGTACGACAGCTTCGAAAGCTTCCATGCTCAAATGGGTGGTGACCATGCGCTGTATTACATGACCAACTTCAGCACTGTAATGCGCACCGACAATGTTAATCCTGCGACCGAGCAAAAAATATTGGCGCGCAATATCAATAACGAAATCGGTAACATCACTGTCAAGACTGACAGCGAAGGTGAACTGAAGATGGATGACTACTTCGTTCATCCAACATTCCGTCACCAAGGGGTGATGATGATCCACAAAGGCGAAGTGGTGTACGAAGCATACCCGGGTATGAAACCAACGGATTCACACGTTTGGATGTCATCATCAAAGACACTGACTGGTCTTATCACGGCAATGCTTGCGGAAGACGGTAAGTTAGATATGAGTGCTTCAACCACGAAATACGTACCTGAACTTAAAGGCACCGCATGGGACAACGTCACTATCCTTGACTTGGTTAACCATACAGCTGGTCTTAATCACGAAGAGAGTAACGAATCTATCCTAGACCCTGAAGGTGTATTCGTGCGCTTCATTAGTTCTGCACTTGGCACTACCAATGGCTGCACTACAGGTGAAACATGGTTTGACGTACTTAAAGAAGTGCAACCACTAGAAAACGAAAAACCTGGTGACCGTTTCCGCTACTCTTCACTTAACACGCACGTACTAGGCCAAGTAATTCAAAATGCAACTAATAAACGTTGGACTGACGTTGCAGAAGAGCGCATTTGGGGTAAATTGGGTGCACGCATGCCGCTACAGGTTCACCTAACGCCTGACGGCACACCACTGAACCTAGCGATTATGTCTTCGACACTAGAAGATTTCGCGAAGTACGCAACCATGTACACACCAAGCTGGGATAAGGTAGCACACGAGCAGGTAGTCACAGCGACTCTACTTGAACGTATTCGTTCAGCTGGTAACGCAGACGCATTTGTAGGCGGTCACAAAGAAAACCAAGCGATTGGTCTATTTGGTGAAAAACCAGTGAAAGGTGCCTATCAGTTCGACTTCATTTTTGAAGATGGTGCCATGTACAAACACGGCAACTCTGGTCAAGGTGTCTACGTTGATCCATCGCGTGACTTTGCAGCCGTTTACTTCGGTGCAACACCTTATGTGAAGCCTTACGGTGAGATTAAAGCACCAGCTTACTTCCGCAAAGTGGCAGAACAGCTAGATAACGCGAAGTAAACAAAATCAATTATCGGGATAAAACCAAAGCCTAAGCAAAAACGCTTAGGCTTTTTAGTCGATAGCAATTTTTTAACCTTGGTTGACGTACGCTCATGACAAAGGGCCAACAACCCCGTATCTTATACATTATTCTCGCGACAAGGTTGCTCTATGATTTCAATTGAACAGATTCACGCGTTTACCCTGGTGTACCAACATGGCTCCTACAGTGCCGCCGCTCGCGCCGCACAAAAAGAGCGCAGTACAATTCGCGAGCAAGTGGTGACCTTAGAAGATATTGTCGGAGTTGAGCTGTTCCACATTGAGGGACGAAAAGCAAAACCCACCGATGCCGCACACCAGCTCATCTCTCGTGCCACCAACCTAAGTAAACAAGCCCAAGATTTTGAGTTAACCGCCTTTTCTCTACTCAATGATCCACTCGAAAAATTGATCGTCATGCATGATGATCAAATTCCAAGTGCATGGCTGAGTAATGCCATCATAGAGATCAAAGAACAATACCCTCAATTGACCATTGACGTTATGTGCGCCTCAAGAGAGTACGCTTACGAGTGCCTCGAGCAGAACCAATGCCACATTGCGATAATGGCTACCGAAGACTCACCCAGAACGCAAGCTCGAATTGATTCTCTTTATATCGGCAATATCGCTCTTGGTGCTTATATCAGCCCTCACGCCTCTCTCGCCCAACAGCCAAATGTCGCGATTAATCAACTCAGGCTCGAAACCCAATTTGAACTGTCTCAAACTCAGGAAGGGGATTTAGGCTGCTTTCGCATCTCAAATACGATAGAAAAAGTAAGTTCAGTCAATTTGGCCTGTGCTCTGCTCGCACAAGGCGGCTGGATAGCCTTATCTATTCCCATGGCTGAGCCATTTGTCCAACAAGGTCTACTCCTACCACTTTCACTGAGTGAAGCGACGCGCAATTACACGCGAGGCTTATGTCTGTTTTTTGGTCTTACTAGCAATAATCGAGAAGAGATTCGCTTCGCGTTGGATTGCTTTAATCGCCATGCAGCACCTTTTTTATTAAGTTAAAGAGATCCGTTCTCAGCCAAAAAACCTTGCTAACAGAAATGCCCCTTTTCGGTCAGATAGTCTTTTGCTTGGCTAACAATAAGTTGCTTTATATCTGTAATCGTCTGGTTAGATTGCAACGCATACGTTTGGAAAAACGCAATGCCAACACTGTATGGTCGTGTCAGCTCTTTGAGTGGCAACTCTTTAACCCACCCAGCTTTTTCATAGCGAGCGGCATCAAGTCTGTTTAGTGCGCTCCAACCTCCGTATTGTAGTAACTCTACGATCAGATCAGTATTACTCACTACACAGTGACTATTTGAATGCTTCATTGCATTTAATGGTAAAACATCAATATTTTCACTGACAAATTGCATCTCCTCAGTCAAATCAAGTAGAGAAACAGCAGGATTAAGAAATAGCGACGAGCTTGGATGCGCATAGGCCGAGAATAGCGATACGCCAAGATACGTCACCTCGACTTTTTCATTTGGAAATGCCTGGCCTTGATTAGCCAAAATCGCAAAGTGTGCCTCTCCCTCTTCTAATAACCTCAAGCTTTCTAGGCGGTTCTTGTGCAATAGTCTGAGTTTAAGCCCTTGATAACGCGACGCTATTGATTGCTCAATCGCACATAAAAACGCTGTTGGCAGTACGGTCTCATGGAGTATGGTTAGCTCGGTCAGGTCTGTGTCATACATCATTCTTGCGCTATGTTCAAAGTCAGCGACTTGCTTAATGATGTGTTTCGCCTTTGAATAGAGCTGAATGGCGGCGGGACTAGGCTCAAGTCGTTTGCCTTTAACGGTGAACAGTGTTTTTCCGATGTCAATTTCTAGGCCGATCACATGCTCCCTCACCGTAGCTCGGTCTTTGTTTATCATCCGACCCGCGGCGCTATAGCTATTCATTTCGTACGCAGCTTTAAAACTCGCCAATTGTTCGATAGTCAACATATCACTCCTCAACATATGGACGGGAAACCCCACCAGTATGCAGTTGAATGGATAAATTGTACAACGATACAATAGAGACTCTTTAGCTCAGTCTGGTATAGAAATATGACAAAATCATTCAAAAAACACAGCCTAATAGCATTGATGAGTTCACTCAGCTTCGCCGCTTCAGCGCAAGCCCTCTCTCCGGTGCAATTACTCGTTAACGCTGACATTATCACCATGAACCCGGCCCAGCCTTCTGCTAACGCCATGGCGTATAAAGATGGTCACATCATCGCCATTGGCGAAGAAGCAAAGGTACGCGCAGCGATTGACACGCCAGTTGACGCCACCGACCTCAATGGCCAAACGATCATTCCTGGTCTATTGGAAACCCACGACCACCTATTCTTGTCCAGCGGTTCATCAGTCCTTACCGACGTTGCCCCTTTTTCGACGCCAAAGCTTGCTGATGCCTTGGTTAAGATCGGTAATACCGAAGCGAATGAAGACGGTTGGGTGAATGCGTTTGGCGCGGACCAAACCCTGTATGAAGAACGCCGTGGTCCTCATATCAGTGAGCTCGACGCGTTGCATCCTGATAAACCTGTTGCCATTTTTCACTTAAGCGGCCACGGTGTTTATGTGAACAGCAAAGCTCTTGAACTGGCAGGTGTTGATGAGACAACCCCTAACCCGCAAGGCGGAAATATCGAAAAAGATCAAGATGGCAAACTCACAGGATACCTTTCGGGACAACCTGCGATGTTTTTGGTTACCAATTACCCAACGGCCAACCAACAGACCGCGCGTATTGCCGCTAAACAGCGCGCTCAAGTCGGTATCACAACCGCGTCTGATTTAAGTGTGATGAATCAACCTATTTTGGAGTTGTTATCCAACGTCACCGCCGAAGATGACTTTGCGGTGCGCTTGGTGGGTGGACTTTTCTCTACAGCGCCAAATTTTGCTGATCTAGCGAGTAGCGTCAGCGACTACGAGAACGAAAAATTTAAAGTACCCTTTGTTAAAACATGGACAGATGGTTCGATTCAAGGCGGAACGGGCAACCTTTCTAAAGGCTACTATGATGACAGCTTCGGAAGTGGCGGCGCACAAGGTACCCAAGAATACTTTAACCAGCAGATGATCGACATCTACGAATTTGGGCTATGGCCGGCATTCCACGCCAACGGAGATGGTGCGACAGATATGGCTCTTAACGCCATTGAACATGCACAGAAAAGCACTAACAACCTCGAGATTCGCCCGCAATTGATTCACTCTCAATACACACGACCGGATCAAATAAAGCGCATGGCTGAACTAAAGACCAATCCGACATTCTTTACCACGCATGTCTATTACTGGGGTGACTTGCACCACGACCATACGCTCGGTGCAGAGCGAGCGCAGCGATTGAGCGCAATGAAAGATGCATTTGACGCAGGCCTCAAGCCATCTATGCATAACGACAAACCCGTATCAGACATCGATCCGTTCTTGAATATGGAAATTTCTGTATTGCGCCAATCGTCATCGGGCCGTGTCCTTGGTGCCGACCAAGCGATTACACCATACCAAGCGTTGGAATCGTATACAGTCAACGCAGCGTATCAATTTGGTATGGAAGACGTGGCAGGTAGCCTAGAAGTAGGAAAGTACGCTGACTTTGTCGTGCTTGACAGCAACCCACTAACCGTTAAACCTGAAAAACTACGAAATATCAAAGTAAAAACGACGGTTATGAACGGTAACATTACCTACTCTGAAAACTCACCAGCCGCACTATAGTGACTCATTGAGCCAACAGGCCAGTCCTTAACCTACCACGGTGGACTGGCCACCAACAGATGTGTGCATAACAAAACACTGGAGAGACTATGAACCGTATTGTTTGGCTATTATTACTCATCGTGACACCCACCGCTTTAGCTTGTAACTTTCATCAAGATCGTGGGCGACTGTTCGTTCCCAACTACCCAGCGATCATGTTGACGCTGCCAAGCATAATCGAAGCGAGTGAAAGCAATGAGATAGCACAGATTCAAAAACCGCACGCAATGATCAATTGGCTATTGTCCCAGAAGCTCAACAGCACCATGCCCGTTGAGCCCTTCACCTTTTATCAAGTTGTTGAGGGACACTACTCTAGCGTCACTGGCCACTCGAGCGGTTGGCTTAGTCAATATCAAGGCGAAAACAAACCCAAGCTCGGTGAGCTCATGATACTCAGCGAGTTAAGTGTTTTTAATGCACTCTTGGAGCAGCAAATTACCATCGAGCAGGCTTTCGACCAAAAGTGGATCACCATTAACGGTCCTAAAGCCCAACGACAAGCGGTGAAGACGTGGCTGACTCAAGCTTTTAACCAATCTTAACGACCACCTACCTGAGTGACGTAAAGCGCCTGTACAAGGCTTGATTACCGTTCGGTTATTTACGTCCGTCCATACTCACTTCAGCAAAGCGTCACCCTGCCACCTTACCTATTTAGCAAATATTCCTACCAGAGAAACCTAACACCAGAGTCGCTGTGTATGGCTATTTCAGCAACAAACCATTCAATCTTTTCATCAACCCTATTAAGGCCGCGGTTGACGCTGAGTGAGGCGGTTATCTTCCTACTCGTTATTATTTTCCTCGATTAGTTCACTGTAATCAGCATATCTTCATGACCTATATCAACAATTTCTCCTTTGTCCTATCTTGCCAACCTACTGGCCTAAAATGCAAAGCGGAAAGAACGCTCGCTTGCTTTAATGCCCCTAAGAATTGAGTGACACAACGCCTATGAAGGTAAGAACCTATTCCCCCAATTTTTCATATACGCCGTCACCATTCCATATTTAAACATTGGTCACGCAAGGAAGCACCTTTGTCCATTAATGAATTAAAAAAGCTATTAATCCGAGGTGAATCCATGAAGAAAACAACTGTTGCTGCGACGCTACTGCTCGTCCTTTCGAGTACCGCAATTGCCGAAGAACAAGAAAGCGAAGTCATCAACCCTTCCGACCTGACACGCGTTTATACCCAAGCCGCTGTATTTCTAGACTCGAATGCTGACGTTCGCATGTCAGGAATGATGACTGGCGCATGGTCTGACGACATTCAATTTGCTGGCTTTGCAGAAGGCACAATTGGTAACGATGACGCTAAAATTGATGGGAAACATAAGGTTGGTACAGATTACCAAAAAGGTCGTGTGCAGTACTTTCAAGTTCATGCGCTAGACAATCATTTAATGCCGCGCGTTGGCTTCTCGACCGATTTAATCCACCAAAATGGCGAAGCTGGAACCGCTAAAAATTCAGGATTAAAAGATACAACGCTATTTTCAGCGGGTGTCATCGGCCTGATCAATCCTGCCTACACCTTTGGCGCTAAAGTGTTTCCGAACATCGCTTACACCACAGGTAACGTGTTTGGTGAAAGTGCAGATGGTTACATGCTAAACATGTTTCTGACGAAAGAAATTGGCGACTCAGGCAGCTTCATTCAGTTTTCACCAGAGTACTTCAAAGCAGAAGGTGATGTGGTCTCTATGGAATCAAGCAAACTCAATTTCTTTGTCAGCGCACCGACTCGCTCTGACCGTACGCAATGGCTAATGACTCGTTTCGAATACGGTTCAGCTGATGTCGTTTTGCCTGATGGTACTGAAATTAACAACGATCCTGAACTACGTGTCGAAATCGGCATGAAGTGGTTCTTTTAACACACAATAATATCAAGAGTGTGGGCCTAATAAGCATCAAGCCTTAGGAAGGCCCCACGCTCTGATTGCCACTAGGGAGCTTTCAGAATGAACAAACCGCTTGTGATAACACTGATCATGCTCTTGATTATGCTGATTGCTCCCCTTGCCTTTGCTCGGTTTGTTCACTACTCAGTAGCCCAACCGAATTTGGGCTGGGAAGCGAGCCAAACCGATATCAATCATATCCATACACTGCTGCGTGATCGTTAATCCCTTCCCGTCGCGTTGTACGTTAGATAACCTAAACACTGTGGACATCATGACCATCAAACAACCCGAACTGACGGATTTTGTCAGGTTATTTCAGGAAATTATTGCTCATGTTAGGGACGACTCAGTAAAAATTTTTCCGAAAGAGAAAGGCCGCATTATCGCGCGCGTCGAACAGTTAGTCGAGGACACGTTAGAGAAACAACAAGTGGAAGCTGCACACATAGATCAGGCGCTTACATTAGTCGAGCATCTGTCGATTGTGGTCAATCTAAACCGCTACGAACAGTTTAATCAAC
Organism: Vibrio crassostreae; assembly: GCF_024347415.1. Lineage (NCBI taxonomy): Bacteria > Pseudomonadati > Pseudomonadota > Gammaproteobacteria > Vibrionales > Vibrionaceae > Vibrio > Vibrio crassostreae. The sequence goes on from NZ_AP025477.1 coordinate 1,083,373, forward strand.
TGCTAGAGCGAGCACGAAAGGTCGCCACTTACTTGCTCAACAACGATGCCGCCTCCCCTTGCCAAGATGAAGAGAAAATGCGTCTGCTATTTTCATATCTTAAGCATCGACAAATGGTATCTAAACCGACCCAACTCACTGAAGGCAACGGCCTTCATATTGCCGCCGCTTACCGTAAGGGCTTGCTCAATCTTAGCGAAGCCATCGACGCCTATCGCGCTCAACTTACCTGTCAGAATAGGTTGCAATTTGTCCAACTGCGCGCTTCGTGCGTATCAATTACGGCTTAATTAAACCTTAAGTCATATATCGTGATAACAGAGAACTCATATGAAACGAGCATCCATCGTACTCGCGTTAACGACCACGGTTAGTGTCTATAGCGCTGAAGCTACCACCAATTCGACCTTTGAAAACACACTTACTCAAGATTGGTCTGGCGCAAGAACGCATCTCACCGAGTCGGGGGTGACAGTCAATGCCGAGTACACTAACGTCTACCAAGCACCGCTCAATACGACACCAAATGACCGCTCCAACACCTCTCACCGTTTTGACCTATTTACCCAACTTGATTTTGCTGCGCTCGGTCTTTGGCAAGGGGGCAAACTTAATACACAAGTGATTGCCAGTACGGGTAAGGCAAATGATTTTGGCCTTATTCAGCTCTCCAGCCCAAACTCAACCCTGTTCGCTCATGACGATTCAGTGATGGTGACGAGTTTCAATTACAACCATGAGCTTAGCCCAGCGACCCAACTCATGATCGGTAAGTTTGATGCGATTGAAATGATGCGCCCAGCCAGTTTCTATGGCGGTGGCACACGCCATGGCTTTATGAACTTGGCGTTTACTGCGCCGCCTAGTGGTGTAGTGCCACCTTCGTTTTTCGGGGTCATTGCGAATCACAAAGTTGGAAACACACTTTGGAGCGCGATGGTGTTCGACCCACGAGATCGCTACACCGAAAACTTAAACTCAAGCGGTCTGTTTGACGATGGTGTCAGTGCCAGCTTAGGCTTCGCACACTTTACCCAACTGTTTGACCGCCAAACCTTGCTATCACTTAATTATGCTTACAGCACGGAAAAAGGCGCGGACTTTAGCTCACTGACTCCAGACTTAAACTTCGATGCGACCGCACAATACAAGTACAACGCACGCTTCCAACTGTCGCACAACTTAGTTGAGCGAGCGGGTAATCCAACGGAATCTTGGGGCTTGCACCTGCGTGGTTCACTGGCTGACGGTAACCCGAACGTCTTTAACGCGACCTTTGCTGGTGGCTTAGGTGGTAAAGCGCTGTTCTTCGACCGTCCAACGGACACTTGGGGGCTCGGTTACTACTACTACGATCTATCCGATGATCTCCAAGACAGCATCAATGCGTTACCAACTCCCTATGAGCTACGAAATGAACAAGGATTCGAAGCTTACTACGCCTATGAGCCACTACCTTGGTTGACTATCACCACTGATATTCAATACGTCACGTCAGCGCTCAACACCCAAGACAAAGCTTGGTTAGCGGGTATTCGTACCAACATCCGCTTTTAATCATTAGCTTGTTCAAGATAGCGCTCCATCAATCACGATGGAGCGTCTTTTAGGCTAGGTATTGCTTGCTTAATTGGCATACAATGTTGGCTACCTCACGCAATTGCTCATCACTGCGGTAATGAATTGGAAAAAATGCACAAAGGTTATGCGGCTGTGACTGCAAGACTTCTTCGAGATCAAGCTTGATCAGCCCTTTTTGTGTTACTTGAGAGTTTGCTAGCCATTCTGGAATGATGGTCCAGCCATCTTTCGCGGCCATCTCTAATAACAGGTTAGTATCAGTAATAATTTGCGTGTTTACCGACATGGGATAAGCACCGAGTCCCCCCCTTGCCGCACTCTCTGTCATGTACTGTTTCACCAAGCGCAGTTCATTAAGGCTGACAGACGCCGCCTTCGCCAGTGGGTGCTGATGAGAAAGGTAGGCTGAAAACCGCATCGTTCCTAGATTGATCACATCCAATTCATGGGATGTAGCTAGCAAGTTTTCACTCGCCATTAATGCTATATGAGCGATTCCTTGCTTTACCTCAACAAACGCATGTTCACGAACACGGTCAAGAAATTGGACGTTCAAGTGTGGGAATTGTTCTGATATCGCGACATGAATATTGGTGAGTAATGCCATCGGCACCAAAGAATCGTAACAAATAACCAACTCTGTGCGCGCCGAGTCATGCAATGAAAGAAGCGTTTCTCGCAAATCCCTTGCATGCTTGGCTAAATACACGGTTCGCTCATAAATCGCATCTGCGGCTTGGGTCGGCGTTAAGCGCTTACCTTCGAGTTGAAACAAAACCAATCCCGTTGAGTCTTCTAACGCAACAACCTGCTCTCTGACCGTTGTCCGTGTTTTACCTAATATTCGTCCAGCCTGACTGTAAGAATGCGTCACATAGACCTGATTAAAGCAGTGAATTTGTTCAAGGGTAAACATCATTCCCCTCCAGACAATGTACGTATTATCCTATCATTATGAATTTTTTTGATATTTATATCCATCGTAAAATTACTGTGAAGGTTAATAAAACCAATCGAAAAACGCTTACTAAAGGTGAAACATAATGAAATTTCTACGAAAAGCTTCGACCCTAGCTATTACGATGGCACTCGCCACATCAGTTAATGCGTCATCCGTTGCAATGACCCAGTTTGTAGACAGCAAAGCTGAGCGTCTGCAAGAGATTTATAAAGACCTGCATGCTAACCCAGAGCTTGGATTCATGGAATATCGCACTGCGGGTGTCGTGACCGATGAACTAACCAAACTCGGCTTTGAGGTAAAAACCGGGATTGGTAAAACCGGCGTGGTCGGTATCTTGGAAAATGGCCCCGGCCCGGTGGTAATGTTCCGTGCCGATATGGATGCCAACGCGGTCAAAGAAGAAACCGGACTGCCTTATGCCAGCAATGTAAAAGTCACTAACTTAGATGGTGAAGAAACTTATGTTTCGCATATGTGTGGCCACGATGCACATACGACCTGGCTGATCGGTTTAGCTAAAGTCATGGCCGAAATGAAGTCTGAGTGGCAAGGCACACTGGTATTGGTTGCTCAACCGGCAGAAGAGCCGATTGAAGGCGCACAATCTATGGTGCAAGATGGCATGTACACGACTCATGGCGTACCTGAGCCAGATTACTTCATCGCAATGCATACCTTCCCATTTGCGACAGGGACAGTACTAGCATCTCCTGGTCGTGTTAGTACCGGCTCTGATCACATTGACGTAACCTTCCACGGCATTGGTGGGCACGGCTCTTCTCCCCATTTAGCGAAAGATCCAGTGCTGATGGCTGGTCAAGCAATTGTTCAACTACAAACCGTGGTCTCTCGCCACATTGACCCGACCGATGTGTCGGTATTAACTGTCGGTTCAGTGCAAGCGGGCGTCGACAACAATGTCATCCCCGAAGAAGCCACGCTAAAACTTAAGCTCCACTTCTCGGATAACGAAGTTCGCAAGCAGATGCATGAATCCATTACCAACATCGTTAATAATATCGCGCGCTCCAACGGCGTCACAGAAGAAGATCTACCGACAATTACCTACAAAGGCTTCGCTGCGGCCATGGTCAATGATCCAGAACTGACTAGTCTTATTCAGCAAGAGCTTCGTGACACTGATTATATCAACAAAGTCGTGCCTCAATTCCAAGCCCCGGCATCGGATGACGCAACAACCTTAGTTGACCATATCCCAGGGGTAAAAGTCTCTTACCTAGCCGTTGGTTCAGCTGAGCCTAGGCTGGTAGAACAAGCACATAAAAATGGCCAGCACTTCCCATTTATGAACCACAACTCAGACTACCAAGTTGACCTTGATGCGATCGGTAAAGGGACCAAAGTGGCGTCAGACATCATTCTTAAGATTATGGAAAAATAGTATTACCTCATTAACGTTATGTAGGGTGCACGGACGCACCTTTATCTTCATCTGCTACCGCGATCCATTCTCCTCTCCACGAAACTCAACCTCGTCAGAAAACCTGTTGTTTACCCATCCACCCACTCTGTCATCCTAACGAATTCATCACCGATAAAGTCATCCTTCAACGCTGATGCCATGCTCGCTACGTCTTTCCCCCTTCCCCCACCGAGACATCCGCTTTACTTTCTTAACCGTAATCATGGTTAAATATCACGCAAAAAAAACGGAGCTCAATTGAGCTCCGTTTTACGCCTTAATGACGGTATTTGTTATGCTTTCACTTTTTCACGCAGTTTTTGGAACACGGCATAAAAACCTGGTGTCATAATCGAGCCTACCGCAAGCACCATCAACATGCCACCCAGCAGGGCAAGACCTGTGGTATTTTGCGCTATTGCGCCCGCACCTTGCGCAAATGCAAGCGGTAATATACCCAGAATAAAGGACCACGAGGTCATGTTTACCGCTCTAAAGCGCATTTTACCACCTTGAATCGCTGCGTCTTCAATCGAAAGACCTTGTTCTTCACGTTTAATCTTAGAGAATTCGACCATCAAGATCGCGTTTTTCGCCGCTAACGATATCAACAGTATCAAACCAATTTGACCGTAAATCGACAGGGCTTGTCCCCCCATCAGCAACGCCGCATAGGTACCTACAGCCGCCATTGGCGCAACGATGATGATTGCTGCAGGCAGTGCCCAAGACTCATACTGTGCCACTAAGAACAGATAGATGAACACCAAGGCTAGAATCATCGCAATCTGCGCGGTACCGCCGGCTTGTTTCTCTTGGAACGCCATGTTAGTCCATTCAAACGTGTAGCCAGTTTCCAGCACTTCACCTGCAATACGCTCCATCGCTTCAATCGCTTGACCCGATGAGTAACCTGGCGCCGCATTTAGCTGAATACGTGCCGCTGGCAGCATGTTGTAACTGGTCACCAAATCTGGTTCAAGTGTCGGTAAAATCGTCGCCACGGTAGACAATGGAACCTGCTTACCACTGTTTGATGGCACATGGATCCGCAGAACGTCATCTAGATCATTGCGCTGCTCACCTTTGGCCTGAACAAATACACGGTAACTACGCCCATTCAGTGCAAAATCATTCACATAAGAAGACGCAAGATGCGTGGCCATCGCATCATTGATCGCGCCTAACGTTACGCCCATTTGACGTGCTTTTTCACGGTCAATGTCAATGTGGTAATGAGGAACGTTAGCACGATAGGTGGTCATCGCACGGGTGATCTCTGGGGCTTGGTTTGCCGCCGCGACCATCGCGTTCGTCATTTGGGACAGTTCTTGCGCACTAAGACCACCTGTGTCTTGCAACATGAACTCAAGTGAATCGCCTGCACCCACACCTGGAATCGCCGGCATACCCATAGTAAACGTCACCGCCTTATCGATGCCGTGCAATTGATGATTCAAACGCTGTGCAATCGCAGCCTGAGAGTGGTCACCCTCAAGTTCAAGACGCTGATCCCAGTGCTTTAAATTAATGAACATGGTCGCTGAGTTCGACGCAACACTACCCGTTATCGCGTTAAAACCAATCGCACCCGCATAGTCTTCGATGGCTGGGTCTAGATTCAAGATCGCTTCAGCCTTACGGATCAGCTCGTGAGTTCGTTCTTTAGATGCGTTGTCTGGCAAGAACATCGCAAGCGCCAATACCCCTTTATCTTCAGTAGGCACAAACGCGGTTGGTAGCTTAGCGTTCATAGCGACCATAGCACCGACTGCGACAGTAAAGGCGACGCCCAACACCAAGCTCTTACGAACCATGAGTGCCACTGCTTTACCATAAGCATTAGTCACACGGTCAAAAATACGGTTAAAAGCAACAAACCATTTCGCCGGCTGACTATTACGTTTCATTACCATCGCACACAGGGCTGGAGATAGAGTTAAGGCGTTGATCGCAGACAATATTAACGCGATACAAATCGTGATCGAGAACTGCGCAAACATCAAACCGGTAATCCCCGGCAGCATAGCAACAGGAATAAATACTGCGAGCATAACTAGCGTTGATGCGATGATAGGCCCCGTCACCTCTTTCATGGCTTGAATGGTCGCTTCCTTACTTGACCACTGCGGCTGCTCTTCAAGAATACGTTCGACGTTTTCTACCACGAGGATCGCGTTATCTACCACAATACCAATCGCAAGAATCAGACCGAATAGTGTCACTGTGTTGATACTAAATCCGCCCATCTGCATAAACGCAAAAGTACCAATTAAAGACACCGGAATTGCCACTACAGGCGCTAACGTCGCACGCACATTTCCCAAAAATAGGTAAGTCACCGCGATAACCAGCAGAACCGCAACAACTAGCGTTTCTACAATACTCTTAATCGATGCCTCTACCGCAAGCGTAGTGTCGTAAGGGATGGCATACGACATGCCAGCTGGCAAAATGGATTCAATGTCTTTCAGCACCGATTTTACCGCTTCCCCCGTTTCCAATGCGTTTGCATCCGGGTTCGCTTGCATCATCACTAGCGCAGCTTCTTGACCATTGTAGTTAGCGTATGCATCGTAGAACTGGCTGCCTATTTCGATATCGGCCACATCCGCAAGGTGAACATGGTTACCATTAGCCAATGTTTTAACAATCACTTTCTCAAAGTCTTGTGCACTGGTTAAGCGCCCTTGGGTGATCAGGTTAAACTGAAGCGCGGCATTTTCACGGCTCGGGCCTTGACCAATACGGCCAGCAGGGACAACAGCATTTTGCTCACGAATCGCATTCTTCACTTCTACGGTGCTCACACCCAGCGCCGCCATACGATCCATATCAAGCCATACACGCATACCATACGTCGCACCGATGAGGTCACTGGTCGCCAGCCCAGGAACACGCGCAATACGCTCCATGAAGTTGGATTCCACCCACGAGTTCAACTCAAGCTCAGACAGTGACTGATTTTCAGAGTAAAATGCAACCGCAAGCAAATCATCCGGTGTCGCTTTACGGATACGAATACCACGCGCACGCACTTCGAACGGCAACATGTTTTCCGCTACTGCCACACGGTTTGAAACGTTAACCATCGCCATGTCAGAATCAACGCTGTTGTCAAAGGTGATATTTAAGAAATAACGGCCATCGTTAGTCGAACGTGACTGCATGTACACCATGCCATCTACACCGTTTACCTCTTCTTCGATTGGGTTACCAATCACCTCTTTGACTGTTTCAGCACTCGCCCCCGGCAAAACAGCAATCACGCGCACCTGAGGCGGTGTCACACTGGGGTATTCGGAAATTGGCATAGTTTTAATCGCAATCAAACCGATCAAGGTCAGAAAGATCGAAATGACAAACGCAAATTTTGGTCTATTGATGAAAAATTGACTTAGCATGATCCTACTCCGCTACCACTACTTGAGCACCTTCCCTAATGCGCTGTAGACCACCTATAATGATTGGCTCTTCCACGGCCAAACCTTGTACAATAAAGACATATTGACCAATACGTTCAGAGACTTCTACGTCTCGACGAACTGCAATACCGTCTTCAATCATCATTACGTATTGCGCTTTGTGATCTTGGTGAATCGCCGCGTGGGGAACTTTAACCCCTGATAACGCTTGAGTCGGCGCAAGACCAACACGCACATACTGATTCGCTGTCAACTGGCCATGTTCGTTATTGAAGATTGCTGCCAAATCAATCGTGCCACTTTGAGGGTCGATCTTGTTATCAACAAAAGAGATTACCCCTTCGCTATCGACAATCTCACCGCCAATTTCTAATGAAACCAGTGTTGCGTCTTGGCGTGAAAAATCATGTGCGGAGACATCGGTCTGCTTAAGTGAGAAGCTCGCTTCAATTGGGTGGATTTGCACCAAATCAGTAAGTGGTCCAAAGTTAGGCCCGACCATGTCGCCAATAGAGAACTGGCTTTTTCCCAGCTTTCCACTGTATGGCGCTCTTACTTGGGTTTGTTCCAAGTTGTCTTGCTGGACAACAAGGTTCGCTTGTGCAGACTCAACGCGGTGCTTAGTTTGAGCCAACTCTGCCGAGCTTAAATCAAACTGAGCTTGAGATACGCCACCGCTTTTCAACATGTTTGCGTTACGCTGGTGGTTAAGTTTAGTCAGAGCCAGCGCTGCTTTCGCCTCGCTCACCGACGCCTTAGCGGCATCCAAAGCCGCTTGATATGACGTTGGATCTATCTCAAATAGCACGTCACCTTTTTCAACCACAGCACCATCTTCAAAGTTTTTCTTGAGTAAGTAACCTGTGGTTCTTGGCGTCAAATTAGCAGACTCAATCGCTTGCATTCGGCCAACGTAATAGCTAGTCGGGCTATGCAGATACGTCTTTGCATTGACTACACTAACAGGGGTTGCTTGAGCTACGTTTTGTTGGTCACTTTCATTTGAGCTACCACAACCAGATAGCAAAAGGGCAATCGCTGTGTATAAGGGCAATTTTCTCATGAGTTTCTCTTTATTAAATAATTTGATTGAGTGAGTGTGGTCGAATCACTAAACATCTAGCAGACGATTGATCGTGTTTAGCGATTCGTCATCGAGAACGCCAGCTAGGAAATGCAGTTGGAGATTTGCCACCAAAAAGTCGATCTGAGCAGCGGTTAACTGCTCTTTCGCTGAGTAAAGTTGACGCGTCGAGTCAAGAACATCGACGATAGTACGTGTACCAATTTCTAACCCTTGTTCAGTCGCTTTTAGAGCCGACTGCGCCGAAATCACCGCTTGTTGATACGCCGATTGCGCGCTCTTAAGCGTCACTAAATCTTTTTCGGCGCTACGTACCTTGCGTGCTACCTGTCGCCAAGTATGGCTTTGCAACTCAAGCGCCTGTTGGTACTGAATGTTTGCTTGCTCAACTCGATTACCCGTCGCGCCACCGCGGTAGGCAGGGAGAGACATGGCAACGCCAGCAAACACAGTGGCATTGTTGTCTAAATCTTGAAACGAACCTTTTGTTTGCTGTGGTGCATTGCTACGTGATTGAGTGGAAAACGCATAGCGGTACTCGGCAACTAAGCCAATGGTTGGCATATGCCCAGCCTGAGCAAGTGCAATCTGTTCACGCGAGAGTTCGACCAGCTGACGTTGGATCGCCATTTGCTGACTATCTGTTTGCGCGAGCTCTTGCCAGCTAATTCGACCATTAGGTTGGGGAATTGAAATCTGAGGTAAATTCGTGCTTAACGAGGCTACTTGGGCATATTCACGGCCCGTCAACTCATACAAGTAATCAAGCGCCTTTTCCAACTCGTTTTGAGAAAAAATCACCGCTGTTTCCGCGAGATCATATTGCGCTTGCGTTTCTTTGACATCATTCTCTGGCACGAGGCCGTTACTCAAACGGTGCTTCACTTGAACCAAGTGTTCACCTATCGCTTGCTTGGTGGCTTTGACCTGTTTTTGTTTCTCTTGCGCTTTGAGTGCATTGAAATAGCCATTTACGACACTCATCTGCATCGTCGCTAGAGCATAGTTGTAGCTAATCTTGCTGAGCTCATGCTGCTGCTCGGCGATGGTACTCGCTCGATTAAGCTGGTCATTAAAAATATTTTGCCCAACCGATACGAACACTTCTGCGCCTTGACCATCGGTTTCGTTCATCGTTGTCCAATCGTTTCGTAGCGCACCGTACTGAGCACCCACATCCACCTGTGGGCGATATTGACCGTCAATGATGTCGCTGCCTTTGCGCGCACTATCCATTTCCAGTGCAGCACTCGCCAATATCGGATTGTTCTCTAGTGAGTCTAGATAGAGTCGCTGCAAGTCAACAGTTTGTGCCACTGCGGACGCGCCACTAAGTGTCAAACTGACCCCAACTGCTGATAACAATAGTCTGTTCATATTTTTACTCGCTGGTTTACAACGTAATTAATCGTGTTTAATGACGCTGTTTTACTGAGAAACCGGTGCAAAACGTAGGCTTGGAAGAACAGGAATTGTTTCAGATCAGCTTTCGCTGCGGTAAGAAAGGAAAAGCGTGGCTACGCTCAGTTTTTTTTGTTATTTAATTTATTACTTATTAATTAGGAAGGCGACATTCGAAATGCTGGGCCTAAAAGCGAAAGTAACCTGGTTTAACTCTGAGAAAAAATTTGGCTTCGCTGTACCAGATGTCGTGCCCATTGACGTATTGATTGATCTTTCCAGCATCAACTTGGCCAACATGGAATTAGCCCTTGGACAGCGTATTTATGTAGAAATCGAAACGCCTGATGACGGTGGCTTTCGCGCGACTTCAGTGATCCCACTATGACGGATGAAGCATCGGTGAAGTCGACGCCAAGCAATAGACGAGGGAGACCCAAAAGTGCTCCGTTAGCAAAGCAGCAACGTCACGTAGCTAAACGCTATCAAGATCTGCTCAACGTGCGTCAACAATTCGATCTAGAGCTGAAACAGCACTACCCGAATTTAAATCCCGCAGAACTCAGCGATGTCGCCCAGATTGCTCTTGCCACCGCGGAAGAATATCGCTTATGGTCGGAAATCGATAATCAACTGCTCGCCATTCAGAGGCACAAAGATCCAGAAACGCAATTAGTGCTCCAGTTAGAGAGGTTCCAGCAGCATTTAGTCCAATTGCAAACCACTTATCAGTTAATCCTCTCTCAGCGCAATCAACCAGTCCTACCCAGCAAAATCTACTGGCGACATGCTAGCAGTGAAACGATCAATAACGCGATCTCATATTTAAGCTCTCACTCAGCGAACCAACAAACCGTGACTCTCTATGGGTTTGCTCTTTGGTTGAAAGCCCAATGTGTTGAGAGTGATGAGAAGAATGGAGTTAAAACTTGGCGAACATTGATCAGAAAGGTGCTGGGCCACATCATTGAAAAACGTATTGGCTTAGTTTACCCAATACACAATGCCAACACGGCTGGTCGTCCGAAACTCCCAACGCCTGTTGATCTCGTCAGGGCGGAGCAAGCCTTGATCGATGATTATCAAGAGCTAGCCATAACCTATCGAACGCTACAAATACTACCACTAACACCGGAGCGAGTTTGGCGAAATCAACAACATAGCATATTCAAAAAAGTAGGCAGAAAGCCGTTAACTAAGCACCAAAAAGCACTAAGAAAACAGAGCAAACTCGAGGAGCAGTTGCGTGAACTAGAACGCAATAAAGAAGCAATATTAGCAACAGAGTCAGAGCGACATACTGTACGTGGGCGCAAGCCTTTAACCTATCAACAATTAAGATCAAGTTTGCTAGAAAAAATACAAGCACTTACCGAACTTTCCGCGTAATACGCTTAGAGCCCAACACAACACTGGGTTCGAAATCAAAATGATAACAAGCGACACATTCTAAAAAAGCTTTTAGCGGGGCACATGTTCCCATCTTAGCACTGACGTAACGGTATATTTTTTGCCACGTGACTGAGTTAAGTTTCGAGCAGGGGTATCAAGTGAGTTTCAAGTGCAAGCAGAGTAGCAGTTAAAGGGGGGGAAGGTAGAGCAGACATAATATTGCCTCTTCACTATTTTGTCTTAAACCTACGTAAGTCCAGACCCTGAAGAGGCAATATCAAATTATGACTGTACCAAATATCAATATATAGTTGTAAATATCAATTTATGGTTGTTTCAACAAAACTATTCGAACTCGTTCAGATTACTCTTTACCGAATACGTTGTTCTCTTGCTCTTGTACACGGATGAAAGTTGTACGCTTAGTTAGCTCTTTAAGCTTCGCTGCGCCTACGTATGTACAAGTTGAACGTACACCACCAAGGATGTCAGAAATCGTGTTGTGAACAGAACCACGGAACGGAAGTAAAACAGTTTTACCTTCTGCAGCACGGTACTTAGCAACACCACCTGAGTGCTTGTCCATAGCCGACTGCGAAGACATGCCGTAGAACTTCATGTATTGCTTACCGTCTTGCTCTACTACTTCACCGCCTGACTCAGAGTGACCTGCTAGCATGCCGCCTAGCATTACGAAGTCAGCACCGCCGCCGAACGCTTTAGATACGTCACCCGCACATGAACAGCCACCGTCACCGATGATCATGCCGCCAAGGCCGTGTGCTGCGTCGCCACACTCGATGATTGCAGAAAGTTGAGGGTAACCTACACCTGTTTTAACACGAGTAGTACAAACTGAACCAGGGCCGATACCAACCTTAACAATGTCTGCACCCGCTAAGATTAGCTCTTCAACCATGTCACCCGTTACAACGTTACCCGCAGAGATAACTTTGTTCGGGAATTCTGCACGTACTTTTTGTACGTACTCAACTAGGTGCTCTGAGTAGCCGTTAGCGATATCAATACAGATAAATACGAAGTCTTCGCTAAGCGCCATGATTTGCTTAGTCTTCTCAAACTCAGCTTCAGATGTACCTGTTGATACAAATACGTTGTTCAGTGTTTTCTTGTCTGCTGTTTTAGCAAACTCAGCCCACTGCTCTACTGTGTAGTGCTTGTGTACTGCCGTCATAACACCGTGCTCTGCTAGAGCAGCTGCCATTTCAAAGCTTGCTACCGAATCCATGTTCGCTGCAATTACTGGAGTACCAGACCATTGACGACCGCTATGCTTGAATGTAAAATCGCGGGTTAATTCAACTTGAGAACGGCTTTTAAGGGTAGAACGCTTCGGACGGAAGAGTACATCTTTGAAACCTAACTTAAGTTCTTGTTCGATACGCATAGTGTTTTCCTTGATTCATAAAATTATGTGTCTCTCGCGAAATGCGTAGTAAAACCGTTGGCAGACGAGTTTACTTTTCTTCGGACACAAAAAAACCGGAGCGTTGGCAGACGCTCCGGTTTTCAGCATTATAGGTCGTGATTTAGTAACAGCAAGTCTGATATTTCACTTTTTTTTGTGTTATCCTCTCAAAGATTCCATATCTGGTAAAACCTCCCTAGCTCGACCTTCTTACTAAATTCTTACTAATTAATAACTTAGCGAACCAATCACGCAAACGTTGTCGGTTTATTGCGCAATCGTTTTCCTCTCTCTTTCACACAATATCGCCTTCATTAAGCAAATATGTGAAGAAAGTGCCTCGAGATCACATAAAAATCACACTTTTCTCCAACAAAAAAATGCCTTTTTTCTTAAATAAATTCGATTTTTTCCAAATTATTTCTGTTTTCGTCCAAATTAGGCAAACTCATCGTGTTGCTGGTTAACCTCACCTAAGAGAAACACGCTTCAATGCACTCGATTTTGAAGGCAAGCTTCATTTGATTTCGACAATCCAAATCCCAGCCTCTATTAAAAGCCCCCTAAAAAGCCAAACTTTATAAACCACCAACAACCAAAATCATGCTTCTTTGGCGTCTGGTAGTTCATTCAATCTAGATTCTTGAGGAAGAAGGTTCGAAAAAAGAAAGTTCGCTGAGCGAAAAGCAGAGTAAACATTGAAAATTTAGAGTGAGTAGATGAAAGAGATCGAAGCCTCTAAGGTCAATTGAAGAATAAAAAGCAAAAAAATGGCTAAGGTGGTTAACCTTAGCCATTTTTATTCACTCTTTAGGTTCAGTGCTAGTTCTTTTGAGAGGCTAACGCTTCTGCAGTCGCATCTTGAATAGACAAGAACAATGAGGTCACTTGGCCTGTTGGCGAGCGCATCGGATTTAGCGTGACGTTCTGATACATGAAATCAGCTTGTTGGGTTACTGGTCTAACGTTACGACACTTAAACAGATAAGGCCTTTGTTGCCATGTAATGAAGCTGCGACAGCCTAAGTCATAGACTGGCTTGGTTTTCAGCCTAAACCACTCTTCTGGGATTTCAGGGAATAACTCAAAGATCGACTTACCAATAGCATCATGCGATTGCTTGCCACTGTGGTGTGTCATGAAACCATTCCAGACTTGTACCTGAAAATCACGGTTAATGACCACCAGCCCCATATCGACGTTTTGAACCATGTCGACCATCCAGTGGAACTGTTCAAATTCAGCAGGAAGATTCAGCATATTAAAACTCCTCCATTAGATAGGCCAATTTGTTGTCTAGAAGAGGCAGAGACTCATCAACGAACATAAATAGAAGGTCACAACGGATAGAAGTGCCATCAATGTTATAGCTGACTTCGAAGGTCATGGTCTTCTTAAACGAACCACTGGTATTTTCGATGACCGAATCAATCGAGATGTGTTGACCTAGCAACACAGGAGAACTCTGGAAGAAACGAACTTCTGATTGCTCCCCTAGTCCATTCAAGAATGAGCCAACGAGAATATTCGACACATCCATAAGCAGTTCTAACTCTTCAAGCTGTTCGCTTTCGGTTGGTACCTTCATGAGTTTCTTAAGGTCGCTCACGCTGGAGTCACTCAGCAATACTAATGCTTCACCTGCTATGCCTTCTCCGCTAAAGCCTTGGCAAACACCCGACACTTGGTCGTTGTCGGCTAGATCGCGAAGTGCCATGTGCAATTCACTCACTTCGAAGATGTTCACGTTCGGTAATGGTAAGTGGACAAATACATTAAAGTGGCGCGCCAATGCATCGGCTGCACGGCCTATCGCCACATTCGCGACTTCCATATAGATGTCGCGTCTGCGAAGTATTGGCAGTTCTAAAGGCGAAGGCGTAATGAGTTGAGGCTGCTTTGGCGGCTCAACATGTTCACGTAAAATCGCTTTTAACGCTTCTTTGTCGATCGGCTTTTGCAAAAACGCTTTAGCACCAAGGTCCATCACCTTCTGCTGCGCTTTTGGTTGGATATCACCAGAAACCACCACAACAGGCGTGGTGTCACCTAAACGTTGCATCTCTTCCAATGTGCCATAGCCATCTAATTCCGGCATGGTGAGGTCGAGGAACATCAGTTTGAACTGGTTTTGAGCGAGCTCTTCAAGTGCATTAAGCCCATGAACAGCAAAAGTTATATCTGCATTTAGAGAACTAGGCAGTGATCGAGCCATCTGCTTCCTTGCTAACGCAGAATCATCACATATAAGAACTGGGAACGACATAAATGCACCACTGACAAATTAAAGCTAATTCGGACGAGTGTAACAGAACATTATGGTATCAGGTACGGGGTGAATGGATTTATGTGTAGATTATTAGTAAGAATGATGAAACAAGCAGGTAAGCTATTATCCGACATTATTCTTCATGAAAAACAATATGCTATAAAGGTAATAACCGTTCGTCATTGTAGAGTAATAGCACTTTTTCATGGAACAACAGCGCTAATTTATGAAATGACAGCCTTAATAAGTGAGTTTATTAAGGCTCAATCTCGTCATGAATGTATCGGTTTTATATGCTCTATATAAAAGAGCGAATACAAAGGACTAAAACTGATATGAAGGCCATAGAATCAGTAATGCGAAACGTATGATCACAGCAAATACCAGCAAAGCGATACCCAAACGGTACCATTTGTATTCGGCTATGTTCATTGGGATACGCTTGTAGAACATCGTAATCACGCCTTTCCAATCGCTACTGCGTCTTCCGTACTGCATCATGCTCGTCAAAACAAACAGTGCGCCAAGCACTAGCATCCCTTTTTCAGCCCAGAACAATCCAATTTCCATTTGTGTATTCCTCGATAAAACGGTGAGCGACTTAAGTCATTCTAGTCACCTTTTAGCTGTGTTTCTGTAAGACCAAGGTCTAAGTCGTGCCGTGCTTAGATGAAGGTAACTAAATGAACGCAATGAACTCAGCAAATTTAACTGAACGACATGTTCATATCGAGTTCAGCTTACTCACCTATACTCATGTTTCCACTAACAGGAGAAACTCAATGAAATCACTGAAAAAGTCACTTTGTGTATTAACTGCTTCAGCTCTACTCGTTACCGCTCCGTTTGTGAGTGCTTCATCACCACAACAACCGCCACAGCCAGCAGTGAGCCCACTGCAAATGGTTATTGCTTCTTTAAATCTAAGCAAAGAACAACATGCGGAAGTCATCGCCCTCATTGAAGACTACCAATCTGATAGAACAAAAATCGATATGGATAGTGCGATAGAACTTAAGAAAAAGCAGATCGCCTTAGTGACACAACCTGAGTTTGATGAAGCTGAGATGGAAAAGGTCATCGACACCGTTCAAGCCACTGAGAAGTCGATGGTGATGCAAGAAATGCGTCTTAAGAACAACATCTATAACGTATTAACTGAAGAGCAAAAAGAGCAATTTAAGACGATGATGAAGTCAGCTCTGTCTGGTGGAAAGTAGTTTGGTTGAAAGTAATCTGGTAATAAATCATCTGGCAGAAAATAGCTGATCCTGATATTGATTCACTCCCCCAAGAATCAATTTAGATAAACAACAGCCGCAGTCGTTTGATGACTGCGGCTTTTTCGTTATCAACTAACTTAATTAAGAGTAAGCTGAACAATCTAAGTCTGGTGTCTTACTGCTCTTGTTTAGAACGACCATCAAATGGATCAGCAATAGAATACCTGTCACGCCTAAACCAACGCCGATTCCACCCCAGATCCCTGCCAATTCGAATTTTGGCATCAAATACCAAGCTGCAGGTAGACCAAATACCCAGTAACCGATGGCAGTCATCACGGTTGGCATAGAGACAATCTTCATTCCTCTTAGCAGGTTAATCGCTAATAACTGCCAAGCATCGACAATGAAACACAGAGCCACTACCCAGATAACAGAAGCCAATAGCGATGTCATTGCGCCAGTACCGTCATCCAATTTGAAGATAGAGGCAATCATTTCAGGCCATATGATGAACACAGCAGACAAGGCCACACTCAATACCGACACCAATATAAAACTTTGAATCGAGGTTCTTTTGATGCCTTCGTAGTTGCCTGCACCATAATCACGGCCTACTAAAATTGCGGCAGCTTGCGAGAAACCGAAGTTGAAGTTCCAAGTAAAGCTTAGGCATTGCAGCAGGATTTGGTGCAAGGCTAACGAAGCAATACTGATCGTGCCCGCCATTAAGGTGCCGCCGTATATCAAGCCATGCTCAAGTAACGCCGCCAAGCCGATAGGTAAACCCATTAGCAACAAAGGGCTCATCAGCTTGATGGAGTACTCTTCGGTATTTAGCCAAGGTGCGAACTGTTTGAACTCGTCACGTTTAAACACCCACACTGTGTATCCAACCATCACGATGAATGCTGCGATAGCCGTGCCTAAGCCTAAGCCTGTTAATCCCATATCGAGCTGGAACGTGAGGAAGTAGCTCACGGGCACATTCAGAATCACTGTGATTATCGACATCACCAGAATCGAACGCACATTACCAAACGCACTGGTTAAGCCACGCAGCACCAGCAAGATAAGCGAAGGCAACATCACCCATTTCAAGGCATGGACATATTCCATGGCTAAAGTGATCACTTCTGGCGGCTGTTTGGCTGCTTCTAATACCAGCGGAGCAAACCAGAAGCTCGCCATTAAGGTCACACTGAGTACGAACGCCAACATGGTTGCGCCTTTCACGGCCAATCTAATTTGAGTATTACCAAACTCTGGGCGTGCGACACGCTGACCATAAGCAATTGCGATCAGGTTTGCGACACAACCGACGGTGCTGCTCGCAATAATAAAGATGAAGAAGTAAATAGAGGCACCTAAGCCACCAGCCGCAAGGGCTGACACACTGATACGCGACATCATCCAAACATCAGTAAGGACTAAAGCCATGGATATCAGCTGTGAAATGATCAAAGGGAATGCAAGAGTGAGTATTTTTTTCATGAGCGCCTCAGTTAATTTCGCCCAAAATACGATCGATGGGGCTAGCGTTCAATTGATAAATTTGCGATCCTAGCATTCCATAAACTCATGCTAAAGAATTATGACCCCATATCCTAGCTTACCATCGTCACATAATGGCTTAAAAGCTTTCGAAGCTGCCGCAAGGCTTATGAGCTTTACTCTGGCTGCCGAAGAGCTGCATGTAACGCAAAGTGCGATTAGCAGACAGATCAAACAGCTTGAAGATGAGTTAAACGCATCACTGGTTATTCGTAAGCATCGAGCCATAGAATTAACGGTACAAGGTCATGATTTGTATGTCGCTTTGCGAGAAAGCTACGGCAATATCGAAGCTGTTATCGCCTCTTGGAGTGAACCGAAGCAGAAGCGTATCGTAATCAAAGCAACCTTGAGTTTCGCAACGCGGGTATTGATCTCTAAAGTCAGAGAATTAAACGAGCGTTATCAGGAATATGAGATCGTCATAGTTCCTGTGATTGAGGAAGACGAATCAATCAACAGCAGCGAATATGACCTACTGATCTTCCACACGCGCTTCAAAAAACGCTATGACAAGGCACCAGACATCACCTTCTTGCGAGAAGAGTTCATGGCGCCGGTCTGTTCTACTAGCTTAACCACTAAAGACACCGACCTCGATTCAATCTTAACCTTACCAAGGCTGCACCCGACCTTAGATCACCATGATTGGAAAGTATGGCTAGCTGATGTTGAATCCCCACCGAAGAAACCCGTCAGAAATACCAGCTTCTTATCTTTAGATATGGCACTCAGTGCCTGTTTATCCGGTGAGGGGGTGACGGTCACAGATCTGTTGTTAGTTCAACAAGATCTCCAACGAGGCTTCTTGTACTGCCCTAAGAATGCAAAGATCCAACACAGTGCTTGGACTTACTTCATTCACCAGCGTAGTCACACGCCTATCATCAACGACCTTATTGAATGGCTTAGAGAAGAGACAGAAAAAGAGATCGAGTTACTGAAAGCACTGTCTCATCAGAATCATTGGTTTGGTGTTATTAGCGATCAACAGTAACGATAAGCCTTAAGCTTAGATACAAATAAGCCGCAGAACTTACTGCGGCTTATGCTTTTTACCAGTGGTGTTCGCTCTAGAGAATAAGCATTAAAGCTTAAACATACGTGCACTGCGCGGTGGTAGATTGAACGTATGGTAGCGAGAAGAAATGGTTTCTGTCGCGCTGCTTAATACGTCTTTGTATTGAACATGCCAATTGAACTCATGTTGGTAGGTATCAACCGTCACGCCACGCGTTTCGCCACACTTGTTAATTCCAACAACGCCTTCTTTGCCACGCTTAAACAGCAAAGTACATTGGTCGCTCGAAATTATCGTCATCGACTTACCTTGCATCGCGTTATGGAAACTAAGCATATTCTTCATATTCGAGCTATTCCAAACATTGCCCCAACGACCATTATCTTTGTCTTCTGAATCCGGAAGATCATCACTGTAGATCAGCGGCGTGCCGCCATCTTTCCCAAGGATATAAGCGTAAGCAAGCTGCTCATCTTGTGGATCCATAATTTGGTAACGGAAGCCGTCGTTGGTTGGAATATCATGTGTGATCGCGAAGGTGATCGAACGATTGTCATCGAGTGCTTGGCCGTACGCTTTTGGATCATGCAGTTGGTTCAAGCCACCGCCCATTGAGAACGCCGAACGAATCGACGCAAACAACGGGAAATCATACGCGGAGTGATTAGTATTATTCAGGTAAGGCGCTAAGAATGACTCATAGCCACTGTTCCCTGCCCCGCCACTGGTGATCACTTCACCAAACACATGCATGTTCGCTGTAATTTCAGGCGTGAACACTTGGTCGATTTGGTACTGGCTCATGTGTTTGACGGCATCAATTCGGAAACCTTTGATACCCATATCCTTCAACGCTTTCAGATATAAGCGCTGCTGCGAAACTACCCAGTTATTTGGATCGAGATCAGGCAAACCTACATCGCCATCAGCCCCGCACAAACGCCAATATTGAACATGACCGGGATCGTTCCAATCTGAAATACAGCCCGCGGCATGGAAGTCATTAGCGGATACAAAACCTTGAGTCAGATTGCCAAACAGAGTCTGGTCAGCATAATAGCTTGAACGGCTCGCATAATCGTTTAGTACTTCGGTTCCCGGATAATCCAAGTCACTTCGCTTCCAGCTTTCGTTTGCCATATGGTTGAGCACCACATCGGCGTAAACATCGACGCCCACACCTTTGAGAGCGGCAATCATTGCGGTTAGATCTTGTTTATTGCCGAGAGGTGAATCAATGGTGCGAAGATCTTGAGGTTGGTAACGCGCCCACCATTGGCTGCCGCTCGATTTCATTGCGGGAGCAACCAGTACTTTCTTATAACCGGCTTGAGCAATTTGATTGGCGTTGGCTGTCACATCTGAATACTTCCAGTTGAAAGCGTGCAAGATGGTATCTGCATAAGTAGCTGGACTGAAAGAGCAAAGCGCGAGCGTGGATATGAGTAGGGTATTGAACGGTTTCATAGAACATATCTCTTATTATAAATTCACGAGAATGATATGACTAAGAAAGACAATTAAAACGACCGATAAATCAGAGTTGAATTAGCGTCACCTTCTGTTGATGTTGATTTTATAAAATTGAGCTATAACCGATCTTATGTGAGATAAAAAACGAAGTAATCTGAAATGAGAATTAATTGAATCAAGTTGACCAGAACAGGACAAAGACTTTGGTCGGCTCTTCTAAACTAAGTTATGATTCCTGTTCCCTCAACCGATTGATATTTTTATGCCTTCTTTCTCTTTTTCAATGATCCCTGTAGGGGTTAGGTTCATGATCCTCTCTGCTTTTGGATTCGCACTGATGTCAGCGTGTGTGAAATACATCAGCAACTACGGCATACCTGTATTCGAAATTGTTGCAGCAAGGGCTTTGGTGTCTTTGATCATCAGTTATATCGACGTTAAACGAAAAGGCATTTCGATCTGGGGAAATAACAAACCTTTGTTGTTTGTTCGAGGTGCAGTTGGCACCGCAGCACTGATGTGTGTTTACTACGCTGTGACCACGCTACCGTTAGCAGAAGCGACCATTCTACAATACGTACATCCCGTATTTACCGCATTGCTCGGTGTGCTATTTCTGAAAGAACGCGTCCAAAAATCGACCATGATCTGCATTGCGTTCTGCTTAGCAGGGTTATTAGTAATGGTTCAGCCAAGCATGAGCAGTGGCACGAGCAGCGAGTTACCGCTATTTAGCATAATGGTGGCGTTATGTGGCGCATTTGGTAGCTCAATTGCTTATGTGATTGTGAGAAAGCTGAGCCAAACGGAAGACAGCTCTGTCATCATCTTCTACTTCCCACTGGTTGCCCTACCGATCTCTACAGCCCTTATCTGGAACGACTTTGTATGGCCGAGCCTATTCTTAACCGTGATGCTCGTGTTAGTCGGTATTTTCACTCAAATAGGCCAATACGGTTTAACCAAAGCGATGCAAACTCAGGCAGCAGGCAAGGCTTCAGCTTACTCATACGTTCAGATCGTATTCTCAGCACTATTCGGTGTGTGGGGCTTCAATGAGATTCCATCAGTTTGGACTTACCTAGGTGGTGGTCTAATCGTAACTGGCGCGCTAATCAATGTGTTTGGCAAACAACTATTGGTGCCATTTAAAGCTAAGTAGACAACCAAACTAACCCTCAACTAGTCAATTGATCTAAAAAAGGGCATTGCGGAAAATTCCACAATGCCCTTTAAGTACTTTCTACCCTACTATCATTCTACTAACTTGTCGCATTACGAAGTTTGGGATCATCACTCAGATATTCAACGAACTCGATTTCAAAGCCAGCCGGATCCACAAAGTAGACGTTCTTGCGATAAGGTTCTTCGGCACCGGGCTTGGCTATCGGGAAACCAGCATCAATAAGGCGTTGAGTGACGCTTTCAATGTTATTGGTTACATAAGCGAAGTGTGCGAGGCCAACAGAATGCCCAGCCAGATCTCTATTTTCACCTTCACCGTGATCACTGATTGCGATGTATTGGTACTCATCGCCAAAATGCAGCCAATTACGTGGCTTACCCGACCACTCCCCTTTTCCCTCGTCACGAACATACCAATGAGGGAATGCCGCTTTATAGAAAACCAGCATTTTTGGGATGTCTTTTACCACTAGATTTACATGTTCAAGTTGGATCATTCTTCTCTCCTTAAAGTATTCTCGTAAGCAACGTTGCATATCCTAATACCTCAAGTTAAGTTGAGGTAAAGCACTAATTTGCATTTATTTCGAGAACGTCTTTAGAGCCCAAATTGTTCTACTTTGACTACATACAAACTTTAAGTTTAGACGACCTAATCTAATGTGGCTTCCTTGCCAGTGTTCTGTTCTTTGTACCTTGGTGATCTCGTTGTTCAGGCAAATAACTAAATCGCGACACACATTGGCGTATTAGAAATAGGGTCACGAAACACGCTCGCTTTGAGATCAAATACGTTACTGAGCATGGTTTCGGTCATCACCTCATCAGGCGAGCCCTCTGCGATCAAACATCCCTTTTCCAAAACCACTAGATGGTCGCAATAACGACTGGCTTGGTTCAGGTCATGCAACACAACAACCACCGTTTTTCCTTTAGCATTCATCTGTTGCATCAGGTTCATTAATTCCACTTGGTGAGACATATCAAGGTATGTGGTCGGTTCATCCAACATCACGACATCCGTATCTTGTGCAATTACCATCGCAATCCATGCTCTTTGACGCTGGCCACCAGACAGTGACTCAACAGGCTTATCAGCAAACTCGAGCACACCTGTATCTCGCATTGCTTGCTCGACAATCCTTTGATCGTCCTGTCCTAACCTTCCCCAATGAGAGACATAGGGCGAACGGCCATATTCGACCAATTTTCTTACCGTAATGCCTTCCGGGCTGACCAAGATTTGCGGAAGAAGTGACAACGAACGAGCGAGCGCTTTATCGCCATAGCTTGATAGCGGTTTGTCTTCAAACAACACCTCTCCAGCCACTGGCTTGTTAATTCTGACTAACGTCTTTAACAAGGTAGATTTACCGCACCCGTTAGGTCCTATCAATGCGGTAATTTTTCCCTTGGGGATAGAAACCGACAGGTTCGGTATGATCGTTTGTTTGCCGTACGCGACGGAAAGATTCTGCGTTTTAAGCATGATTACCAACCTCGATAACGATAGAGAAGAAAGATGAAATATGGCGCGCCAATCACGGAAGTTAGAACGCCTGCTGGCAATTCAATCGGTGGTTGTAGACCTCTAGCTAACCCATCAGCGCTGGTAACCAGAATTGCCCCTACCAATGCAGATGCAGGGATTAACAACTTATGATTATGCCCAAACAACAAGCGAGCTAAGTGAGGTGCTAATAAACCCACAAAACTGATCGTTCCAGCAACAGAAACGCTAACACTGGCAAGCAATACAGCGGCCAATAACGCGAGAGCCTGAATCTGTTTTGGCTTAGTGCCCAATGTGGTTGCACTTTCCTCGCCAAGCCCCATCACATCTAATCGCCAAGCAAGCCATAATGCCATGGGTAACAACAAGAGCAGAGAACTCCAAATAAAAGGGACTTGCTGCCAATTTCTGCCCCAAAGACTGCCTGTTAGCCACACCATGGCCGTGTTGATCTCTATCGGGTTGGTGACCAACAAGAAGTCGATACAACTGGCCAGAAACGCACTCACCGCAATACCAATAAGCGCCAATTTGGCGGGTGTTGGCCTTGACCACCAGGCCAATGCAGCAATCAGTCCAGCAGCTAATACCCCACCCAACATCGCCACCACAGGAAGCACACTGACTGGTGCATTGGGAAACCAGACTAAACTCGCTGTCGCAGCAAGTCCTGCCCCAGCGCTAATACCCATAAGATCAGGCGATGCTAACGGATTACGTATCACGCCTTGCACTAATACCCCTGAAAGCCCTAACCCTGCGCCCACGCTTATCGCAAGCAACATACGTGGTAGCCGATACTGATGGATAACAAAATCGTCACTGGAAAACGCGACCAAATGTTCGATGACTTGAGGAACAGAAAGTGACGCTGCACCGACAAACAAACCCGCAGATGCCACTAATATGAGAATCCCGGATAACAAAACTATCTTAGTGTGATGGTGCATTAAGATCTCCTCGTCGCAATCAAAATAAAACAAGGTGTCCCGAGCAAAGCAGTAATAACACCAACGGGTGTTTCAGTCGGGAAAGCAATCGCTCGCGACAGCGCATCTGACCAAGACACTAATGCTGCGCCTGCCAATGCTGAAATAGGAATCAGCACATGGTAATTGTGCCCAACCATAGGTCGAACCAAATGAGGCACTAACAATCCAACAAAGCCAATTGGCCCTGCGATAGCGACGCTTGCTCCGGCAAGCAACACGATCGTCAGTCCACTCACGAGGCGAGTAAACCTGATGTTACTGCCCAACCCCACAGCTACCTCTTCACCAAGTGCCAGCAAGTTGAGGTTGCGAGCAAGACTCATCGCCAACATCAAACCAATCACTACAGGCGGCCAAAGCTGTTGCCATTGCTCATCATCGACACTAGACAGTGAGCCAGTAAGCCAATGCAAGACGCTATAAGCCATGTCGTCAGCAAGAATCAGCGCCGCTCGTGTCAGTCCAATCAATAACGCTGTAATGGCGATACCGGCTAGAACCAAACGTAACGGATGAGAACGTTCGGAGAAAAAACCACCGAGGAGCATCACGGCACCGCCGCTTAGCAACGCACCAAGAACCGCATTAAGGATAGGGTTTAGCTCGCTAACCACAGGTATACCTATTGCAGCTAACGCCATAAAACAGGCTGCGCCAGCGTTAATGCCAAGAATCGACGGAGACGCCAGTGGGTTACGCGTTAATCCTTGCATCAATAACCCAGCGACAGACAAACTCGCACCAATCAAGAGCCCCGCATAAGCTCTTGGGGCTCTTAATGTCGCCAATATTTGATGAGTCATGTTGCTTTCATCAAACGCAAAACAGTAGTGAATCAAGTCACTCAATGTTAATGAGAAATTAGACCACCCGGTCATAGAGGCCGCGTAACCAGATAGTGCCAAACACGACACTAATGCCGCAAATAATGTGACTCTCCACGACAGTATTGGCCAGAATCGCTTACTTTTAGAGAACAACAACGTACTCATGATGGGTCCAAGATCTGCTCAAGATTTTTCGCCATTTGTTCTGCCGCTAACATGCCTCGATTCAATGACCAAAGTGCTGGTGACACTTCTACAACTTGCTGTTTTTTTGCAGAGGTTAGTACATTGAATAACGGATTTTTCTGCCAATCATCAACAATATTAGGATGAGAATAAGCGCCAAGGAGCAACCAATCCGGATTGGTTTTCAACAACAACTCAAAGCTGGTTGGTAAATATGCCTTCTCTGTTGGTTTCACAATAGGGCTCGCAATGCCTAATGTGGTCAGCACGCCCCCTGCGTAAGATGCAGGGCTATGTAACCACATACCTTTATCCGACACGACAGCGAATTGGACGGTTTGTTTGAGCGAGAAATGACTTTTGAATTCGGCCATGGCGTGTTGATGTTGTTGAATTCGTTGTTCCATTGACGATTGTTTATCGAGAGCGATGCCAATCTTGAGCGCAGACTCCAAATTCTCTTGATACGTCTCGCCGCGGCTTTTAAGCAGCAGAGTTGGTGCGATACGTTGTAGATCTTGATAGACAGTACGATGACGCTCTGCATCAGCAATGATCAGGTCAGGCTTTAATACCGCAATGGCTTCTAAGCTAGGCTGAGAACGCATGCCAACCGATTCCCATGGTTGAACCAACGCACGCACCGCCGGGATCACTCTCGAAGCATCATTGTCATCAGCAACACCAACAGGAGAAACACCCACCGCAGCTAACGCATCTACAAATGAGAACTCCAAAACCACAATACGTTGCGGAGTAGTCGCTATCTCAAACTGACCCTGTTCATCTTGTATGACCCTGGTTTGTGCTGAACTGGAGAATGAGAACAAGCTTATAATCAGCAAAGCTAAGGTTATCGCTATCCTGCTGAATAAAAACGGCCTATTAAATGACAGCAGTCCGTTCGACAGCTGCAATGGATTCGAAAACAAAAGGCGAGAGATGTTTTCCATATTTAATTTTCCTTAAACGCTAGAACCGTGAAAGCCGCCAAGAGTATTGGCGACTTTTATTCGTTATTACTTTCAACAAATTACGTATTAGAACTGATAATTCAGATCCAAAGTGTAAGAACGTCCCGGGGCTGGATAACGACCAACTGGACTGGTATCAATACCGCGGAAGTAATAGTCCTCATCAAACAAGTTGTTCACCGCAAGGTTCATGCGTAGCTTGCTGTTCTCATCCTTGTACAAATCCGAACCTAGGTTAAAGTTCCAGACCATGTAAGCAGGCACTTTACCTGTCGCGCCCGTTGCATCTTCGGCACTTGTATTCGCATTGTCAGAGTAAGACTCGCTGAAGTAGTAACCAGACAAAGTCGTATCTACCTTGCTAAAGGCGTAAGTCGCATCCCAGCTAAATTGATGCTTAGACGTATATGGAAGTTGATTACCTTTGTTTGCGCCCTCTTCCTCTAACGTTGCATCTAAGTAGTTATAGCCAGCGCCCAAACTCAGAGCTTGCATCGCTTGAGGAATATAACGACCAGAGAGCTCAACACCTTGGTGAAGGGTTTTACCAATGTTATCGAAAGTTTGGGTAACACTTTGCCATTGCAGCTGATCTTCAAAATCAATGCGGTAAAGTGCGATGTTAAAGCTGGTTGAATCTTGGTTGTAGCGAGCACCCAACTCGTAGTTCCACGCTAGCTCACTGCCCTCTTCACCTTTACCACGGATGTAAGCAATTTGTGGTGCACGCAAAGATTTCTGTGCATTGGTGTAACCAACCCATTGTTCAGTCAGATGGTATGCCAAAGTTAAGCCAGGAAGCCATTCCGTCACTTTGTTGTCTGTGCTCTGTGCTGTACCCAGATCATCAAACGTCATATCAATCGATTCGTAACGAATACCCGGCGTGACTTTCAGTACGTCATTGAACAGGCCGATTTCATTGCTGATGTAACCAGCAAAAGCGTCAGTATCTAAGTGCCAGTCACGTGGGGTTGTTGTAGCACCACCAGCAATTGGCGTTTGAGTCAGCTTGTAATCAATATCTTCGTTAACATAGCGTGCACCCACAATGACGTTTT
Source organism: Vibrio crassostreae (assembly GCF_024347415.1). Lineage (NCBI taxonomy): Bacteria > Pseudomonadati > Pseudomonadota > Gammaproteobacteria > Vibrionales > Vibrionaceae > Vibrio > Vibrio crassostreae. The sequence goes on from NZ_AP025477.1 coordinate 1,110,350, forward strand.
GCGTTACGGTATTTCCGTCAAAGTACATCGCGAGTTTAGGTTCAACACCATAAACAGCAAATTCACGTGGTGACGTACGAATATCAGTTGATGGTAATGCAGGGTCCGCCCAGTGACCGCCAGCGCTATTAAAGCCCCATTGGAAGAAACGCTCAGAGCGGTGACCAAATGTCAGTATCTCTAGCTCTGCACTATCGGCAATGTTCAAATCATGCAAATACTTTAGGCTCCAACGCGTCGATTTACCTTGGTATTCATCATATGGTCGCTTCGATTGGGTGCGATCATTCTTGTAATCTTCTGGCGATAAAGCACCCGGCATTTGGGTGTCTGCATCATAACGCTGCACGAAGGCTTGTAGCTCTTGAGTATCACTCAATAACCATTGCAGTTTCGCCTGGAAGTTTTTTACATCTGTGTCGGAGTGCTCACGGAAGCTTTCACCTTTTAAGAAGTTACCTTCCACTTGAAGTGCCAGCGTATCGGTTAACCAACCACCCGTTCGCAGGTAAAAGTCGTTGAGCGGCGTATCGCCATCCTCGAATACAGTAAAGCGATTACTGATTTCCGTTTGCCACTCATGTGGAATAGGCTTGGTCACCAAGTTGATCACACCACCGACGTTGTTTGGTCCGTACTGAACCGCCGCACCGCCTCGCACAATATCAATACGATCAAGCATCGACAGCGTTGCAGGGAAAATTGATTGTCCTGTGTGACCATACGGCGCCAGTGTCAGAGGAACACCATCCATGAGGAATTGAGCGTGCCCACTGCGACTCGCTTTCAAACCACGCACTGAGATGTTAGGCAAAACACCGGTGCCCGTTTCGTCTTGAACCTTAATGCCCGGTACACTTTGGAAGGCAGAGTCAATCGAGAGTGCGCCAGTCTTTTTAATTTGTTCATTAGTCAGAACAGTACGAGCTCCCGGATACTCTTTCACATCCTCAAGTTCTGAATTACCGATCAAGCTGCCCGTCACGACAACCGTTTCCATGGTCGTCGTTTGTGGATCTGACGCGGCAAATGCGCCCATGGAAGTCACTGAAGCGATGGCCATTGCAAGGGCACTTAGACGCAACTTTTGATGTGATTGAGTACAGGGTTTACCACCCAAATTCTGGTAAGGCATGAAAATCTCCTAAATAGGCAAGTTAGGATCAAAGGCCATGTTTACGATTCGGCGCTTTGATCCTATGGGCTAAACGGCCTCAAAATGAAGCCAACTGTTCATTCATTCGTAGCGAATAAATCAATCGTTTTTAGAGTTAAAATAGCTCTTAGAAATGAGCTAACTCCTAGAACTGAACTAGCTCTTAGAACATAATTAGCTTTTAAAACTGATAGCCGTAACTGAGCATAAATTCGGCTGGCGCTCCGTAACCAATCTGGTTAGTACCAGACGTGCCGTTGGTTGCGCCCAGAATGTATTTCTCATTAAGCACGTTGTAAGCATTCGCTTGAACTTTGTGACGACCCGTGGTGTACGCTGCCATCAAGTCAACCGTGGTGTAGTCACCCAGAGCTACCGCTTCATCATTACCTGCGTAACGGTCGCCAACATATTTCACACCACCACCTAAACGCCAGTTGTCGTCTAGCTGGTAAGTACTCCAAAGTGAGAACAAATGATCAGACACATCGTTTGGCTTTTTGCCTGTCTCTTTGTTCTCCGCGTCTAAATAGCTGTAGCCTACAGAAATGTCCCACTGCTCGGTAAACTGACCGCGAGCTTCTAGCTCAATACCTTGGTGACGAGCTTCGATCTTGTTAACAACGTCGCCGTCTATATTCGTTTCTGGTTGCTCTTGATCGATTTGGAAGACCGCGGCATTCAGCATCAAGGCGTTATCTAGTAAGTAAGCTTTTGCACCCACTTCTTTTAGATCGGTATGGAAGAATTCAGCCAATTTAGGGTTGATGTAGATACCTGAGTAAGGCAATTGCCATGAACGAGCTAAGCTTGCGTACACTGACATATCGTTGTTGATTCGGTAGACCAAACCACCGCGGTAGCTCACTTTGTCATCGTCTAGATTCTCTTTTGCTGAGCCCGCTTTTTGCTGTTCAAGCTCCATCGAGTCGTAACGCACATTGCCGATCACTGAAAGATCACCAAAGGTGTAAACGTCTTGAATGTAGACACCTGTCGTCGTTGTCGTGTTATCACGGAAAGGTTTGAAGCCCGGATCAGGTGTTGGACCTGCGACAGGGTTATAGATGTCTTTCGAAGGTAAGGTTTTATCGCTTGCGAGCGTTAAGTCGATATTGATCTGATTAAAATCCGCACCGATCATCATTTGGTTCGAATCGGTTTCCCAAACTAGCTCAGATTGAAGAGTGGTTGTGGTACGAGGGTCGTAACCGAAGTTATTTACCGTCTGAGATACTTCATTACCAGTTACCGTTCCTTGGCGTGTACCCTTTTGCTCAAGTTCGATATGGTTATACGCTGCGCGGTTTGTCCATGCCCATTCGCTGTTCAAACGCCACTCATAGTCAACGCCCACACGAATGCTGTCTGACTCTTGATAATCGTTGGTGCCACCGTAGAAAGTACTCTCTGAGACATCAACAGGTTTGCCATTCTTGGATGGAACACCACGATATGGCACCAGTTCTTGGTGAGAGTATTCAACATCGAGATCGATAATGTGTCCATCAGAAGGCATCACTCGAATGGTGGGTGCGATAAAGAAGTCATTCGAGTCGACGTGGTCTACATAGGAATCCGATTGTCGACTTTCCACGTTGATACGCCCGCTGACTTTATCACTAAACGCCATCGAACTGTCAACCTGACCAACAAACAGATTGTTGCTGCCAACACTGCCATTAACGTGAGTGAAGTTATCTCCGTTAGCACGCTTGGTGACCAAATTGATGATACCACCTGCTGAACCTCGGCCATAAAGTGCGCCCGCAGGGCCTTTGACCACTTCGACACGTTCGATATTCGCTAAGCTTCGGTACGATTGAAGCGTTCCGTCATCACGCATGCCGTCACGGTACATATCGTTGAGAGCATCAAAACCACGAATCACAAATTGGTCTCGGCTCCCCTCACCCAAGGTGTTGTTAACTCCGGCAACACCATCAAGAGCATCCACCAAACGTACAGCACCGCGGTCTTGCATTTCCGTTTTTGTGACAACAGATACTGCCTGCGGTACATCCAACCATTCGACATCAGTTTTGGTACCCGACTGAGGCATATGCTCCGCGTAACCTTCGTACTGATGACCAATAACTTGCAGAGTTTCATCCACAGCTACACCTTCTGCTGCCATAACATTTGGCACAATAGATACTGCTGTTAATGCACCTCCAATTGCCAAAGCGAGTGGGGACAAGGCCAATCTAATGTTCATTATCTAATTCCATTTTAGTTTATAAAATCACAATAGTGCGAATGAAAACAAATATCATTTATATTTGCAATATATATTTTTTGATCTATATTTGCCTTGCAATATGCAACACCACTAATGACATAAGAGTCAATAAAAACAATAAGATAGGAAAATTCTCTTTCTTATATACCCGAAAGAGAGCACTTGAAAGCGAGTTGTGAGCAGGCGACAACAACGTTTTGGAAATTAGGAAAGCCCCATGAAATCTACGATAATCATCGTGAGTCACGTCGTGAATGATGCAGTCACTCACGGCTTCGTACCTACCGCAAAGGCGATGGGTCTTCACGTCGTTTTGATCACAGATCACAAGCTCAACCACCTGAAATTGAGCAGTGATGATGAACGCTTTAATCCCGATGAAATTTTAGAATGCGATGTCTTCAACCCTCTTGAACTCATCGAAATCATCACCGAGAAAGATCTAGCACCTCATGCTGTTTTCAGTAATAGCGACCACCTACAAACTTCCACTGCTATCTGTGCACAGTTCTTTGGTGTACCCGCTAAAGATTGGAACGTGACGATTAAGGCGAAAAACAAATACTTAACTCGTCAGGCTCTCAACGAAAAATCGTTACCTAATACTCAAAGTGTTTTGTTAAGTCGAGAGAGCGCTCCTGTATTCGATTTCGATTTTCCTGTCGTTGCGAAGCCCAAGGAAGGCGTGGCTAGTTTAGACGTGCAGCGCTGCGATTCTGCGGCTGAGCTGGATAACTATTGCGATACGTTTTGGCAAAAGCACCCTACTACTCCCATCTTGGTTGAGGCGTTTTTGCAAGGCCCACTGATTACTGTCGAAACCATTGGCGACGGGGATCATTTGGTCGCACTTGGTGGGTTTGATGTAGAGCTCTCAGCACCACCCTACTTCATCGAAACCGCGGCGAGTTGGAATGGTGTTAACAGCGTTCACTACCGTGATGAATGTATACGTCAGCTTCAAGAATTCGGGGTGGGGTTTGGTGTCTGTCATAGCGAGTTCATCATCACAGATTCAGGACCGGTATTGGTCGAGATCAACTATCGAAGTATTGGTGATGGCCGGGAGTTTTTGCTTGATAACCTCAGTGGCAGGAATTGGTTCAATACCATCTTAAATCTTCACTTGGGTCACAAGCTTGACCCTACATTTCGTATTGATGGCAGCGCCCATGTGCACTATGTAGTGGCCCAACAAAGCGGAGTGATTGAAGGGTCATCAACCTCTTTCATTCACCAAAAGGGCGATATTGTCACTCAGCAGCAAGTCCTTAAAAAGGTGGGTGATACATTCCAACAAAGTTTCTCCAACAAGGATTACTTAGCGAGAATTTCGGTCGTTTCTCCTTCTGGTCAAACTCTAGAACCCGCACTACAACAGGCAATCTCTCGCTTCAATCTAACAGCAACAAACGAGGTAACAGCATGAATGAAAACGCGTTATACCTCACTCAACGCTTAGTCGATACTTGCTTACGTGAAGATTTGTTCGGATTAGTTTCTCAAAGCCAATTTAAATCTCAGCTCCCGAGTTCACTCAAGTTATCTTCTTATCCTCGTAATCAAATTTGGGCTATTTTTGCGGGTTCAGACTTTACACTCTACTTGCCCGTTACTCCGAGCTATTACATGCAGCGTTGGGTATACGGCCAAACAGATGGTTCGAAAGGTGATGGTTGGCTCATCGAGAGAAATGGTGTCGTTGAAGCACAGCTGCACTATCAAGATTGGATCGAATTATTGAAAGCAGGTGCTCACGAAAGCTCGCATTCGTTATTAGATGGTTATTTACAAGAACTCGAATGCGCAGAAAAACACAAGGAATTGTGTGATAGCGCCTTCAGTCAGCAATCCGAATCACTCATGCTGCCGATTTCTCAACTAGAGCGTTGGGAGCAAAAGCTATTGCGTGCCGATCAAATCGCATCCTATCTTGACCACCCTTACTACCCGACAGCACGTGCTAAGTTCGGTTTAAGCGATCACGATCTAGAACAATTTGCGCCAGAATTTGCACAAAGCTTTGAACTTCGTTGGCTCGCAATCGAAAAGTCACTGGTTACATTGACCAGTCCACCACCTGAATGTTGGCCAACGATGGAGCAAGTGGGTCTGCCCGCCGACTTTGCTCTTAGCCATGAGTTATTCCCCGCACATCCATTGACACTAAGGAGTCTTGATGGACTTCCTGACGGTGTTATAAAAGCTCCGGTTGCATATCTAGAGGTGACTCCAACTTTATCAGTACGTACTGTGGTCGTGAATCAAGCACCACAGACCCACATCAAGGTGCCGCTGATCATGCGGTCTTTAGGTACTAAAAACATTCGCCTAATTAAACCATCCACACTTTATGATGGGCATTGGTTTGAACGTTTATTGACGCACTTAGAACAAACAGATCAAGACTTACACGGCACGCTTTTCCATTGTAATGAGAAACATGGCGGCCATGTTGGAGACGATAAAACCTTTGCTTATATTGTGCGTGAATACCCGCTGAGTTACTTCCAAGACAAAGCACTGGTGCCTGTGGCTGCGCTTGCCAGTCCAATGCCTGATGAACGTTTGTTCTTGGAACACCTCGCCGAGCAGTATTATCAGCAAAATACACTGACTTGGTTTAAAGATTACGTCGATCTGCTATGCAAAGTGCACCTTACATTGTGGATTCGTTACGGTATTGCTTTGGAGTCTAACCAACAAAACGCCATCATTGCATTCAATGAGCAAGGCAAGATGACCTTAGCCATGAAAGACAACGATGCTGCGCGTATTTGGCCAGAGCGTTTCCAAACGTTTGAGCAACAATCGCCCGTAAAATGCGACCACCTTTTAGATCAACGCATCACTGTAGACAACGAGCTTGCTCTTGGTCAGATGTTTACCACGATTACTTTGCAGTTAGACATTGCCGCGATTGTCGAAGCAATGGCGACGAAAGGAATCGCCACGTCAGCTTATCTGTATGAAATGGTCGCCAATAGCCTCTCCCAACAGCTTAGCCAGTTGGACAAACAAGGACACAACACCAAGCTCGCAAACGAGATGTTGTTTGAGTCACCCAACTTATACGCTAAGTATCTATTGAGCTCGGGGAGCTTATTGTCTAAAGAGGCGTCTGGCGCAAGCGATATCAATAAATTTTATGGCTTGTCAGCACCGAACTTTTTATTGCTCACCAGCGAAGAAGCACAACACACTTACCTTGAAAACATCAAGCAGAGTGTGAGTTAACCCATCATGACCAAACTCATTTATTGTGTACTTTTAAGCCACTTTATCGCCGCGTTTGCAGCCTTAGGAATGCCGCTGTTTTTGCCAATGGTATTGCCAACACTGGATGCAAACATTACTTCGGATTGGGCGGGGGTACTGTTCATTTTACCGACCTTTTGCACTGCCGTTGCGGCACGCTTTTGGGGGCAGTTTGCTGATAAATATGGCAGACGTCGCTCTCTATTACGGGCTCAACTCGGGCTTGCAGCAGGCTTCGCGCTGTGTGGCTTAGCCGATAATCTCTCAATGTTTGTGTTTGGTCTTATCATTCAAGGAACCTTTGGTGGCACCATGGCCGCCTCAAACAGCTACTTATCCAGCCAAATCAACGATGCGAAATCACTCGGTAAGTCACTCAATAAAACTCAGCTTTCTGCCCGTCTGGCGCTAATTATTGCTCCGATTGGGCTTGGCTGGAGTTTATCAGCAACAAACCCGCTGAACGCGTACCTGTGGCTGTCCGCTTTGCCGCTATTCGCGCTAGTGATCACCTTAACATTACCCATTGATGACTTAGCGAAATCTAAGGGAATTGTAAAAGATCAGGCATCGAAGAAAGCTCAATGCAGCCAAGTCAATTCGTTAAATACGCTTTACTGGGTGTTTGGCGCGCAGTTCAGCTTTGCTTTCGCCATGGTCGTCACGTTCCCCTATTTCTCGCCTTATGTGCAGCAATATGGCGTGACAAATCAAGCGTGGATTGGATTTCTATATGCCCTCCCACATGGTGTTTATCTGCTCTTTGCAGGGAAAGTTCATCTGTTCTCTGAATGGGTTGATCGCCACCAGCTTGAACACAATCAAGCGCAGCGTACTTTATGGCTAGGCTTTGGTTTGCTTTCACTCAGTGCAGCAATGCATCTCACGCCATATCAAGAAGTGTTGATTATTGCTCGTATTGTTTTCGGACTTGGCATGGTTTGCTGTTATCACGGCTTGCATCAAGCATTAGCAAACCAAATTGATCGACGACAAAGCGGCAAAGTATTTTCGCGCTTTGACGCTATGTCTAAATGGGGTGGCGTTGCGGCTGGATTGAGCGCGTCTTTCATATCAAGCCAGGGCTGGCTTAAGGTTCCTTTCATACTTTCTATGTTGGTCAGTGGCATTGCTGCTATCGCGCTGATCATCCATTCAAAATTTGGACATCAACATGTTACAGACTCAATTACCTCCAAGTGAATATTCCGCTGAAGACCAAGTTCTTCAAAATTGTAAAAAAGTACTGCTAAATCGAGAAAAAGCCCAACTCAATACCATCATGGGCGTGGTGAACTGTTACTTACGTGAATACGCGATACCCAATAAGCAGGTTGATTGGTACTACAGTTCGGCCTCTCTTCCTCAAACTTTGAAAAGAAACTACAACGCTCACCAACGCGTGGCCATTCACCTACCTCATCAAGATCAACCTCAGAAAAATGGTCTGATGGTTTTACCCGTTGAGTACACCAGTAAACTGGGGAAAGTGAAGCTCAGTGATACACCTTGGGCTAAAATGCCCGGTGCAGCTTGGTGTAAGTTGGACGCAACGCAAACCCTGACGCTTCTACTCAGTTACCTAAAACAAGTGCTGACGATTCCATTCAATCACGAATTGATCGAGCAAATGGAAAACAGTTTGTTGATCACCGAGCAGTTCCTAAACTCTGACGGCTCTCCTCAGTATCACAATGCGTTTATCGCATCAGAGCAATCGTTACTTTGGGGACATACTTTTCACCCAACGCCAAAGAGTCGATCAGGCGTAAGCATAGATGATCTGCTAGCGTGTTCCCCTGAAGTTGGCGCTAAGGTTCCTCTCTATTGGTTTAAGATCGACACAGAATTGCTTGATATCTTAAGTTCAGATGACCGAACTTCACCAACGACCATGCTTGAACAACTTGCGCCAGACGAGAACAATTCAGCAACTACCATGCTTTACCCTTGCCACCCTTGGGAAAGTTACACACTTTTGCAAAACCCAGTGGTCAAAACGGCCATTGAACAAGGCAAAATCATCCCGCTTGGATTAGGTGGTGAAAAACTCTTACCCACCTCATCCGTGCGCACTCTGTATCACCCAGATATGGATTGGTTCGCTAAGTTCTCTATTAATGTACGTTTAACCAACTGCGTACGTAAAAACGCATGGTATGAGCTCGATAGTGCCGTTCAATTAACCTCGATTCTGCATCCAATCAAAGAAAGCGAACAGTTACGTAATCCAGTATTCAAGGTAATGACTGAACCTTACGCCACCACATTGAATCTAGAATCTGTGGCTGAACAAGAACATGCGGATGTTATTAAGGCTCGAGAATCATTTGGTATTTTATATCGAGAGAATTTCAGTTTAAGTGAAACCGATATTTTGCAACCAACGTTAGCGGGTGCGCTCTTTGCTTACGACAGTGACGGGAACAGTTGCATCGCCACTCAACTCAAACAAAAAGCGCAAACAACACAAAGCCAATATGCAAATATCGCCACGCTGTGGTTTGAACGCTATCTGCATTGTTTGATTCCTGGTGTCTTTAACTACTACTTCAAACACGGAGTTGCGTTTGAACCTCACCTACAAAACACGCTGATTGGTTTTGAAAAAGACATGCCATGCTGTGTATGGATTCGAGACTTAGAAGGCACTAAGCTGCTACCCGAATTTTGGCCATCAGAGACACTTCAGCAACTTTCAGAGCGTGCTCGTCAATCGGTGTACTACAGCCGTGAGCAAGGTTGGAACCGCATAGGTTACTGCACCTTCATTAACAATGTTAGTGAAGCTATTTTCTTTATCGCTGAGGGGGACTCGGCACTTGAGAATACGTTATGGGGAACTTTAAAAGACGCTATCGTCCGCTGGCAGTCGATCAATGGTCAGCAACCAGAACTGATGGCATTGATTAACGATGGCCACTTCCCAAGTAAAAATAACTTCACAACCCGTTTGATGCAAAATGCCGATAAAGAGTCTGGGTACACACTAGTTGCTGCACCTTGGCCGACTCATAAAAGAGGAGCTCACCATGCTTAATTCGCCTCAACTTCCTGAGAACATCCATCAAGAAATCCACCAATTGGCCAAGCAACAAACTCAACCATTATGTGCTTATCTTTATGATCTCGATGCATTGAAGCTGCACATTAAGCAGATGCGCCATGTATTACCAAAAAACGTAGAGCTATTTTACGCAGCGAAAGCGAATCCTTCAGAACCAATATTACGCACTTTAGCTCCTTATGTTGATGGTTTCGAAGCGGCATCAGGCGGAGAGCTTACACACCTCTACCAGCAACAACTCAATAAACCACTGATCTTTGGTGGTCCTGGGAAAATGCCAAGTGAATTAGAGCAAGCAATTGAACTCGATGTTGATGCGATTCATGTCGAGAGCCTCACTGAGCTACAACGCATTGGTGCTTTAACTCAGAGGTTGAATCGGCCTGCTTCGATCTTTTTGCGTATGAACATCGACATTGGTGACATCACACTGAGCAAATTAGCCATGGGGGGAAAACCCACTCCATTTGGTTTAGATGAAAGTGAGTTAAACAACGCATTGATGTATTTGCGTGATTTCCCGTTAATCAAACTGAAAGGATTTCACTTCCATTTGATGTCGCACCAACTTGAAGTCGGTCGACACTTAGCTTTGATGGAGCGTTATTTCCAAGTAGTGAAGGAGTGGAAAGAGAAATACTCACTTGAAGATCTTACGATCAACTTGGGTGGCGGTATGGGAATCAATTACCAAGATCAGGAGCAACATTTTCCATGGGTAGAGTTTTGTGACAAGTTAGAATTCTTGATCGCCAAAGAACAACTACAAGATTGGACACTGCGTTTTGAATGCGGGCGCTACATCTCAGCACCTTGTGGCTACTACGTGATGGAAGTGTTGGACATTAAACAAAACCTCGGTGAAAACTTTGTGATTGCTCGCGGAGGCACGCATCACTTCAGGACGCCCGCAGCACAAGGGCATGATCACCCTTTTGTTATCATGAAAAATAAGCAGTCCCCTACTATTTCAAACCCGATAGACCAGACTAAACCCACGCTGGTTGGGCAGTTATGCACACCAAAAGATGTCCTTGCACGGAATCAAAATATCGATCACATCGACATCGGCGATTATGTGGTGTTCACCTTAGCGGGGGCTTATGCTTGGAACATCTCGCATCAGAATTTCTTAATGCATGAACCTCCGGTGTTTCATTATTTCTAACATCTCGCTGTGCTCTATGATTTTTAACTTACGGTTTGAGGTGAAACTCCATGGGGCTAGCTAAAACCACAAAATAGAAAAGGCACTAAATAAAAAGACACCAAATGAAAAAAGGCGTTAGTAAACTCAGGTCTACTAACGCCTTTCTTATGTTTACCTTAATCCTATTACCAAACAACTACGGTGATTGAGTACTCGGCTCCCCACAGTGATCGCAATGCAGAACCAAACCGTAGTTAATTGAAATACAAGCACTTAGCATTTTTCATCGACTACTTAGCGGGAGCAACACATGGACAACAGAATCACCATTTTAGAGTTTCTCAGAGTGTTCGAATGCATTCGCTCATCTGGCGAGCAACTGAACAATAAATATCAAGCGGGCGAAATGACGGCTTGGCATGATTACGATGGTTACACCTGTTGGCTAAGTTACAAAGACGTAACCGTGACGCTGATGTTTCATGGCTCGCTAAAAATTGAGTACGACAACGCTGCAAACTATTCTGAATTCATCGAGCATTGTTTAGGTATGCTCGCCATTGAACCTTCTCCATAAAACGCGATCAGACTAACGGCTAACGGAGAAAATTATGAACGAATCAATTTTTAAAACGCGTGCATTACGTAAGCAAGTAGCTCCTTTATGGCTAATGCTCAGCCTTTCTTTTTTATGGTCAGAAGCGTCAACAGCAGGAATAGAGATGATTGATTTCACGCAAGCGAACGAACATACAAATTGGACAGTGACCAACGACAATGTGATGGGCGGTATCTCAACTGGTGGAGTTATTTATAGCGGTGGGATGAGTCAGTTCAAGGGAGAGCTTTCATTAGAGAACAATGGTGGCTTTAGCTCAATCAACCGCTCGATTGAATCACTAAGATCTGAAGCAGACAACGTAGAACTGACGTTTGTGGGCGATGGCCGTACTTACCAATTAAGGTTCACCACATGGAAAGGCGGTTATCGAACCAACTACAAGCACAACTTTGAGACAATAAAAGGTGAACAACTCAAGAAAGTCTTCCAACTAAAGGATTTTCAAGCGGTGTTCAGAGGTCGATTACTCAGTGGTGCGCCAAGACTTGAAGCCCAAGACATCAAACAGATCGGCTTTTTGATTGCAGATAAACAACCTTTGCCCTTCGAGCTAAACCTCATTCAGGTTCAATTCAAAACCTCGCAAGAAACGGAGTAAAGCTTTGTTGGAATAAACACAGTAAATCACTTAATAAAAAAAGCCCCTGATACCTTATCGATTCGCGATAGACATCAGTGGCTTTCTGTTCAAGCGTTCAAGCTATTCAAATAAGCAACGGCTCAAACCGTCAAAGTTCTAAATCATTAACGATTAATATTTGATGGCTGTTTTACCAATCGACGCACTGCTTTCAATACGTTGGTGCGCATCCTTAATTGTATCCACATTAAAGCCATTTAGGGTCGTGGTAAGCGTAGACTTAATGCGGCCAGCATCAATCAGGTTCGCAGCTTGGAACAGGATATCTTGTTGTTTCTGAATATCGTCTGTGTTGAACAGTGAACGTGTAAACATCAGCTCCCACACAAATCCTGCAGACTTACCTTGTAGCGCTGATAAGTCAATCCCGCCATCGAACTCTACAATCGAACTGATCATACCTTGCGGTGCGATCAACTCCACCATCGCGTCCCAGTGCCCTTTGGTATCAGCGACATTGAAGATGTAATCGACATGCTGGATACCTTGTTCGCGTACAGATTCAACCAAGTTACGGTGATTAACGACATGGTCAGCGCCCATATCCCTAACCCACTGTTCGGTTTCTGGTCTTGAAGCTGTCGCGATAACTTTCAGATTGGTCAATTGCTTAGCCAGTTGAATCGCAATTGAACCAACACCGCCCGCTCCACCAATGATCAGAATCGATTTTTTCTCTTCAGGACGAACACGCAGGCGGTCGAACAATGCTTCCCAAGCCGTAAGCGTTGCTAGTGGCATAACTGCTGCAGCTTCATCAGAAAGGCTCTTAGGCGCTTTAGCGGTAATACGGTAGTCCACAGCTTGGAATTCTGCGTTGGCACCCATACGTGTTACATCACCCGCATAGTACACACGGTCACCGACTTCGAAGCCTTCAACGTCAGCACCTTTACCAACAACTTCACCGACTGCGTCATAGCCCAGCACTTTTGGCTGTTCAAGAGTTTTGTCTTTGGCATTACGAATACGAATTTTGGCGTCAGCAGGGTTGATAGAAGTCGCGCTCACTTTTACCAGCAAGTCATTATTTTTTAGTTCTGGCAGACTCGTTTCAAACTCAAATAAACTGTCTTGCTCTGTAATCGCAAGTGATTGAGTAAATCCGATAGCTTTCATTTTTGATGGTAGTGACATGGTGCTTTCTCCTTAAATTAGATGAGTTAATCTTAAAGAGTTCTCACTCTAGATAAACAGCCTAATTTTTGAATTATTATCAAATATTTTTTGACAATCGTACTACTGCTGCGCAATACGACAATCTTATGGTCTTTTCAACGGCATAGCGGTTAAATAAAGCCTTTCTCAATCAACCAATCACGCGTTACTTCATCTTGTGGTTTACCTTCACGGCAAACTTTGTAATCCAGTTCGGCAATAATATCGTTCGAGAAACGTAGGGAATCCAACGTCTTAATCTGTTCTTCGCTTAACAAGTGTTTCTTGTCATCTCTTAGAAGCAGTACCGCTCTATCTACAATTCCAAGCAACCTCTTTGGATCTTTGAGCTCTCGAATATCATAGCGATAGTGCAAAAACTGAGGCTTCCACAGCGGTACAACAACCCACTCTTTATTGGCCACTGCACTTTCAAAAGCATCAAAGCAATCAGCTTCGCTGCCAGAAAAAAACTCGTAACCCGAACCGCTCAGCCCATATTCTTTCATCATCTGGATAGAGAAGCGTGTGATACCAGCACCGGGGTTAATACCCTGAATTTTGGCATTCATTTTATCTACGACTTCAGGCTTCAGTAGATCTGCGATTTCTGAAACTGCCTCTTCAGGCACATAATCAGGCACACCCCACAAAGCGTAAGGTTCATAATGAAGCCCAAGCTCGATAAGCGGCTCAACTTCTTCAACGCCAGCTTTGTAAATACCGTGACTTGATGGCAACCACGCAGAAGAAAGCATATCCACTTGGCCTGTTTTCAGCTTTTCAAAGTTCTCCTGATGTGGAGAGAAAATGCGCTCTACCTCAAAGCCCATGGCTTTCAATACATTGGCAACCAATGATGCGGTCGTACGGTGGAACGACAAATCCGTTACACCCATTATGATTTTCTTAGTCATCTTGTCCCCCTAGATCGTAGGCTTCGTTCATGCAGTTTGTACTGCGATACGTTGTTGGTATGAACACATAGTAGTTAGATCATTACTTACGAAAAACAGCTTTATATTTGAATTATTATCAAATTAATTTTGAAAATTGAGCATTTAAGGATAGCTTTGAATGAGTGCAACAGGATTAACCAACTTCGTGGTTAGACAATATTTCAATACAATGTTTAAAACCTTATCAAACACAGGTAGATAATATGCTTCTGGAAGACTTACAGGTCATTTTAAAGGTAGCGGAGTTTCGTAGTATCACCGCAGCTGCAACTAACCTAGACATGCGAACAGCGACGGCAAGCGCTGCTGTAAAACGTGTGGAAGCCTCGTTAGGGGCTGAGTTATTTGTCAGAACCACTCGTCATCTAAGGCTCTCTTCTGCAGGCGAACGTTATCTACCTGAATGTGAACAAGCTTTGAAGATGTTAGAGCAAGCAAAGCTCAACATGCGTGAAGAGCTAGGTATTTTGGATGGAGAAATCCGCATCGCGCTTTCTTCGGATTTAGGACGTAACCTCATCACTCCTTGGCTTGATGAATTTCTGCTTGAATACCCCAAGGCGACACTTCGCACCAGCATCAGCGATAGCAACATCGACTTTTATCGTGATTCTGTTGATATGGCGCTGCGTTACGGCTCTCCGACCGACGCAAACATGTATGGTTTCAAGATCTGCGATGTACCGAGAATATTGTGTGCAGCCCCTGAATACTTGGCCGAGATGGGAACACCAAACCAGCCAAGCGACTTAGCTCAGCACAACGGTTTGCTTTATCAGTTGCATGATATATTGCAAGACGAATGGATGTTTAACGACGGTAAGCAAGATCATAAAGTGAAGCTGAAAGGGAATCGCGCATCGAACGATGCTGACCTTGTAAGACGTTGGTGTATCGCAGGTAAAGGTGTGGCAATAAAGTCATGTTTAGATATGTCGAGCCATTTGCTTTCTGGCGAAGTGGTTAAAGTTATGCCTGAATTTAAGCCAACCCCAACCGAGCTGTGGTTAGTGTGCCCTAGTCGTCAGTCCATCACCCCGACCGTTCGCTTATTGAGAGATTTATTTCGCGAGAAAACCGCAGAGATCCTTTCTCAATTGAGCGAGCAAGGCATTATAGAAACTCAAAAGTCTTAACGACCTAGAGATAAAAAAGGCGTTAGTGAGCTTTGATCCACTAACGCCTTTAATCATTTGAACATCACACTGTATTAACGGATGTATCTACCTTAATACAAATGCTTAGTTTGACTCGTCTTCAACAACGTCACAATCAGCACAGCACTGAAGAGCGATTTCATGCTCGAAAGTGATGGTGTCTTTGCCTTCTTCCAGTAGCTCTGCGATTTCATCCGCGACTTCTTTTTCATCATCCGCTTCGATGTCGCTTGCTAGCTCTTCTTCTGAATAACCGAAGAAGTTTAGTAATAGGTACTCACGAGCTTCATCTTTAGTACAAACCACGTTTGCTGAAAGATCTGGCGTAACCTCACCTTGTGCAAGAGTCGCTGTCAGTTGAGCGATAACATCCTCTTTCATCGCAAGCGTTAACCAACCAAGATCAGTACTTACCGTCGTTTTTTTACAGTCGAAGCAAGGCAGTTGGTGAAAGTAGTATTGAAAGCTAGTCATAGGTAATTTCTTCTTTAAATGTTGTATAGCAAGATTATGCGCGTTTTGTAGCAAAATACTATCTCAATCACAACCTGAGACTGATTCGATCTGAATATTTTTACCAAGTACAGAGCACCATGATGACTACTGATAAATTTAAGGCTTAGCTCACTTGGGAGATCATCTCATTACGACGAAGTTTGCGAAGTGTTGTTGGCTCCACGCGATTTAGCTTTGTAATTATGTAACCAGCAACAAAATAACCCGATGCACAGCCCCCAAAATGCACTGCCGATCCCCAGTAAATTGGTGCCAGAAGCGGTGAATAGAAAAGTCAATAGAGCAGGCTCTCGATAGTGGTTGTCTGCCATCGAAACCGCTAAACAATTCATCAATGTAGGCATCACAGCCAAACCCGCGACAGCTATCACAACCGCTGAGGGAACCGCGCTAAACAGCGACACAAATGACATCCCCATCACACCAGCTAACAGGTAAAATACACCCATCGAGACCCCAGCCATATAACGTGTTTTGGGGTCATCATCTGCATTGGGCCCCATGCAGATCGCTCCCGTAATTGCAGCAAGGTTATACGCAAAGCCACCAAGCGGGGCCAATAGTAACCCTGTCACACCAGTGGTAGTGATGATCTTAGATGAATCAACTTGGTATCCGTTCGCTTTTAGAACCGCAAATCCCGGTAAGTTCTGTGAAGCCATCGTCACTATAAACAATGGGATACCGACACTGAACAACGAAAAGAACTCAAAATCGGGCGTAATGAACACTGGGGTCGTTAATCCCATAGTCACCTGACTAACATCGAGTTTGCCAAACCCCACACACATAACCAGTGCGATGATGAAAATGCTTGGGATCAGTAAATTTCCTAACCGCGCTTTCGCCAGAATAAATACAGCGAGCATGACCGCAACTATCTGAACTTCTTCCATTAACGACGTAAATAAACCCAAACCAAACTGCAACAAAATCCCCGCCAGCATGGCAGATGCGATTGATGTTGGGATCTGTTTAAGTACCTTCTCAAAGATTCCCGCTAAGCCAACCAGCGTGATCAACATCGAACTGAACAAAAACACCGCAACCGCCTGATTCATTGTTAGCCCTTCCAAAGAAGTAATTAACAACGCTGCTCCGGGGGTCGACCAAGCTGTAACCACAGGTTTCTTGTAATAGAGCGAGAGCAATATCGTAGTGGCGCCCATGCCAATTCCCAACGCCCAAAACCATGACGCGACTTGCTCTTCAGTTGCTCCTGCACTCATTGCCGCTTGGAAAATGATCGCAGCAGCACTCGCATAACCGATGAAAACAGCAATAAAGCCGGTACTGACGTGAGAAAATTTTAGCTTAGTCATGTTAATTTGTTCCTGTGTGCGTTATAACGTCCATAGATTGAACTTAGCACCTGTGCGCTATAACGCACAACTGATTTTTTAAAAAAATTTGTAGAGAAAAGATGCAAACAGAAATTAAAGTTGGCGTTAACTTGAAACGCCTTCGCCAAGAAAAAGGCTGGAGTTTAGACAAAACAGCGAAAGCAACAGGCGTAAGTAAGGCAATGCTAGGACAAATTGAACGTGGAGAATCCAGCCCGACAGTCGCTAAGCTCTGGCAGATAGCTTCTGGGTTCGAGGTGTCACTTTCGAGTTTTATCGCTGCTAGTCCAAACAGTGAACTGACGAGCTTATTCAGAGATGCAAACGAACTAAGGCATGAGGAATACAACATTGGTTTTTTCGTCAGTTTGTTGTTTCCTTTTGAGGAAGTACTAGGGTTTGAGATATTCGAACTCACTCTGTCGCCCAACTATCAACATGAATCCGCCCCACATAACGCAGGCGTCACTGAGCACATCTTATGTATTTCGGGAGAGATGGCCGTGCTGTTTGATGGTGAGTGGCAGACGTTAAGCGCAGGACAAGCCGTTCGCTTTAATGCTAACCAGAGCCATGGCTACAAAAATGTCGGTGAAGGAAATGCCGTATTTCATAATGTGATTCACTACCCTAACAACAAGCAATAGTGCCGGATTTGGCGATAACGTATGTATAGCGCTAACGGATGAGTTGGCAGACCACTGGCTAGTATTCACTTAGAACGTTTATACGTTGACGACCATGCTGCCATCTTCCGCTTGATAACGAGCCCATAGTTGAGAAAGGTTTTCTTTATTAAGCTGTATCTCTTTTTCTTTCAGGAACGCTTCGTTGTGCAGCTTCGAATACGAACGCTCAGCGAGGTCACAGCTAAATGTAACGATGGTTTTCCCTTTCCCCATTCTAGCCGCAGCGTATAGCGCACCTGCTACGTTCAGCGATGAACTGCTTCCTAGAAGAATACCGTCATGCTCCGCAACAAGTCGGGATATCGTCACCAAATCCTGATCGGGAAGCGTGATTGCACGATTGATTTTTGCCTGCCTGAAATTTTCAACCGTTCGCATGATCCCTATGCCTTCCGTGAACGAACTTCCCGTTGATTGATAGTGTCCATTACGTAAAAACGAATAAATTCCGGACCCATTTGGGTCAACTAACCAAGTTTCCAGATTGGGTTGCTGCTCAGATAGGTAGTGTGAGTTTCCGGCAATGGTTCCTCCTGTCCCAACCACTGAAACTAGAGCATCAATATTACCTTGTGTTTGCTGCCAGATCTCCGGTCCAGTATTTAAATAGTGCGCTCGATAATTACTGAGATTTTCGAACTGATCTGCCCACCAATAATTTTCATTTTCGACACCGATCCGCTTGGCCGTGTGGTAAAAGTGTTCAGGATTTGCAAAAGGACAAGGGTCGACCAATAACAATTCAGCGTTATAAAGCGAGATCATACGCTCTTTCTCTTGTGCCTGCCCTTTTGGCATCACCACCAACATTTTATAACCGAGGGATTTAGCCACTAGAGCAAGGCCGATTCCCGTGTTTCCCGCGGTACCTTCGACGATTGTCATTCCCGGCTTAAGTTTGCCAGCTTCTACTGCATCCTTAACAAGCTGAAGAGCTGCTCTATCTTTAATCGAACCACCCGGGTTCTGGTGTTCGCACTTAATAAGAATCTCACAACCTGAAATCTCTGAAAGACTGTTGATTCTAACAAGATCGGTATCGCCAATGAGTTCACTGAGATTGTTTGCAATGTGGGTAGATGACATCGCGACTCCATTTATTTGTTGAGGATAAGTTTGTTCATCGATTGGGTTGTCGATGATCATAAGCGTAGCTCTGAGGTCTGCTTAGTCAAGGAGTGGCGGAATTGAAAAGACTCTCTCTTTCAAAATAACAATTATAATTAGGGGTGATCGAATAGACTGAGGGTAAAAAAATGTTTCTAAAAGAGAAAAAGAGCGGTGACCTCGTAGATGTAACTGAAATGACCAAATTAACCAACTTATTTCAGGACAGTATCGAAGGTCGGTTTCAAGCTGGCGAAGAACAGCAAGACCCTGAGATGTTTAAAAAGTCCGAGCTGATGTTTATGTCAGGTGAAGAGTTACCTAGATGCTGGACTGATCCAAACTACCGCTCAAGGACTAAATAACCTAAGCGATTCCGGTGCACCAGAAACTCTGTTCTAAAGGTGTTTGACAAGCGCCTTGTAGGCTATAGCCCCTGCTAAAACATTCAGACGCACCTTAACTAGATACCAAAAAGCGAGCCACTTGGGCTCGCTTTTCATTATCTGATTTTCTTAGAATCTATTACAGATAGTTCTACCAACGGTTAAATAATCACGAGCTCTCGTTGGCTAGCAAGCTATTAGAATCGCAACTACTAACACGGATTTGGACAAGTAATCGCTAGGTCGTGTTGGACAAATCGTTAAATAAGTTTAAATGCCTTAGTTAGACTTTTTAGTGTCTAGATGTCTTAGATCTTCAACTACTGGTTGGATCCTTACGTCATTTCCTCCTTTCCAGTTAGCTGCATATACTCGCATCCAGTTTTCACCTAGGAATAGAGAAACTTCATCTTTCGTCCAACCATGTGTTGTTTCCAAAGCATCGACCACGGCCCAAATATCGGCAGGATGCCCAGTCTCAGAGATGGATCCATACCCTAATGCTGGTGGGTAGTTTTGTGGATTCGAGGAAATCATTGTAAGTGAATCTTTAAGGTTGTGTAGGTAATCAACAGCAACGGCGACATGACGCTTACCATCGACACCAAGTTCACGCTCAATTAAATCAGAAATATAGACAATGTGTTCGGCAACTGATTCGCCCGATGCATCTGACTCCTTGTTCAGGAAGCCGCCAACAAAATTAACGCCTATTAGACCATCAGTCTTAGCGATCGCTAATATTGCTTCATCATTGATATTTCTAGAAATTGGCATGAGTGCAGCAGCATTTGAATGTGAAGCCACTACAGGGGTTGTAGAGTATTTAGCGATATCAATACATGTTTAGTTTGAGTCGTGCGAGCAATCCGGTACCACACCATTTTTGTTCATGTGCTTTAATGCGGCTAATCCTAATTTTGTCAGCCCCTCACCATTTCCTACGCCTCCCTTTACAGATTCACCAGAGCCAGAAAACTGATTGTTTTTATTGTAAGTGAATGACATGAGCTTAACGTCTTGGCTAAATCGGTCAATATGAGTTATATCTTCACCCATGGGGGTGATTGCCTGAAAATTAAAGATAACTGAGGTGACACCTACAGCTTTGTTTGCCTCGATTTCTTCAACGGTTGTCACGTGTTTTTGGCCATGTTTTTCGGCCAAATATTTTTTTGTAGCAGGCACTCGATCATAAATTTCTTCGATGGTTTTATCGGTGCCATTTGATAGCGTGGTTGAATAAACATCGTAATCCTCCTTACCAGCAATCGCGAGCATATCAAACTGTTCAGCCGTCATTGCAGGGAAGCCTTTCCCATCTGAACCAATCCCACCGACAGCAGTGCCATCGATAACAATGCGATCAGCATACTTTGCCTTATACTTTTTACGAAACTTAGCGCGCTCCTCGTCAGTGTATGGCGCAGCAGCATCCACTAAAATATCAATACGCTGCTTTATTTGATCGGCTGGTTTTACATTACCCTCGTGATCAAGCGCATTCCAATATTTAGCATTAATATCTTCAGAGAGTGTAACTTCAGAAGAAACCGCTCCAGTTGCTACGGTTAAACATGTGAGTGCCAGTATTGATTATTTCATATGCGCTTCCTGATTAAAGTGAATCTAAATAGTAAACAGATTGTTATAGCCATCTTAATTTATTCATATCTGCAACTACTTACCTTTTTATGCAAAGGGAGTATATTATAAGAAATCACGTTAAGTTGGAGTTAAGAGTGATTCCATTAGTCAGTGCCCAATTAGTGAAAGCCATTTTGAGTGGTTATCAAAAAGTACTCGGAAAGACAGTAGATATAGAAGCCTTTGGCCTTAGCTATCATATCTATGAACAAAACTCATATTACTTTCCGTCTAAACCACTCATCGTTTTTCTTAACTTCTTACACCATACTTTGAGCACAAAACAACTCGTTGATTTTTATACATATATAATCAATAACTTTGCTATTCCTCATTACTTGGCCCAGTGTTCGAGTAAGCCTACCAATGTAAGAGATTCTTTGCAGAAAATGATAAAGATTTCTCGGATACAAGCACCGTCCGCTCAGATTACGTTAGAAGAAAATAGCGACATATTTTGGCTAAAAAGAACCCAAGTGATCCATGGGTTGGATGACACACCCTCAGACTTTGTATTCGTTCTCTTTGTTCAGTTATGGATCAACACCATGTTGGGCAAGGCAGTGAAAATACATAAAATTCACACCCCTTCAAAGTCGCTATTTACACTTGGGGCATTAACAGTGACTAACCCTCAAACGGATATTCATTATCAAAAGGGGTTCACTAGCGTTGGCTTGTTAACTTCGTTATTAGAACGAGAAACGACCTTACCCAATGAGTATTTTGAAAATCTACAATCGAGATTAGAGCCGATTGATTTTTTAGATTCGGTCAAACATGCGATGGACAGTTATCTTGGAACTGAAAACTACAGTATTGATAGAATTGCCGGCGTGCTAGGTGTAAGCGTCCGTCAGTTTCAATACAATTTAGAAGCACATGGTGTTACGTATCAGAAGTTGAAAGATGAAGTGATACAACACAATGCGAAATGGCTAATACTACAGAATCAGTCGAATTTATCGACTATTGCGACACAACTTGGCTACTCTTCTATCACTCAGTTTTCGAGAAGCATTAAACGCATTACGGGCATGTCTCCACGCGCGTACAAACAGCATTTGTTCAATGAACAACTTGGGAGCTAAGGGGCGAAAGAATACCGATGTTCGACTCTTCGATTTAGAGCCAAATCTTAGATACATGTATATTCTCAGTTATCACTCAGAAGCGATAACTGTTTTGACTACCAGGTAAATATCTCTTATTGGCAATTTTGGCTTTGCTGTAGCGCCCCATTAGAGAGAGTTTTTATCATCGTTGGATTTCTCATTCCCCTTAAAGTACTCAACCAGAAAATCAATAAAGGCACGTATTCGATAAGGTTGATATTCACCCGACTTATAGACCGCATGCATGGGTAAACTTGCCGCGGTGTAGTGCTCAAACAACGGCACCAATTGTTCATTTTCAAAGTACGGTTGAACCATCCAACTTGGTAATGCTCCAATTCCATGTCCCGCTAATGCCATAGCCAACAGCATGTCTGAACTATCGCTTTTAAAGACTTCTTTCACCTTGACCTTTAGTTGTGGGGCCAACTCTTGTTCAAATACCCAAGTGTTTGATGGGGAGGAAAGAGAGTACGTAAGGCAATCATGATGTTTTAAGTCGCTAGTGAGTTTCGGGGTAGATCGGGTTCTCAAATAGTCTGGAGAAGCAAAATATACCAACTGGTTGTTAAACAAAAAACGGGCTTTGTAATCAGAATCTTCGAGGACAGAGACACGCATAGCGATGTCAATACCACTTTCAATAAGGTTAATTTGTTTTTCATTTACCGATAAATTGATCAATACCTTTGGATGCTTAGTCATAAACTGTCCAATAGGTTTAGCAAGCAATCGTGTCGCCATCGCACTCGGTACTGACAACGTTAGCTCTCCAACCACCTCGGAGAGTTCGCCTTTTAACTCCGCTTCTGTGGACTCCATTTCTTCTATGACTCGCTCACAATAAGCCAGATAGCTACAGCCCTGTTTTGTGAGTTCAATTCTTCGACTATTACGATAGAACAATGAAAAGCTGATATCACGCTCCAACCAGGCAATTTTTTTGCTGATAGAACTTTGCGTGACGTTCATCTCATCGGCAACAGCCGTAAAGTTTCCTAAGTAAGCCGTCCGAATGAATACTCTCATGCAGTTGATCTTGTCCATTTGGATTCCATGTAGGAATGGGTGGTATACCGATTTTACTATTCAACACCCCTAAATGGAATGATTTAATAACGGCATCACACTAGAGGAGTCTATTAATGAATACTAAATCACAACCCATTGCGATAGTTACAGGCGCTAACGGTGGCATTGGAAAAAATTACACTCGTATGATGCTCGACGATGGATATCAAGTAGTTATGGCTGTGCGTAATGCGTCCGCAGGAGAATTGGTACGTGAAGAACTGCTCAAATCTCATCCGGACGCTTTAATCGATGTGCTAACGGTGGATATGAGTAGCCTATCGTCAATTAAGGCGTTTTCTAAACAGGTAACCCAAAAATATACTCGGATTGATGTACTCGCTCACAACGCGGGTGTCTACTTTTTTGATAACAAGCGTCGAGAATCTGAGGATAGAATCGAGCTAAATGTTGCGGTCCATGTTGTTGGCCCGTATGCGTTAACAATGCAGTTACTACCACTACTAAAAGAAACTCGTGACTCACGAGTGATCACCATGTGTTCTACTGAACATCACGGGGCTGAATTGGATCTTAGTGATCTTCAAATGGCGGAAGATTTTGAACAAAAGGGCAACACAATCGCTTACGCTCGTAGTAAATTTGCAGGGCTGGCACTGAGTCACGCGATGGGAAGACAATTTGCAAAAGACGGATTCAATATTAAGGTAATTGCGGCGCATCCAGGCGTTTCTATTACGGGTATTCAGCATAAGGGTAACCCTACATTTATGCAGCGTGTTGCCATTTGGGTATATGGTAAATTATTCGCAGCAACCCCAGCAGAGGCAGCAAAGCCACTTTATTTAGCCTCAACAATTGGAAACATGGGAGAGTTTTACGGCCCCACAGGGTTTAAGGAAATGAAAGGTAAGGCAGGACTCGTTCATCCGGAACCAGAGGCTCTTGATGAACAAGTAGGGACGAGCCTCATACGTCAAATGGCTACACTCAGTGGCGCTAATAGTGAATGACTGTATGATCATCTTTACTAAGCGAAATAGACTCGTTCATGAAATAAAATCTGAATACTATTTCTAAATATACCGACCATTAAGATGGTATCGAACAACGACCTAACTACCGTCACTGTTCGTTGAGAGGTTAAACAATGTTATTTATTCAAGGGTTACTCATTGCGTTTTTCTTATTTGCAAGCTCAATCAAAATCTTTGGTTGGCTAAATAAAATCTATGAACCACAATTAGCATTTTTCCGCCGCTACGGACTTAATCGTGCGGCGATGTTTGCGGTGGGAGTGGTTGAAGCAACAGGTGCGATAGTGATGTTAGCTGGTATGATTACTGAAGACTCATTGTTAAGCGCCGTTGGTGCAAGTTTCATTGCTTTTACTTCAGTAGGCGCAATATTCTTTCATTTCCGTTTTGACACTTGGAAAGATGCAATACCGTCGATAGTGACGCTTCTTCTTTCTGTTCTGATTTGGTCACCACAATTAGAGATGCTTTAACCATACATATAAAACAAAAAAGCGAGCCACTTGGGCTCGCTCTCAAATCATCTATATTTGCTTAAGCGGTTGCTTAGATTACAGAAGCTCTACCGACTGTTGAGCAATAACGAACTCTTCGTTGGTTGGCAATCTAATAATACTGCTTTCACATATTCCACTACCATTCAATATTTTACCAAGCTAGCTGCAACATAGCCAAAAGCGTTCAAATGCACATTCCACACCATGTTTCAAATCTTGTAAAATTATCTCAGTTGATGACTAAATATAGACATAGCTGCCAATAATTTAAAAAGGATAAGTACCCTACTAATTAAAGCGGTAGTAGAAGCCTAAAATTGCATCATAACTTGCGTCATTTTCCATATCTTTAAGCATTAGGTAAGGCTCTAAACCTGACTCCCCCATGTATCCAACATAAAACTCATGGCTCACAAGATAGTTATCTGACACTAAATGACCAGCTTTAACGACATCTCTCGTTATATCATTTTGAGCGTAATTTAGGCCGGTGCGGTACACCAAATTGAGGTTTTTTATAGGTTGATAAACAAATTTCGCTCGCGCCCGGTACATGCCGATAATGGTCTCGTTGACCACGTCTTGCGTTGCCATTAAATCAAAAGTTGTCATAAAGTTTGGTAGAACAAGATAGTTAAAAGTTGCGCCACCCCAAATTGCGCCAGCCTCCGTCTTAAAATCATCTGAAATGCCCAACTGCTTCGCAATAGCAGCATAGTTGTCACCCATAGATTCATACGCTAGACCGAAATCAAACTCTGCGCTCATTTTCTCAGACAAAGGCATACGATACTTACCGTAAGCCGTTGCGAGGTTGTACTCTAACCCTGCAGTCTCTTTGTTGCCTTCAACACTAAAAATACCTGCAACAGAATCCGTCATTTTCACTTCGGTCTCTAACTTGTAAATATCTCGGTTGACACCACTTTCAAGTCGAATGTAATCCGCCGCTGCAACTTGGAAAGAGAGTCCTAGAGCTGCGCACATCATCGTTTTTGTTAGTTTCATCTGCTTTATTCTTAATATTTGAATATCATTATGGACATGACCGCTACCCACTAGCGGTCATGGAAGTTAAAAAGGTGGTCAGCTTCGTTACTTCTTGGCGTTATAACCTTTGAAGTCAGCGCCAGTTGGGATGTTCGGGTACTGGTGCATTGAACGAGCAGTTTCAGCGATGATCTTGCCAATCGGCTGTACTAGCCATGAGTGTTGGTAACCTTCATTGGCCCAGATTTCGTATTGTTCACCCGGATCACGCTCAAGATCGTAAATCAAAGGAAAGGTAAGCGTTTCAAATCGGCCATGGGTCTCATAGGCAACTTTGAAATGCATCTTGTAGTTGTTCCATTTCACCGCAAATAACTCATCGTTCACGTACGTCAGAACATAGTTGCGGTTAGATTTATCGCTGTTACCTAAAATAAAGTCACTTTGATCGATCGAGTCGATAGGACGATCGGTTGGGATTTTGTCTTCATTACCAGTCAAATGCGCTAGGGTGCTGAACCAATCCAGATCAGAAATAATCTCATCGGTTACCTGCCCTGCCTCAACTTTGTTGCCGTAACGCACTACCGCCGGAGTACGCATTCCCCCTTCAAAAGCGGTACTTAAACCACCTCGCCATGGGCCATTGCTGCCTAAAGGCTCTTCACCTGGTTTTAAGATATTGCCTTCAACAATGTTGCCTGAGCCGTTATCGCCAGCAATGATGACGATGGTGTTATCTAACTGGCCACTTTGCTTTAAAGCCGTCATCAAACGACCGATATTATGATCGAGTTCAAGTTGAGTATCGGCATAAGTACCTTGTTTCGACTTACCTTTAAACTCATCCGACACGGTGTATGGCGAATGGAAAGTAGTGAAGCCAACATAGGTATAGAAAGGTTTGTCTTGGCTGATACTTTGGTTGATGAACTCAATGGTTTTATCCACCAGCTCTGCATCCATTCCCTTTTTGGTGTCTAGATTAAACTCTTTCACTTTTTCAGGCTTGCCTCCTTTGACACCTTGCCAAATGTAAGGAATCTCAGCGACACTTGAGTCGAAGTCTTTACTACTGGTGTAACCAGCCTCATCCGAGCCACCTCGGTAGCCGTACCAATCGTCATAACCTTGGTCGATTGGTAAGCGACCATCGACAGAGCCGATGTGCCACTTGCCATACAAAGCCGTTTTGTAACCATCGTCACTGAGCATTTCTGCAATGGTGTATTCCCAAGGAGCTAGGCCATCAGCCACACCTTTTAGAATTGGCACCTTGTACGTACCTGAACGAATCGGAAGACGCCCCGTGTGCATTGCAGCTCGGCTTGGCGTACATTGGTTTTGAACGTTGTAGTTGAGAAAGCGGATTCCCTCTTCTGCCACTTTATCAATCTCTGGGGTTGGGATTTGACCGCCTTGGCTAGAGATATCGCCCCAGCCCCAGTTATCTACCATTAAGAACATTACGTTTGGCTTTTCAGCAGCTTGGGCGGTATGAGCGACACCAAGCGCCCCCGCAACCGAGAGTGCAACTAATTTTTTACGCATAGAGCTCTACCTTTCTAATTTAAGATTTATTTGTTTTAAATTGACCGTGTTTCACTGGAAGCGAGTTAACTCGCAGAAGATGGGCGAGTTTCTCGTCAATATGGCGGAAAAAGTCGTACCACCCTTCACACAAATAGTTGTGGCCACGCTCGCCTGATGAAGACGAAATAATGCGATTTTTTGGACACTCACCAAAGCATGCAAATTGATAAGGGCATGCTCGGCATTGAGCTGTTAACGACTTGCTTTTGGCATAACCAAAGGCTTGCTGAACAGCACTAAACGCCATCTCATCGAGTGATGATTGGTGAATATTTCCTGCTAAGTAATCTGGATAAACAAAGTGGTCACAGCGGTAAACATCCCCGTTGGGCTCGATGGCTAAACCTTTGCCACACATCTCACCTAGGGTGCAGAGCGGGTTATGCTCTCCCATCCAAGTAGCAAACAGCGCCTCAAAATACTGCACATGAACACGGCCAACATCATAGCGATACCACTCATCAAAGACCGTTTTTAAGAACGATCCCCAATCTTTGGCTTCAACAGACCAATGCTCGACAATTGAGTCTGGGTGAGATGGCGATAAGCGAGGGTCGCCTTGCATACATTGGCTTGCTTGTGGTGATTGTGTACGAAACGTTTTGGGTTCAACAATTGGGATAAACTGAATCAGTGGCGATTGCACCACATCACGCAGAAAGCGATACACTTCAAGCGACGATTGGCTCGTCAGGCGATTCACGCAGGTTAAAGTGCAAAATGAAACTTCATGTTTTTTAAGGAGTTCAATTGCTCCCATGACTTGCTGCCAAGTGCCTCGGCCTGCGCGATTGGTACGATAGGTATTGTGTAGCATCTCGTCACCATCAATACTGATGCCAACAAGAAACTGATGTTTTGCTAAAAATTGACACCACTCATCGTTAAGTAGAGTGCCATTAGTTTGCAGGTCGTTCAGGACCTCTACATCTTTAGGACAATACTTTTTCTGTAATCGAACAACTGTACGGAAGTAGTCCAAACCCAACATTGTTGGTTCTCCTCCCTGCCATGAAAAATTAACTTGAGGAGCATTATGAGCTGCAAAATATTGCTTGATGTAGGCTTCTAGGCTTTCTTCATTCATTTGTTCGCATGCACCAAGGCGATCCGCCAGCAATTCTTCTTTACTGAGGTAATAACAATATTGACAATCAAGATTGCACTTTGCCCCAATAGGTTTCGCCATGACATGCATATTTTTCTTTACTTTTTTATTAAAACACTGAGTGGTTAAAATCATATTTTTCGCCTTAGCTATATTTAAACAGCCCTATATATTTTCAAGTAAGAAGTACGAACAGATATATCTTGGCGGAAATAATACATATATATAAGGAAAAACTGATTTTCCCCTCAGGCAAATTAGCTCTGATAATATTCTATTAAATTCGTTGGAGTATATTTATGAAAAAAACGCTCTTAGTAGCAGGAATAGTAGTTGCGTATGTAGGAATGGGAATGTTGGTCTGCCCGTTTGAATTTTTTGACTTTAATTCAGGCGTACCTTTCACGTACTCTGTAGATAGGGCTAGTGAGTTTAGAGGAGTAGGCGCATTCATCTTGCTTTGCGGCCTATTTATCACTTTTGGAGCCATACTGAACAAACAATTAAACAATATGTATTTATTGTCCTTAGCAATTTACGCCAGTTTTTCGTCAGGTCGAATCACAAGCTTAATTATTGATGGCATTCCAAACCAAACCATCTCCCTTATTTTAGGCATCGAAGTCGTTATATTCATTGCATGCTTAATTAGTTTTTTAAAACACCGAACAACCAATAAACCTATTTAATTATTTTCTAATTAAATAACCCCCCAATAATTATCTCTATAGGTATTGAAGATGGACTATATCGATCTTGTCGATAATGCTCGTTTAGAATTTGCATTTAGTATGACGTCCCACCATGTGTGGGTGCCCATTTATCTAGGTGCCGCTTTAGTCGCAGCAATCCTCGAAACACTTTATGTAACAACAGGTCGTATCGACTACAAAACATCCTCTATGTACATCAGTAAAATGCTGTTGCCGACTTTTATCGTAATTATATTTTTGGGTATTGCCACTCCCCCATTTTCTGATGATTGGACAGTATGGTGGAGTTACGTCAAGGTACTTGACCCAGAAGACCTCACAGGTCGAATTCCTTCGACTTTAATTGTTGTCACTCTGATTGCGTTTATTACCAGCCAAGCAGGGTGGAAGCGACTACCACCTAAAATTCATGTTATTGCAACTTGGATCTTACCTTTAATGCCTGCAATAGCGGAATCTTCTGCTATTGCAGTTAATGGTTGGATGCACGCACCTCATACCACATCATCATTTGATTTGGATACCTTGATGTATGTTCGTGACAGCTTCTCCGCTTACTTCTTCCAACCAATGACTGCCTTACGCTTTGCACATAACTTTGCAGCAACTTACATTGTCGGTATTGCTGCCGTGTTAAGTATGAGCTGCTACTTTTTGCTGCGTAACAAACATGCGTTCTTCGTTCAAAAAACGGTACTTATCGCCTCTGTCAGCGGTTTGCTCCTTTCTCTGTTTTTAGCCGTAGCCGGGGATGAACAAGGTAGAGCGGTAGCAGAAACTCAGCCAATGAAACTGGCCCAGCTTGAAGCTCTGTGGGAAACAGATGCAGACCCACACTTGGTTCTATTTGCCATTCCTGATATGAAAGAGATGACGAACAAGTACGAGATTTCCGTACCCTACATTCTTGGCTTTCTATTAGGTAGCGATGACGAAAACCCTATTAAAGGCATTAAACAGCTACTAGAAGAAAACGAACAACGAGTGCGTAGCGGTATGATCGCCTACCAAGCCATGCAGGAATACCAACAAGACCGCGCCAATCAAGAAGCTGAGCATCGCCTGCTTGCGCATCATAAAGATCTTGGCTTTGCTTACCTATTGGGTAAATACACCGATGACATTTTGTCTGCAACCGATGCGGATATTAAAAATGCCGCCAAAGACACCATGACGAACGTCACTTTCTTGTTCTTTAGCTTCCGCATTATGGTTGGCTTGGGGATTCTGCTGACAGGTGTATTTGCTTACTGGTCAGTGAAGAGCTACAAAAACTCGCTTGATACCGCTTCACCTTGGATGATTAAGTTCTCAATGCTTGCGCTTCCAATGGCGTTAGTAGCTTATTTGGTCGGCTGGGCGCTGTCAGAGGTGGGACGCCAACCTTGGATCATTTATGAAGTTTTACCGACCTTTACTGGTGGGGGCGACTATCAAAACGGCCAGTCGGCAGGCTTCCCTATGGACACACTCGTTATGATCACAGCAGTGCTGTTCTCAAGCCTGAGCCTCTATATTGCATGGTTGATTCGCCGTGGCCCACAACTGACTAACAAGTAAGGATTCATTATGATTTGGTACATTGCGTTTTATACCACGCTGATTGTCTCGGTCGTGCTGATCGCCAAAATAGATAAGCGCCACAACGAGCAAGATTGATAACAAAAAGGCCAAGCATTCACCCTGTCGTTTGGCCTTATTCGATCAATACTGCTTATAATTGACGTACGATAATCTTTGATATTTAGGATGGCTGTAAAATACCAACCATCACTTTTACTTGTTGAGCTATCATGCTGAGTATCAATTTTGATCTAAACCTAATCCGAGTGTTCCTGACTATCGCTGAAACTCAAAACATCAGTGCAGCAGCAAAACGATTAGGGAAAACACCCAGTGCCTTATCAAAAAGCTTACAAAAGCTACGCGATGAAACGGGCGATCAACTATTTATTCGCAGATCCTCCGGCCTCTCACCAACACCGTATGCGGTGATGCTAGAACGAAAGCTCAAAGCGGTACGAAGTGATATTCAAATAGCCTTTGCCAATGAGAAATTTGAGCCTAAAGATTTTCAGGGTGAGATCGTGATTGCTATCAATGCGGCTCTACAAGACATTTTTCAACCACACTTAATGCAAATGTTGGCATCTCACGCCCCTAAAGCAACCTTCAGTTTCATTAATCGCCAAGCGTCAACTTATCAAGACTTACTTGCTGAAAAAGTGCACGTTGCAGTTGGTTTTTGGAGTGATGTTTGCTCAAAGGAAATCAAACAAAAGGTGATTGGTGAGAACCGATTTTCTTTGTATGCAAGAAAAGAGCACCCTGCGACCACCCTCGAAGAAGCGTTACGTTCCCCATTAGCCATACTACGTGTCAATGGATGGAACTCGGAATACATTAACTTCTCTCAGCACTTAACGCGT
Source organism: Vibrio crassostreae (assembly GCF_024347415.1). NCBI lineage: Bacteria > Pseudomonadati > Pseudomonadota > Gammaproteobacteria > Vibrionales > Vibrionaceae > Vibrio > Vibrio crassostreae. Next base: position 1,141,961 of record NZ_AP025477.1, read on the forward strand.
GAAGGTCTTGCTCATCATATTCAATTTAAGTTTGAAGATCTTAACGCTTTCTTAAGCTGCATAGAAAATACCAATTGCGTAACCCCACTTCCATACTTTCCGAAATTAGAAGAGTTTAAGCGCTTCGCTCTTGATAAGTTCGAATGCGACATCAAACTCGTTGCTTGCCACCCATCAAGCCACCGCGATGCAGCACTTAATCAATGGTTAGTTAAAACCATTGAGAAAGCGTACAAAGCAAACATAGAGTTAACAAAATAAACACAAAAAGGGAGTAAACTCCCTTAAATATATTTGTTATTCGCTAGTCGTAACCCTTAAATTCTTCACCTGGCTGAATGTTTCGGTATTGATGCATGCTGGCCTTTAAATCTGCGATTCTTTTCATGACCGGATCAAATATCCACGTATGTGAGTAACCCTCGTTACCTAGTAATTCATAGGCTTCTTTAGGGTCGTTTTTAATATCAAAGACTTGTGGGAAAGTGAACTTCTCTATTCGAGAGTGCGTTGATTCTGCCGCCATAAAGTGCATTTTGAAGTTTCGCCACTTAACAGCAAACAACTCATCACCGACAAAAACAACAAAGTGATCACGATTAGATTTCGGTTTACCTAAGAAGAAGTCCTTCTGGTCAACACCATCAATTGGTCGGTCTTTTGGTACTAGATCCGCAGCTCCGGCAAAGCTTGCAATCGTTGTGTACATATCAATATCACCAACGATCTCATCAGAGACACGACCAGCTTCGATTTTGCCTGGGAATCGAATCATAGCTGGAGTTCGTAATCCTCCCTCATAAGCCGTACTTAAACCACCCCGCCATGGACCATTTGAACCGCCTCCTCCGATTTCACCTGCAGCAAGCGCAGATCCCTGCGGAAAGTTACCAGCACCATTGTCACCACTCAAAATAACAAGGGTATTCTCCTCAATACCAGCTTTTCTAATTGCATCTAAAATTAGGCCTATGTTGTAATCCACCTCCATTTGAGTATCAGCATAGATGCCCGCTTTAGATTTGTTCTTAAAGTCATCATGTACTGTAAATGGGGGATGGAAATGTGTGAAACCCACGTAGGTAAAGAATGGCTTACCTGACTTCGCCTTCTCTTGAATATGGGCAATAGAGCGTTCAGTAATCTCTCTATCTAATATCACCTTCGCTGGAATATCGAAAAGTTTAACCTTGTCAGCAGGTTTCCCTTTTACCCCCTCCCAAATATAAGGTGTTTCAGCGAATTCGGGATCCCATTGGGGGGTTGAGGTATAAGATGCTGCGTTAGTCCCTTCATTCGTTCCCCAGAAGTAGTCATAGCCTTGATAATTTGGAAGTTTTTCAATACTAGCACCGACATGCCACTTACCAAATAATGCCGTACTGTAGCCTGCGTCAGAAAGAAGTTCTGGTAGTGTATACTCCCATTGTGCAAGGCCGTCAGGTTCCCCTGGAGCAGGCACTTTTTGATTCCCCGTCCGGATCGGCAATCGACCTGTATGCAGCGCAGAGCGAGTTGGAGTACATTGATTCTGTACATTAAAGTTGGTTAGCCTAAGACCTTCTTTAGCAAAGTCATCTATGGTTGGCGTCTGTATTGTACTTCCCTGCACACTTAAATCACCCCATCCCCAGTTATCAACCAGTAGATAAACAATATTCGGCTTTTCCGCAGCCGTAGTGGCGCTAGATAACGATATTGCACTTACTAACAAAACTTGTTTAAACATTTTCCTCTCCATTTAAGTCCATTTAAATCAAAAGTTTGGGCAGTATCCACTTACTTATAAACGCCCTTATTTATATATACACGCAATATCATAAACTGGCCACTTTCGATGCACTGGTTGATCGCCGCAACATCACCAAGGTTGCTATACCTAAATCATAGCAACAAAAAAGCGAGCCACATGGGCTCGCTTTTGAATTTTTATGCTTTTGCTTAAGCAGTTATTTAGATTACAGAAGTTCTACCGACTGTTGAGCAATCACGAACTCTTCATTGGTTGGGATAACCATTGCTACAGCGTCTAGCATTTCAGACTTCGCGATGATGCCTTCAGCACCAAAGCGAGCCGCTTCGTTACCCGCTACATCTTCAACAAAACCTAAAATCTTAAGGTTGCTTAGGATCTCACGACGAATTGGTAGAGAGTTCTCACCGATACCGCCAGTGAAGATGATTCCGTCTAAAGAATCTAACGTTGCAAGGTAAGAAGCAATGTATTTTGATACGCGGTAAGTAAACACCTCAAATGCTAACTTAGCACCTTCATGACCCTCTTCCATTGCTTCTAAAATGCCACGAGCATCGCTCGTAAGACCAGACACGCCTAGGAAGCCAGACTCCTTGTTAAGAGAGTTGAAGACTTGCTCTTGCGACCAACCTTTCTTAAGTAGGTACTCGATGATGCCTGGGTCTAGGTCACCACAACGTGTGCCCATCATAAGGCCAGAAAGCGGTGTGAAGCCCATTGATGTATCAACACTGTTACCGTCTTTGATAGCACATACAGACGCACCGTTACCTAGGTGAACAGAGATGAAACTCGCTTCTTCAACTGGTTTGTTTACCATCTTCGCAGCTTCACGACTAACAAAGTAGTGGCTCGTACCGTGGAAACCGTAACGACGAACACCAAAGTCTGTGTATAGTTCTTTTGCGATTGCACCAGTGAATGCACGTTGTGGCATTGTTTGGTGGAAAGCCGTATCAAATACAGCAAATTGAGGTAGAGAAGGGAAAGCTTCAATCGCAGCACGAATGCCGATAGCACCTGCAGGGTTATGAAGTGGAGCTAGGTCAGATAGACTTTCAATTTCGTTCGTTACTTCTTCAGTAATACGAACGGTTTGAGTGAACTTCTCACCGCCGTGAACGATACGGTGACCGATAGCAACGATATCAGCAGTGAAGCCTAGATCTTCCATCAGGCCAACTAGTTTGCCAATGGCAATTTTGTGGTGGTTACCCTCACCTTGAATGGCAATTTCAGTTTTCTCGCCTTGATATTTCCAGCTCATGCGAGCATCTTCAAGACCAAAACACTCCCCTAGGCCACTCAATACTGCTTCACCAGAAACAGAATCAATGACAGCAAATTTTAGGGATGAACTACCCGAGTTAATAACCAGAACAAACGAATTAGACATTGGATATGGATCCTGTTTCAGTACGAATTGGATGAAGTATTTACTTCAATTTTAGTTAAGCCCATTATTCAATAATTTTTGAATCTTTCAACTTTTGTTTTGAAAAAATCACTAAATGAACACAATTAAGTTGATCTTAGTCATTAAACCATTTATTTCGAGAGCGAAATTAAAAAATAGTTGAATAAGAAAGTTAGCGAACAGGTGACGCAAACGAATGCTCACGTTATTTTTAACTTGATTGAGTTAATTAGAGCGACTCGAACAGATGCAGTCAATCCGCCTAGAAAACAACCGCCCTTCCCTTTCGTCTGCTTATCATTACCGATAACTTTTTACTCGATTTCTCAGTGCTTACATCAAAAATATCACAGGTGTGTTGAGAATAATGAACGACAGAGCCGATCTTCTTTTGATTGCCTTCGAGCACAACGGTTCGAATATGCGCATGTAACGTCGCTTAGATAGCCTTCACTCTTTATTTCGGCATCTTGTAGCACATTCTTTTGGTAAAGGCTTAGAACGCGATACAGCTAATTTATTGGCACTCAGATAAGTTATAGGCGTAAAGCTTAGTTGAAGTAAGCTGACTACGTATATCGAGCCAACAAAGGCTTAAGTTCAAATAGCAGGCACAAAAAAGCCGAGCATTACGCTCGGCTTTGAAATTCAGTGTCTAGACTAAAGAGTCTAAGCGACAGGTTGATTAACCTTCGTTGCGCTCTGGACGACGACCACGGTTACCACCGCCATTGCCGTTACCATGGCCACGTTCGCCACGGAAGTTACCACGGTGATCGCCACCACGGTTACGGTCGAAACGACGCTCGCCATCACGGCCGCCTTCACGGTTACCATCGCGTGCACCATCACGGTTGCCACGGTATCCACCACGACCGCCTTCACGGTTGCCACCTTCGCGGTTACCATCACGGTTACCACGGTAGCCGCCACCATCACGACCGCCACGACCGCCGCCACGGTTGCCATCACGACCGCCGCCGCCACGACGAGGCTCACGGAAGTCGTTGAAATCAACAACAACAGCGCCAGCTTCTTTTTGACGAATACGTAGTTTGCTTAGCTTACCCGCAGTTTCAGAGTTCATTGCTTTTGGCAGTTGAACGTAAGTAGAACCTTGGTCTAGCTTGATAGCACCGATAGAGCCTTTAGTTAGGCCAAGTTCGTTTGCTAGTGCGCCAACGATGTCTTTAACCTGAACGCCTTGCTCACGGCCAACTTGTAGTTGGTAAGTATCCCAATCTTGCGTATTGAAGTTGCGATCGCCACGACCATTTTCACGGTCTTCACGACGCTCTTTGCGACGGTTTTTGTCACGCTCAATAGCAGCGATCATTGGGTCTTCGCCAACGTAGAATAGTGGGCTCTTACCTTGCTGACGCTTAAGAAGCATTGCAGCTAGAGTAGCAGCATCAACTTCTAGAGACTCTTGAAGTGTAGAGATAAGACCTGCAAAGTTTTCTAGAGCTTTGCTTTCTTTCTCTGTTTCAAGTTCAGCGCCAAGCTTAGCAACACGTGCAGCAGCAACTTGGTCACGTAGAGGAAGTTGAATTTCTTCCATAGATGACTTAGTTACGCGCTCGATTGTACGAAGCATGCGAATTTGGTTAGTGCGAACTAGTAGGATCGCTTTACCTTTACGTCCAGCACGGCCAGTACGACCAATACGGTGGATGTAAGATTCAACATCGAATGGGATGTCGTAGTTAAATACGTGAGTGATACGTGGAACATCAAGACCACGTGCTACAACGTCAGTTGCAACTAGAATGTCGATAACACCTTGTTTGATGTGATCAACAGTGCGCTCACGTAGAGACTGAGGAATATCACCGTGCAGTGCAGCAGCTTTGAAGCCACGTGCAGATAGCCAATCAGCTAGACGCTCAGTATCTTGACGAGTACGTACGAATACGATTGACGCGTCAGTTTCTTCAGTTTCTAGAAGACGAGACATTGCTTCGTCTTTTTCTACGCCTTTAACAACCCAGAAGTTCTGCGCTACTTTATCAACTGTGTGGTTAGTACCAGCAACGTCAACTTTAGCCGGGTTACGTAGGTAACGGTCAACAATAGTCTTAACCATTGGAGGCATAGTTGCAGAGAAAAGTACACGTTGTGCAGATTCTGGAGCTTGCTCTAGGATCCAAGTAACGTCATCTACGAAGCCCATTTTTAGCATTTCATCTGCTTCATCAAGAACAAATGTGTGTGCTTCATCTAGGTGTAGACGGTCACGAGTTAGTAAGTCTTTAACACGACCTGGAGTACCAACAACAATGTGAGCACCGCGGCTTAGAGCACGCATTTGGTCAACAATTGAAGCACCACCGTAGATTTCAATAACCTTAAGACCTTTGATATCACGGCCAAGGTTTTTGATTTCCGCAGCAACTTGGATCGCTAGCTCACGAGTAGGAGCCATAATGATTGCTTGTGGTTTGTGTTGGTTTAGGTTGATTTTGTTAAGTAAAGGCAGAGAGAATGCTGCTGTTTTACCAGTACCAGTCTGTGCTTTACCTAGTGCGTCACGGCCTTCAAGAAGAAGAGGAATAGCTGCTGCTTGGATTGGAGTCGGAGAAACGAAACCCATGCTATCAAGAGCTGAAAGAATGTTATCGTTTAGGGCTAATTCATTAAATTGAATTACAGATTCGGACATTGGGATCCCACTATATATAAGTAAACAAAAGGTCCCGGGAGCTCTATCAATTCCAATACTGATCCAATCAGATACTGATTCCATTCAGAGTTACGAAGCAGTAATAAAACACTTCAAGCCATTAGGGACGTCTAAGGGAGGCGGATTATTCCCTAAATGCATAAAAAAAGCCAGAAAAAATTGAAATACATCACATATTTTTCGGTTTTCTATCAATACTGGCTATCATATCGTCAAAACTTGATGGATATCTCGTCAAGGCAATAGAGTTCGACCAAATTGGTAGGGTTAAATAAGAGGGCAATTAATTTACGCTCACTTCGGCTTTAAGTAGTAATCGGGCCTCGCAATGATTATAGTGTGCTCAATTGTTCTCGTTAGATAAAAGTAAGATGTTTCAAGATAATCCTCTACTCGCTCAGCTCAAGCAGCAAATCCAAGAAACCCTCCCTAAAAAGGAAGGTACTATCAAAGCCACTGAAAAAGGTTTTGGTTTTCTCGAAGTTGATAGCAAAACAAGCTTCTTTATCCCGCCTCCGTACATGAAAAAATGTGTTCACGGTGACAAGGTGATTGCCATCATTCGCACCGAGAAAGAGCGCGAAGTAGCAGAGCCTGAGGAATTGGTTGAACAAGGTCTTACTCGCTTTATTGCGCGAGTTAAGCTTTTCAAAGGCCGATTGAACGTTGTTCCTGATCACCCGCAACTGAAAAAACTGCAACTTAAAGCGAAAGCAAAGAAGGGCCTGAACCCTGAAACGCTTAAAGAAGGTGACTGGGTTGTTGCTCATATCGTTCAACACCCATTAAAAGGTGACAATGGCTTCTTGGCTCAGATCTCTGAGAAAATCACAGACGCTGACGACAAGATTGCACCTTGGTGGGTAACGCTGGCACAAAACGACCTTCCAAACAGCGAACCTGAAGGCATCGACAACTGGCTAATCAACGATGACGCCGATCTTGAACGTGTAGACATGACGCACGTCCCTTTTGTGACTATCGATGGCGAAAGCACAAAAGATATGGATGATGCGCTTTACGCGAAGAAGAAAGAGAACGGTGATTTTGAACTGACTATAGCGATTGCCGACCCTACGGCTTACATCTCTCCTGATGATGCGATGGATAAAGTGGCTCGTGAGCGTGGTTTCACGATTTACCTCCCGGGTCGTAACATCCCAATGTTGCCTCGCGACCTTGCAGACAACTTGTGTTCACTGATCGAGAATGAAGTTCGTCCTGCACTTTGCTGCACAGTAACGGTATCTAAAGATGGCGTTATCGGTGATGACATTAACTTCTTCGCTGCGAACATCAAATCTCATGCTCGTCTTGCTTACGATAACGTATCAGACTGGCTAGAAACAGGTGCATCAGAGAAATGGCAACCATCAGAAGAGATTGCTGCGATTGTTTCTGACCTTCACCAATTCGCTCAAGCACGTTCAGCATGGCGCTCAGCAAACGCTGTTGTATTCCCAGATCGCCCTGACTACCGCTTTGAACTTAGCGAAGATAACGATGTTGTCGCTATCCACGCTGACATGCGTCGTAGCGCAAACAAACTGGTTGAAGAATCAATGATCAGCGCGAACATCTGTGCGGGCCGAGTACTCAAAGAAAGCTTCAACCAAGGTGTGTTTAACTGCCACTCTGGTTTCAAGGCTGAGAAAGTATCTGACGTTCTTGAACTGGTAAACCCGCAAGCGGAAACACCGTTCACTGAAGAGCAAATCGTTTCTCTAGAAGGCTTTGCTACTCTGCGTCGTTGGTTGGGCTCTTTAGACAACAGCTACTACGACAACCGTATTCGTAAATTCCAAGCGTACAGCGAGATCAGCAATGAGCCAGCACCACACTACGCGATGGGTTTAGATATTTACGCAACTTGGACTTCTCCAATTCGTAAATACGGCGACATGATTAACCACCGTATGCTAAAAGCGCACATCCTAGGTAAAGCGCCAATTCAAACACCAGATGAAACCATTGGTGATGAACTTGCCCTACACCGCCGTCACCACGGTATGGCTGAGCGTAATGTTGGCGATTGGTTGTATGCTCGTACTCTAGCGAATGCTCCAGCGGAAGAAACTCGCTTCCAAGCAGAGATCTTCGATATTAACCGTGCAGGTATGCGTGTACGTTTACTTGAAAATGGTGCTGCTGCATTTATCCCTGGTTCTCTCATTCTTGATAATAAAGAAAGAATAGAGTGCAACGGAGATATGGGTACTGTATCTATCGATAAAGAAATGGTATACAAACTGGGAGACGTTTTAGAAGTAGTTCTCTCCGAAGTTAATCAGGAAAACCGCAACTTAGTAGCAAAACCTACTCAAGTATTTGCGGACTTGCCTAGCGAGCCTGAAACGACAAACGAAACTGAAGCTTAAAACCTTTAAAGGTTAGGCTTGTAAGGTTAGAGCTTTCAAGGTTAAAAGCTTCAAAGGTTCACTTCTAAAGGCGCTAATTATTAGCGCCTTTTTTGTAAATGTCTCATGCTTAAACAATACTTAAAAAAAACAATCAATAAGCAATCAATTTACAACGTCAAAGAAGCTCACTATGTCATCAATCACAGTTACTCAGTTCAGAAACTTCATTCCCAGGAGACGAGAACGTTATCCTGCCTCTAAAAACGGTATCTTTATGGTATCGAAAGGCAGCATTTCTTTTGTGTTACCCAATGGTACTCAAGCCTCGTTGCAAGCCGGAGATTTCACCCTTTACAATTCTGGTCAGATTAAAGACATCACGGTTAACACTGAAAATGGCGAATTCAGCGCAACCTGCTTAGATTTTGATTTGGCTATCTTTCAGAAGTTCATTAATCAGTTCAGCGATTTAGAATCCACTCGTATCCCAGACAAGTACATTAAGTTCAATCAAACGGATACTGAGCTCTGTCAGTTGAAAGATCTCATCATGTCACTCGCCAACTCTTCTTCTCAGAATGACTACGCACTCACTCAATTAGGCTTAAGTTTACTGTCACTGATGGTCGAGCAATATCCTGCTCTTTTGGTCATCATTGCTCGAGCTTCGAGATTAACCGTGACGCAAAAAGTCATTCACTACATCGAACAAAACATAGAAAACAATATCTCTTTAGACACGCTGGCGAGTTACATGGGAATGTCGCCAGCAACGCTTAAACGTCGTTTGTCTGCTGAAGACCTTTCGTTTTCGAATCTATTGAAGATCAAGCGAATTGCCCACGCCGCTACGCAATTAAGAACGTCAGATAAGTCGATCACTCAAATTGCTTATGAATCTGGCTTTAAAAGTGCCGCTCACTTCAGTACTGCCTTTAAAACCTATCACGGAAAAACGCCAAAAGACTTCCGTTCGTTAATCGCACGAGCGCAACAACAAGGCATTAAACCGCCCGTCTAATGTGTAGGGAAACAAGTTAATAAGGCGCAAGTGGTAAAGCTTTGGCGTTGCGCCATCTAACTATGATGATCTAGCCACCGGCGACGTTAAGGTGATCGGTTATGACCAAAAATATGACTTAGGATCTTTTTCTATTTCAGCCAGAATAGCATCAAGATCCTTCGATTTAGGAAGGTAGGGATAAGGTCCCCAATTGACGGAGTCAGTTTCGGTATCGTCTTCAAGTGGCACCATCACCAACCAACAAGATAACGATTCATCAAAGGTCACGCAGGCTATCTCGTTTGTATAATCGCTATGAGATGAGTCGAGCAGGTAATGCGCCTGAGAAAACAGCACACCACCCTCACACTCTTCATATAGGGATTTGCCTAGCTCGACAGGTAAACTGCGATTTCGAGATGTACAGAGCCTCTCAGCCCCAATTAAAAGACGATTCAGTTCGATATGAATGACGGACATAACACCCCTTGTAACTTCATAGAAACTTCTAAGTAGTGAATTCCTCTACTTAGCTTAGGACTCAACAAACATTTTAGCGAACAAGCGCAAACAAAATACCCGCCCTGCTCCCAGAAACGAATCCTGCTTTCGTAAACCCAGAAAACTCTCACTCATCAAGCTAACAGCTATAAATCAAGCGTATAGAATTTCACAAAAGTGTCATATAACCGACCTATCATATGCGGCAAATGTTATTAACTAGGAGTTGTTTATGTTACGAGTCGCGCTTGCCTCTCTTTTATCCTTAGCCCTGTCTTCTCATGCTGCTTTTGCACAAGAAACCACTATTTCGGGCTCCACTTCAGTATCACGAGTGATGGATGTATTAGCTGAGGAGTACAACAAGACTCACCCTGATAACTACATTGCCGTTCAGGGCATTGGTTCTACCGCGGGTATTACCATGGTTAATAAAGGTGTCTCTGATATCGGTATGAGCTCACGTTATTTGACCGACCGCGAACAGAACGACAAGCTGAAAGTGTTCCCGATTGCTTTTGATGGCCTAGCCGTCGTAACCAACCGTTCGAACGGTGTAAGTAACGTCACTCGCGAACAGTTATTTGATATCTACAAGGGCAAAATCACAAACTGGAAAGCAATAGGTGGTGCAGACCAGCCTATCGCAGTGGTGACTCGCGAAGCGTCTTCTGGTTCACGCTACAGCTTCGAAAGCTTGCTTGGTTTAACGAAAATCATTAATGACCGTCTAGTGTCTGACATCAACCCAAATAACTTGGTTGTAAACAGCAATAGTATGGTTAAAACGATAGTTAACCATAACCCGCACGCGATTGGTTTTATCTCTGTTGGTTCGATCGACCGTTCGATTAAAGCAATTACATTTGAAGGCGTGGAGCCAACATCTAAAAACATTGCCAACCACAGCTATGAACTGGCTCGCCCATTCTTATTACTGCATAAGACAGACTCTGTTTCTGACGAGAGCAAAGACTTCATCAAGTTCGTGAAATCCAAACAAGGCCAAGACCTTATTGAGGAATACGGCTACACTCGCATTAAATAAGTAGGATAGTTTTATCTAATGTAAACAAAAAGAGAGAGCACTATGCTCTCTCTTTTTTTGAATCTTTATAAATCGCTTCTTTACAAACCACTTAGAAGTGAAGTTGAATCACCGAAACGATAACAGCACCAGGACGGCGAATACCTTCTATTTCTACGCGGATTTCGCGCTCTATCTCTAGGCCTTTCTTGATTGGCGTTACTTTTGTTAGCGTACTTTTAGCACGAACGTTACTGCCCGATTTTACAGGATATGGAAAGCGTACTTGGTTAAGACCAATGTTTACAACCATCTTCGCTGTTGGGAATTGAGACTTGTCAGGATCAACGCTGTCAGTCAATCGAGGAAGCAGAGATAAAGTCAAAAAACCATGTGCGATGGTTGTTTTGAACGGAGAGTCTGTTTCCGCTTTTTCAGGCTCGGTGTGGATCCACTGCATATCTTCAGTCACAAGGCCGAACTGGTTGATACGGTCTTGACTTACATTGATCCAGTCGCCAGTATGAATGACTTCACCGATCTGCTGATTAAGCTCATCAAACACAAGTTGTGCTTCTGGCTTAAGTACGATCGGTTGCTCCACCGGCATCTCTGGTGCATCTTCATTGACAGCAGGTTTGTGGTGATCACGAACCCACGCAAAGAAATGACTATTTTGCGTGCGATTAAGAAAGTCGCCCCAGTAATCTCTAAGAGCTGGAGACATCCATTGCATAAACTCTGAGTGTTGCGAAGACACGCTATCGCCTCGGTGTTTAAATAAATCAATGACCTTCATAAGAACCTCAATGCACAAGAAATTTCAATATAACTTCGTAATTTTGAAACACTTCACACTATTGTGCAAATGTTTTCGAGCATACACCCGTTAGCTGAACCTTTCTATTTTCATAATAAACAGACACTTACCAATAAAACATCATTTTATTACAAAACTCAAATTAGAGTGTTAGCTCTATCACATAATAAACATTTGATTATATAAATAGCGTTTTTATTCATAAGTGGAATAAAAAAAGGCTTAGCGCGATGCTAAGCCTCAGTTTTTATAAGGGATTAATTTTCACAAGGAATTCGTTTGGGGCTTACTTTTACAAGAAAGCCACCTCCCCAGAAATTAACTTATCCTATTCGTCATCCAGTGGAATCAGTTTGGTATTACCACCGTGCGCCTTCTCACGCTTGCGTTGCACGAATGCATAGAAGCCAGGGATTAGGAACGTACCCGCCAGTAACACACATAGCAGACCACCAATCAATGAAATACCCAGAGAGTTTTGACTCACATGACCTGCGCCCGCAGCGAAGATAAGCGGGAAAATACCCAAGATAAACGACCAAGACGTCATGTTCACAGCACGGAAACGTAGCGTACCGCCCTTCACTGCCGCATCTTCGATTGGTGCGTCTTTCTCTTCACGCTCAACTTTCGCGAATTCTACAATCAAGATTGCGTTCTTCGCGGCCAAGGCTATCAAGAGAACTAAACCAATCTGTGCATATAGGTTCAGCGGTGTGCCTGTTAGGTTCAACGCCAAGAAGGAACCTAAGGTTGCGACCGGTACTACTAAGATAATCGCAATCGGTATGGTCCAACTCTCGTATTGAGCCACCATGAACAAGTAGATGAAGATTAGTGCCAATGCGAACGCGAAGATCGCTTGATTACCTGCGAGTACTTCTTGGTAAGCCATGCCTGTCCATTCGTACTGGTAGCCCTGAGGCAGCACGTCAGCCGCGACACGTTCCATTGCCGCAATCGCATCACCACTTGAGTAACCCGGAGCAGGTTGGCCTTGGATCACTGCACTGCGGTACATGTTGTAACGCCATGCTACATCTGGTTCGAAGATCTGATCGTAAGTCACTAATGTACTTAGCGGGATCATCTCACCATTAGACGAACGCACGTGGAATCGTTGTAGATCATCCATGCTGCTACGGTGTTCGCTGTCTGCTTGCATGGTTACGCGGAAGTTCTTACCAAACATGGTGAAATCATTCACGTACAACGAACCAAGGTTGCCTTGTAGTGTTTGGAAGATTTCCGACAACGGAATTCCAAGTTGTTGCGCTTTCTCACGATCAATGTCGACATAGTAGTGCGGCACATTTGCACGGAAGGTACTGAATGTGTGTGAAATCTCAGGCTGCTTGGTCGCCTCTGCAATCACGTCATTCATAACCATCGCTAGGTCAGTACGGCTACGGCCTAATGTATCTTCAAGAACAAACTCAAAACCAGACGCTGCACCCATACCCGGAACTGCTGGAGGTCCCATTGCAAATACAATCGCTTGAGGCAGTTCTGTTGCTGCTCGACCATTAATACGCTGAGAAATAGCTTGCGCCGAATGCTGACCGTCCAGTGCGTTACGCATATCCCAATCGTGGAGTTTGATGAACATCGACGCACCATTCGATGCAGAAGCGCCCGTCATGAATGCGTAGCCGTTGACCAGCGTCACGCCATCAACACCCGGCTCTTGCTCAACCATCTCTAATAATTGCTTAGTCACATCCTCGGTACGAGACAGTGATGCCGCATCAGGAAGCTGCACATTGACCAGCAAGATGCCCTTATCTTCTTGAGGTACAAACGCCGTAGACGTGGTTTTCGCGAAGTAAGTTACCGCTGCTAGTGCCACAACAAAGAAGGTAAATAGTAGAACGCCCTTTTTCACAAGGAAGCCTGCAATTTGACCGTATTTGTTGGTTACTGATTCAAGACCACGGTTAAACGCTTGGTACCAACGTGCTGTGTTACCACCGCCCTGTTTAAGAACCAGTGAACACAATGCTGGTGACAACGTTAGTGCGTTAATCGAAGAGATAACAACGGCGATACAAATAGTCAGGGCGAACTGACGATACATGATGCCGGTAATACCTGGCAGCATCGCTACTGGGATGAATACCGCAAGTAGAACCAAGGTAGACGTAACGATCGGACCGGTTACTTCTTTCATCGCGATAAGCGTGGCTTTACGCGGTGAAATCGTTGGATCTTTGGCCATCGTGGTATCAACGTTCTCGATAACCAAGATCGCATCATCTACTACAATACCAATCGCCAATATCAAACCGAACAAGGTTACCGTATTGATGGTAAAACCCGTCATCTGCATGATGGCAAACGTACCGATCAAAGATACTGGAATCGCGACTACAGGAATCAAGGTTGCACGTGCACTACCCAAGAACAAGTAGGTAACTGCAATAACCAGCAAAATAGCTTCGATTAGCGTTTTTACTACGCCTTTGATCGACTCTGCAACGAAGAGTGTGGTGTCATAACTCGCTTCATAAGCAACGCCTTCAGGGAAGTTCTTGCTTAGGTTGTCGAGCATCGCCATGACCGCTTTACCACTTTCCAGCGCGTTAGCGTCTGACTGAAGTGACAGCGTTACGATTGAAGCGTCTTGACCACGGTATTTGCCATTACCATCGTAGAACTTTTTACCAAGCTCAACACGTGCAATGTCTTTTAGGTAAACCGTTGAACCGTCTTGATTTGCACGAAGCACAACATTTTCAAACTCATCAGCCGTTTCTAGTCGACCTTTTGTTACCAAGTTGAACTGTACCTCTTGTGCGTCGTTATAAGGTGCTGCTCCAATACGACCTGCAGCAACTTGAACGTTCTGCTCCGCCAACGCGCGATTCACGTCAGAGGTAGTTATATTCAGGTTAGCCATTTTCTCAGGATCTAACCAAACACGCATCGCGTATTCACCACCACCCAACACGTTAACTTCACTAATGCCCTTTACACGAGCCAATTGGTCTTTAATGTTTAAGTTCACGTAGTTGATCAGGAATTGATCGTCGTACTCACCGTTTGGCGAGTAGAAGTTCAATACCATCAAAAGGTCAGGTGAACGCTTTTTAACGGTGACGCCCACCATTCTAACTTCCTGAGGAAGCTTTGATTCGATTTGAGCAACTCGGTTCTGAACGTTGACCTGAGCCATATCTGGATCAGTTCCAACATCAAAGGTCACATTAAGGTTGTAGGAACCATCATTAGCACTCTTAGAAGACATGTAAATCATATCTTCAACGCCGTTAACCGACGTTTCTATGGGGTCGGCTATCGCCTGCTCTACTACTTCAGCACTTGCACCAGTATAGAACGCGGTAACACTAACAGAAGGCGGACTAATTTTTGGATATTCCGCCACTGGCAAGATAGCGAGAGATATAGCCCCCGCCAGCGTTAAAATTATGGATATTACAAGGGCAAACTTAGGCCTTTGAATAAAGAAACGACTCAACATAAATAAGCCCCTTACTCAGGTTGTTCAGCAGTAGGTTGAATGCGAACAGACATACCATTACGCACACGCTGTAAGCCTTGAGTGATAACTGCGTCATCCTTCTCTAGTCCAGAGTGAACAATCACACCACCTTCAACTTGTCTACCCATCTCGATGTTTCTACGTTCAGCGACAGGCGCACTCTCGCCTTCAACCAAAACCATCACAAAGTCACCTTCAAGGTCAGTTTGAACCGCGCGGCGCGGGATAGTCACAACATCAATAGATTGCTTCTCTCTTAGGTCCACACGAACGTGCTGGCCCGGAAGTAGTTGCTGATCTGGATTATCGGCAATCGCACGCATTGCGATTGTGCCTGTATTAAGATTGATTCGGTTACCTAAGAAATCCAGTTGGCCTAGGTGTTCGAATACTTCACCATTCTCAAGCATGATCTGAACTTCAACACGATCAGAATCACTGCTGCCGTCACCTTCAATGCGGTCCATACCTAACTCAATACGCTCACGCTCACTGATACTAAACGACGCATGGATTGGGTCTAGGCTAACCAAAGTTGTCAACACACCTGAAGACGGTGAAACTAGGTCACCTTTACTTACTTTCGTGTCACTGATTCTTCCAGAGAAAGGCGCGATGATTTTGGTATGAGAAAGCTGAACATTGGCGGCATTTAGCTGTGCTTGGCTTGCTTCAAGCTGTGCTTGCGAACCTAATAAGTTTGCCGTCAATGCATCAAACTCCGACTGCGAAATACTGCCCTTTGGAAGCAGGTTCTTACCGCGGTTAAAATCAAGTTCGGCTTTTTTAAGGTTGGCATTCGCTTGAGCAACAGCCGCTTTCGCGCTTGCTACTTCTGCTTCAAATGAAGATGGTTCAATGGAGTAAAGTAACTGGCCCTTTTCGACCATTTGACCTTCATTGAAATGACGGCTTTGTAAATAGCCTGAAACTTGCGCTGTGATAGCCGTGTCTTCAACGGCTTCAATACGACCGATGTACGACTTACTTTGTTGGTGAGAAACAACGCTAACATCCTGTACAGCTACGAGAGGTAAAGGCGCTTGCTTAGTATTTTGAGCATCTTGCCCACATCCAGCAAGAATAAGAGAGCTTGCAAGAGCCGTAAGGATTAACTTTTTACGCATGGTTATACCGTCACTTATGAGAAATTGAACAGCATAAAAGTTACGTAACACAATTGCTTCAAATGTCCGAGGAATATCAATTATAACTCGCAAAAGTGTATCAATATGTTAATTGAAACCAAGTGCTTATAAAGTCATTACAAACACGCTACAATTCCTAAGTAAATCAATCTCTCAGCTTTTGTTCTCTATGGATATTGTCTAACATAATGTATTGTCAGACAGATAAGCATTCACATTTAATTGTTAAGGAATTCTCATGATTTCAAAATGGGCTAAACGTTTCTATCAAATGGCGGAATTGGTCGGTTCTTGGAGTAAAGATCCTTCAACTCAAGTCGGCGCCGTAATCACTAAGCACAACCGTATTGTTTCCGTTGGTTTTAATGGCTACCCACATGGCGTGTCTGATAGTGCGGATACTGATGACAGAGAAATGAAGTACCTCAAGACGCTTCACGCTGAAGAAAATGCAATTTTATTCGCCAAGCGTGATTTGGACAGTTGTGAAATCTGGGTAACTCACTTCCCTTGTCCAAACTGCGCAGCGAAAATCATCCAAACCGGTATTTCTGCGGTTCACTGCCCAGAGCAAAGTGAAGACTTCCTTTCTCGCTGGGGCGACAAGATTAAAGTTAGCCAAGATATGTTTGAGCAAGCGGGTGTACAAGTGGATTGGTTACCACTCGCTGATCTAGACTAATCTCAGAAATAGATAACAAGAACAAAAAAGCCGAGAGTCGATATTATCGCTCTCGGCTTTCTTTTGTTTAGGACTCAGCGGACTGCAGAATTAAGTGCTGGCAGGAAACGCTTCAGCGTATGCTTCCATAAAGTCTTTGCGAATGTCTTGCTCTAAATGAATCGCTTTTTCGGTCGGGCAGAAAATCATAAAATGTACTTCTTGCTCACCCGTCGAACTGCTCGTGATATGGATGTGAGGCTCAGAACCCGGTAAGTCAACGCCAGCGTGCTTTTCGATCACGCCGTTGTAACGGCGGGCAACATCGATAAACTCTTCGCAATGCTCTTCAATTTTTACAATAAGACTCGGAACCATAGGGTATAGGTTTACAAAGTCTTTCACCGTCACAAAAAAGTTATGATAAACATAGCGCTTCATGAAGTTTAGGTTCTTTACCGGATAAGTGAAGAACATGCTGTTGGGCAGCGTGGCAGTCTTGCCAGTGAAGTGATACTGCCCATGATACAAATCGATTTCTTGTATCACAGTCGCCATCAAATTGTGCTCAATCACCTCACCGCTGATTTTACCCACCTCAATCCAGTCACCAATTCTAAATGAGCGAGAACTCGCACGTTGAATAGAACCAGTGAAACACAAAATGATCTCTTTAGACGCAACGACGATAGCAACAGCAATAGCCGTAACTGACAGTGCAAATTCGCTGATTTCGGATTTCCACAACACAAATAACGTCACAACAATAATCGCAAACGTGCCGTTTTTGGTTCGTGACATCCAGTTACGTTGGTCTTCGCTAAGGAAAGCAACATCACCTCTTATTTGAGACAAGGTGATTCGGCGAATGATTAAGATAATAGTGATAATCAACGCACTAAAAATAAACTTATGAGCGAGTAGAAAATCAATTACTTGCCACAACTTTTCCATTACTTATTCCTTAGCATTACAACAGTTAGCTTTACAACGGTTAGCTTTACAAGAAAGCCGCTAATATCAGTGCTATGAAAAAGCGCTCAACTCCTGAGCGCTCGTGTTCATTCTGATATTAACCTAGCTAAGGCTATCATTTTATCTTGGCTGAAGTAATAAATTGACCAAAAGTTTCACACCAAATCACAACGGTATTAAATCGATTAAGATCAGTGCCTTCGGGAAGAGCAACCATAAAACGGTCGAATGTTTTGACATCTCCGACTCTCAGTAACTCGTTCTTGCTGTCATTGAAAGCTTGCTCGGTTTCAATAAACTTAGGCGAGAGGTAAACCTTGTAATCAGGTCCCGGCGCCAACTCACCTTCAAAAGCTATCGCACTTTCAGACACAGAAACGATGCCCTCGCCCCAATGTAAGAAATCACTGTCTTGGCGATCTTTGCTGAACTTGCCGGTATAAATAGCCTGTTGTGAGACCGCTTCAACTGAACTCGAAGATGGGGAATCAGGTTCAATCAAGATAGGTAATGAATAGACACCAAGCCCAAAACCAAAAGCACCCACGGCTATGTGGGTGCAAAGTAAAACTAACTTTTTCATCGCGTACTCCCCTATGCTTAAAGAGAGTATTATTGAATACTCTCAAAAATACAAAGAGATATAACGCTCTGATGTTCTATTTTTGGTAATGCGTCGCTGTACGTTGAGACAATTCGACAATCACTTTTACCGCTTGCTCCATGCCTTGAATGGTAATGAACTCATGAATACCGTGGAAGTTGTAGCCACCAGTAAAGATATTCGGACATGGTAGCCCCATGAAAGATAAGCGAGCACCATCTGTACCACCTCGGATAGGCTTGATCATTGGCTCAACATCGCACTCAATCATCGCTTGCTTTGCTAATTCAATAATATGTTGATGCGGTTCAACCATCTCCTTCATGTTGAAGTAGCTATCAGTTAACACCAACTCAACACGGCCTTTCTCAAGACGCTCATTCAACTCATCTACTTTCTGTTGCATGAATGCCTTACGCGCTTCTACACCTTCACGTTCAAAATCACGGATGATGTAACCCAATTCAGAGCGAGCTACACCCATTTCAGCCGACTTCAGGTGGTAAAAGCCTTCATAACCTTCTGTGCACTCTGGTGTTTCTTGCGCAGGCATCATCAATTGGAATTGCGCCGCAATGTTCATCGAGTTCACCATTTTACCTTTTGCAGTGCCCGGGTGAACGTTGACGCCATGGCAAATAACGTCAGCACTTGTGGCATTGAAGTTCTCAAATTCCAACTCCCCTACTGGACCACCATCGATGGTGTACGCCCACTCGGCACCAAACTTTTCAACGTCAAACAGGTTCGCACCGCGGCCAATCTCTTCATCCGGAGTGAAACCAATGCAGATGTCGCCGTGTTTGATGTATGGATTCGCTCTCAGGTAAGCAATCGCGCTGATGATTTCAGCGATGCCCGCTTTGTTGTCGGCACCAAGCAAAGTCGTGCCGTCAGTCGTAATAAGGTCGTGACCATGTAAAGAATCAAGGTCTGGGTATTGGCTTGGGCTCAAACTCTCGCCACTTTCACCTAATTCAATCGTTCCACCTCGGTAATCTTTAATCACTTGTGGTTTCACGTTGGTACCTGATGCGTCAGGAGCGGTATCCATGTGTGCGACAAAGCCAATCGCAGGTACTGGGTAGTCGACGTTCGACGGCAGTTTCGCCATCAAATATCCATTTTCATCTAAAGAGACATCAACTAACTCTAATGCGATCAATTCTGACTTTAAGGCTTCAGCAAAGGTGATTTGACCCGGTGAACTTGGGCATTGCTGGTTAGAAGGATCGGATTTGGTATCAAAAGTAACGTAATTCAGAAAACGTTCTACTAGCTTTTCCATAATTCATCTCACCATGGATTAAGTAATTAATTTACTGACTTAATATGTAATATAGATAAGTAATTTATTGTTAGAGAATTACCTATGCTAAGTCAGTAGCGAGGTTTTTCATCTTACGCCCCTGACCATCTATGTAATTGCTCTAAATCATTATTGTGCGAAATTAGATGAGCTTCCTATACTTATAAACAGAGGGTTTCGTCAGTTCCAATATTGCATACGGATGATAAGCGATCGCTTTGTACGCATTCTACGCCCTCCACTCTCAGCCTAAAAAAAGTACAAAGTGGATGATGATCACAATTTATCTCAGATGCAGAATCTGTCATACGTTACACGGAGATACAGTTATGACGATTAATAAATATTTCATTTTCTCTCCTCAAGCCTCTGAGGAAACACTTCAACCAGTATTAACTGAGAAAGAAGTTCAAAGGCAGGAAGCTCTAAAACAGGCGCAGACCCAGGGTGGGTTTGATACAAACGCAGCCTAGTAACTGAATGGTTCTCTAGTGCCATTAAGACCCCTATAAAAAAGCTCTACTCACTATCCGGTAGAGCTTTTTTATTTCTAAGGCAGTATTCGTTACTCGGCATTCAAATGCGCTAAAACTGTCGTTACATTACCTTTTCCATTCATCCTTTCTTGCATATCATTTTCACAACTAACGCTTGCTGTCCACAGCGCTTAGAAATGACTCATTAAAGTTCCCCAAGCCATACCTTGTCGTGCCATTTTGTGCTAATAATTCATATTCGTTTTCATTCATCACTCGCCCTTTTTTCAAATACTTTTATGCGAGTACCAGAGAACTTAACCACAGGAATCCCGAATTCAATGGAATATTCAAAACTAGGAAGTAGTCAAATTCCCGTTTCCCGAATCTGTCTTGGTAGCATGACTTGGGGGCTGCAAAATACGCAACAGCAAGCCGACCAACAGATCGAATACGCACTAAGCCAAGGTATTAACTTTATTGATACGGCAGAAATGTACGCGGTTCCGCCTTCTCCAGATACCTACGGCAAAACAGAAGCAATTATCGGCAACTGGTTGTCTCGTAATCCGCAACGCCGCCAAGAGTTAATCATTGCGAGTAAAATAGCAGGGCCAGGGCTACCTTGGGTTCGAGATGGTGGCCCGATAACGGGTGAAGCCGTGATCGCCGCAGTTGATGCGTCATTACAACGCCTACAAACAGACTATATCGACCTTTACCAACTTCACTGGCCAAATCGCACCACACCCCACTTTGGCAAGCATTTCCCTAATCACATTCGATTCAGCGATATCGACCGAAAGCAGCATGAAGCTGAGATGTTAGAAATCCTCCAAGCACTGGCAAGCTGTATTAAAGCCGGCAAAATCCGCCACGTTGGTCTATCCGATGACAGCACTTGGGGCATTAACACTTACCTCAAGTTAGCCGAGAAGCATGACTTACCACGAATGGTTTCGATTCAAAATGAATTTAGCCTACTGCACGCAAAAGACTGGCCATATCTGATTGAAAACTGCGTGCATGAAGACGTCGCTTACTTACCGTGGTCACCTTTGGCGGCCGGTATGCTTAGTGGCAAATACATTGATGGCGCAAGGCCGGAAGGCAGCCGTTGGACTTACATGCAGCGCAAAGGCATTTTCCGTGATACTGAATTGGCTAATGAAGCAGTTAAAGGCTACGTAGAAGTGGCAAACGCTCATGGATTCACGCCGAGTCAGCTCGCCTTAGCATGGTGTAACCAAGTGGATGGCGTTACCTCAACCATCATTGGTGCAACTACTATGGAGCAGCTAAAAGAGAACGTAGCCGCATTCAGCAAACCGCTGTCAGAAGAGATCCTGACTGATATCAATACCGTCTTTAAGCGCTATCCTGTGCCGTATTGATCTTTGGTTGAGCTTTACCAGCTCTGTTCAGCTTGAGTAAATCCTATAAGAGCGCGCTATTTAGTGCGCTTTTCTTTTTTATGTGGGTCGCTTTTGCTTTTTATATGGATCGCATTGAGTCATCACGCTTTTGGTTATCTAACCTTTGCTCTATAATGCGCGGGCTTATATCTAGGATAAAAACATGATTTCAAAAAACCAATTAAAACTCCTTCGTGCTTTGGGCCAAAAGAAACAACGTAAAGCCCACGGCCTGTTTCTAGTTCAAGGTGAAAAGAACGTTCTTGAGCTGTTCAATAGTGACTTAGTCGTGAAGAACGTCTTTGCTACCGCTGATTTCTTATCTGAAAATCACGCTTCACTGATTGAGTTTGATTGTGTTGAAGCCTCGCAGGATGATCTAACCAAAGCGAGCACTTTGGTGAGTAACAACGCAGCGATTGCGGTTGTTGAGATCCCAACGTTTGAACTACCAGAAGCAACAGGACTGATGATTGCGCTTGATGGCGTTTCAGACCCTGGCAACCTAGGTACGATTATTCGCGTAGCAGACTGGTATGGTATCAAGCATATTGTCGCGAGCAGTGATTGCGCAGACCCATACAACCCTAAAACGATCAGCGCGACTATGGGTAGCTTTGGCCGAGTACACGTAAGCCAAACGGACTTACCTGCTTACTTAGAACAAGCGAACCTGCCGGTTTACGGCGCGTTTTTAGAAGGTGAAAGTGTTCATAAGACTGATTTCACTGCCAACGGCATTTTGCTGATGGGTAGCGAGTCTCACGGTATTCGTGAACATGCGGCTAAATACGTGACAGATAAGATTACGATTCCAGCATTCGGTGGCGCAGAGTCTTTGAACGTTGCAATGGCGACTGGCATCATTCTCGACAACATGCGTCGTCAGCATAGCTAATCAATTCAAGATTAAACAGCTAGTTAGAATTAGCGGATACAAAGAGCAAGATTCCCTATCTTGCTCGTCCCTCGCAGTAGGGAATGACGTAAAAAGAGACCCGAGGCAAAGTTTAATACAGCCGTCATCCTCAAGAAGGAGGGACGACTGAGTTGGGGATCTTTTTTGGGGAAGGTTTAGTTCAAGTAACAGAATTACTTTTCTAGCATTGCCAACTTGTCCGACACACCATTCCACTTTTCAGCGTCATCCATTGGTGCTTTTACTTCCGTTTGCACAGGCCAAATCTCAGCGAGCTCGGCATTCACTTCAATAAAGATCTTTTGATCTTCTGGCAGTTCATCTTCTTGGAAGATCGCTTGAGCGTCGCATTCAGGTACACACAAACCACAATCAATACATTCGATTGGGTTGATTACCATGAAATTCGGGCCTTCATGGAACGCATCTGCGGGGCATACCGCCACACAGTCTGTGTATTTACATTGAATACAATTATCGCCTACGACAAATGCCATGATGCTCTGCTCTATAAGTTAGTCAAAATTGAAGAATGGAGGATAATACTCATCCCAAGGCAAAATTCAACATCATACGGCTCTAATATCGTGTCTATTTGCTCCATGTTTCCAAATTAGTATGACAGATAAATCAATTTCTCGTAAAATGCGCGCCATTGTGAGCTTATCGTTTCTTGGAGCATCAGCGTTTTCATCAAACTCTGTACTAATAAACGATCTAGCTAAGACACCTATAAAAAACGAGACATCGAAATGATACGTTTAACCGAAATTAAACTCCCACTAGACCATGAAGAGTCTGCTATTCAAGACGCTATTGAAGCGAAACTTGGTATTAACTCTGATCAGGTACTCTCTTTTAATATCTTTAAACGTGGCTACGATGCTCGTAAGAAATCAAAGATCTTACTTATCTACACGCTTGATGTTCTCGTTGAAAACGAAGCTGAGTTGTTAGAACAATTCATCAGCGACCCGCACGTCAAAGTGACTCCTGATATGGAGTACAAGTTTGTTGCTAAAGCGGTTGAGAACCAAACTGAGCGCCCTGTGGTTATCGGTTTTGGCCCTTGTGGTCTGTTCGCTGGCCTAGTACTTGCTCAAATGGGCTTCAACCCAATCATTGTTGAGCGTGGTAAAGAAGTTCGCGAACGTACGAAAGATACCTTTGGTTTCTGGCGTAAGCGCACTCTAAACACTGAATCAAACGTGCAGTTTGGTGAAGGCGGCGCAGGTACCTTCTCTGACGGTAAGCTATACAGCCAAGTGAAAGATCCAAAACACTACGGCCGTAAAGTAATCGAAGAGTTCGTTGCTGCGGGTGCACCAGAAGAGATCCTATACGTAAGTAAGCCGCACATCGGTACTTTTAAACTGGTTACCATGATCGAAAAAATGCGTGCTTCTATCATCGAACTAGGTGGCGAAATCCGTTTCAGCACTCGTGTTGACGACGTTCACATGGAAGATGGTCAAATCACTGGCCTAACGCTTTCTAACGGTGAAGAGATCAAATCTCGTCACGTGGTACTGGCTGTTGGCCACAGTGCTCGTGACACGTTTGAAATGCTGTACGATCGTGGCGTTTACATGGAAGCGAAGCCTTTCTCTGTTGGTTTCCGTATCGAACACAAGCAATCGATGATCGATGAAGCTCGTTTCGGTAAGAACGCAGGCAACCCAATCCTAGGTGCTGCGGACTACAAACTCGTTCACCACTGTAAGAATGGCCGTACTGTATACAGCTTCTGTATGTGCCCAGGCGGTACTGTAGTAGCTGCAACATCTGAAGAAGGTCGCGTAGTAACTAACGGCATGAGCCAATACTCTCGTGCAGAACGTAACGCAAACAGCGCAATCGTTGTAGGTATCGACCCAGAACGTGATTACCCAGGTGATGCACTGGCTGGTATCCGTTTACAGCGAGAACTAGAAAGCGGTGCTTATGTTCTTGGTGGCGAAAACTACGATGCACCAGCACAGAAAATCGGTGACTTCCTGAAAGGTCGCGATCCAAGTGCAATCGGTGAAGTACAACCGTCTTTCACGCCGGGTATCCACCTAACAGACATTTCAAAAGCGCTGCCTGATTTTGCTATCGAAGCGATTCGTGAAGCAATCCCAGCGTTCGAGAAGAAGATCAAAGGTTTCTCTACGCCAGACGGCCTACTAACCGGTGTTGAGACTCGTACCTCTTCTCCTGTATGCATCAAACGTGGCAAAGACTTCCAAAGCATCAACTTAAAGGGCTTCTTCCCTGCAGGTGAAGGTGCGGGCTACGCAGGCGGTATCCTTTCTGCTGGTATTGATGGGATTAAGGCTGCAGAAGCGCTAGCACTATCAATGGTAGAGCAGAACCAAGCTGAGAAGATTGAGATCGCATAGGCTCTTGGTTTATTTATCTAAATTGGTTTGTATATCTAAATCAGATAACAGCTAGCAAATATCAAAAAGGGCTCAATGAGCCCTTTTTTAGATCTTGATACTAGCCATCGAGATTAATGCCGGTAGATGCAATTACTCTTCGTTTGACTTGATTTGCTCTGAATTCCACTTCCCTTCATGAATCGCTGAATTCACATCTCTTCTTGGTAGCCAACCCATAGTTTCTAGTTCGGGCTTGTCTTTGAAGTGATCAACGTAGCCGATACATAAATACGCCACGATATCGATGTTTTCTGGGATATCTAATGCATCTCTCAGTGTTGAGTCGTGCAGGATACTCACCCAACCTAGTCCTAGGTTTTCAGCTCTTGCCGCGAGCCACAGATTTTGAACGGCACACACGGTACTGTACAGATCCATTTCTTGTTTAATAGTTCTGCCGAGCACGGCCTTTCCGGTTCGATTACGGTCGCAAGTCACGCAGATACCGATAGGCGACTCAACAATACCTTCAAGCTTTAGACGCTTATACATCGCCTGCTTTTCATCAGTGAACATTTCCGCTGATTCGGCATGAGCTTGATTAAAACCCGCTTTGATTTGTTGCTTGGTTTCGATATCACGGACAACGACAAAATCCCAAGGCTGCATAAAGCCAACACTGGGAGCATGGTGCGCTGCGGTTAGCACACGCATCAAAACGTCTTCTGGGATCTCATCAGGAAGAAACTGACCACGAACATCTCGGCGAGAAAAAATCGTTTTATATACTGCATCGCGTTCATTCGGCGTAATTTCCATACATCCCTGTCTTATCGTCGTCTTATTGAGCCAGTATTATTGAGCCAGTATTATCCAACTAAAGTGTCTATGTTACTAGCAGTACACAAGCAACATGGTAGAATGCCGCCATTAATCTTATCCTTGTATAAGATTGTTAAACCTTTCCATCGCTATTTAGCCAAATCATACCGAGAAACTTATGCCATTTTCCAAGCTTGGATTAAGCTCACCTATTGTTAAAGCCGTTGCAAAACAAGGCTATGAAAAGCCAACCTCTATTCAAGAAAAAGCAATTCCGATTGTACTTTCTGGTAAGAACCTTATTGCGGCAGCACAAACGGGTACAGGTAAAACTGCGAGCTTTGTTCTCCCTATCTTAGAAATGCTAAGCAAAGGTGAAACGCAGCGTAAAAAACGTATTCGCGCCGTGATTCTTACACCGACTCGTGAGCTGGCTGTTCAGGTTGAACAGAACATCACTAAGTACGCTAAGTTCCTAAACCTAACTTCATTAGCGATGTACGGTGGCGTGTCTTACCAACATCAAAAAGATCGTCTGATTGAAGGTGTTGATATTCTGGTTGCAACTCCAGGTCGTTTGATCGACATGTACGGACAACGTGCCGTTCACTTTGATGAAGTTGAAGTATTGGTTCTTGATGAAGCAGACCGCATGCTAGACATGGGTTTCATTGAAGACATCAACAAGATCATTGCGCGTTTACCACAAGACATCCAAAACCTACTGTTCTCGGCAACGCTTTCAACGCCAGTTCGTGCGCTAGCGAAAAGTGCTATCAGTGAAGCGGAAGAGATTTCAATTGCGAAAACTGACGCGTCTAAAGCGAACATTGAGCAATGGTTGGTAACGGTAGATAAAGACCGTAAGTCAGCACTATTGAGCCACATGATTACCGAAGGTAATTGGGATCAAGCGCTTATCTTTATCGAAACTAAACATGGCGCGGCTAAGTTAGTGGCTCAACTTGAAAAGCGTGGCATTCAGGCAGAAGCTTTCCACAGTGGACGCAGCCAAGCGATCCGTGAAAAGATCTTGGCTGACTTCAAGAAAGGTCGTCTAAAGTACTTGGTAGCGACTGGCGTTGCTGCTCGTGGTATCGATATCGACAACCTAAGCCGCGTGGTAAACTACGACATGCCTTTCCCTGCTGATGACTATGTTCACCGTATTGGTCGTACAGGCCGTGCTGATGCGTCTGGCGAAGCGATCTCTTTCCTATCGAAAGATAACTTCAAGAACCTGTGCATTATTGAAAAGCGTCTCGGTCACTTGATTGAACGTCGCGTTGTTGAAGGTTTCGAACCACGCAAAGAAGTACCAATTTCAGTATTGAACTTCGTTCCTAAGAAGAAAAGAGAACAGCAAGAGAAAGAAGGCAAGTAACTATCAAAGCTTAACTAGCAGCGATAACGTGTTAGCCGGCGTATTACTTAAACGAAGCCCTCTGTGGCTTCGTTTTGTTCTTTGATACACAGATAAAACAGAGGTATTGAGATGATTACTCCTATCGCAACGAGATTAACCCGAGGCCAAGACCTAAAGCTTGAGATCCAGAGGCTAGTGACAGCACACAATATCTCCGCGGGCTCTATTGCGTCTTGTGTAGGATGTGTTTCTCAACTCAATATTCGCTTAGCTAATGCCAACAACACCAAGCTAGTTCAAGCTCCGTTCGAAATCGTATCTGTGATGGCAACGTTAACGCCTAACCATCAGCACGTTCATATATCCGTTGCTGATGAGAATGGCGATGTGATTGGCGGGCATCTGCTGGAGGGAACGATTATCGCCACCACCGCTGAGTTGATTATTCACCGTTACGATACTTTGACCTTCAACAGAGAGCATGATGATACGACGGGTTACACTGAGCTCACTATTAGCAGTAACACATAATAGCTTCACCTATAGCAGAACCAAACGCCTCATATAAAACGATACCACCCAATAGCAATTAGGAAACACGATGGCTACACACTCCGCAGACTCCGTTATCGTTCTCGATTTCGAAACCACAGGCTTATCACCAAATATGGGTGACCGAGCGATTGAAATCGGTGCGGTGAAACTCGTTAATGGCGAAGTCGTCGACACCTTCCAACAACTCATGAACCCAGGGTTTCGTGTCAGTGGATTCATTGAAGGCTATACCGGAATCAGTAACCGCATGTTAAGCACAGCGGCCAGTTGCAGTGAAGTGATGAATGAATTTGCAGACTTCATTCAAGACAGCCAACTTGTCGCTCACAATGCCTCATTTGATAAACGCTTTCTTGATGCAGAGTTAGATAACATTGGTCGTGATTACAATGGACAATTTGCCTGCTCAATGCTGATTGCTCGCCGCCTAATCCAAGACGCACCGACTCATAAGCTAGGCGACCTTGTGCGTTTCAAGAATATCGACAACGACGGCACCTTCCACAGAGCGTTAGCCGATTCAGAGATGACAGCACGTTTATGGTTATTGATGATTGATGAACTGCAAAGCGACCACGGTATTCAGCAACCAAGCTTTCAACTGATGCAAAAAATATCGAAGACAGCGAAAGGCTCTATTCCAAAGTTGCTGATGAGTAATCGAGGTTAAGTGCATTCGGAATAATTAGAATAAGTGAAGGCTGCTCTATATTTCTAGAATAGCCTTTTCTTTTATTAGCAAGGCATACTTGCGCCCTACTCTTGCAAAGTCATCAAAGTTGACTCAAGGCTCGGCTTTGTTGCGTAATTCAATGGAACTAAATCCAGAGCCTACGATCTGATCAGTTACATCCACTATCTCTCGTAGCCTCATGCCTAAACCTCTTTACAAAACAACCAACTGGAAGCAATACAACCAATCACTCATTAATCGAGGCTCTCTGACCTTTTGGATTGATGAAGAGGCGATAAGCGGGTGGGCGCAAAGCAAACAGAATAAGCGCGGGAGGCCACGTCGATTCAGTGACTTAGCTATCACGACAGCGCTCATGGTAAAACGAGTTTTTTCTATGCCACTGAGAGCGCTGCAAGGATTTATCGACTCGGTATTTAGACTTGCCCATGTTCCATTGAGTTGTCCACATTACACCTGCATCAGTCGTAGAGCCAAGCAAGTTGAGGTCTCATTTAAGAGTAAAACGAGAGGAGCGATACAGCACTTAGCCATTGATGCGACTGGCCTTAAGGTTTATGGCGAAGGTGAATGGAAAGTCAAAAAACACGGGGCAGATGGCAAGCGGAGAGTTTGGCGAAAGCTGCATATTGCAGTCGATACAAGCACTCACGAGATCATTGCAGCCGAGCTAAGTTTATCGACGGTTACAGATGGAGAGGTCCTCCCGAATTTACTGAAACAAACACGCCGAAGTATCCTTGAGGTGTCTGGTGATGGCGCTTACGACACGAGAGCGTGTCACGCTGCTATTAAGATTAAGCGAGCCGTTGCGCTTATTCCCCCAAGAGAAGGGGCAGCCTTCTGGGAGCGCGGTCATCCTCGAAATCTCGCAGTGGGTTGCCAGAAGTTATACGGCTCAAATAAGTATTGGAAAGAGCGGTATGGATACCACAGACGTTCACTCTCAGAAACCGCGATGTATCGAGTTAAACAGTTACTAGGAGGACGATTGAGCTTAAGAAATTACAATGCGCAGGTGGGTGAGACTTACGCGATGATAAAAGCGTTGAACAAGCTCACTGGGTTAGGGATGCCTGAAACTTGTCGTATTGACTAAGAAATACCCGAAACGGGGTAGCTCTATCTTTAAATATAATTACGCAACAAAGCCTCAAGGCTCTCTAATTCATTCATGAAATAAGACCATTGCTTATCACTACTTACCGATGCGATATCCACTAAAAACTTGGCGGATGTCTGCATATTCTTGTTGAGTTGAGATTCCAAACCGTCAGGGTAATAAGACTCATTGTTCAAAAGCAACTTCATAATAATCGGCTGAGCGATATGTAAGTCACTCTTCTTTTCCATAAGTATCGTAAGATCTTGGTAGGTATTATTTTGATATTCTCGCCAACTAGCGTTGGTATTTACCCACTCTTGAGACCAAGTATATATAATCTGTTTTTGTTCTTTCGATACCGATCCTAGCCATCGCTCTAGTCTCTCTTCTATCCGATTTCGATATCGCTCTCTGGAATCTTCGTCATTCAACGACAATCTTTCTTCGTAATAGTCTTGCTGCTTTTCTCTAAAGTTTTTTAAGAATTCACTATCTTGCTTAGGGCTAAGTTGCATACTTAACGCGTACACATCGGGTGCAAACTTATTAACGATCGCACGAATATGATTTTTAATTTGCTCACTTTGGTCGACGATAAAGGCAGAGTTCATATCAGGACGAGTAATACTTTGAATCGCTTCTAATTGCGAAATGTACAAGGGGAGTTGAGTTTCTTTATGCCAGGCTTGCAATGAGTCTAGACGGGCTTCTAGCTCAGACTCTTGACTATTGGATAACGAAACAAAGTCTTCGATATAACTGACCGCAAACCAACTGATATTGTTATAGGCGAATTTCGTCCCACACCCAGCAAATAGGAAGCACACCAATAACATTAACCAACGACATTTTCTCATTACACCCTCTCACAACCCTTTACTGATCAGCGAACCTGTAAACAGATTTATCAGATTCACCCTTGATCTTATAACATTAGCTATAAAAGCAGCTGATCGTAAAAACTTTCAGATAAATTGAGACTTCACCTTGCTAAACCGTCTATTTAGGCAAATGATTAAACTAAAAATAATTAACGGCAGTGATGTAACTTGATTTTTATTACTCATTTGACGCAATACGAACCCTATAAAAGAAACGGGTTAGCGTATTTTCAAATGATTGATATTTGGGAGGCAAGCTATGGCCGCTATTCCTGAGTACCCAAGCGATTTAGAATATGAGCTTTGTTATTTTGATGATGGTTCAATAACCACAATCACGATATTCGTTCACAATCGACAGGAAGCGATGAATTGGTATGTTAGCGAAGGAAAACATATCAACGATCTTTATTCGATAAGACCCGATGAATAATGCTTTGATATAGAGGACTAGATCGACGAACCTAAGAGAAGAAACTTGAGTAACATTTTGTAGAACACCCTTTACTGCAATGCCATGAATTAGCAATGTCATTAATTAGACATATCACAGCAAAGGGCTTCAGTCTCGAATTACTTCAGGATTCGGGCGCGGAATTGACGACCCTTCATTTTACCTGATTCGATCTTGTTCAGTGCTTTCTTAGCTACAGAGCGTTCTACAGCAACGTAAGCGCGCATTGCGAACAAGTTGATCTTACCTACTGATTTACCATCAATACCACCTTGACCAGTCAATGCACCAAGAATATCACCTGCACGAAGCTTAGCTTTCTTACCGCCATCAATCTGAATGGTTACCATGTTTGAGTAGTACGGCTTAGCAATGGGTTTTGCTGGAAGCTCAGATGGCACAATCGGCATATCCATGTACTCATCAATTTGAGCAACACGGTACATCTCTTTCTCACTAAAGAAGCTGATAGCAACGCCCTTGCTTCCTGCACGGCCAGTACGACCAATGCGGTGTACGTGAACTTCAGGGTCACGAGACAATTCAAAGTTGAATACAGCATCTAGGTTATCAACATCAAGACCACGAGCCGCAACGTCTGTCGCCACTAGAATCGAGATGGTTTTATTTGAGAACTGAACCAAAGCTTGGTCACGTTCACGCTGTTCCATGTCGCCATGAAGTTCGATAACACTGAAACCACGGTGGCTTAGCTCATCGTTTACGTTCTGCACTTCTTTCTTAGTGTTACAGAACACAACCGCAGATTCCGGTTGGTGATGAAGTAGCAGCAACTCTAGAGCATCATCACGAGCTTCAGAACCTTCTAGCTTGTAGAAGTGTTGCTGGATGCTTGAGTGGTCATGCGTTGACTCAACCTTCACCATTTCTGGGTTGCGCATAATGCGGTCTGCAACAGATTTGATCTGTTTAGGGAAAGTTGCACTGAATAGCAGAGTTTGGCGTTCTTTTGGCGCCGCTTCAATCACTGCGTCCAAAGCGTCTTGAAAACCCATCTCTAGCATGCGATCCGCTTCATCTAACACAAGTGTGTTCAGCTCAGACAGGTCAATACGGCCTTTCTCTAGGTGGTCAAGAATACGACCAGGAGTGCCCACAAGAATGTGTGCGCCATGCTCTAATGAACCAATCTGTGGGCCCATTGGCATACCGCCACATAGTGTCAGCACTTTAATATTGTGAATACCACGAGCAAGAGTACGGATCTCTTTTGCTACTTGGTCTGCAAGCTCACGAGTCGGACATAACACTAAAGACTGAACACGGAAACGCTTAACGCGTAGGTTCTGCAGCACGCCTAAACCAAAAGCAGCTGTTTTACCTGAACCCGTTTTACCCTGACCGATAACGTCCTTGCCATTTAGGATAGTAGGAAGACTTAACGCTTGGATCGGCGTCATTTCAGTATAACCAAGAGAATCTAACGTATTTAGAAGCTCTGGTTTAAGGGCGATTGAAGAGAATTTTGAAGTGCTCAATGGAAATATCCAACTGGTGAAAAACAGAGTGCATTATGAGTGTTTTTGAAAATTATTCCACCTTAATCACAGTTTTGCAGAAATAGGTTAGGCGAACACAAAAAAGCCAGCTTTCTTAGCTGGCTTTCGCTTCTATATGAATTGCTTTCTATGGCACACCGTGACCTTTAGATGCAACCCATACGCGGTACCACTGCTCGCGAGTCAGTTCAATTTTCAGTGCATCAACAGCTGTCTTAACGCGCTCAATCTTACCAGAGCCAATAATGGCCATTGGGTTAGACGGTAAACGGCGTACCCATGCGTAGATCACTTGATCAATGCTGTCGGCACCCACTTCTTTGCGAATCGCTTCGAGTTCATCACGAACGCGAATCGCTTGTGCTGAATCGCCACTAAAGATGCTACCGCCGCCGAGACAAGACCACGCCATTGGGCGAATGCGGTTCATCTGTAGTTGATCTAAGGTGCCATCATGGGCAACTTCGAAGTTCAGTGGGTTAATTTCAACTTGGTTGGTAACTAATGGCTTACCAAGGCGAGATTGAAGCAATTCAAACTGACGCGGTGTGAAGTTAGAAACACCAAAGTGCTTAACTTTACCGACCTTATGTAGCTCTGCGAACGCTTCAGCTACTTCATCCGCATCCATCAGTACATCTGGACGGTGAATAAGCAATACATCGAGTTCGGCAACACCTAAACGCTCTAGCGAGTTATTTACTGATTGGTAAATGTGGTGTGCGCTGGTGTCATAGTGATTGATCTTACGATCAGGAGTGTGGTCACCACATAAGTTGATATCGCACTTGGTGACAATTTGAATATCATCACGAAGGCTTGGCTCAAGTGCTAATGCTTCACCAAACAACTTTTCACATTGGTAGTTACCGTAGATATCCGCGTGATCAACAGTTGTGATGCCAAGATCAATGTGCTGCTTAAGGAAAGTCAGGCGTTGTTTCGGGGTCATGCCCCATTCAGCTGTACGCCAGTATCCTTGCACCAACTCAGAAAGTTCTGGGCCTTGTGGCGCTGTCGTTACTCTTGCAACCATGGGTTGTCTCCTTTATCAATACTGAACGTATCCTAAGCTCGTTTTACCGAAGGCTCAACGTATAACAAATGGCAAAAGTAAACGCTTGCCAAAAATGTGAGAGCCACAGAAAAACGAACACTTAAATGAATAATAACTTGCTGTCTGCCCGTGAACCGTTATTCCAAACGGCTTGTTCTCTCTAATGAATTACGAAAGCATCTATAAATTTGAGCAATTAAAAGCGATTTAGTTCAACCGTTAAGTTATCACCATCACTCTGTAACTGAACCCAAGGAGAAGACGAACTAGCAGATGATGAGTTAGGAACGTTCCATAAACTCACTTGATCAGATGAATGGTGTGGTGCATTAATAAATTCTACGAGCTGCTTATCTACCTCATCAAAACCAACGCCCTCACGTTTTGCGTGTTCGAGTTGAGCGACGACATCGAACTCATCTTCCCCAATACGGATTGAACTCAGAGCAAAGCCATCTTGACGAAGGTAAGCCTGAAGCTTGGTATAACTTAAGTTCGAATATGGCAAGCTTAAGCGAACCACTTCAATACTTGATTCACCTAGCTCCAGTTCAACATAAACATCCAGATCGTAATATTTGGTTTGGTCACTGCACAGCAGAGTACCTTCTACATCACCACAATCCATAAGATCGACATCGTTGATATAGTTTTGAGAACTTGGTTGATCTGAACTTGTGTTGAATACCGTTCGCAGCCACCAGCTTTCGGTTGCTTGCGCAGAAAATACAATGGCATTCAAAACCAATAAAAAAGGTAGGATTAAGACAGGAAGAGTTCTCATTAATTGTGCTTATTTCGTGCGGCATGAAGCGTTCATTATACGTGACCAATCAACAAACAAACGCCTGACCGACAAATTTTAGGCGAAAAAAAACGGGCATACATGCCCGCTAGATAAATTCTATCGCCGAATAACGTAATCCGTCACGTTGAGAACCATTACGGGACTAACAGTACCATCCCGACGATTCACGTACAACACATCATACTGATTATTTATAGCCACCTTCTATTACAGGCTCTTCAAGTGATAGTCTTACTTTATTACGTTGAATGGCTTCTGGCGGCAAACTGATGAAGCCGTATTGGTTCAACACGCTTTGATAGCCATGTGACTTACATTCCGTTATATGTAATGTCACAAAATACATCTTGTGAATGTGTCATAATCTTGAAATTACTGGTTAATCTTCAAGGAATGTCATGACTGCAACGAACTATCTCAACCAATTGAATCAAAAGTATCTTGCGACTCATAAAGCGAAAGAGGACTTCTTTTGGGATACCTATATGGGCATCAGTGACGATCATGATGGTTCAACCCTAGCGCAAACCCAGTGGACCGAGTTTTTAAGTTCAGCTGAACAGATTGCGGCAATCGAAGCTCAATTAGGTACCATCGACCAGATTCAAGATCCTCAAGAAAAAGAAAGCACATTAGCAGGGCTAAATGGTTGGCTAGCTACGTTCAAATCGCACACTATTGAATCTCAACAATCACAAGCGCTAAAAGCAGACCTCATCAAGTTTGAAGCCGAACTGTTTGAGAAAAAACAAAATCACGTAATGACTTACGTAAATGAAACGGGTGATGAAACAGAAGGTTCGTTGCCCGTTCTCGGCTCAACAGTTCGAACCAATAGTAATGAAAAGGTAAGACTTTCTGCACACCAAACATTGCTCGATTTAGAACAGTGGTTGCTGGTGAATGGCTTCATTGAGCTCATCAAAAAGCGTAACCAATTTGCTCAGTCACTGGGTTATAAAACCTTTTTTGATTACTCAGTCGTTAAAACCGAGCAGATGACAACAGAGCAACTGTTTACGATCCTGGACGACTTCGACGTACGTACGCGCGATAGCCATCAACAAAGTCTAACGAACTTAGCTAAGCAGAAAGGTGAAAGTGCACTGCAAGCTCATAACTTTACCTACTCTTTTGCTGGTGACGTTATGAATGACTTAGACCCTTATGTTCCCTTCTCAAAATCACTGAGACGCTGGATAGAATCTTTTGGTCGCCTCAACATCGAATACTCTCAAGCGACATTGAAATTGGATTTGCTTGATCGTAAAGGAAAGTATCCTAATGGCTTCTGTCATGGGCCAATCCCTTCTTTCTACGACCAAGGCGCTTGGGTTGCGGCTCAAGTTAACTTCACGAGCAACGCTAAGCCCGATCAAGTAGGCAGTGGTTATGATGGGATTAATACCTTGTTTCACGAAGGTGGACACGCAGCGCATTTTGCTAATGTAAAAATGAACGCGCCTTGTTTCTCTCAAGAGTTTGCCCCCACCTCGATGGCTTACGCTGAAACTCAATCTATGTTCTGTGACAGCTTGTTGAACGACGCCGATTGGTTAAAACAGTACGCGCTCAATTCAGAAGGCCAACCTGTGCCAGACGAATTGATTAAAGCGATTATTGATAACAAACAACCGTTTAGAGCCTATCAAGAGCGCAGTATTCTTGTAGTCCCTTACTTTGAGCGAGCACTGTACGAGCTAGCAGATAAGGATCTAACACCTGAAAAGATCACGGCACTTGCACGTAGCAGTGAAAAAGCAATTCTTGGATTGGCTTGCAGCCCTCGCCCACTGATGGCGATCCCACATCTATTGTCAGATGAAGCATCTTGTTCATATCAAGGTTACCTATTGGCTCACATGGCGGTGTATCAAACTCGTGCTTATTTCACCGACAAGTTTGGTTACTTAACGGATAACCCAGAGATCGGGCCTTTGTTAGCGAAACACTATTGGCATAAAGGCAATAGCGTGAACCATAACGGAACAATAGAAAGCCTTACCGGGGAAGGCTTCAATGCCAAATACCTTGCAGATGAATGTAATTTATCACCAGAACAAGCTTGGGCGATTGAGGAGCAAAAAATCAAACAACTGTCGACAAGAGAACGTGCGCCAGTCACTGATTTAAATGCGAAGATATCGATCGTCGATGGAGCAACCGAGTTGGCGAATAATGACAAATCAAACCATAAAATGTGTGATGAGTTTGAGCACTTCATCGTTGGAAAATACGGTCGATAGATTGAATTTTAATACTAGTGAAAAAGGCAAAAATGAGTAGTGACATAACTCATTTTTGCCCCATTACGAGTTACGGGTATAGTTAGGCATTTTGCTGGTAGCTGAATTTCCCACAAATAATGCTAATGTGATAACTATTAATTTGGGGGCTCTAGAGAGCGATACTACAATAAAGCGAAGTAAACTGATTTGTAGATGGAAAGCGGTAGGAACTCAATGACTCGAGATGATTTTTCCAATGAATTAAAAAGGCTTCGTGAAGAGCAAGGCTTGTCACAAGAAGAGCTAGCAACCTTACTTGCCCATTCCCATCGAGCCTTTGAGGGAGTGAATCAAGTAATGATAAGCAAATGGGAAAGGGGAGAAACCAAAACAAGTTTACTGAGACGTTTGGGCATTGCCAATTATTTTGCCCAAGTGTATGAGTTTGATGCGAAAGAAGTAGACGTAATTTCACCTTCAGTTAAGTTGAGTGAAATTCCAGTGAATCAAGATATATCTTATAGTTACGTAATCGACAATGTCGTTAATTACACAGTCAAATCGATTCCTAGCGAGTTATGGACTGATATATTATCGGTTCACTCAAAGCTCTATTCGCTAGACTTTTTGAAATTTTATAACGCTGACCACCTCTCCGTTGATAACCTCGTCATTCTCTGCTTTTACTGCAAAGGGTTAATGGTGGGTCATATCGTTTATGATAATCAGACGGATATGCTGCTAAGTGTTGGCTCGATCAGCTTATCGATTAGAAAACAGGTACTTCAATATTTCGCTGATAATATAAAAAAACCTTCATTCGTTATTCCAGTGCACGACCCCGCGATGGCACAATTTTTATACGATTTATACTTGACGCCTAAGCGTTCTATGTTTGGTTTGTTTCTTTTTAGGGTTGATCCACTGCCGCTCGTTAATAACCCTTTTTATCAAAATATGTCGGCCGACCGTGATCAGTCATTTAAATACTTTAGCTACTATAGCCAAAAGATGAAAAAGAAAAGTATCGAGTTCACTGTGTAATTTGCCAATTGATCGCGCGATATGCCATTTGTGTTTATTTGACGGATAAACAGTATAGAGCCTGATGTTGTTTCCTTGTAAATTGCTCTTCTAGACTCTTTTATTCATTTAGTAACAGGTAATTCCAATGTTCAAAAATCACACCAATCTACTGTTATCTTTACCATTATTTTTCTTCCCACTTGCAGCATTTGCCTCTGATTGTTCAGAAAAAGTGGGCTGTGATAAAAAGGCATGTGAAATTCAGCACAAAATGGAGATTGCAAAAATTAATGGACACACAGAGAAACTTGATGGATTGAGTGATGCGTTAGAGCAAGTAAATATGTTCTGTAGCAATGATGATCTTAAAGATGAGCTAACAGAAAAAATTGAAGACTCTCAAGATGAAATTCTAGAGTATCGTTCAGACCTTAGTGAGGCCGAAACTTATCAAGAAGAAGATAAAATAGCTAAGTACAAAATAAAGATTGAAGAAGAACAGCGTAAAATTGAACATTTTGAAAAGGAATTATCGCTACTTCCATAGCATTTCTGGTAATGGATATCCGTGTACAACGTAATAATCAGTGTTCTATTTTAGTGTGGTTAAATCAAGAATGAATAAAATTAGCTAGGTGGCTCCAAAGAAGAGGGATTCAAACGTTATTTTGAATCCCTCTTCTTTAATTACATTGATTTTTATCGGGCACCTGTAGTGGTTCACTAAATTTGGCGACGCTTATGCAGATATACCATATCTTTTTCCATACGAATGGACTCTATTCGTAACAAGGTAATGTCCAATAGTTACTTAAGGCAAACCAACATACTACATAGGAAATTTTTCCGGCTTAGCTACTCGTTACCTTCACTCAACGCAAATTTAATCTCGTCAGAAGAGAAACCCTTGCGACTTAACATTGCGTACGCCTTTGAGCGCTCTTTGTGATCGTTGAGATCATAAGATTTCTTCTGAAGCTGCTCTAAACACGAAGAGTAAAAATCCAGTTGCTCCTCATTGATTAGTCGGTCGATCAGCGATGACAACTCACTGGTGTCGATTTGTCGCTGTCTAAGCTCTTGCTGAATAGCAGTCAAGCCTTTGCCTTTACGAGCATACTTAAGCACCTCTTTTTCCAAATCGGCTTTCTCGGCCTTAATTTGAATGTTACTTTTCAGTTGATGCGCTTGTGGGTGCTGATCAATCGCTACCTTAACTTGTTGATAGCTAAAGCCACGCTTTTGTAGGGTCGCGACGAGCTTTTCACGGCTCATGGTAAAGCTTGAATAGTAGTGGTTGATTCGGTCTATCAAGATGGTTTGCTCATCGATAGACTTTTCGAATGACACCTTATGGATGGCATCAGAAATGACCGAATCCGTCAGGCCCTTCTTTTTCAATTTTTCAACAATATATCGAGAACCAAATTCACCAGAAAAAGCTTGTTCCACAAATTGTTCTGCGAACACTTGGTCAGACTTGAGATACCCAAATCCTTTCAGAGCCCCTAAAGTTTCATCGATCCAATCTTGATTGTCCGTTTTCACTTTCAACTTCGCAATCAACTCGCTTTCCGTCATGTCCCTCTGGGTTAAATGCCACATCGCAGAGTTCATGACACTTTCGATTCGCGTCGCTTTTCTTACCGTTGTATTTCTCGTTTTTGGGTTTTGCTGTGAATCATCCATTCGATTTCAACTATCCAGACTGAGCCTGCCCCATGATAACGTAATTCTAAGATGGGTGGAGTGATATAAGGAATGAAGCTCAATATAAACCGCAGCCAAAAAAATGGACGCTTATTCAGCGTCCATTTAATATCACATTAAGAATGATGGCTCGAAGCCACACTTAGCTTTTTCGTATTAGCTTTTTCGTATTAGCTCTTTCGCTTAGTTATCTTCGTGATTGTAAATATGCACATCTCGTTGCGGGAATGGAATCGTGATGCCTTCTTCATCGAAGCGTTTCTTCACGGTTTCCGTCACATCCCAATACACATCCCAGTAATCGTCTGTCTTAACCCAAGGTCTTACGACAAAATCTACAGAAGACGTATTCAAGGTATGAAGCTTGATCATGTGCTCTGGTTTTTTCAGTACTAGAGGGTGCGCGACAATGATGTCATTCAATACCGCTTTCGCTTTATCGATATCATCTGAGTAACCAATACCGAAAACCATATCAACACGTCTTACACGTTCTGCCGTGATATTGTTGATCACGTCACCCCAGATCTTGTTGTTTGGGATCACTAAACGTTGGTTATCGATAGTTTGTACCGTGGTCGACACTAAGCTCATGTCTTTTACCGTGCCTTGCACGCCCGCCACTTTAACCATGTCACCAACATCATAAGGACGGTAAATCAAGATCATCAAGCCCGAGGCGAAGTTAGACAGCGTATCCTGCAATGCAAAACCAATGATCACACCTGCAACACCAAAACCTGTTAGTAGTGGTGCTAGCTCTATCCCGATTTGCGACAGCGCAATAAGCAAACCAATAAACACGACCGCTTTCGATGCGATTGATACAAAGAAGTCCTGCATCAAGACACTGAAGTCCATTTTAGAGTGCGAAACACTCTTACGAACGGTCTTACGAGCCACGTTAGCTATAAGGCGAGTGACATACAAAATACCGAGAAAAAGAGCGAGTTTAACGATAAAAGAAGGCGTATTTTCAAAAGCCCATGAACTGAACGAACGAAGCCAACCATCCAACAGTTCCAGTGCAACATCAACATCCAACACATCGGCATTAATGTCGCCTGTCGTCGCCAGCAACACTCTCTTGTAAGAAGTCACGTCGACGCCAAACGGTTCCATTAGTGTGATGGTTTCTTCTAAGCTCGCCACCATTACACTAGTACGCTCGCTGAAACGCTCAAGCTCCTTTTTAATGGTCGCTTTCTCTTCTTCATTCACGAAAGACAAACGCGCTTCTAGATCTTGTCGCTGTGTGTCTGTGTAAAGAATGGCATTAGTCAAGTATTTAGAGCG
This sequence comes from Vibrio crassostreae, assembly GCF_024347415.1. Taxonomy (NCBI): domain Bacteria; kingdom Pseudomonadati; phylum Pseudomonadota; class Gammaproteobacteria; order Vibrionales; family Vibrionaceae; genus Vibrio; species Vibrio crassostreae. The sequence continues at coordinate 1,182,425 of NZ_AP025477.1, forward strand.
AGACACCAAGTCTACTTTTAGAGCTGTTTCAGGTACAGCGACATCGACCCCACGATCTTTCGACCAAGTGAGTGTCTTTGCTAGTTGTTGATAATAAACATCCATCATTCCGATTCGTTTTTGAATGCGTAATTCAAGACGTTTCTTAGCGTCACCCTCAGCTGAACGGTTTTCTTTACTCATTGAAACGATTTTGCCTTCATTCAATGTCAGCAATTTTTGTAAAAGTTCAACCTGCTGAGCCAGAATGGCATCTAGCCCTTCCTTCTTGTCTGAAGAGAGTTGTGTAAAAATCTCCTCACGTAGCCCTTGATTCTTACGCCTTAATATATCTTCAAGAAAGGGTTTCTCAGCATCATGCGCCGTTTCTAATGTTGTTAGATCGATCATTAACTGATCTTGTACTTCTGCGATTTTCTCAACGCTCTGCGCATAACTTCCAAATGCGACAAACGCCAACATTAACAATAGACAACGCCAAACCTTCATCATATTAATTCCTATTACTGTCTAAATTGACCCTATAAATAGTAGTAAAAAGAACATGGATAACAAGCATTTAAACGTATGTTATGTTAAAAATTCGCAAATTATCAGCATGCTTCTAATATTTGAGAGTTCCAATCCCCTCTTATGACCTGTAGAGTACGCATCCAACAAAGAATAACGGCCAATATCTTAATTTTAGGGTAAGCACTAAAGCGCCTTAAGTACGATATTGGTTCACTGCAAGAGAGCATAAAAATGAACAACGAACTTGACATCATTGAGTCTCTAGAAGAACTAGAGCAATTCCTAATTTCAGTGGAAGCTGGCGGTTTAGGCCTTGAAGGCGTTGAAGGTGTAGGCATGGCAACCAATAATTCAGATGGTCGTCACTTCGTTGCTGTATTCAACAGCAGCCACAAAGTTCTACTTGCTCGCTGGATCACCAAAGAAGTGTTTGATAACGGTAAAGACTTGGTACGTAACGGCCCTCGCCGCACTCACTAAGCCTTTTCAATAGCGCCAATGGTTAAAGCCCAATACGTTCATCGACGAGCTATTGGGCTTTTTTGTATAGCCTGATAATGAATAAACTACTCGATACAGAATAAATTAGTGGCAACTTCCAGTTATTGTGAACTTTAGTGACAGAGCAATGTCGTATTCGCGAGAATTAGTGTTTATGCGTCGTTTATCGTATACCTACGGTTTCCCTCGTTTATACCTAGTTTCACTTTAACAATTTTATGACTTGTGGCGCGAAGAGAACTTATCTAAGCTAGCCACAATTCAACGAGCTCGTTTTAACAACTAACTGATTTAATTACGGACTAATTTTCTGAACACACCGCTACTTTTCTTATCTACACAGAATCGTCGACAAAAGCATTCGCTTTGGGCGCTCTTCCTGACCGGACTGGTTATCGTAACTTGTCTGGCGAGTACTCTGGCCGTAAAGAAAGTATCGTTATCTGCATCCGCTAATGGTCAATCAGTCCTAGTTGGCGCGCAAACTCATACAGAAAACAGTAATCCTCAAACTGACATCGCTTCTTCAGAAAAAATGGCCACTCTATACGCCAGTGTTTTCGGCTTAGAAGCCTCAAAAATGTTAACGTCACCCAATTCAAGTTCATGCAGTCTGAGTTCGAAAATGCTGACCTTTGCCGCCCCAAAAACCGGCTGGATGATCCCATTCGTACTTATTATTGCGGTTGCATTTAACTTACCTCCCCACATATCGAGATTATCTAGAGACAACCATCGCTCTACTCGACCAACAAAACACCGCTTACACCTAAAGCACTGTATATTTAGAGAGTAAATAACCGGGCTATTCCACCCTTTTATTTATTTTTTGGAGATACATTTGTGTACAACACACTACTAACTAAGTTTGTCGATTCTTTGGCATTCTGCATGCGTACATGCGCGAAAACTCTAGTCACAGCCCTTTTGGTCATGACATCATTTACTGCTTTAGCACAGACTACAGGTTGGCTCAGCGTGCCTGAACACCCGCCAGTCAAAATGCGAATGATGTCGACAGGTGAACAGTCAGATGACGGTTCTAAGATTCAAACCGTGCTCGATGTCGTGCTCGACGGCGACTGGAAAACCTATTGGCGCAGCCCTGGTGAAGGTGGCATACCACCAAGCTGGGACTGGTCTGGTTCAACAAACATTGAGTCAGTAGATTGGCATTGGCCGATACCTAAGTACTACGAGCAGCTTGACGTCATGACGTTAAGTTACAAAAAGCACGTCAGCTTTCCTGTCACGTTAACCCTGAAAGACAACACAAAGCCTGCAATATTCAGGGCCTCGTTTACCTTTCCGTCGTGTACCAATATCTGCGTGTTAACCGATTACGATATCGAACTGCCGATTGACCCAAAAACTTTAGCGCTTGATGAAGAAGCGATGTTCTTGTTCAACCAAGGCATGAGCCAGTCGCCACGAGAAGCTAACCGCACTTCGGTGAACGGTTTGTTTTGGGATAAGAGCAAGCAGCAATTGGTTACTCAGCTGACAAGCAAAGATGGTTGGGATAAGCCAATGGTGTTGATTGACGGGCAAGAAGTGATTGATGACTTCTTCTCTCAACCAAGCGTCCACATAACAGACAATACAATGACTGCTGTATTCGATGTCAGTAACTGGCTTGGCGAGGTCGATCTAACCGATCGCACGGTGAGTGTTACAGTATCGGACACAAACTTTGCCGAAGAGATGACAGCTCAAGTTGGGTCAAAACCAATCGCTTATCAAGAAAACAGTAACGGTTTTACTGCGATGATCGGTTTTGCCTTAATTGGTGGTTTGATCCTCAACATCATGCCATGTGTGTTGCCAGTATTAGGAATGAAGTTAAACAGCATCATTCAAAACCAAGGGGCATCTAATCGTCATATCAGACTCTCATTCTTAGCGTCTGCTTCTGGTGTCATTACGTCATTTGCTCTGTTAGCCCTTGGTATGACCATTCTAAAAATGGGTGGCAATGCGATTGGCTGGGGAATCCAATTCCAAAACGTTTGGTTCATCGGATTCATGCTCATCATCACCTTACTGTTTTCAATCAACCTACTGGGTTTATTCGAATTCAGACTGCCTTCAGGTTTGAACACTTGGATGGCAACCAAAGGGGATGATTCACATTCAGGCCACTTTGTTCAAGGCATGTTTGCAACGCTATTGGCAACTCCATGTAGCGCACCATTCCTAGGAACGGCTGTCGCTTATGCGCTTGGTGCTAGCTACCAAGAATTATGGGCTATCTTCATCGCTCTCGGTATAGGTATGAGTGCACCTTGGTTAGTTTTTGCTGCCTTCCCACGTCTAACCAAACTAATGCCTAAGCCTGGCCCTTGGATGTTCACTGTTAAGTTGATTTTCGGCTTGATGATGTTCGCCACCAGCTTATGGTTAACGAGTCTGCTGAGCCCATTCATTGGAAAATTCCCAACGATCGTGCTTTCTGTATTAATCCTAACAACAGTATTGATTTGGATTGGCAAGAAGCTCGGCACCAAGGTGCTGGCTCCTATCTTGGCAACCACCACAATAGTATTTGGCGCAGCGCTTATCGTAGGTAGTGTCACTGCAGATAACTGGGCGACACCTATCGTTGATGACCTTGCTTGGCAAAAGCTGGATGCGAAACAAATTCCAAAATTGATCGATGAAGGCAAAACAGTATTTGTCGATGTAACTGCTGATTGGTGCATCACCTGTAAAGCCAACAAAATCGGCGTCATTCTTCAAGACCCTGTTTATAGCCATCTGCAACAAGAGAATATCGTTCTAATGAAAGGCGATTGGACCACTCCAAGTGAAAGTGTCACTCAATACTTACAAAGTAATGGACGATTTGGTGTGCCATTTAATATCGTCTACGGTCCGAGCTATAAAAGTGGTATTCCACTGCCTGTCATTCTCAACAGTGACACTGTCGTTCAAGCCATCGATGCTGCGAGATAACTAATGAAGACTCCCAACAATGAAGAGAAGCCCAATACGACCAAAGAGCACTCTATAAAGGGTGAGGCTAAAAAGCCAAGTCGCCTTAAAAAGTGGGGAAAGGAACTGGTCTCAATGATACTGCTCGTAGGCGTGGTTTCCTTTGCTATGGATTTTTATCACAGCAGAAGTATGCCTCAAGGAGGTGCGATTCCAATCGTAGGTCAATCACTCCAAGGTGAGGATATTGATGTTATCGAGCTCAGTAAAAACGGTAAGCCTGTCATTGTCTATTTTTGGGCAACTTGGTGTGGTGCGTGCAAATTCGTGAGCCCAACCATCAATAGCTTCAATGACTCTCACCAAGTCGTTACGGTCGCCCTTTCATCAGGACCAGATGAGCGAGTGCAACGCTACTTGGACGCCAAAGAGTATGACTTCCCGGTGATCAATGATCTTTCAGGGCATATCAGTAGAGACTGGGGAATCAATGTCACACCCAGCATTGTCATCATTAAAGATGGAGAGATAAGCAGTATCGCAACAGGCGTTACTTCTCCTATAGGGCTGTGGTTGAGAACTTACTTTGCCTAGCCTATTGGCAAACAGGGCGAGTAAGTCGTTTCAAATCCACTAAACAAAGAACACTAGTGCGAGCGCCACCAAATTATCGCTCACCATTACTAAGAATTCGAGATAAATAACATGAAAAAGCTTCTGATAAGCACACTAATTTTAGGCTCACTAATGAGCACCAACGCCTTCGCTGAACTAAGCAAAGAACAAACCCAACAACTTGAGGAAATTAACCAGTTTCTGAAAGAGAACCCTTCAACTATTTCGGGGTTACACACCAGCTTAGAGCAATATGTAGCGGGCCAAGCTCAAGCAAAGAAAGCCCAAGCAGAAAGCCATGATTGGTTATACAACAATGACGCTCATCCAGTAACAGGAAACCCGGATGGCAAGTCGGTAATCATCAATTTCACCGACTATAACTGTCCTTACTGTAAGCGCTTAGAGAAAGGTTTGGCTCAATTAGTCTCTGAAAATAGCGACATTAAAGTGATCAATGTGTACTTATCATTTAAACAGCAGCAAGTCGACGGCCTCAACACCAATGCCGCTTTATATGCGATGAAAGTATGGCAAGACAAGCCAGAAACGTTCCCTGAGGTTAATAGATTATTGATGGCAAAAAGCGGTATTCACACAAAGAGTTCATTAGAAGCGGTTGCCAAGAAGACAGGAACAGAGACGGAACTAAAAACAACTCAAGAACAAAACCAAGTTCTAACCACTAACCATCAAACGTTCAGTGCACTCGGCTTAACAGGCACTCCAACCATGATGATGAATGGAAATGTTTTACCAGGTTATGTACCTTACGACCGACTAAAAGACATCGTAGATGACGCCTTTTAATCGAGCTTAGAAAGAAATAGAGCCTCTTAAGTGAAGTTGATAAAGCCTACTCGCGCAAACTCGAAGTAGGCTTTTTTATAAGCTTAAGATAATGTTTTCAATATTATTTTTGAAACAGAAAAGCAGTCGAAGTGTCACTATCTTGCAATAGATTCTTAATCTACTCTCGCTACTCTAAAAGCAGTTTTCTCGATGAGTCCAAGACGTGCTTACTCTAGACAACTGTCCTTTGACCGAGCCCTGCTCGGTCTTTTTTTGCGTGTTTTAGATGGTGACACGCTGTATTAATACGGAAACGTCCAACCGACTGCCCCCCTAACTTAGCAAGCGACAAACAAGTGCACCAGGTTCCCTTAACGCATCCACGTTATAGCTAAGGACACGTCCAGCAGACGGTGCGTAATAACGGCGGCATTCATTACCAAAAGCATCATATTGGATGGCTAACAAATCACCTTGCTCCACGCTTTGCAAAAGCTCGACCTGAGGCAGAACAAAACCACCAATATCAGCACGAATAGACACGACGTTGTTGCCTTCAATCCAATCCATGCTTGGCAGTTGCTTTACTTCTAACGGATCTTGTCCATCGACCTCAAGCACTTCATAATAGGAAAGCATGTTCAAAACACCGTCTACCGCTCTTTGAATCATGTCAGGTTGAGTAAACTTACCCATCCCTACTTCGACCGTGATACTTGGGATACCACTTCGGTTCCATACGGTTTCTAAGATACCTGGGTCGCCTGGGTCATTGAGTACGCAATCGGGTTGCATTAATCTCGCCATCTCCAAGCATTGATCAATCCGGTAATCAGCAAAAACATAGAGAGGATAAACCGCGCCGCGCGTTTGGGTATGAAGATCAACCGCGAACGTTGCATTGTGCTTGAGTAAGCGCTCCCATAATGAAGCTACAAAACGCTCAGCAGCTAAACCATGAGAATCACCAGGGAAAAGTCGATTGAGATTAGCCGGACATGAACCCGGATCAGAAGAGATAAAATCGCGGCTATGATTCAATAGCCCAGATAAATTCACCGTTGGTACAATTGTCACTGTCCCTTTTAGATCTTTCCCTACTAAGTCTCGGATAATTTGCTGAGCAGCCAATACACCGTTCAGTTCATCGCCATGAATACCAGCGGTGATCATCAACTTTGGCCCATCTTGGCTTCCTTTAAAAACAGACACTGGCATATTTTTCGGTTGTCCGAGTCCATCACTGGTCACTTGAAACCAAAACTGATGCTCTCCGACCTGTAAGTCTTCAACATTCAAAGAGCCAATAACCTGCCTGCCTTGTAAAACATCGCCTAAGTACTCTGTTTTCATCCAACCACTCCATCTTGTTGAGCAAAATCTATTCTCTCGTAAGTTTTTGCATCATAGAGGATATCTTAACCAGTACAAGCAGTTAATCGATTTAACAGCTGCAGTTCAGCCCATAGAACTCACTCATAACAACCTCATCTCTTTCAAAGTAAAACTCGTACAGATAGCGGTTCTAAAACTTCCAATTTAGATAATTATTCACAAACCGCTCAGCCAAATGAAATAAAAGTGCAATAAAATCAACATCTAAAAAAGTTCCCCATTCACGAAAATGTAATTTTATGGAAATGAAAGCTTAATTTATCTGCTCTAAATTAGCTTCATATCGAAACGGAGAGCGCATTGCTCACGGATTTTAAAATACAAGGTAAGTGATTATGAAAAAGGCAGTTCTAGCTTCTGCAGTGGTAGCAGCACTAGTTTCAGGTTCTTCTCTAGCAGCAACAGTTTACAGCTCTGACGGCACTGAGCTTAAGATTGGCGGTCGTGCGGAATTCCGTGGCGACTTCATCGGTTCAGGTGGTGCCGAAGTTGAAGGTACAATGGAAGATAAAACTCGTTTCCGTTTAAACCTTGGCGGTAAAACAGAACTTACCGATACTGTTACTGCATTCGGTTTCTACGAAGCAGAGCAAAGCACTGGCGATAGCGAGTTTGATAACCGTTACATGTACGCTGGTGTGGATTTCGATGGACAAGCAGTCTCTGTAGGTCGCCAAGACATGGCTTCAGTCATCGTATCTGACTTTACAGATATCACTGAGTTCTCTGGTGTTCAACAATTAATCGATGCAGCTTCGGATAAAGAAGATAGCGTATTTGCATACCGCGGTGGCTTTGATGCTCTTCAGTTAGAAGCAACTTACCAAGCAAACAGTGCAAAAGACACTGATGGCTACGGCATCTCTGGTGTTTATTCATTGCCAATCGGTCTAGACCTTGGTCTTGCATACTCTGGTCAGGATCTAGGTGCAGGTAACGGAAGCGCAAACCAAATCCTTGCTGGCCTAGCATATTCACTAGATAACCTATACCTAGCAGCAACTTACTCAATGGGTGACTTAAACGATAAAGCCGTTGGCCCTATCGCTGAGTCATTCACTGCAATGGAATTCGCAGCACAATATAAAATCACTAAGCAAGTTTCTGCTGCAGCAGTATACACATACCAAGAAAATGAAGCGGCAAACGGTTCTACAGCCGACTCTGTAGATGGTATCGAGCTTGTTGGCTACTACAAACTAAACAGCAACTTCCGTACATACCTTTCTTACTACATCAATGGCTTAGATGAAGTGAAAGACGTAACTACAGGACTAACAACTGAAGGTGAAGATACGCTTCGCCTAGGTGTTCGCTACGACTTCTAATCTAAATTTACTTTAGGTAGACACTAAAAAGGTTGGGCAATGGCTCAACCTTTTTTCATATTCGAATATTCTGACCAACTTCATCAATGCTTTTTTCTGGTTAAGTGGTGCTAAATCCGTATCATAGGCAAACCACGTCAAATAATTAGAAGCATCATGTCACAACACCATCCGATCCAAGGCGCTAGCTGGATGCTAACCGCTGGTTTAGCCTTTGCTTTGATCAACAGCCTAACTCAAATCGCTAGTATTCATTTCGGACTGACTTCTACTACCGTTGCCGTCATTCAGTATTCAATTGCATTGTTCGCCATTCTTCCTTATCTGAAAACATTGGGAATTCGACGAGCACTAAAAACTGATAATCTCAAGCTACACGTATTCCGTGTCTTCCTATCGGTTATTGGTATCCAACTTTGGATTTGGGCGCTGGCTTACCCTGTGCCGATTTGGCAAGGCATAGCCCTTCTTATGACTTCGCCACTGTTTGCAACCATAGGTTCTGGTCTTTTCCTAAAAGAGAAAGTGGGCGCAGCTCGTTGGGGTGCAACCTTAGCAGGCTTCGCAGGTGCTATGGTCATTCTCGAACCGTGGGCTGAAGACTTTAGCTGGGCGACGTTGTTACCCGTTGGTGCAGCGTTCTTTTGGGCATGCTACTCACTGATGGTGAAAAAGCTTTCTTCACAAGACAGCCCTTCCACCATGGTGGTTTACCTTCTGCTATTGATTACGCCATTTAACATCTTGCTGGCCGTTCCTGATTGGCAAATGCCAAGTGGCGGCACTATTTGGGCTATCTTAATCGTTATCGGTGTTATGACAGCACTGGCTCAGTGGGCTATTGTAAAAGCATACTCGGTGGCTGATGCCTCTTTCGTTCAACCGTTTGATCACGCGAAATTACCTCTAAATGTCTTGGCTGGTTGGCTGGTCTTCAGTTGGGTTCCACCAGGTCGTTTATGGCTAGGGGCTGCGATTATCATTGCGTCAGTTGCATTCATTACCCATTGGGAAACAAAAAAAACGGCGAAAGTTAAGAAAGTTTAAAGTCGATGAAATAAATAGTTCGACTGTCCGTTCTATATTGATAAGAGAATTTTAAGCGAGGTCGTAACCATGAAGAAACCAGTCAAGATTACACTATACCGTTGGGCAGGCAGCTGGGGTCCATTTAAAGTAAATATCCCATGTGGAGAATGTACCCTTACCAAAGACATTCTTAAGGACACTTTTGAGAATGAATTGGCTGACGTTGATGTCGAACTAGAAGTGAAAGATTGGTTATCTCACTGGTGGGAACCTTTAAAGCTGGGTTCTTGGCATGCTCCGATCCTTGTTGTTGAAGGCAAGGTAGTAAGCCAAGGCGAAGCTCTAAATCGCGGTGTTCTGATTCAATCGGTCATTAAAGAGTGGACCAAAAGAGACAGCCTAAAAGGCAATATTGTTTATGGTAAAGCAACCTGCCCATTCTGCGTTAAGGCGAAGAAAATGCTTGATGAAGCGGGTGTCGAATACCAATACCACGATGTCGTAAAAGACAGCGCAGCTTTGTATCGCATGATTCCAGAGGTAAAAGCGCACATCGGTGAGAAAACACCGGTCACCGTTCCTCAAATCTGGCTTGATGGTAAGTACATCGGCGGGGCTGATAACTTGGAAGCATGGATGAAAGAGAATGGCTTAGATAGCATTCCTAATAATGTGGTCGACCTGTCCAATCAATCTGCAGGCTGCATTAATTAATAGCCATTAGTCAGAAGCGTAATTTGTGTTTTTTGTGTCCATCCACAACAAAACAAAGCGATACCTTTCACCAATCGCTAAAACGAAAAAGGCCTTAAACTTCATCGAGTTTAAGGCCTTTTAAAATTCCGTTTCTGAAAATGCTTATTTAGCCATTTTCTTCATCATTCGCTTGATAAATGATGCTTTTTTAGGCTTTGACTTGCCGTACATTGCTTCGTGCATCATGTTTTTTGCTGCCATTTGACCCAAGTATGCGTGGCCTAGTTCGTAATTCATGCTTATCTCCGCACTTAATCAACTTTCTTTAGCGCGGATTTTACACTTAAAACGCTCAAAAACAAGATCCAAATCACACTTTATTGCAAAATAATCAATGCAGTTGCAGTGAGCCTGTTTTTGTCTTTGCGCAGACCGGGATTATATCAGTATATCAATGAGTTAACGTGAAGCCCGGTTTGGCCTTAATGCTCTATCCCTATGAACAATCCAAAACATTGGTCTAGACAGTCATAAAAAAAGCAGCTCAAGAGAGCTGCTTTCTAAAATACTTTACTGAGAAACCTAGCTGCGCTTTGGCTGTCTGTAAGTTTTACCGGCAATTTGGTATGTGTCTTTTTGCTTCAATTCAAACATCGTTTCAAAGAACCAAGCTGCAAATTTGATTAAGTCATCGCCTTCATTCATGACATGTTCGATGTACTCTTGCTCTTCGCCTTGTTCATTTTCTTGAAGCGTCACGTGGTAAATACGCTTTTCGCCTTCCACTTCAGCTAGTGCAAATTGACCAGTCAGTGATGCAGCAGCCTCTGCGACTTCTGTATCCTCATTGGATTTCAATAGCTCAAGCGCTTGAGGCAGGCCATCTAGCGCGCAGATAGCTTTTACCAGTACTTCAAATTCATTTTGCTGCATTTTGTTTTTACCTATTCAATGGACCGAAGCATTGTAGAAAACCATCAGCACAAATACAACGTATTAACGATGGTGCGTTAGACGATAGTGAATTTGACATTTAGCTATATTTCATTTCAACAGTATCGTCTTTCTTGTTCATTTTGGTTGAAGACCAAAGCACTCCCCCCATAGCTGCACCAATAATGAGGTAGAACGCGCCTAACTGTAGATGAGTCGTCACCCAACTCTCTACTAAATACCCACCGAGTAAACCCGCCAAACACATCTGAATTGAGCCTGACAACGCAGAGACGGCGCCCGCTTGCTTCTTATGAGGCTCTAATAACATGCTGATCGATAGAGGGAACGAAATCCCTTGTGCTATCGCCAACCAAGTAAACGCCCAAACTAAGTTAAAAATGGATAATTCATGAGTAAGAAGCCAAGCTCCTGAAGCCAAGATGATCAAGATAGCTAGGCTCATCAATTGAGGCGTACTAAACCTACGATTGAGTAAGTTTAAAGCGACGCTACCGATCAATAAGCCCGCCGAAGGAACAATCATCAATGAGCCATATTCAGCGGCGGTCAGCCCTAATTGCTCTTGCATTAAGAATGGAAACAACGACAACGAAACCAAACTCGCCATATAGCTCATCCAGTTGTAACTGGCGCTGGTTAACACTTGGCGATTGGTCAACAAACATCCGTAGTTCTTCACCACTTGGCAGGCATCAAAGCGACTCTTTCCGTATGGCAAAGTTTCATGAAGAACAAAGTAACCTAGCGTAAATATCGCCAATAAGTACATCAGAACGAACAGGAACACCGCCTGCCAACCGAGGTGAAATGAAATCCAACCACCAAATACTGGCGCGATGATCGGCATGATCGAAGCGGTGATCGAGATATAAGACAGCGCCTTGGTAAGCTGAGAGCCATCATAACTGTCGCGAAGCACACTTCGTCCTAACACCGAGGCACTGCCCGCCCCTAAACCTTGCAACAAGCGGCCAACCTCTAGCGCCGTCATATTGTCAGAAAACACGACACAAACGACAGTACCAATCAAATAAACACCCTGACCTAACAAGAAAATAGGTCGTCTTCCCACTGCATCGGACATCGGTCCGTAAAATAGCTGAGACAAGCCAAAACCCACAAGAAACAGCGTAACGAGCAGTTGCACATCCACTTGGGTAACACTTAAGTCAGAAGCAATTAACGGCAATGACGGCAAGTAGATGCTCACACCCACCTGTCCCGTGGCAATAATCATCATTGCTAAGAGTAACGGCGTTTTTTTAAAGGTCGATTGGCTCAAAAAATTCCCTATTCGTGTGATATTTATTCATGATATAAGTTTATATTCAAAACTAGTAATTGATAATTAACCAAATTGGAATTTAATTAAGTCCTAACAGGAAACAATATGGATTGGATCCTCAACGTAAAGAGCTACGTTAGAGTTGTAGAAGAAGGCAGTTTCAATGGCGCTGCACGTAAACTCAATACCACCAGCTCAGCGATCAGCAAAAGAGTAAACTGGTTGGAAGAGCGTATTGGCACTCAACTTTTAAAACGCACCACACGCTCAATTAGCCAAACCGAAGCCGGTGCGCTCTTTTACCTGAGAGCCAAAGATCAGCTCGACAATTGGCAGTCCATTATTGATGAGACTCGCTCGGTTAACCAAACCCCTGCAGGCTTATTAAAGATAGGTGCGACAATTGCGGTTGGCTCTAAGTTTCTCGTGCAATACATGGACGACTTCTTAGAAAAGTATCCAGACATTAAGGTGCAGCTGATCACGACCACTCCAGGACAATTACCAGAACTGGGCTTAGATCTGGTGATCAGTCGTGAACTGGAACAACTCAACTCGTTAAGCTTCAAGAAGACACCGCTGTTTGAACACAAGGCCAGTTTCTATGCTGCGCCGAGTTATCTGGCCAAACATGGTTACCCCACAAGCGAACAGGACTTAGAACAACACAACTCCTTGATCTGGGGAGAGCGTCCAACCCGTGAAGTCACACTAACTAAAGGACAACGCATCACTTTGAACGGTAACTTTGCGACCACCAACCCTGAGGCTTTGTTTCATGCCGCGAAGCGAGGAATGGGCGTACTGTTAACCATCAAAGCAATGATCAAAGAGGATCTTAAACAAGGGACACTGGTTCCAGTATTACCAAATATAACAGCCGACGAAGTGATGGTTTACGCGTACTACCCTAAGCTTGACTACTCACATACACGAACCAAGCTGTTTTTGGACCATTTGAAAGATAGATTGGACAAAGAGCGCAGCACTCAGGCTCTGTGAAATAAGTCACATTTTAATTTGAAAAGTTATACAACACGACCAATAATAAACTAGACGCATATTGATAGTAAAACTTAATACTGCGCAGTTACAAGATCGTACAAACAAGAGCATACACATACGGCTTATACACTGAATCTGGTTAACTAGGGATGGTGACTATGACTCAACATACGCACAACAGCATGATAGACACTGAGCGCATCGGACGTTTACTGAAGTTGGAAGGTATCGACCTTTTAGAGTCGGCTGTACTTACTTTGCACCAAGCCTTTGGTACTCAATACACCAGTATCATTGAGAAAAAATACTTTCCAGACCAAGTTGTTCCTCTGGTAATTGCTCATTCGGGCCATGTACTGCACGACAAAATCAATGCTCGTCATGGGCATATCTACCAGCAAGCGGTTAATCAAAGACACCCAGATTGCTCTTTCGCTCAGTACGTCGTCCAGTCATTACCGACATCAGCATTTAGGCAGGAAGTAACCTCGCAGAACTCGATCGCTATTCCTACTCGTACCCAAAGTGGTGAAGTGATGGGCGTGTTGTTCTCTACGTTTAGCTCGCCTCTTAGTCCAGACCAACAACAAGCCGTGATAAAACACCACCAATTATTCGCCGATATCATCATCCACACCTTGCGTGAAATGTGGTTCAACGACCGTTCTGAGCAACTGGTGAATCAACTCAGTTACGAAGTGTCACACGACAGTTTAACGGGGTTACTAAACCGAAGCTGTTTATCGGATACCCTAGAGTCGATCACTCAACAGAGCGTCACTCCATTCTCACTCGCTCTGCTCGACATCAATAGCTTCAAGGCCATCAATGACATGCACGGCAACTATATTGGCGATAAGGTTCTCCAATATGTAGCAGAGACTTTGCGTCGAACCTTGCCTGAAAGCAACCTGACTTTCCGGACTGCTGGCAATGAGTTCGCTTTCATTACCTATCATTCAGACCCGATAGCCGTTTGCGAGCAAATACTGGACAAGATAAAGCAAGGTTATAGTAACGTTGATATCAAAATCGATTTCGACGTTAGTATCGGCATTGCCCGCTCAGATGGGGATAACAAGGACGTTGAGCAAATCATTTTCAACACCAGTTTGGCGCTTAAAGAGTGCAAACACAGCCAAGATAGCCATATTCAATGTTATGACACTCACTTAAGAGTTCGCTACCAAAGAAAAACCGAGCTAGTTGCTGCGCTGCGAAGTGAACTGGAAAATCCGATTTCACAAAGCTATATCCCCGATAGCAATGGAATGTACGTAGTTGTGCAACCCATTGTGGGCCAAGGCGAGACGCAATGGGAATATTTCGAGGTACTGACTCGCTGGAAGACCGCCAGACACGGTGATATATCGCCAGTAGAGTTCATTCAAATGGCTGAAGAGTCTGGGCTGATTGTCGAGCTTGGTGAGCGTATTATTGAATTAGTGTGCCGCGCTAAAACCACACTAGAGCAAGGTTTAGGCTATAAGGTTAAGCTTGGAATCAACTGCTCCGCGCATGAGCTCACCGATTCGAAACGTTATATATCCTACCTGACTCGAACCATTGAACAGCACCATTTTAAGGCAAATGAGTTTGTTATCGAGTTAACCGAAACAGTTCTGTTATCGCCAACACAAGAGACAAAATCCGCTCTTAACTTTTTAAGAGGTCAAGGCTTTACCATTGCACTCGACGACTTCGGTACGGGCTACTCCAGTTTGAACTACATCCACAGCTACCCTATCGATTGCATTAAAATTGATGCCACCTTTATCCGTAATTTGTTAACCAATTCAACCTCAGAGAGCGTTGTTTGGCTGATTATTCAGCTTGCTCATAGGCTCGATGTGTCATTGGTTGCGGAAGGTGTTGAGAAGCGAGAGCAATTAGAAAAGCTGCACGCAATGGGATGTGACAAGATCCAAGGATACCTCTACTCGCCACCAATGCGACCTGAAGCTATCGTCAGTTATGTTACTCATTCGGAACCTTTGGTTTAAAGCGCTCCCTTTTAATTGAGCTAGGATCAAAAAACCGCGAGAACATGACTCTACTCCGAGTGATGCTCTCGCGGTTTTAATTAGCTGCTTGATAAATAACAGCCTTATTCAGGGTTATCTCAAAGAGCTTAACTAGCTGTTATTAGGTTGGGCTTCTAAAGCGACCTTTAACAGCTTGTCAGCTTCATCTCTTGCAGCTACAAACGTCGCTTTTTCCTTTTTAGGCACAGAATCTGCCATCGGGATATTTGCTGTCATTGCATTGACAGGACGACCACGTTCAATCAGCTCATAGTGCAAATGCGCGCCTGTCACTCGGCCAGTTTTACCAGACAAACCAATACGCTGCCCACGAGATACCGTTTGCCCTTTACGTACGAGGATTTTACTCAAATGTAAGTAACGTGTTTTGTATGTGCTGCCATGCTGAATTACCACGTAGTTACCCGCATATGGGTGCTTACGCGTCATAATTACTTTACCGTCACCCGTTGCTTGAACCGGCGTACCAACTGGCGTCGCGAAATCTGTACCATTGTGCGGTGAAATTCGGCCTGTCACAGGGTGTAATCGCTTAGGATTAAACTGAGAACTTTGACGCCAACCACTGCTCACAGGGTAACGTTGGAAAGCACGTTGTAAGCTATCGCCATTGGCATCGTAATATTGCCCATCAGTATGTAAGTACGCAGAAACAACGCGGTTACGATTCATGATTTTAATCGCTTCAATTTCACGTTTGCCGGTTGCAACACCATCAACATATTGAGCTTTTTGAAGCACTTCAAACTGATCGCCAGCGCGCAGATCTCGGCTAAAGTTCAACTTGTCTTTAAGAAGCGTCACAATATGGTCAATCTCAAGACTGTTGAGGCCAACCTTGTTCGCTGACATCGAAAAACTGCCTTGAATATCACCGACTAAAGGCTTTTGCTTCCATTCACCCGGAATAGAGATGTCTTCGAATTCGTAGCTGCCGTCATCAAGCAGTCGATAAACCACTTTGTCCGCGACGCTAAATTGAAGTTCCATTTTAGAAAGGTCGCCGGTCGCTTCATCACGCCAAAAGCGTAATGTATTACCCGGACGAAGCGTATCTAAAGCAAGGAAGTTCAAATCGGTTTCCATCACGCTCATCATCGATTTATAAGAAAATCCAAGTTGCGTGAAGATGCTACTCAAGTTATCACCAGATTGAATTTGATACTCAAATGTCGGCGGCTCAATAACGGTAACAGAAGAAGGTGACAGAATTGACTCAATAACCGTTGAGTCTGGTAGATCAAGCTCGATCGTTTTCGTCAAATTTGATTGTGAAGATTGCAGAGCAACTCCGATCGCTGCAATAAGCGGCAGTCCTAAAATAGCTACTTTTTTTACAGGTGAAAGCTCGGCAAACGGAGAGGAAAATATTTTTGAATACACGGTAAACAGGTCTTTCTACGATATAAAGGCATAGGATATGCTTTTCAAACGCATAAATCATCAATGCATTGTCATAATATGATGTGAATCTGCCCAAAACAGGTTAAGTCATTGAGTTGCCGTAGATGTAGTACCATTTAACGAGAAATAAAATTAACCGCTAAATTTGAAAATAAAAAAGCAGAAACGGCTAATTTCTGCTTTCGATAGGTTGGCGTTATTCCGTTTCGACTAATTAATACACGAAGCGAATTAGTTGCTAATTATTATAAAGTGGTTAAGCGTTAACCGTCGACACTAGGCAGTTGTCTTCACCAAATTCATTTGGAATATAACGGTCGGCATTCGAATCGTTTACCCATTGTTGATCATCAACTAGGTAGCGGAATTGGAACTCGCCATCTTTAGGTAGACGAGTTTTAAACTTGTAAACCTTCCCTTTCGCCAGTTTTTTCATTGGGGTAGCTTTCCAGTCAAGGAAGTCAGCAACAATGGATACAGAGTTCGCTTCTTGAGCTTCTAGCTCGAAGGTCACTTCCACTTCATCTTTCGTCTTAAAAAAGCGTTTATTAATCATTCGCAAGCTCCATTTGTAAAAGTAAGCAGACACAAGCATAAAAAAGTGTCTAAATTTCATTCATCTTATTAAGATAATATGTAATTTGGCTCACATAAACAACAAATCCTTGCACTAACGAAAACGCTATTGCTTACCAATTGATTGCGTATCAAAAGAAAAGCTCATCAACACCTTTTCAGAAGGGGCTTCTGCAAAGGATTGTTCCGCAGAATGCTGAGTAAAGCCGATAAAACCTTCCCCTGTGAGTTTTTTCTGTGATTGCGAATGTGGCTGTTGAGTGACATCCAAAGTCTGAATTTGCACGCGATCGCCTAAGAAAAACTGGTCAACTAACACGACACGGCTTCGTTGCTGATCATGTTTAAACAAACCAAGGTAATAGAATACGCCACTGCCTTGGTTAGATATCCACATCGGCGCAACGAAAA
This sequence comes from Vibrio crassostreae, assembly GCF_024347415.1. Taxonomy (NCBI): domain Bacteria; kingdom Pseudomonadati; phylum Pseudomonadota; class Gammaproteobacteria; order Vibrionales; family Vibrionaceae; genus Vibrio; species Vibrio crassostreae. Next base: position 1,199,911 of record NZ_AP025477.1, read on the forward strand.
AGCTCGCGTTGCCCAAAGTCACCGCAGAAAGGCTTTTCGTATCAACAGTCACCACACCACGCTCTACTCCAGAATCATAACGACCAAACGCGATTGCTCTAGGTTCATCGACTTCATTGATAAAAGCGTAGGCGTTAGTTTCTGGAACTTTAATTGTCCATGGGTTGGTCGTCTTCAAATCAAAAACGTTTTCTACAACTGGGTCATAACTCACTTGAGAAGAAGGAAACTTCGCCAAGATCTCTTCATCACTTAAGCTAAAGCGATAAATACCCGCGACTATCACCACAAACAACATGACAATTGGAATCAGTAGAATCAGAGGAATAGGTAAGATTTTCTTTTTCATGAGCAATTATATTCTTTTGTTTTCATCCAGTTGTGCAGACCATAAAGGGCTTTAGTATAATTATCAATACAGGGTTAACCAGAAGTGGAGCATGGATGGATATCAATCATATTAAAGATCGAAATATCAGAAGTTGCGAGTGCCGCTGTGGATCAGTCAACCTAGTATGCCGAGGCGAACCTCAACGAACCTCTGTATGCCATTGCTATGAATGTCAGAAACGCACCGGAAGTGTATTCGGTGTTCAGGCTCGGTTTCCAATAGAGCAAGTCACCCTCAGCGGTGAAGTGACCTCTTTCTCACGCATTAGCGATACAGGTAATGAAGTCACCTATCAGTTTTGCCCCAAGTGTGGCACCACCATGCTTTTGCAGTCGGTTGCCGCCGCCGATTTTTATATCGTCCCGCTCGGATTATTTAAAGAGCAAGACTTCCCACTGCCAAGCTTTTCGGTTTATGAAGAACGCAAACATGGATGGGTTAAGTTCGACCACCAAATGAGCCATTACAACTAGTTCGTTATTGACCGTTACCTTTATATAGCAACAGTATTAGAGCAAACTGCAATACTGTTGCCTAAGATCAAATATCAACGCCCCACAACGCTAGCGTATCTTTTCGCTAGCGTTATAATCTGCTCCTCTTTCTAACCCAGGGTGAACCACATGATTTCTAAGCTACCTCGCTGGGTTGAATACGGCGCCTTACTGTTAGCAGGCCTTGCTGGTAGCGTAAATGCTATTGGGTTACTTGGTTTCCAGCATCAAGCCATTTCCCACATCTCGGGCACCATGTCTTTACTCGGCAGCAGCCTACTCACCCCAACTTCGGCATCTGTGCACCTTCTATTGGTGATCATGAGCTTTATGTTAGGTGCAGCTTTCAGTGGGTTCTTTATTGAAAACCAAGCCCTGAAGCTAGGCCGCCGTTACGGTGTTGCTTTATGTATAGAGGGTGGATTACTGTTCTTGGCGCTGTGGGCACTGTTGCAAGGCTACACTTCAGGCCAGTATTTCGCTTCAGCCGCGTGTGGTCTGCAGAACGCGATGATCACCACTTACAGCGGGGCGATCATTCGAACAACACACATGAGTGGGATCATTACCGATCTTGGGATCATGATTGGCGCTCGCTTAAAAGGAATGCCTTTTGACCGCCGTAAGGCCAAACTGCTGATGTTCATTGTCGTTGGCTTCCTATTTGGCGGCTTAAGTGGCGCTTGTCTGTTCCAACGCTTCGAAATTTTGGCACTGGCCTTCCCTGCCTCTTTCGCCTTCATTATCGCACTTAGCTACTGGTTCTACCTGACTTATCGAACTGAAACTCCAATCAATTTATAAATATCTGGCAATATATCCTCAAACTACGTAACATTCGCAACACTTTATTCTAAACTCTTAATGAGTTGCAGAATAACCAGTGTGAATAGTTAGCGATATTTGATGAATAGTATTGCAAGCGCTATCAATACTGGGTAATCTTGCAGCCAGTGAGAAAATACGGATGTTTAGAGAATAAAAACGCCAAGGATGTGGCTTTTTTACATGTAGAAATACGAGAACAATTAACATGTCTAACAACACGAATACTGCTCAACCAGAGAAATCTAAAGGCAGTTTCTGGGTTTTCTTAATCCCATCTCTGATTGGTTTATTCCTTTTCATGGCACCAATCAGCTACCAAGGTGATCTAACGATCCCTGTCGCTATTCTAGCCAAATCAATTCAAGCGGTTTTCGGTGAGTCTCTAGTTGCTATTATCACTGCAATCGTTGCCTTCATGTCTGTAGCTTCCGTTTTAAGCACCATTTTCAAGCCTGCATTCATTACATCGAATTCATTCTTAAACGGTCTTTTCAACCCGTCTCCACTATGGTTGTTAGTTCGTTTAATTGGCGGTGCAGCCGCGTTCATGGCTTTCTTCCAAGTCGGTCCTGAATTTATTTGGGAAGAGAACACTGGTGGCTTAGTTTTAGAAGGGCTACTACCGACTCTATTTTCAGTATTTATTTTTGCCGGCTTACTACTGCCACTGCTGCTTAACTTCGGTTTGTTAGAGCTGTTTGGCACCCTATTAAGTAAAATCATGCGCCCTATCTTCAACCTACCAGGTCGTAGTGCTATCGACTGTATGGCTTCTTGGTTAGGTGATGGCAGCGTTGGTATCCTTCTTACCAGCAAACAGTACGAGAAGAAGTTCTACACTCAGCGTGAAGCTGCAGTTGTTGGTACGACTTTCTCGGCAGTATCGATTACATTTAGCCTTGTGGTAATTGCACAAGTAGAGTTAGAGCACTTGTTCCTACCTTTCTACGCAGCAATCTGTCTAGCGGGTATTGTGGCAGCGGTAATCATCCCTCGTCTTCCACCACTAAGCATGAAGAAAGACACCTTCATTGACGGTAGCAAGCCGCACAAAGACGCTGATGCAATCCCAGCGGGTCACTCAACATTCTCTTGGGGTCTTGAGCTAGCGGTAAACAAAGCATCACAAGTGAAGTCGGCTAAATCTGTATTTGGCGAAGGCGTTCGCAATGCTGTAGATATGGTCTTTGGTGTACTGCCTGTGGTTATGGGTCTAGGTACCATGGCGTTGGTGATTGCGGAATACACTTCTGTATTCTCGTTCCTAGGCCAGCCTTTCATTCCATTCCTAGAGTTACTTGGTGTACCTGAAGCCGTTGCGGCATCGGAGACTATTGTTGTTGGTTTTGCGGATATGTTTATCCCAGCTATCCTTGCAGCTTCTATTGACAACGAGATGACTCGCTTTGTTATTGCAGCAATGTCGGTAACTCAACTAATCTACATGTCCGAAGTAGGCGCTCTACTTCTAGGCAGTAAGATCCCAGTGAACATCTTGGAACTGTTTATTATCTTTATTCTGCGTACGTTAATTACGCTTCCAGTTATCGCTGGTGTAGCTCACCTAATATTCTAAATTAGATGCTACTTATATAAGTAAATAAGCAGAAAGAATTATAAGCCTCACTTTTGTGGGGCTTTTTTTTGTACGGAATACATTCACACGTCAACTCAAAGCCTCAGAAATATATAAATCTGGCATATCACTCGATTTCATATCAATTTTACCCCTGCCTCTTTTAAATCGAGAACTACATACATAAACACAAAATTAATACATTATTAATTTCTTCCACCTCCAGACAGATCAATTCTTCAACCCATTGAACCAAATACTAAAAGTAACCAATATGTGATTTAGTGAATTTTGTATTGTTTAGGTTGTTGTATTTTTGTAGTCTATTTTGTGAAATTACATTCAAGTAAAATTCAATCTAGTCGATATATATAATTACAAAAACACAATTAACTTTAGTCTTCGCAAAGCCTGTAAGAAGGGGAAAACTCAATGAAATTTAGCCATAAGGTGGTTGCTGCATCATCAGCCTTGCTGCTAGTGACAGTATCATTGCTTTCAATACAACAACTTTACACCGTAAGAAGCGCTGTAGAAAACCACGTCAATGCGAGCCTAAAAGAGATGGTCTCCGGCGTTAAAAACACCGTCGAATCAGAGATGAACGCCAAGAAAGCCTTGGCTCAATCGACGACTGAAGTCATCGAGATCAACCCTGAAGATCGCGCTTACGTTAAAGAAATCTTAGAAAAGCCAAAGCTTAAAAACAGCTTCCTAGCGGTTGGTTTTGGTTATGAAGCAAACGGTTTCGTTATTGAGAATGACGATGGTTGGGATGCAGGTCCAGATTACGACCCGCGAATCCGTCCTTGGTACATTGATGCTAAATCCAAAAACAGTTTAGTCGTGACCGCTCCTTACGTGGATGCATCAAGCAAAAAAGTCATCATCTCAGTAGGTACGCCAGTTAAAGACAACGGCCGCTTTACTGCAGGTATGTTCTACGACCTAGAACTGACCAACCTTGCGACCTTAGTCAACCAAGTAAACTTGTTTGACGCGGGTTACCTATTCCTAGTCACTGCTGACGGCACCACGATTGCTCACCCGAATGCGAAAAACAACGGTGAATCGCTTTCAAGCTACATGCCTCAAGCGACTATTCGTGAAGGCTCTCAGGAAATTGAAGTCGATGGTAAAATGTTCTTGGTTAATTTCACGCACATTCCGAGTGAAGATTGGTACATAGGTGCCATCCTTGACGAAGAGATCGCTTACCAAACCGTTGAAGACTTGAAAAACAGCTCAATGATCTATTCATTGATTGCCGTTATTCTTAGCATCATCGCCCTGACTGTTCTGATTCGTGTATTAATGCGTCCACTTGATGCGCTTAACCAAGCAATTCAAGATGTCGCGAGCGGACAAGGCGACCTAACTAAGCGCCTAGATACCAATACCGACCAAGAGTTCTCTGACCTGGCGAAAGGCTTCAACACCTTTACTGAAAACCTGCAAAATCAAATCATTCAATCGAAAGCGATTGGTGTTGAGATTAAGCGTGGCACTGAAATCACCGTTAAAGGTGCAGGCGAATCAGCAAACGCGATGAATACGCAACTACAAGAGCTTGAACAGCTAGCAACCGCAATGAACGAGATGGCGGTTACGGCAACAGAAGTCGCCAATAATGCTCAAGGTGCGGCGGCTGCGGCTCGTGAAGCTGACGAAGCAACGCTAGACGGCACTTCTGTAGTTAGTGACACCACTCAAGCGATTGATAACCTATCTGAGCGCATCGACCAAGCCGTTGCTGAAGTACAAGTACTTGAATCAGCAACAGCAAACATCGAAACGATTCTCAAGGTAATCAATGATATTGCAGACCAAACCAACCTACTGGCATTGAACGCAGCGATAGAAGCGGCTCGTGCTGGTGAATCAGGCCGTGGTTTCGCAGTCGTAGCCGATGAAGTTCGTACACTGGCGCAGCGTACTCAAGAATCGACCACTGAAATCCGCAACATGATTGAGCAGCTCCAAGCAGGTGCAAGTTCGGTATCGAACGCGATGAATCAAAGTAAAGATACCGCAACTGACGCCGTTGAACGCGCTCAGCAAGCCAACTCTTCACTTGACCGCATCCGAGACGCGATTCAACGCATCTCAGATATGAACATTCAGATTGCTTCAGCAGCAGAAGAGCAGAGCTTGGTAGCGGAAGAGATCAATAACAACACAGTTAAGATCAAAGACCTTTCAACACAAGTGTCAAACGCGGCTCAAGAAGCGAACACAGCAATGCAGGTTCAAACGGACAATGTTCGCCAACAAGACGAGCTATTGAACAAGTTTACGGTTTAACCGTCTTACCGTTAAACTAGCACTCTGTTTAGTAACTAATAAACAGCTTCAAATAAAAAGCCCCGCTTACTGATTACCAGTAAGCGGGGCTTCTCTTTTTAGCCTATCCGAGTTAACTCATGACAGGCTTCAATTCGTTCGTCGTCAACATCATGCACTGGTTGGGTTCAACCTTAATGGTTAAATCCTTACCAACACATTCAAACACATCACCCGACAATAAATCGGTCACTGCGCCAGTCCAATTTAATGAAGCCGTCTTGCTTCGTTTCGATTTATTAATCACCACAATGCCTTTGTCACCACGAACGAACACCAGCAAATCATCATTCGCTTCAACCACACGCATCGCTTCGCCATGAACATGGTTATGAAATTGAATCATGTTTTTCATGTAAGGCGCTTGCCAATCGTTAAGCCAACGAGGCTGACCATTCTCATCCAAAATACCGCTAGTGCTCAGCTCACTGTAAACCAGTGGCACACCGCCATCTCTTCCAAGAATGAAAGCATGAGCCAATCGCTCGTCCACTTCATCCATCACATGCTCCAAAAACACCTCGTTGTTTGGAATATCATGAGTTACTGCAAACGTAATAGCTCGCATGTTCGACAGAGCTTGACCAAAACAGTAAGGGTTAATCAAAGACTTAAAGCTGCCCTGCTCTTCAAAAGCTTTGAAAATAGTATTGAACAACGGGAAATCGTACGCACCTAAACGAGTGTGTTTAAGGTATGGCTCAAGGAAAAGCTCATACTCTTCTTCTGTCGCACCGCCATCGGTAATGATCTCACCGAAGATGTGCATTTCTTCGCAGATGTCATCAGTCCACACCTTACGTAGGTGTGCCAGTGTCATGTGCTTTGCCGCATCAATGCGAAATCCTTTCACACCAATCGCTTTCAAGGCTTTTAGATACGCTCGCTGCTGCGCAACCACATTATCGTTATCCAACAGCGTTGGCAGGCCAGGATCGCTAGCGCCACCGGTAATACGTCCGTTTTGCACTTCCCAAGTGTCTTTCCAGTTCTTGATACCAAACGCTTCCACGAAGTCGTTTTCATCAAATAAAGGCTTAGAAAGATCACCAAACAAGCGGATCGATTCGTAATAGTCAGCATCTTTTTGATAAGACGTCATGTCTTGCTGGTTGGGGTACGTTAAATCGCCGCGGATGCCCGATTCGTTGGCCATGTGGTTAAACACGACGTCTACATAGGTACGAAGCCCATGTTGCTTTAACGTGTCGACCATCGCTTTAAAATCTTGTGTGTCACCCAACTGATTATCGATCACACGATAGTCTTGCGGCTGATAGCGTTGCCACCATTGAGTGCCAGAATCTCGATCGCAGCCTTTAGGACCACGTAATGACTTCATTGCTGGTGAAACTAAAACAGATTTATAACCCAACTCTTGGATCAGTGGGGCGTTCTTCATTACGTCAGCGTAGCACCAGTCAAAGGCATGCAATATGACATCTGTCGCTGGGTTGCTTAACATAGCTGAACTCTCCATGTTGTTCTCCTACCAAACTCGTTTACAGCTTTTTAGAAAAGGCAAAGGCTAAAAGGCAAAGCTGCATAAATTTCCTTAAGAATGGCATTTATTATATGAGTTACTCATTAAAAACCCTCCTCCTCCCAACGATTAGTCACGGCGGATAGTTAAGGGCGTAGCGCTAATTATCGCATAACGTCTGGGATGAACACTCAACCGTATTGCTCTAAAGCGCGCAAAAAAGTCACAAAAAAGGAGCGTATATACGCTCCTTTTATTCAATCTATCACATATTTATTGCTAAGTTCTGTAAAGAACCTTAACCACATGCCAACCAAATTTTGTTTTCACAAGGTGTGGTACTAGCGTCTCGCCAGAGAAGCAAACCTTATCAAACTGAGGCACCATTTGACCTTTTTTGAACTCGCCTAGGTCGCCGCCCTTTTTACCTGATGGACAGGTTGAATGTTTCTTCGCTAGCGTTTGAAATTTAGCGCCCTTTTTAAGCTGCGTCATGATGTCTTCTGCTAGTTCTTTATGCTTCACCAAAATATGAAGCGCTGCTGCTGTTCTTGCCATGATAATTCTCAGTTTGTTGCTGCCAGTTTACTTTCGACGGTTGCTTTGAACATCGCTAATGAACTGACTGTTGTAAATCTGTTTGCCGCTAACGACTTATCGACATAAATCCATCGACAGCCAGCGTTTAGCGTGATTTTAACCCAAGAACAGCTATTCTTCACTCTATAAGCGAAAACAACTGCCTTAAAGGCTACTAAAAACCGCATCGCGACTTGCTGCGGCTTCCATTTCCCTTTAAATTAATCCTTATAAATTAAGCGCGTATTAAGTAGGAGCCACTTATGGCCAAACCGATCAGTAAAGCGAGTCAGTCACAGGGAATGTTGATGTTCAAGTTATCCCTCACTCAAAGTTTTGCGATTGGCACGCTTAAGGTCAGAGAGATCGTCCCTTTTCAGCCGATGACTCAGATCCCCTACTCTCATCATCACGTGATTGGTACAGTGACTATCCGCGACCTTACGGTTCCTGTGATTGATATGTCCGCTGCGATTGGCTTCCGTCCGATAACACCCGCTGAATACCAAGATTGCGTACTCATCGTCACCGACTGTTTAAGAACCGTTGTGGCGTTCTTGGTTCGTTCGATTGATAAGATCATTGAATGCGACTGGAAGAGTATTGAATCTCCACCCACCAGTGTGGGTCGCAATGTCTTTGTAACGGGAATTACACGCTTTGAAGACCGTATTGTACAAATGCTCGACGTGGAACTGCTGCTTTCTAAGATCTACCCAGATTATGAGAATGCGCATATCCCGATGCTGACCGATGTAGAGAGAGAACGCCTCAAAGCATTGAACATCTTATTGGTGGATGACTCTTTGATTGCGCGTAAACAGTTATCTGATGCCTTAGACAGCATCAACATCCCTTACAGCATTTGTAACAACGGCTTAGACGCCATCGACCTAATGCGACGCCAAGCCAGCGCTGGCAATGCCATTGATCTTCTGGTGAGTGATATCGAGATGCCAGGTTTAGATGGTTATGAGCTTGCATTTGAAGTGCAAAACGACAGCGCTCTAAGTCACGCTTACTGTATTTTGCACACATCATTGTCCAGTGAAATCTGTGTGGACCGTGCCAATCAGGTGGGGGCCCACGAAGCGCTTGAGAAGTTCAATGCGGGTGAATTAATCGAAGCTATGCTACGCGGTGCAAAAGTCTTAAACGACGCCTCTACGGCTGCTTAAACTCCATTTTAGAAGCTAAACCTAGCATAGTGCTTAATGGTTTAGCTTCTTATTCTCTTATTTCTTCAAATCCTAACGAGATTAGAGCTAACCGTTAGTCTTTGTTTTCTGGCATAGACTTCTTTGGCATAGAATAGCTCTTACTCACAAATTCCACTTCCTCGACTTCATTGACATGATTGGTAAAAGAGGCCAACGCATAGAGAGTGTTCGCGACTAGGTTTGCGTATTTAAAAAGAATCGGGGCTGGCGACTTTTTACTTTCATGGTGTTCAATACTGACCAGCGCTCGCATGACCTTTTTAGCCTGACAGCGACACAAGTGAAGCTCGCTAGACACTCGGTGCCCACCGGGTAAAACAAAGCCTTTAAAACCACCTTCTAGCTGCTCACGGATACGATGATAGTCTTGCTTGAGCTCGACCAATTCAAATTCGGTGATGGCAAGCTTACCGCGCACAGAGCCATTCAAGTGATAGATGTTTGGCTGCAAGCGTTGCAGGATCTCGCGAACCTGAGGCTCTAGCTCTAAAGACAACACCAGCCCAACTCGGCAACAAAGTTCATCCGACAAAATCTCAAAATCACAGATAGGACTGTCTTCATAGATAAATGGGTAACAGAACTCGTCCCAATCTCGACTTACTGGTTTCACGTACCGATCCTTACACATAAATAATCATCAAACGCCAATATACCAAACTCTTTGATTGAGTCTGAGTTTATTAGCTAAAAGACCCGCAGTTTCCCTGCTTGATAATGAGATAGCAAAAAGCCCTCACATTGGAGGGCTCCTGAAGAAGTAGGTTAAACGAGATTACTCGTTAGACACTTTTTTGTGGCCTTCTTGCAGGTGAACGAAATCCACCAAATCGTCGCCTGATACTTGATATGCTTGACCAAAACCTTTCACGAACAGTCCGTTATCTGCTTTAAGGTTAAATAGAGAGAAATCTTGAAGTTGACTCAAACCATCGATGATCTCGCCAAAACGCTCTTGCATCTGGCCGATCACTTGAGTCCAAAGTTCCGTTTCACGTTCAACAACACTTGCTTGAGCATCAAACGTTAAACGCTTGCGTGCGTAAAGCTGCTTCGAGCTCTCTTCGTCTTCAATCATCATCAAAGAGACTTGAGGGTTCGCTTTCAAGTTACGAGCATGACGAGCAATATCAGAAATGAGAACAAAGTAACCTTCTTGGTTCTGAACGAAAGGTGCGTAACTTACGTTCGGGCGACCTTCTTCGTCAACCGTTGCAAGCTGAAGGGTACGGCGCTCTTGGCGAAACTCTTTAATTTCTGGACCTAGGCGACCTTGTAGACGTTCTTGTTTTACTTGTTGTTCCATGGGTAATTCCTTTCTTCACTTTCTCTGATTTATTATTTTTGCCCGAGGTTGAGCGATCATTAGCGAACTAAACGATCCTCGAGCATTTATGTCTTGTTTAAGCCAGTTGGCAACCCTATGTAAGATTGCTGCTGATTATTTACTATTGACTGTACTTAAGCGTGTTCTTTTAGCGCTTTGAAGCGTTCGACTTGGTCGGCAATCAGCTCACGCTTTTCGTTGCGGCCTAGGTAAATCTTAAAAATATTCTCGCCCGTTTCACTGAAGAAACCGAAGTAATGACTTTCACGACCCATGAACGCTTTGCTCACTAAACCGATCTGTTTGACATTGTCGAGTTTCAGGTGACCATGAAGCTCGCCTTCTTTGCCCATCAGATTGTAGTAACCACGCGCTACTTTACCTTTAGGGAACGGCGCTTTTACTTCAAAGATTGAGCCGAATGAATGCACGATTGTGGTCACTGGGCCCCAACCCACTAATCCTTCTAGAATTTCTTGAGCACGGCTGCCATCTAGCATCACTGCCATGTCGTTTGGAAAAGCAGCTACCACTTCAACTTCTGAAACACCTAGCTTCTCAGCAATCGCAGTAGGAAGCAGTTTTGGTTCTTCTTCTAGAATGCGTGCGACACGTTGTTCTAGGGTTTGTGTCATTTCTAATGTTGTATCTGTCATTGAATATGTTTCCGTATAAACGAGTAATTGACATTAGGGCGTGTTGATCTATCGAGCTGATTTTTGCAGCGAGTTGCTGGGTATTTATACAAGGCAGAGGCTTTGATGTGTAGCTAGCCTACATGAGAAGCCAATAACGTAGTAGAAATGACCAGCAAACGCTGCCCGAAGGGTTCGGCTAAAAGCGTTCTACTCTTTGTTGAGGGAGATTTGCTTAGAATGACTAGGCTACTTCCCCCTCGCCGCGATTAAAACGCTTTTATCTCGAACAAAATTTAACCTCGAAAGGTCAACACGCCCTAGGTATAAACTAAAAATTCGATATTAAGCGTGCTTCAAGCTTGCATGCGGGTGAACGCCCGAGCCTGACGCTTTCGGCGCTGGGTGCATTGCTTGATATTCAGCGTTAAGCACTTGAATCACACTCTGAGCCAGGCTTACAGCCCAGAAGCTGCCAGCAATAGTCAAGCTCAGGTAATCTTCCGAAAGCTCAACCAAACCATTCTTTTCCCAATGTGAGAACAAAGGCTTCAAGTAATCGAACGTGTCTTGTCCCATAAAGGTCGGCAACGTACTTCTTCTAACAACACCAGAATCAAAGCCTGCCTTTAATGTCGAGAAGATTGGCTCTAATGAGCTTTGCTTCGTCATCATGGCAATCGGCAACTGACCTTGTTTTATAGACTCCATATAGCTGTCTAAAGTTCGATGTTGCATCACACCGTGACCGCCAATGTTGCCACCAGCACCACAACCAATTGGAAGCACTTCGGCATAAGTTTTCGCTAAGCTGTTGTAAATGCTGCGTTCGCGGTTATCGCGAGTCCAGTGATTCACGCTCAGTTGTTTAACCTTGTGCTTAGCCATGAACTCAACACCCGCCAAATACATGCTCGCCTTATCAGGCGTATTGGCCGGTGGTGGGATTTTTCCTTTCTCAACAAGATTAAGCATAGGTGCATTGCCCGCAACGATCAGTTGGTAGAGGTCAATACCGTGTGCGCCAGTAGACATGTAGTCTTCTAAATCTTGTTGGAACACTTCCATAGACTGGTGCGGTAGTCCGTATAACAAATCCAGAACGATGGGCGCTTGCTCTGTACGACTTAGTGAACTGATACGTTCTAGCACAACCTCTCGGTCATCTAGGCGCTTAGCACTGCGTCGAACTTGAGTGTTGAAACTTTGAATGCCAAAAGAGAAACGGTTGAAACCACCTTCAAGCGCACGATCAAACATCTCGTCGCCAAATCGATTGATGCGCCCTTCTAAAGTCATTTCCACATCGTTTGCTAACGGAAAGTATTGGCGAATCGCTTTACCTAGTTGCTCCACCTGTTGAGGCGATAGATCGGTAGGTGTTCCACCACCAATGTAGACGGCGTGAAATAATCCAGACTGAGCCCAAAGCGTTTTGGCTTTTTGCTTTAGCTCAACCATCAGAGCATCGAAGTACTCATCCACTAATTTTCGGCTTGCAGCATTTTGGAAGAAGTTACAGAACGTACAGCGCACACGGCAGAAAGGAATGTGGATATACAAGCAACGCTTATCCTGTTTCTTCCCTTCGCTTAGCATCTGTTCATCAAAGAGCTCCAACTTCTTGCTCGGGTCGACCGGAATTGAACTTCCTCCGGCGTGTGCAGAATGCTTTTTGGCAAACGCAAAACGAAGCGGATCAGGGCTAGAAACGCCCAAGATTGATTCGTCGAATTTATAAATATTAAGACTCATATAATCTCTCTAAACACTTACATAGCAAAGCCTGGAAGACTATTCGCTAAAAACTGAGAGAATCATAGATACACGCAAATGATAATGCAATTGATAATTGATCTTATTTAGATTCTAAGCAATAATCCGATACAGAATTTTGATTTGGTAAAGGATTGACTGTGAACGTTCCTAGATATGTTATTGCAGGCGGAGCATCGTTAGTGATTCATGCAGCGCTGTTGTTTGTCGCTCAAGAATCCAAAGTATTTGCGATGCCTGCAGGTAGCCAATCGAGCACGGTATCGATCAACTTCACTCCTAAGAGCATTCCTTCACAAGCTCAGCAAAAAACAATCACAGAACCTGTTGAACCAGAGCCAGTAAAAGAAACAGTCTCGCAAGCCGAACCTAAACCAGTCGAACCAAAAACGGTTGAGCCAAAGCAAGCTAAGCCAACCCCAAAGAAAAAAGCGCTCACCAATAAGCCTCAGTCAAAGAAAGTTGAGAAAAAAGTAATTGAGAAGAAGGTCGTCGAGAAAAAGCCAGTTCAAAAGAAACCAGTGACTGAGAAAAAGGTAGTTAAGAGAGAACACCCAGAGCTGAAACCAGCCACTCAAGCAGAGAGGTTGGCCGACAAGAAAGTCGATAAGAATATGGACGAGTCTGCCAACCAACCTCAGGAAGTAAACCAAGGCGTATCAAACCAAGAGCCGATGCTAGTCACTAAGCCTTCTTTTTCTGCACGCCCTACACCGCCGAATTATCCTCGCCAAGCCAGACGTCGTGGCGTTGAAGGTGTTGCAACTTATGAGATCTGGTTAGACGCAGAAGGCAAACAAATTAAACAAGCATTAGTAAATTCATCAGGCGCACTAATGCTCGATAACGCCGCTTTAGACGCCATTAAACAATGGAAATTCTCACCTCATACTGTCAATGGTCGAGCGATTGCTCACCGAGTACAAATACCTGTTCGTTTTAGGTTGGATTAATCATGCAACAAATCAGTTACTTACAAGATCAACTGGGCTTAATGACTTGGCCTCTTCTTATCTGTTCAGCACTAACAGCAATGATCATCGCAGAGCGTGTATTCCAAGTCATGCTCAGCATTGGTGTGGGCAAACGAGCCATTCGTCGTGAGCTAAACCAAATCTCACCAACCAACAGTAAAGAGATTGAAGCGCTTGCTCAGTCGATTTCAGATAAACGCCCGCTACTGTACAAGGGCGTGTCAATGTTGCTTGCTCACCACTCTTTCTCAAAAGGGTTGCGTGAAGATGCTGCTGGCATTTGGCTACAAGAAAAACGCCACCAGCTTCATGCAGGTTTAAGACTGCTTGGTTTGATCGGCGTGATCAGCCCACTCATCGGCTTGCTTGGCACGGTACTTGGCCTTATTGAAATGTTCAAAGGTGTTGCCGCGACAACAGGCAGCATCACGCCCAATGATTTGGCAGACGGTCTTGGATTAGCAATGAGAACGACTGCCGCAGGCTTGATGATTGCACTTCCTGCTATTTCAGGTGCACAACTATTAGGCCTTTGGGCTGACCGAGTGCTTGCTCAGTTAGAACATACTCTGAACTATGTGAATGTGTGGCTAGAAGGCATGTCGATTCAAACGAATCAATCCGATGATACTCAAGGTAAGCCTGACAACAAAACCTCTATCGGTGATGTGAGCCAAGCATGATTAAAACGCCCTACTCATCGAACACACAGAGCCTGGCTCCTGACTTAACGCCGTTACTCGACATCATTTTTATCGTGATGGTTTTCCTATTGCTTACTGCATCGGTAAAGCTGGAATCGCTAGAAGTTGAGCTGCCAAGCTCGGATGTCAAAAACGTTTCTGAAGTCCACAAAGATTCGATTAGCGTCAATATTTTAGACCACGAACCCTACTGGGCGATTAACGGCCAAGAGTACATCGACTGGGAAAATTTCAAGATAGCCTTGTTAGAAGAGACAGGTTCTGCGGATAAAAAGCCGATCATCATTGGCGCAGATAAAGCTGCCAACGTGGAGAACCTAGTGAAGTTGCTTTCATTCCTTCAAGAGAACGGAATACCAGCGACTCAATTGCTCACTGACGATGGCTAGAACAACACTCAATTTTCAGAAGGTTTAGCTATTGATTGGTGAGACTAAAAAGCCAGAACTAAACCTCTCTATAAATTCGAACTCACAATGCGAACGGACTTCTCACTGAGTATCTTCGCGATACAAGAAGAAAATATAAAGATAAATATTATGAACAACTTAAACGTGCTCAATAAATTAAAGACCAAGACACACCTCCTTTCATTAGCAGCAATCAGCCTGGCACTTAGCGCATCACCCACAATGGCCAACGACGCTGAACAACCTCGCATCATCAGTGCTGGCAGTGCCGTTACAGAATTAATTTTAGCGCTTGGCGCAAAAGAACAATTGGTGGGTATTGATGTGACTAGCCGCTTCCCTCAGTCTGAAAAGCTACCAAAGATTGGCTACCACAGAAACCTGTCTGCGGAAGGTTTACTTGCCCTAGAGCCAACCACATTGATTGGCTCTGATGAAATGGGACCAGACAACGCGATCTCTCAATTAAAATCGGCAGGCGTCGATGTCGAGATCGTGAACACTGAAGCAAACGTTGAAGGGTTATTGAAGCGTATCGACCAAATCGCCAAGATTACCGATACCAAAGCACAGTCACAGCAAGTTAAAGCTGAAGTAAATCAGAAGATTGCTGCACTGAAAGCGAACCAAGTACCAAGCAACGAAGCGAAGAAGGTGCTTTTCTTATTGCTGCATGAAGGTCGTCCTGCGAACGTTGCTGGTGGTGAAACATCACCAAACGCAATCATCGAATTAGCTGGCGGTATCAACCCTGCCGCTCAGAGCTTAACGTCTTACAAGCCACTTTCAATGGAATCACTCGTTGAGATGCAACCTGATGTCATTTTAGTAAGCGGCCGTAGCTATCAAAAAATGGGCGACGCGGATGCCATCCTTAAATCACTGCCTATGCTAGCGGCAACCCCTGCAGGTATGAACAAGCAAATCATTACCGTAAATGGCAGTGCTTTGGTTGGCGGGCTTGGCCTAGAAAGTCTCTCTGAAGCTAAGCGTTTAAACGCACTTATCTACCCGCTATAACTCGACCACCCTATTTCTGCTATCGCTAATTCACTTCCCTTCACCAACTGACTCACGCTTTTGGTGAAGGAGATAAAAGTTAGCGATAGATATTGAGGCCCTTTATGTTGTTACGATCCGTCCCACTGAAAACATCGATGTTAGGCCTAGGTGCTACCTTAGCTTTTGTCGCACTGTACTCGATCACTGTTGGGCCAATGAACATTAGCTTAGCCGACAGCGCTACGAGCTTAATTCGACCAAACAATGACTTAGCACCTCACATTAACTTAGTGATTCAAGAGATTCGCTTGCCAAGAACCATCTTGTGCATGCTGATTGGTGCAATCCTCGCCTTATGTGGCGCGGTAATGCAGGGTTTGTTTCGAAACCCACTTGCCGAGCCTGGTATCATCGGTGTGTCTGCGGGCGCAGCATTAGGTGCTGCACTGGCTATCGTTTTGTTCTCTGAGCTTTCACTTCAATACCCTGCTTTCATGAACTTTGCTGCAGTACCTGTGTTTGCCTTTTTAGGTGGCGCTTTAACCACACTGTTGGTCTATAAGTTAGGCACGGGGAAATTCGGCACCTCTGTCACCATCATGTTGTTGGCGGGTGTAGCGATCAGTGCGCTCTCTGGCGCTGGTATTGGCTTCTTGAATTTTATTGCTGATGACCAAATGCTGCGTGATCTTTCACTGTGGTCGATGGGTTCACTAGCAGGCGCTAAGTGGTCAGGTATTTTACTGGCTGCTGTCACACTCGTTGGGTTGTTTGTTGTTTTCTACCGCCAGGCGATGCCTTTGAATGCCCTATTACTGGGCGAGTCAGAAGCACAACACCTTGGCATCCCAGTACAGAAACTCAAGCGAAAGCTGATTCTACTGACTGCCGCAGGCGTTGGTATCACGGTGAGCCTGTCTGGCATGATTGGTTTTATTGGCCTAGTGATACCTCATTTAGGTCGTATGTTGGCAGGGCCTGACCACCGAGTTCTTCTACCACTATCTGCGGTACTAGGCGCATTGTTGTTAACAGCCGCAGACATGTTCTCACGCGTTGTACTGGCACCAGCAGAGCTGCCAGTGGGTATTGTCACAGCAATCATCGGCGCTCCATTCTTCTTGTATCTACTATTCCAACAGAAAGGGAGAATCCTTTAATGTTTCCTGCAGCGTTAAAAGCAACCGACATCGAAGTGAAGTTCGGCAGCAAAGTGATATTAGATGGCGTTTCTATTGAGATTGAAGCAGGAAAGGTAACCACATTGCTTGGGCCAAACGGCGCAGGAAAAAGCACGCTGCTGAAAGCTTTATGTCAGGAGATATCGAGCACGGGTGATATCCAGTATTTTGGACATGTCAAAGACAAGTGGCCTTCACGCAAGTTGGCGAAACATTTGGCTATGCTTCCTCAACACAGTACCTTGACCTTCCCTTTTTTGGCACATGAAGTTGTTGAGCTTGGTGGTATACCTCTGCAAGAATCCAACAAGAAGCTGACCAGCATTGCTAGCCAAAAAATGGATGTTGCTGATGTGACTCACCTAAGTGAAAGACTCTACCCTTCGCTATCTGGCGGTGAAAAACAGCGAGTTCACTTGGCTCGAGTGTTAACTCAACTCCACCACTCTGGCGATCAATGTATCTTGATGCTTGATGAACCCACATCAGCACTGGATCTTGCCCACCAGCACAACACCTTAAAGATCGCGAGAGAGCTAGCCGACAACCACAATGCCGCCGTTATCGTGGTTCTGCACGACCTAAACCTAGCCGCTCAATATTCTGATCGACTCGTAGTATTAAAAGACGGTAGCTTGGTGTGTGATGGCAGCCCTTGGGAGGCACTTCAATCTTCAATGATTGAGGATGTATACGGCTACAAAAGTATAGTAGAAAAGCACCCAACCATGAGCTTCCCTCAGGTTCACCCCGCCCAATAGACTCGATTTAGAACCCACTCATTTTGAGTATTCGTTCCTAATAACAGTTAAGTCATTCTAAGCCTCGATTTTCTCGAGGCTTTTTATTGGCTCATAGCCTCTCTCTCACCTGAAACTCAATTTTATTAGCAACTATAGCAATGAACCCCACAACGTCTCACTCCGAGCGTTTGAGGCTCTAGAAATAAACAGTATCAGTTAGTGTTGCTTAGTTTTTTGCAACTAAGATTGAATATAAGAGGCAAACGTAAGCATTTAAAAAGAAAAGAAATAACTTCATTTGGAACTAAATACAGTTAGCGGCAACGGTGTGAGAGCAAGAGAAAAAGAGCGAGATAAATGAAATTGCAGGCACAAAAAAAGCCCCCGTAGGAGCTTCTTTCATTGTGTATTGATTATTGGCTCATTCGAATCAATGATTTACCAATCAACCACTCTAGTTCTTTACCGCTAGTATCGCCAAACTGAGTTTCAGTCAGCTTGTATAGACGATCAATACCGTTTGCAGCGAACTCATGCGCGCTCTCAGCAGTAACGATATGATGGAAAAGTAAACGTAAAATCGCTAGGAACTCAGCGTCTTCAAGTGCTGCAACCCAGCTAGCTGAAAATGCGTCAAGGCCATTTTCGAAGTCAATGTGTTCCATGAACATCTTGAAAATACGACCGTCTAAAGCAGCAGTAAAATCCGTTTTCTTTGGAAAGTGATGACTAATACCTGTACGAGAAACGCCTGTTTGTTGACTCAACGTCGTGTATGACATCTTGTCGTAACCCAATCTCAATAGCTGGTCCACAACGGCATCCATGATCTTCTGGATCGTGATTTCTGTATCTTCTTTACTACGCTTTGGCATATTCAGGCTCTTCTCTTTGTAAATCCATCTAACTCAATCAAATGAAGTCAGAATGAAAATCGTTATCAGCATTATGTGAGCAAGGTATTTTTTCGCAAGTATTTATAACTAAATTCACACAAATACTATGTACGAACAATTTTACAGTGATATCTCTTTGGACACTTTGTCTAATTATTCTTCGAAAATCACCTTACAATCCTAAGTCGATAAGTTTAAATAACTACTTAGAATATGAAATACCCAACGAAAAATTCATTGTATAAATACCTATCAAGCGATAGATAGTCTTATAAAATCATTCCTGGCGCAACTAAGTGAATGATATTCTGACAAATTAATAACATTCCTTTTCAACAAAACGTGAGGTAAATCACATACATATTTATCGGCGCGAATGTAGATATTCATTAAGCACCTTAACAAACAACATAGCATACCAGTACAAATTAGTTCAAAGGTTTTAATTTTTGTAGATACAGTTCAAATTGCTCGTTAGAATAACCTCAGACTTTGTAAGAGGATTATTTATGAGCCAAGATATTGGTAACAATGATGTATGTGAGGCTTGCGGTTGCGCAGGTGAAATTGGCTTCATCATCAAAGAAGGCGACGATGTTGCTGAAGTAACGGTTTACGGTAACTCTAAAGCCCTTATTGAAGCTGAATTCGCTAAGTACGTTGAGTTAGCAAAGCAAGTGTCTAGCAATGTTGAATTTGAAGCGTCAGAGATGACTGAAGAAAGCACAGAATTGCATGCACGCTTTAAATTTGAAGTAAGCGCTGAAAAGATTATTTTCGAACTTAAGACTCGCTCTCTAGCTCGCTAATATAAGCACTTACACGCACACTATTAAAAGACGAGTTTATTGCTCGTCTTTTTTTATTATTTCAACCCAACCTAGAGCACCATTAGTCTCAAAGTCATTTTCAGCCGCACATTTAATCACAACACCCGACACCTCAACGATAGCACCGACACTATATGCCCTATCATTGTAATAACAAACTCGTTGCTGTGAACCACTCTGAGTGACTACGACTGCCGCCTTTGCTGGCGTTGATATTGTTTTATTAGCACTTGCTGATATTGAGCAAAGCACCGCGGATAAAATCACAAAAATTTTCAGAATTTGACGCTTTATTCGAATCATAGATTTACCTTTCATTGTCTCTGATTCCTATTTACCTACCAACAAATGAGTAAAACACTATGCGAGGGTAATTTTTTCATTATAGTGTTAACGTCTATCGTAATAAGAAGCTCGTTATGCTCCGAATAATTGCACTTATTATTGGTTCTTTAACCATAACAAATGTGACTGCAGAACCACTCGATCAGTATCAAATATTGAACCATCTCGACAATTACGGAAACTTATATCTACGAAATAAGCCTTATACATCACTACCCACTGGGTTAATTGTTGATGGCAATCTAAATATAGAGAACACAGCGATCACTCGCCTGCCTAAAGGCTTAGAAGTTAACGGTAGCCTCAAAGGCTCTAACAGCCAGCTCTCTCGAGTTCCGACTGGAATTAAGATAAAAGGCTACGCCGACTTAATTGGCAGCAAAATCACCAGCTGGCCAAGAGGCGTAAGAGTGGGTGGTTTTATCAACCTCACTGATACTCCACTTCAGAGGCTACCTAATGGCTTTAGAGTGAAAGGCGATCTGAGCGTGATTCGTACGCCTTTAACAGAACTACCAAACGGGATAATCATTGATGGTGACTTATATATAGGTGGTTCTGGGATCACAACGTTTCCCGATACCATGACAGTCAAAGGCAACATCTATCTAGGCGGCAACACTGTAACCACATGGCCAACCAACCTAGAACTCGGTGGCGCTGTCGCTCGATAGTTCAATCCAAACTTTAGGTCTTAAAAGCAGATGACCAGCAACAAAAAAGGAGCCTAAGGCTCCTTTTTCAGTTCCATCAATGAACTCGTTTGCTAACACTCGTTAGCCGATATTCTTCACTGGGTTCGCATAGCTATCGATCAAGTATTGACGAGCGCCTTGTGGCAAAGTCGATAACTTCTCTTCAAACTCTTGCTTAACCGCAGCTGTAATCGACTCGTCTTCTCTTTCCGCTGCTAGCAAGTTAACTGGGAACAGCTTGTAGTTATCGTGGATCTGACGATCGATCTCTTCAGCAAGAGCTTCAGGCGTATCAAAATCTTGGTTGATAACCTGACCGAAGCCGACGTGAACGCGTCCTTTATTACCGATGATGCCTTGAATGATACTTTCGATATCTTCAAACTCACCCTTTTCGTAACTACCGTTTACGTCTTTTTCGAAAAGCTCTATCGCTTTAGCTGTGTCACATGGGTCGTTCTCGTAAGAAATAGCCACAGGAACAATCTTTAATGACTTTACGTATTCAGGAAAAGCAATTTTTTGCTTACGTCCTTCAACATGGAACATTTTCAAGATTGCTGGCTCAGTAAAATCGTTACCGTCTTTAGCGCGACCTTCCTTTTGAGCGATCCAGATTGAGTTACCCGTTTCTAGAGAGTGCTTAATGTAAGAAGACAACTGCCCTAGCGCTTTCATCATTTCACGTGGTCCTTTCAGAGAACGCTTTACGATAAAGCTCTTGTTCAAACGCATCAATTCAGTTGCACAAGGCTTCTTCAACAGGTTGTCACCAATAGCGATACGACAAGTCTGATGATTATTTTGATGCAGAGCATAATTTACCAACGCAGGATCCATAGCAATGTCACGATGGTTTGATACAAACAGATAAGCTTGGTTCGCATCCAATGACTCGACACCAGTGTACGTCACACCGTTGGTGGTTTTCGCTAGCGTGTCGCGTAAGTACTTTTTCACTTCAATCTGAATGGATTCAACGCTAGTCAGCTTGCTCCATTTCATTTTTAAGTACACACGCAAAATCGGGCTCATTAATGCTTTGAACCAAGACGCATGGTTTGAAAAACGGTAGTGCAAGATTGCACTGATAAATTCTTCATCATTAATAAGACGGTTTAGTGCCGCTGGAATTTCATCATCGCCGTAAGGGCGAATATCAACATATGGATCGGTTGGAGAGGTCATTTTTTCATTCATATAATAAAAAGCTGGCTCATTCTACGCGTTGTTTTGACTTCTCGCAGCTACAGAGCCCATACTTTTGACAAGGTCAGACCAGAAACATTGAAAATCCCCTGTTATTGTTGGCATTCTTTAAGATTAACGGTAATCTTGACGCCCCAAAATTAAGGTACTATCTATGAACTTCGCTATTGAATATACATCGGCTTACTTTTCACACTTGGTGATCACACCACGCAAGAAAGTACTAAAACATAGCCTTGTATCGGTTCAAAGTGGCTTGGTTTTGATCAAACTGGGTAAGCAAGAGTACGCTGTTGAACCTGGCCAAAGCGTTTGGATTCCCTTTGACTGCTTAACTTCGTTGACTTACTTCCCAAACACTCAAATTAGCCGTGTCGACTTTTCTGTACGTTTGACGGATTCATTCCCAAGACAAGCGGGGTACATTACGCAAACTAACCTCTCTTCGGCACTATTAGAAAAGCTAGAACAGACCAAAGCTCGCGCTTCCAATGCCAATAATACGGAACAAGCGTTTAAAGATATGCTTTCTGTATTGAAGCAAGAAGTGCTGTCGTTTAAACCACTGCTTTGCGAAAGTGCGCTTTCTCAGCGATTCAATCAATGGAACATTGATGATTCAAACCTACCACAAGAGCACACTCTGGTGATGGTGATGCGAGAAGCAAAGAAACGTATGCAGTCAGGCCAAAAACGTTCACTTGTGATTGATGATCTGTTCTCAGGTAAAGAGGAAGAGTTCGAGCAACTGTGTATGCTTGTTTTTGGTAAAGATTTATAGCTTGGCGGTAAGTGAGAGTTGGTATTTAAACTAATAAGCCAGATACTAAAAAGCCGCAAAAACTGAGTTTTTGCGGCTTTTTTAATTCTTAGTGTTTTTACATAGATAGCAATCTATCTATGTCACTACCTGTCTAAAATGGCAATTCAACCTGCATCATTAGGTCGGCGTCACGTGAGTCATGCCAACGATAATCAAAGCGCATACGCGGCTGCCCTTCTACTTTCTCACCAAAACCGATGCTGAGTTGAAGACCATGATTCATCAACCACTCTTCCGTCGACATATCATACTGCTCGTCTTCCAGATCTTCGGGAAACCACATCCCCAAACCTACATAGTTTGATTCAATGCTTTGTGTCAGTAGTGGTGCGTCTTTACTTTGAAGAACCCAATCAGACCAATAATCAGGTGTACTTTCTGGTTCATCATCGCTCAGCCCACTGATTTCCATCATACGTTGGCCAAAAGACTCGATACTCGAAGAAAAGTCCAAGCAATTATCGTCACTAGAAGTCAGCATGATCGAATCTAAGCTAAAAAAGTCACATTCAGCGTATGCAGGCATACTGCATGCTGTTATCAACAACGTCGCTGGTATCGCGCGCTTTAGCATAGTCATCAGACCTCTTGAATTAATGAATCTACATTATTGTATACAGACCACTATCTTGCAACATCTTTGTAACTGACTTAGTGCTCAGTTTTGATACATCGCTTCCACTTATCAACGCATTACGAATGTCTGTACTACGAATTTTGACTTTTTCAGGGCAAGCCATTACAGACCACTGCTCGGTAATCTCATCTGATTTATAGAAAGATGAGAACTTAAAGAAGTTATCTGGGCCAATCACAAACGTCAGTTCAGCGTCACGATGTAACTTTTGAAGTTCACTGAGCACTGCAAAAGTCGTGACGCTTTCACCTGGGGTAAATAGGCTCTTTTCGATCAAAGAAAGCTCCACTTGATCCAGTGAAAGATCACTAATAAATGCGTTAACTAACTGACATCTCGTATCAAAGTCTAGCATCTCTTTTCCCCAAGCATGGGCAATACTTGGAACCAGAAGAATCTTGTCGAAATGAGCCAGTGAATCAATCACACTTTTATGCCCTAAGCTCGGCGGATTAAACGCACTACCGAAAATGGCTATTTTTTCCATTATTAATTACTGCCTTCTCTTTCTAAGCTTGTGCAAAGAGGTTTTTAAATCGAATGATTTAGGTATGATAACACTAGATTTTTAATTTGCTTGCAGGAAAGGAATACGAATGGAACAGTTAATTCGTGACGAAATGCGCGTACTACCTTCAATTGACCCTCACTTCGAAGTGACTCGTCGTGTGGACTTTATCAAAACGAAACTTCAACAGTCTGGCTGCAAGTCCCTGATCCTTGGTATCAGTGGCGGTGTAGACTCAACGACCTGTGGCCGCTTGGCACAAATGGCCGTTGATAGCCTTAATGAAACTGCTGGTAGCAACGACTACCAATTCATCGCAGTTCGCCTACCTTACGGTGAACAAAAAGATGAAGACGAAGCGCAACTTGCGCTGTCTTTCATTCAGCCTTCTCAATCTGTTTCTGTAAACATCAAAGCGGGTGTTGATGGGCTTCACGCTGCATCTCACGTTGCGCTTGAAGGTACAGGCTTACTACCAACAGACTCTGCGAAGATCGACTTTGTAAAAGGTAACGTAAAAGCTCGAGCTCGTATGATCGCACAATACGAAATCGCAGGTTACGTTGGTGGTCTTGTGATTGGTACTGATCACTCAGCAGAAAACATTACTGGCTTCTACACCAAACACGGTGACGGTGCCTGTGATTTAGCGCCTTTGTTTGGCCTGAATAAGCGTCAAGTTCGAGAACTTGCAGCAACGCTAGGTGCGCCAGAGCTATTGGTTAAGAAAGTTCCTACTGCCGACCTAGAAGAACTTGATCCACAGAAAGCCGACGAAGCAGCATTGAACCTTTCTTACGACCAAATCGATGATTTCCTTGAAGGTAAAGAAGTCCCTCAAGATGTGTCAGACCGCTTAGTAAGCATCTACAAAGCAACACAGCACAAGCGCCAACCAATCCCAACGATCTACGATTAATTAGTTTTTGAATTAGTCTCAGAATCAAAAAGGCCGGAAGCTCATTCACGAACTTCTGGCCTTTTCTATTTAGTGCTTTTCCTTTTGACCGAACGCGTCGTTAATCAACAACTTCGATATCGGTTTGAGGCACACTGCAACACGCCAGTATCTGTCCCATGTTGCGTTCATGTTCTTGCAGCGCTGGTACATCCGGTTGATGAACTTGCCCTGACTCAAGGGTCACTTTACAAGCACCACAGAAACCTGCACGGCAGCTTGATGCAATAGACACACCCGCCGACTCGGCTTGCTCTAGTAAGGTTGACTGGTTGTTACCTTCGAAAAGATAGCCGTTAACACTCAGTTGTAATTGCTTCACGGCTTCTTCAGTAGCCTGAGCGACACCAAATGCTTCTTGATGATAATGCTGAGGGTTAAGCCCCATTTGAATCAGTAGTTTCTTTGCATTATCCATAAAGCCATCAGGGCCACACACGAACGCTTGGCGCTTGTGTAACTCATCAATTTTAGCCACATGAGACACGCTTAAACGACCAGACAAACCATCCCACTCTTTCGTTGGCTGGCTTAACGAATAAATCACGCGCAACCCAGAATGTTCGTGAGCGATCTTATCAATCTCTGCTTGATAAGGGATATCTTCTTCACTGCTGCATTGGTGATAGAACACCACATCATCAATTTGATCATGGTCTGCTAAGTAACGAAGCATCGACAGCATTGGCGTGATGCCGCTACCTGCAGATAAAAGTAGTAAAGGGTGCGTTGGATTTTGTTCTAGATAAAAAGCACCGTCTGGGTTTTGAGCAACAAGAGTGTCACCTACTTGGAAATGGTCATTGAGCCAGTTTGAAATTTGACCATCGTCCACTCGCTTTACAGAAATCGCCAAACGGCCTGCGCGTGATGGGCTAGAAGATAACGTGTAACGACGAGAAACCTTCTCGCCATCAATCACCATCTCAATCGGTAGATGCTGCCCAGGCTGGTAACTTGGTAGTGAGTGGTTCTCTTTCGCTGGTTCTAGCCAAAACGTTGTAAAGTCGCGAGCGATCTCTTCACGTTCAACACAGGTTAAGTGCAGCGACTCCACCCATGTGTCTTCATAATGCTCTTTCTCTTTGGTTTCGAGCACCTCAACCACATCACCGGCTTTGATTAAACCTTCATTTTTCGCCACTAGGTTTTGACCAAAGAATACGCCACCACGCTCATTCGCTCTGAAAGTCGAGAAGGTATTCAGCGGCTCTTTTGTTGCTCTAAACTCGCCACGTTCAACATCCACCGTCGTTAGAATACAACGCTCACAAGGTTTCACCGCTTCGAATTCAACCTCGCCGATACGGATACGCTTCCAACCATCTTCAGCAAAGGCTTCTGTATTGGATACAACAAAATTGGTACGGAACTGATCCATCGAATGGACTTCAGGGCTGCGGCGATTCAGCTCATCAAGTGATGCTTGGCTGATGATCAACATCGGGTAACCGTCGGCAAAACTCACGTTATGGCCCAACTTTTCACGAACACGATTCGATTGTTCGCCAGAGAACAGTAACTCAACACGAACACCCAACACGTCACTGAACCAATCATCGGCTTCATCACATGTCGTGTATGCCGTGAAGCTGTCTTTCCACACCGTTGCTGGCGCTTCTTGCATCTTGAAGTTTGCATATTTCAGACGCAGTGGCTCTTTATCTTCATAAGTAAAGATCAAACCATCTGGCAGCAAGCTGGAAGACACTTTGACCATTTTCGGATATTTACGCGCCGTAACCATTGAGCCGTCAGCCAATGCCAGCATGAAACGTCTGTCAAAAATTAGACCTTGTTTTTCGACCCAAGCAGAAGAAAGCGCAATGCCGCCCACTGATTTAACCGGAAACACATTGATTTGAGATAAGGAAGGAGCTTGCTCTGAAGCCTTTCGATCTAGAGGTGACTGCGACATAACGATTCCAATGTTTTGTTGTTTGTCCCAATGCTAACAAATGGTTATAAATAGATAAACTGGCAGCTACTAAACACTTGATACTAAGCTAGTATCTTGAGATGTTTAGCTTTCTACCTTGATACATTAAGGCAGCAATGCAGTAACACGTTCTATACTTTGAACACAATTACCGCATTGAACTTTCATTGAATAAAAAGGATTTATCATGAACAAACTCGTCATTATCATCTTATGTGTACTACTTCCGCCTGTTGGCGTGTTCTTCGCTCGTGGTGCAGGTAAAGACCTTTTAATTAACATCATTCTGACTTTCTTCTTCTGGGTGCCCGGAATGATCCACGGACTCTGGGTGGCGACTCGTTAACCCGTCTCCGACCACCTCCGAGAATTAATACCGAATTAAATACGAAGAAAAACAAGCTCCTAACCCTGAAGAGTTAAAAATAGGATGAAATGAAAGTGCTTTTCCACTATCATCCTGTCGCCTAAACGTAAGCGATTGCTTTCACAGATTTCGCCGAGTTTAGGCTCCAACTACATAACACTTCAAATGGTGGGAGCCTTCAATGACACAACTTACGATTACTCGTCCTGACGACTGGCACGTTCATCTACGCGATGGCGAAGTATTAAAAGATACAGTGCGCGATATCAGCCGCTACAATGGTCGAGCGTTAATCATGCCAAATACCATCCCACCGGTAACCGATACCGAAATGGCTCTTGCTTACCGTGAACGCATCATGGCAGAGCAGCCAAGCGAGCAGTTCCAGCCTCTAATGGCACTTTACCTGACAGACAACACAACACCTGACGAAATTCGCAAAGCGAAAGAGTCTGGTACAGTAGTCGCTGCAAAGCTTTACCCAGCAGGCGCGACGACTAACTCGGATTCAGGCGTAACTTCGGCTCAAAAGATTTACCATGTGTTAGAAGCCATGCAAGAAGTGGATATGTTGCTACTGGTTCATGGTGAAGTAACCACTCACGATGTTGATATCTTTGACCGTGAGAAGCAATTCCTAGACACCGTGCTAGCGCCGATTGTGAACGACTTCCCTAACCTGAAGATTGTTCTAGAGCACATCACAACTGCTGATGCTGCAAACTTCGTGAAGAACGCGAACGACAACGTAGCGGCAACCATCACCGCTCACCACCTGCTTTACAACCGCAACCACATGTTGGTTGGCGGCATTAAGCCACACTTCTACTGCCTTCCTATCCTGAAGCGCAACACTCACCAATTAGCACTTATCGAAGCTGCTACAAGCGGCAGCAAGAAGTTCTTCTTGGGTACAGACTCGGCACCACACGCAAAAGGTGCAAAAGAGTCAGCATGTGGCTGTGCGGGTTCTTATACAGCGCACGCTGCCGTTGAACTGTACGCAGAAGTGTTCGACTTAGAAGGTAAGATTGAGAACCTAGAAGCGTTTGCAAGCCACAACGGCCCTGACTTCTACGGTATTCCACGTAACACGGACACCATCACTCTTGTTAAAGAAGAGTGGAACGTTGCTGAAACGATGCCTTTCGGTTCAGACATCGTTGTGCCAATCCGTGGCGGCGAGACGATCGCTTGGTCAGTAAAATAAGAACTTGGAAGGCAAAGTAAATACGATGTAGATACTTCGTAAATACTTCACTTCAACTAAAAAGGGTCACCCGCTTATGGGTGACCCTTTTTTTATTTTGTATGAAAGGAACGCTTTAACTAAGACGTTGTTCAAGCCCTACTTACCGCGAATTTTTCCAATCACAGTCCAAACAGCAACAACGCTCAGTCCAGTTAAGACACCAATAACACCATTCAACAGAGTTGGAACCACCGCTGTCGCTATCGTATGTCCACGAAAATCCATAATAAT
Organism: Vibrio crassostreae; assembly: GCF_024347415.1. NCBI lineage: Bacteria > Pseudomonadati > Pseudomonadota > Gammaproteobacteria > Vibrionales > Vibrionaceae > Vibrio > Vibrio crassostreae. Next base: position 1,228,267 of record NZ_AP025477.1, read on the forward strand.
CGGCTCAATTAAGTGATGAATCGCAGGAACGTTGTGCACCACAATGCCACCGCCAACCAAGAACATCGCTGCAGTACCGACCACAGCAAGCGTCTTCATTAACTTGGGCGCAAACGCGACTAGCCCGTTACCCAATTGAGTTTTAATGGTACTTCCATTCGATGTTCGCTGCAGATAGAAGCCTAAATCGTCCAACTTAACGATCCCTGCCACTAAGCCATAAACACCAATCGTCATCACTACCGCAATCAAACTCACGACAAGAATCTGAGTAAGGATACTTGTACCCGTCACAGTACCCAGTGCTATCACGATGATTTCCGCCGATAAGATAAAGTCGGTACGAATCGCGCCAGCGACCTTTCTCTTCTCGTATTCCTCTATGGATTCACCAGTACTCGTATCTTCCCCCTTTTCATCATCATGATGAGCATGAGGAAAGAGCTTCTCTAAGATTTTCTCTGCGCCCTCAAAACAAAGAAACAGACCACCAATCAAAAGCAAAGGCATGATCAGCCAAGGAATAAAGGCACTGATCAATAATGCCGCGGGCACCAAAATCAGCTTGTTTTTAAATGAGCCTTTGGCAACCGCCCATACCACTGGGATTTCTCGCTCAGCAGAAACACCGGATACCTGCTGGGCATTCAGCGCTAAATCATCCCCCAACACACCAGCGGTTTTTTTCGCTGCGACCTTAGACATCAGTGCGACATCATCCAATACGGTTGCAATGTCATCCAGTAGCGTTAATAAACTTGCTCCAGCCATTTTATGGTCTCTTTTAAGGGATTAAACAATTGATAAAATGTAACACCATCAATTCACTCGTCAAAGTTATGAGTCTGTAAAAAATAGAGTCACAAGTTGTGTTTTCTATTGCCGGATCAGCTAGACAGGACTAGTCTGTCCTCATCTTTCACGAACATAAAAGAAGAAGTATAGATGAAAAGTGAATACTCCTACCCAATTGGTAAGCCAGGACAAAGATGGCAAGAAGCAGAACGTCAAGCATGGTTCGCTCAAAGAACCGTTAAGCGTGAATACCAGCAAGAAGTCGTGCCAAAAATCCAAGCATTAGCAGACCGCTTTGATATCGAGCAATACGGTGCATTGAGCTACGATGAAGCTCGCTTCCCGCTTTTTGCAATCAAAAGCAAAAACTGGGACGCATCAAAACCGACGATCCTTGTAACAGGTGGTGTTCACGGTTACGAAACCAGTGGTGTGCATGGCGCGATAAAATTCGCCGCAACTCAAGCGGAACAATACTCAACGCACTTCAACATTGTAGTAGCACCTTGTGTAAGCCCTTGGGGTTACGAAGTGATTAACCGTTGGAACCCAAATGCTGTTGATCCAAACCGCTCTTTCTATGACGGTACGCCAGCAGAAGAATCAGCAAACCTAAGAGCTTTAGTGGCCTCTTTGCCAGAAGTATTGGTTCACGTTGACCTACATGAGACGACAGACTCTGATGAAACAGAATTCCGACCTGCACTCGCAGCACGTGATGGTATTGAGTACATTGAAGGTATGATTCCAGACGGCTTCTACACGGTTGGCGATACTGAAAATCCACAGCCAGAGTTCCAAGCGGCGGTGATTGCTTCAGTAGAAAAAGTAACGCACATTGCGCCAGCAGATGCAGACGGCAAGATCATTGGTTCTGAAGTTACCCAACATGGTGTAATTAACTACCCAATGAAGAAGCTTGGCTTATGTGGCGGTGTGACTGATTGTAAGTACGGTACAACCACAGAGGTTTACCCGGACAGCGATAAAGTGACAGACGAAGAGTGTAATGACGCTCAGGTTGCAGCGGTAGTCGGTGCTTTGGATTACGTTATTCAGCACGAACTGAACGCGTAAGCTATTAGCTAAAGCTGCTCCCTAAAACTAAAAAGAGCCATAAGTGACGATTCACTTGTGGCTCTTTTTTTGTCTTTTCTACTTGTCTTTGATTTCTTCTTGGGCATAAAAAAGCTCCCTTGCACACAGTACAAGAGAGCTTTGAAATAACACTGAAAAAGGAGTAATTAGCGAACTATATACTCCCCATACTCGATTACTTTATTTAGCGGTTTCACTAACGTTTTCTTGTCCTTTATCTACTTCAGTCAGTAGACCTTTCAACAAGCTAAAACAGCCAATAAGAAGAATGATCGTAAACGGCAGTGCAGCAATGATCGTGATCGATTGCAGTGCTTGGATAGATTGAGTACCACCAATCCACAGCATTACCATTGCAATAGCGCCTGAGATAACCGCCCAAACCACTTTCTGTTTCACTGGTACTTCAAGCTTACCACCCGCCGTCATGCCATCGATAACGATAGAACCTGAGTCTAGCGTAGTCACGAAGAATACGATGATCAGTGCTACAGCGATAACAGATAGAATGCTACCAAACGGGTATGCGTCTAGCATGTAGAACAAGCTTAGAGATACATCTGTGATGCCTTGGTCGAGGCCAAGTTGCCCCACATGACTGATCACTTGCTCGATAGCCACGCCACCAAAGATAGACATCCAAGCCGATGTTACCAATGTTGGGATAATCAGTACGCAAAGTAGGAATTCACGCACCGTACGGCCTTTAGAAATACGCGCTACGAACATACCGAAGAATGGTGCATACGCAACCCACCATGCCCAGTAGAACACAGTCCAACCATGTAGCCATGTTGTGTCTTCTCGGCCTGAACTTTGGCTCAATGCAACGATGTTTGTCACATAACCCGTTACCGCAGTCGCCACAGAATCAAGCACAGTTGTGAAGTTCAGAACAGCGATAAGACCAAGGAATACGAACGCAATAACCATGTTCAAGTTACTAAGGAACTTAACACCACCGTCCATACCACGTAGAACGGAGATGATCGCTAAGCCCATGATCAGAACGATGATAGATTGCTGAAGGAAGATGTTGTTTTCCAAGCCAAACACGTGGCTGATACCACTTGCTGCTTGTGTACCACCTAAGCCTAATGAGGTCGCAAGACCAAACAACGTAACCAGTACAGTAAGTACGTCGATCACATCACCGGTTTTGCCCCATACTCGTTCACCCAGAATTGGGTAGAACACGGAACGCATTGATAGCGGTAAGCCTTTGTTGTAAACAAAATACGCAAGACAAAGTGCCGTCATGCCATAGATAGCCCAAGCATGGAAACCCCAGTGGAATACGGTCGCACCCAGTGCCAATTCACGGCCAGCTTCTGTGAAAGGTTCTGCATCGAGTGGCGTTCCGAACCAGTTGGTGAAGAACGCCGTTGGCTCTGCAACACCCCAGAAAATAAGTCCAATACCCATGCCTGCTGCGAATAGCATCGCAATCCAAGATGACATTGAATAATCCGCAGTCGCGTCTTCGCCACCTAAGCGAACTTTACCCAAAGGTGAGAATGCAAGAATAACGGCAAAAACTAACATGATGTTGGCTCCCCACATAAAGAGGAAGTCAAACTTAGATAAAACAGCACCCTTGATAGAATCAATCGCAGCTTTGGCATCTGCAGGAGGAAGAGCAAGAAGAGTGATGATAAAAAGAAGAGATAAGCCTACTGAGGCTACGAAGACTGTGTTATGGACATCCATGCCCCATTTACTGACGTTATCTTGACCAACTTGATAGTCAGTAGAATCAATACTGTATTTTTTTGATTTAAAACTCATAAATTATGATGTTCGCATATCCGAATCAACGAATATAAGGACGCTCTCCATATCCAACTACTACTTGATTAGCTCGCCATTTCACAAAAATAAAACGTGATAAAAACCACCGAGCAAGGTGATAAATGGACTTACTGGCTCAATCCCAGGACGCGCATAATAGCACAGCACGAAGCATTTTGACTGAGTTTTTGCTCAATAGTCACCCAAAGCACCGTCAATCATGATAGTTGAGACAATAAAAACAGAATAAAATAAACAAATAAAAACCTTTAAATACAGCGCATTAAATTAAAATAACGCACCGTAAAATATCATTCAAAGTTTCTACAGATAATTTTACTAACCACCCAATTTATTTATAGCTCTAATAAAAAAGCCCCGCTATAGGGGCGGGGAAATTACCAAAGGTAAAAGAGAAATCAGTGTTAGGATGTCAGTGCTGCGTCTAGCAGAGCAGCACTTCACATTTCAAAGACAGCACATTAGATCGCGAAGCAAAAACCTAGGTTGTAGTCTTCGCCATTCTTCGCCGTGAACTCTTTGTCTTCACTTGATGCATTCGGGCGGCCGCTTTCATCACCTTTTACTAAGCTCACCCAGTGACGAATACCTGAAGAACGGCTAGCCTCAGTTTGGCCAAACGTGGTGCACGTCTCTAATTGGATATCTTGAATATCAACTAACTCCAGACGGCCTGTGCCTTTACGAGCGCCGATTGTCACTTCAACGTGTGTACCACTTTCATCGCGGAATAGGATTGCTGAAGGCTTAGACTTGTCACCGGTGTAAGCTACAAAATGCTTAGCGCGTTTCAGGCCGGTGTGTTCACCGTTTTTGAAATAAACCTGAACATGTCGGTAATCAATCTCGTAGCTCACTACATCTTCATGTGAACCAGTCTCTAGAGGAAATAGAGTATCAAGCAGCTGTTTCGCCATTTTTTGTTTTTCGAGTTGCTTGTCTGCTTTCACCATCTCGACGGCAAAGACAGCTTCAGCAATAAATGTTGAATGGTTTCTGTGAAGTTCTGTTTTGTCTAGTGTCAGCATATTCATAGTCTATCCCTCGTACGGCTTTAAATTTCATTTAGGTCAAACATCCCAATAGACCCTTTTCAAAATTGTTCTTTACTGTGTGGTTTCCATGTTCTTCATACTACTTGTATTTTTGAAACAATTTCACAACAAAAATTACACACTGTGAATTTTACTAAATCGCTTTTTTACACAAACCGGTATTTCGAGCCCCCAGCCCTTTATTTCACTGGGTTGAGGGTTCAGTAGAAACACGTTTACGTGTTGTTTGAATTTGTGTAATAACCCACTCCAACCAACTTATTGTCGATCACTCGATAGTAAGTATGCTTGGTTTCTACTTTGCTCGACAGCGGGTTTAACCATCGGTAAGTGTAAACACCTCGGCCGTTTTCTTTCGCAAGGTTCAACATCTCCGTGAGAATTGGCTTATCGTCAGGGCTTAGAATTTCGTTGTGTGAACGCCCGACAAGCTCAGGAGAAACCCCGTGCGCCAGCAGTTTCCCAGAGCTCATATCCATCACAAACACATATAAGTCTCCTTCTACAAAACTTCCTTCGGCGTCATTGAACTCCGTTAAACTCTCTTGTTCTGACTCCACTATCGCGGTCATCGCTCTCGCCAATAAATTCTTAGCCTCAGCAGCACTCGAACGTTCTGGGTAATAACCCACAGCGACAATCACATCGCCCACACGCTCAAAGAAAGTCGTTTTCGGCTCACCCATACGATCAGTCGGATTAGTCCAGTGATACTTCACTTCACCAAAACCGTTGTGTACCGCTTTGGTGATCATTTCTCGGAAAAAAGGATTGCCGTAAACGTCTTGCGTGTCCAACACACTGTCACCAACCAGCACCATCGAAGATCCGCCACTGGCAAGGAATTGGCCATCGATGCCCAAAGCAAACACATATAGCTCACCATCGATATATTCAGGGTCACTCATAAAGTCTTTAACGCTTTCATCGCCATCCTTTTGAACATGGACCACCGCTTTAGCAAGGAGAGTTTTGGCTCTTCTTTCTGCGTCACTGACAACGTGTGGTTCAGAAATATCGAGCACATTAACTGGCTTATTTTCTTCCATGGTTTTTGAATGTTCGGCACGTAAACCAATGCCACTCACAACAGCAAACACGGCGCAGCCAATGAGGATGATTCTGGATAAATTCATGGTTATCTCTCCTAATAGCCCACTAAGGACGGAAGCCAAAGCGTAATTTGTGGGAAGAAAGCGATAACGAAAACACCCACAACAGAAGCAAGTACAAAGGGATGGATCTTCGCGGTGATTTGCTCAACCGTTGAGCCCCCTATGCCCGAGGCGACAAAGATATTCTCTCCAAGTGGCGGTGTTGCAAAACCTATCGATAAGGTACACACCACCACAATGCCCACGTGAGTAGGATCAGCACCTAGCATGTACATGATTGGTAGTAACACTGGCACGATGATCATGATGGCCGCTAAGGTTTCCATGAACATGCCGATGAACAACAACAAGGTAATGGTTAACGCCCACACCATGTACATGTTATCGGTGAAGCTGAGTAGTGATTCAGCTACCACTACTGGGATCTTTTGTTCAATCAACAAGCGTCCAAACACGGTAGCGGCAAAGAGGATCAACAACACACGCCCAGTGATCCATGTCGTAGTCGACAGAGATTTCATCACGCTTTTGAACGACAGTTCTCGGTGAATGAAAAGCCCCACAAACAATGAGTAGAATATCGCTACAACTGCGGATTCTGTTGGTGTGAACATGCCGCTGTAGATACCGCCAAGAATTAAGAACGGCGCTAATATCGACCATAAACCGCGGCGCAAGTAGTGCCTTACATCGCCAAACGACCACGTTTCAGTCAGCCCTTTATAGCCTTCGCGCTTAGCAATGAAGTAGTTGGTTACCACCAGCGTCGATGCCATGATGAAGCCCGGTACAACCCCAGCAACAAACAGTTTTGGAATCGATAAAGAAGCAAACTGGCCGTGTTGAGCAATGGCTTCTGGTGGCGCCATTAAGCCCATTGCCGAGATACCAAAGATAACCAAAGGAATAGACGGCGGGATAATAATGCCCAAGCCTCCGGATGCAGCCGTAACGGCCGATGCGTAGCTCTTATCGTAGTCACGCTTGACCATTGCAGGCACCATTAGCATGCCTACCGCAGCGGTGGTTGCAGGGCCAGAACCCGAGATAGCACCAAAGAAAAGACACGCCATTACCGTTGCCGCGCCAAGGCCGCCTGTCACGGGACCCGCCAAGCTTTCGGCGATATCGACCAGACGTTTGGAGATACCCGCCGCCTCCATTAATGCGCCCGCAAGAACAAAGGCTGGCAGGGCCATTAACGGGAAGTTACCCACCGAGGTAAACGCGATTTGTACTAAAGCGATGGGATTTTTGTCGAGCAACATATAGGCCGCCATCGAAGCGCCGGCCAGTGATACTGTGATTGGTGCGCCCAGAATTAACAGCGTTAAAAAGCCACCAAATAAAATTAGAGTTAAATAGGATTCCATTATTACATCTCTCTATTACGACTATTCTCTGTGATGACTATTGCGCGGACTTTTGTGCCGTCATTTTGCGCAGCTCTTTGACTTCTGGATCTTCGTTGGTTGCGCCTTTGAATAAACGCTCATAGTTGTTCCAGATAATTCGAATCATCATCAGTGAAAACGCGATAGGTAAAATCATGTAGAAGTACTTCATCGGGATACCTGTGGTTTGAGACTTCCAAAACAGATTCATTTTGTTGAACACGAAGTCGTAGCTGAGGTAAACGAAGTAGCCGTTGAAACAGAGCCATAGGAAGTCAGCGATGGTTTCACTCACGGTCTGCACGATTGGCGGAAAGAATTTAAAGTGAAAGATCACTCGGTTGTGCGCCGACATCTTGGCCGCAACAACAGCCCCTAGATAGGCAAACCAAACGAACATGTAGGTCGCCACTTCATCACCCCAAGGGATAGAGTAATCAAAAAACTGACGAGTAATAATTTGTGTAAACAGCAATAGGACAAAGCTTGCAAGCAACAAACAACAGGTATATTCCTCAATGTTGTTCAGGTGTTTTTTTATTGTTTTAGCGACTGACATATAACCTCCAATGTTGATTTTCACATGACAACCAGTCGCTCACGGTCCTAAAAGATCAGGTACAGAACAGATCAACGAGTACAGCCATGTAAATGCCCTATCTCACTGTTCTACCGCTAGGTGATTAAGTAGCGGAGAACAGCAGATAGGGCGAATCTAATCGTTACTTTCTACCTAGTAACTCAAGAACGTCGTCTAGCTTGTCTTTGCCCCCAATGCTTGAGTAGAACTTAGGCCAAACTGACTTAGTCACTTTGTTGATCCACTCTTGCTCGTTGTCTGCTGGGTCTGTGAATACCATGCCTTTCGCTTGTAGCTCTTCGCGAATCTTGTTTTCCGTATTTTCTAGATAAGCAAAGCTGTGCTCTGTTGCTTCCTGACCCGCTTCAAGAATGATTTTTTGCATTTCAGGTGTCTGTTGTTGGAAGACCGTTTCACTCACGATTAGAGGTTCTAGAGAAAAAATGTAGCGAATGTTGGTCACGTACTTTTGTACTTCGTTGAACTTCATCGCGTGGACTGTGATGTAAGGGTTATCTTGTCCGTCTACCACGCCTTGTTGCAAACCAGTGAAAGTCTCAGACCATGCCATAGGCGTTGGGTTTACACCCCATGCTTGGTAAGACGCGATCATGATTTCGTTACGAGGTACACGAATCACGAGCCCTTTCAAATCTTCTGGTGAAGCGACGGGCTTTTTCGAGTTAGTCAAAACCCTAAAGCCTGAATAAGCCCAACCGACAATACGGACACCAGCATCACGAATCGTGTTATCGACTAAGTCCTGACCTACTTGCCCTTGAGTCAGTAGTACCGCTTCTTCTGCGCTTTGAATCACATAGGGCATGGTCAATAGACCAACGGTTGGAGAGAAAGGCGTCACGTTGTTGATCGCCAGTACCGAGAAGTCGAGAAGACCTATTGCAGCATCGTTTACGGTGTCTTGCTCATTGCCTAATTGGCCGTTCGGAAACAGATCGATTTTCACTTTACCGTCTGTTTTTTGCTCCATCAGTTCAGAGAATGAGGTCGCTAATTCCCACTGCGTACCACCAGCAGCATCGCCGATAGCCATTTTAAAATTCGCTGCTGCCGCGGTATGAGATAGCACCGCTGTTGCTACAATGGTGACACCAGCAATAATTTTATTTTTAATCAATTTCATAGTCTTAACCTTTCCTATCGTACAGACTTCCTGCCTGTACTTTGCTCACAAGGTGACCTGGTACAACTTTCCTGGTCGTAGTTCTATTTCCCTATTTTGGAAACAATGTTCGGGTAGTTACAGTCTTTCATCCTTTAACGAATACCACTGATAAAGGAACCGCTGCCCCATTCTTCGAAACGGTGCAAACATCTCTGATTCCACCACTTCCCTCACGTTGGGGAACGGAAGTTTTGATTCAAATATTGGTAGGTCGAGCTTGTGACCTTCACCTGCTATCCACTGAGCAAGGCGTTTACCTGCTTGAGCGGAATACATCACGCCATTGCCGCCATAACCCAGCGCGTAGAAGATGGATTGTTTTGGATTCGGCTGATAAATTCTCGGCATCATGTCGTGACTGACATCCACCCAGCCCCACCATGAATAGTCGATTTTGATCTGATCGAGAGACGGGAATTTTCGGGTTAAATCCGATCTCAACATGTCTTCATATTTCTTTTCGGGTGCGTTCTTGCCACTGATGGCACTGCGTGTACCAATCTGTACTCGGTTATCCGGTAACAAACGGTAGTAGTGGCGCAGAATTCGAGTATCAGTAATCACCTGATTGGTTTTGAAGTTACACGCAGCGATCTCGTCTTGAGTTAAAGGACGTGTCACCATCGAGTTAGAAAGCACTGGCAGAAGGCGATTCTTAAGCTCGGAATGCAAACCTTGGCTGGTATACCCACCCGTACAAACACCGACAGAACGCGCCTTCACAACACCACCTGGCGTTTTCAGGTAATGCACACCGCCACGAGTTTCCCAACCCATAACTGGGCTCGACGGGTGAACTTTCACACCGAGAGCTCGCGCCTTTCTTAGGTAACCAAACGCCAGTTTTCCTGCATGAATACCAATCCCTTCGGGTTCATGCATCGCGCCTGCTGCTTCTTGGTCGCCAACGTAATCACGCTTTACGGTTTCCGCATCTAATATCTGCGCATCGTAATCAAACGTGTCACGCAGCAACTTGGCTTCTTTCTCGAGTGTTGACATCACTTTTGGACGATGAGCCACATATAAGTGGCCGCCCGGTTGTGGGTCACAATCGATGTCTTTGATCAGTGACTTGAACGTTTCCATGCCATCCACACACTCGCGGTGCATTTTTAGCGCGGTTTCTAGGCCCCAGCGTTCAATCCACTGAGAACGCTTCAAACGCCCAGAAGCACACTGTGCTTGGCCACCATTTCGGGTACTGCAGCCCCAACTCATACGGTTAGCTTCAATCACAGTCGCTTTAATGCCGTACATTTCAGCAAGGTGTATCGCGGTACTTAGGCCTGTGTAGCCTGAACCGATAATCGCCACATCGACATCCATGTCTGACGTGATTGGGCCATCATCTTCAGGTGGTGCGCCTGCGGTATCTACCCAATAAGTCGGGGCGTATTCCTTGCCGTGACCAGGGCTCTTGTCTTTAAGTGGATCGTATTTTGGATCGTATTTATCTTTTGCTTGGGTACTTTCTTTTACTTGGGTGCTTTTCACCTTTGGCGACACATCGGCTGCCGGTTGTTCCATTACTAAACTCATAATTCGACTCTCCTAGTCATAACACGTGAACGGATTGTGGTTTCGTGTCTAGCTCTTGGGAGTGTTGTTAGGAGTCAAAAGAGGTCGTGTTTTACGGAAGGCATTTTTTACGCTGATTTTTCCATCTTTCAGAGTAAACACGTCGACCATGCGAGCTTCGATGACACTGCCATCTGGGTTCGTCGCAGAAAACGTTGATTCACTCACAGCACGGTCACCGCATACAAAGTGGACTGGGTCGCTCCAAGCCGCATCTGGAAAGTTCTGCCAAACCAATTCAAAGCTATTTCGAACCGCTTCGTACCCTTCGATAGTGTTTCCAAGCAAGCCTTCTCCTGCCACCGTGTGGAATACACAGTCTTCTGTCATGAAAGACATCAGCGCTTCAATATCATGGTTATTCCACGCATCACTAAAAGACTGTAAAAAGGTGGTGTCGACTTGGTTTTCCAGCACGAATGTCGCTGCATTGGTTTGCATATTCATATTCCAGAATCCTTTATGTTTTCGTTATTGGTTTAAATTTCAGTAGCTTTGCGCCACTTTTTTATTAGAGTGTTTAAACTAGATCTGTAAGAATTTAACAACTTGATAACAAGGTTCATCACTCTAACTTCGAGTTAGGTTATAAACAATCTCTAAGCTCACAGATTTCATCTTTTTATAAATTAATTAGTGTTCTAATTTTATTTACTCAACTTTTCACTCACGATATAAGAGGTATAATTAAATTAGAACGTATTAGCCTTTAGTCGAAATCAAAGTCTTGATGATACTTTCGACCATACTGTTCAAGTTGACGATCATGAGTATTAACTTGCAATTCAATATTGCCGTCACCTTTATTTATGACTTGGTTGTTATCTGCATGTGCTTCGTTTTTTAAATCCGTTAGTTTCTCTTCGACATACTCTGTCGGTTCATTTAAAACATTCATGGATATTAACTCCTTTATCAGGTTTACTTTCACTGATGGAAGAATATGAACGGACACTAGACCGTTTGAATATTCTTTCTCATCGTACAAAGGCTGAATGGCATCATTGCCACCTTCCTTAAATGGGTGAATGGAATACCACTTGTCCTTGCGTGGCTCTTTCTGATCGCAATCCGTCACATTAAATATCTGAGTTTTGTTGAGATCACACGGCGAGCTAAAAACACTAACCCGATGATAATCAATAGCTTTAATTATATTTATGCAGTCTTTACTTTGGCTATGACACACCGACCACAGCGCATTTAACAGGTTATCGGTCCATTCAAGTAAACGGGTAGGAAAGCCCTGTTTCTTGGCTAAACACATCAATAACCAGTCGTTTATTTCGTGTGAGCTCAGCGAGTGACCACCGTAAACTCTCACAGTTGAAAGCAACTCTTGTTCGACACGGCGTAGGTTCTTACGATTGGAACGGCCTAAACTTGGCATTAGATTATTATTTTCATAATCACACACGTTATACATCAAACCACGTTGGTCACTGCATTCATTCATTAATGAATCAATTATTTTATACAGTTCTTCGAGCGTGCTGATATAACGTTTATTGTTCATACTTGGTTCCAACCACTCGACAATATAAATAACTAAATTAAAATTTATTCGTTAAAAACTGACATGTAATGAAATACAAAGACTAAAGTCTAATAACTCTATCGACTTATCGGTAATTACTATTTAAAAGTAACTCATAATAATTATTGATAAGTCTCTATTACTGAAACCGAGCACCTATTCACCTTGGTTATTTCTTTAGGGCTCTAATATTTAGAGCGAAATAATAGAAATATATGACCCAATATTTAGATATCAGTACTATTAAGAATCTTTGAAAACAACTCGGTCGTTGAGTCATCCTGTTTGATCATCCAATTTGCAATTAATCGCTAGTTTTGAATCCTAATTTGTTTGCCCGACCACATTCTCGATAACGCTTTATCTAGCGTTCATGAGACTGTTTTGGCCGGGCAAACTTCCTATGACTTATACGTAGTCTTTGTACTTATCTAGGAAACGAACCGGCGTTGATAGTGCATCTCGGCGGAACGGGTCGCCCAATTCCTGAGTACACATGATTTCAATGATGGTTGTTTTGCCTTCGTTCATTTGCATGTCGATGGCTTTCTGTAGAGTTGGACCAACATCTTCTAGCTTATCAACCGTGATACCTTCAGCGCCCATTGCTCGTGCGATTTCCGCAAAGCTTTGGTTGTCCAGTTCACCAGCAACAAAGCGTCGGTTGTAGAAGTCGACTTGATTCTTCTTCTCTGCACCCCATTGACGGTTGTGGAATACCACGGCTGTCACTGGAATGTTATGACGAACACATGTCATGGTCTCCATCAAGCTCATGCCCCATGCGCCGTCACCTGCATAAGAGATAGCTGGACGATGAGGTGCTGCTGCTTTCGCACCAATAATGGTTGGGAACGCGTAACCACAGTTACCGAAACTCATTGCCGCAAAGAAGCTGCGTGGTTTTTCAAAACGTAAGTAGCTGTTTGCCACTGAGTTGATGTTACCGATATCCGTTGAGACCATTACATCTTCTGGCATCGCTTTTTCTAGCTCACGCAGTACTTGGCGTGGGTGCAGGTATTCACCACCAGAGAACGGAGTCTCATGCGAGTTTTCTTCAATCATATCCAAACTGAACGAATCACGTTCGTGCGTCCACTCATCAAGCTCTTTTTCCCACAAGGCCTTTTCTGTTGCTACTGTGTCTTTGCGAGCGCCTTTGTTGTCATCACACAACAGTGCACGACCTTCCAGTCTTTCAGCTAATGCCACAGCCGCTGCCTTCGCATCACCACAAATACCAACAGAGATCTTCTTAACGAGGCCAAGCATCTTGTTGTCTGCATCGATCTGAATGATTTTCGCGTCTTTTGGCCAGTAATCCATTCCATGTTGAGGCAAGGTACCGAATGGGCCAAGACGTGTACCCAAAGCGATAACCACATCCGCTTGAGCCATCAACTTCATTGCTGCTTTCGAACCTTGGTAGCCTAAAGGACCACACCATAATGGGTGACTAGCAGGGAAAGAGTCATTGTGTAGGTAGCTGTTTACTACGGGTGCGCCTAGTCGTTCTGCTAGTGCCGCACACTCTTGAACTGCGTCAGCCATTACCACGCCGCCACCAGAAATGATGACTGGGAATTTCGCTTCAGCAATCAGGTCTGCCGCTTCATTCAGAGACTTCTCGCCGCCCGGGCCACGGTCCAAGCGCGCTGGTTTAGGGATCTCGGTTTGAGTTTCACCATAGAAATAGTCACGTGGAATATTCAGCTGAGTCGGACCCATTTCGCTCATTGCGCGGTCAAAACATCGACCTGTGTATTCCGCCATACGGTCTGGGTGCGTTACGTGTCCTTGATACTTAGTAAACTCTTGGAACATTGGAAGTTGGTTACACTCTTGGAAACCACCTAAGCCCATTGTTTTTGTGCCAGTCTCTGGCGTCACAATCACGACCGGGCTGTGTGCCCAGAATGCCGCTGCAATCGCAGTTACACAGTTACTAATACCTGGGCCATTCTGCCCGATAACCACACCATGGCGACCAGATACACGAGAGTAACCATCTGCCATGTGAGCAGCACCTTGCTCGTGAACCACTGGGACCAATCGAATGCCAGCAGGAGCAAAGATATCCATTGCGTCCATAAATGCTGACCCCATGATGCCGAACATGTCGGTAACATCATTAGCAACCATAGTTTCAACGAACGCTTCTGATGGTGTCATTGTTACTGTGCCGGAAACAACCGTACGTTTTTCTTGCTCACTCATTCTTCCATTCTCCTTGAGTTAACCAAAATTTCATTTTTCGGAATGAATTGTCTCTTTTTCGAATTCATTTTCACCTTAGTAGTAGATTTTTTGCGCGTCAACTTTTTATATTAAATTGGAACAATTCATTCTAATTAATAAAACTGGATCACATTATTGATAGTTTTTCGTACAAAAAGTGCCGTTAACTTAGAGTGAGCTGTTAATAATCGATGGCATATCACCCATCGCGGCAGTCATGGAAGCTATTAAGAGGGAAGAAAAATGAATGATGCGGAATTGATACCAACGCAACCAGTAAGTGTGAGAGAGTGTTTTGGCATCGACAGCAACCTAACCGTATTGGCGTTTGAACATGCTGGCGAGTATGTACCCAAGGTCGATCCTAACTATTGTTTTGATCCGGAAGTAACGCTAGCGATATTGGCGGGGTTTACCTCTAATCGCCGCACGTTGATACAAGGTACACACGGAACGGGCAAGTCTTCCCACATTGAGCAAATTGCCGCGAGATTGAATTGGCCGTGTTTGAGGATCAACCTAGATGGGCACTTAAGCCGATTGGATTTCATAGGAAAGGACAGCATCGTCATTAAAGATGGAATGCAGGTGACAGAGTTTAAAGAAGGTATTCTTCCGCAAAGTATCCAGCAACCCATCGCTCTGGTATTAGACGAATACGATGCAGGACGACCTGATGTAATGTTTGTGATTCAACAACTCTTAGAACAAGACGGCAAATACACCTCTTTAGAGCAAAACCGAGTGATCACGCCTCACCCTTCTTTTCGCCTATTTGCAACCTGTAACACGCTGGGGTTAGGTAATTTCTCGGGGTTGTATTCCGGTACTCAGGTGCTTAACCATAGCCAACTTGACCGATGGAACATCATCGCCACGCTTAACTATTTAGATCCGCAACACGAAACCAAGATCGTGTTATCCAAGCGCCCAGAGCTGAACAATGAAAGTGGTCAGCAGTTAGTTGAGAAAATGATCGCAACCGCGGGTTTAACGCGAAATGGTTTTAGAGCGGGCGATCTGTCGACGGTAATGTCTCCGAGAACCGTGATCACATGGGCCGAAAATATCCGAATATTCGATAACGTAGCCACGGCATTTAGGCTTTCATTCCTAAACCGTTGTGAAGACGAAGAGAAAGAGTTGGTAAGCGAATATTACTTCCGCTGCTTTGGTGAGGCCCTAGAAACGCCTACTCAGAGTTATGCGCAGTCGGAGTCGTAAACCATGGCCAATGTTTCTTCTCAGCAGAAAAAGATCCTCGACCTTGGTGTGTCTGTCGCTAGAGCGATCAGTGGTGAATTGAACCTGAATTATCGGGGAGAGCGTCTCTATAACGGCAATAGCCCCTGCTATTATCAGTCGGCACACACCAACGATCTCACCTTTGTGTCTCGCCATGAGCTGACAAACAGCAAGCTCTCAATGCAAGGTAAGATCGATTCATCGGCACTGAGACTATTGTTGTCAGATACTGATCTTCACTATTCATTACGACCAAAAAACGAAGTCGAACGTCTGTTATATGATTTCTGCGAACAAGTACGAATCGAGTCACAAGTCCCGTCTTACCTAAAAGGTGTGACTAAGAGCATTCAGTTCAACTTTGCGTATTGGAGCGATCAATACCATCAAAATGGCTTTACTGAATCTCGAATTGGGATGTTGCTGTTCACGCTGATGCAAATCATCCACACCCGCTTAACCAGTGTCCCAGTTTCGGAACTAATTGCCGAAACCATTGAATCGACTCGTGCGGGCATCGTGCCTATTTTCGGAAGCAGCCTAAAGCGCTTGAAGGAACATAGAACCAACCAACAACAGTTTGCTCACTACGCCAATGAACTGGCCTCTTTAGCACAAGAGCTCATCAACCAAGAACAAGAGAGTAATAACTCACTGACACCAACAGTGGAAGAAGACATCAAAATCCTCGCGCAGCTGGCCCTTATCGTTGATGGCGACATTCAAGATGAGGAGGTCGATACCGACATCACAGGCAACAGCAAGGTGTTCGAATTGTCGGGCGCCAATTATCAGGTCTTTAATTCAGAATTTGACCAAGTGGTCGCCGCAGATAAGCTCGTCAGGCGTGCCCTATTACTCGAGCTGAGGCAAAAGCTCACCGATGACATTATGGCGAGACAAGTGAACACCCGCCGCTTAGCCGCTATGCTCACCAACTTTGTTGCGACGCCACAAAAGAATCGACGTCAGGATCATTTAGAAGAAGGCATTGTTAACGCCACTACGATCACCAAGCTCATCACTTCGCCGTTGGATCGTACTGTCTTTTATCAGCCAGAGATTGGCGCATCCCATCAATGTGCCATCACGTTTTTGATGGACTGTTCAGGGTCAATGCAAAAACACAGTCACAAACTCAGCCTACTGATGGATACGATGCTCAAATCGGTTGGACTAGCCAATATCCCTTTTGAAATTATCGGCTTCACCACTAATAACTGGAATGGTGGCAAGGTTTATCGACAGTGGCTCAAGCAAGGTCAACCGAAACACCCAGGTCGTTTAAACGAAGTTCGACATATCGTGTTTAAGGATTTTGATGCGCATTGGAGACGCTCTCGCCTTGGCATTGCTAGCCTTCGCAAAGCCGACATATTTAAAGAAGGGATTGATGGCGAAGCGGTTCAGTTCGCTAGCCAACGCTTGCAACAGCATAGCGCACAGCGAAAGGTGTTGATTGTATTCTCAGACGGCTGCCCGATGGATACCGCCACCAGCACTGCCAACGATCAGTTCTATTTGGACAACCATCTCAAACAAGTGATTGAGCGCGAGTCGGCCAAAAACGGTATTGAGATTCATGGCGTGGGAATGGGAGTAGATTTGAGCCCGTACTACCGCAGTAACATTACTTTAGATATACAAGAGAGCTGCTTGTTTGGGTTATCTAGGAGCATCTTTGAGATGCTAAAGCGTTCTTAAACAGGGAAGATTAGGCTAGCGAACCGCTAGCCTCCTTTGTCGAAAGTGGTTTTACGAAAAGCCAAACAACGACCATGCCGATACGGCCATCAAATACCCACCAATCAACATCAACACCATAAATACCAACTTCCTCAGTTGGTCATTCGACAACGGCGGTGGGAAGCGCCGAGCAAACATAGTTACAAGCGCCACCAAGGGAACAGCAATAGCAGACAACCACAATATGCTCGCTTCCATGTCGCCTGCCGCGTAGACATTGACGGTACGGGACATCGACGTACAAGCGAACACCATCAGCAATGTACTTCGTACCAGATCGAGCGTAAAAGGCTGTCGATAGAGATGATAAACAATCGGTGGACCTGCCATCCCAAACAGCCCTCCCGCTAGCCCAGAACTAAAGCCAGACAATAAGAACGATACGGTTGCCGAGCGATCTTTTCGGGTTTTAGGTTTGAACATAAAGCTCAGACCAGCGAATAACACCATTGCCCCCAATAGCCCTCGCAGGATATGCGTCGCCGACTCGCTCAACTCGTCCAGTAAAAACACGCCCAACGACACGCCGGGGATAATACCGATCACTAACACCACCAGAATCTTGAGTTCCCCAAGCAGCGGCTTACCCATCAACGCGACCAAACAATTAAACAAGGTCACGATACTGACCACGGCGGCAATCACAGGCAACGAAACCAGATTAAGGCTGACCGTAAGACCAATCACGATAATGCCAAGCCCAAACCCCGTGACGGTTTGGAAATAGGTACCTACCGCAATGGTGGCAAGAATGGCGAGTAAAACAGGTAACTCCATTGGCGATCCTAATTAGGTGTTTTTACTTAGTATGAGTGCGAGCTTTAAGTGTAAGCCTCAGTATCTAAACTCAAATTCTGATTCTTCTCTTTCTTTAGCTTCTTGATCTTCTGAAGCGTTTGGATCTTCTTGAGCATCAGCGTCAATATCCGTCGTTGGATTTGCCGTTTTACTTTGCTGTGCTTGCACGGCAGTCACCGCGATTACATTTAAGATATCTTCAGCACTGCACCCTCTGGATAAATCATTGGCAGGTTGATTCAGCCCTTGCAACAACGGACCAATCGCGACCGCACCACCTAGCCTTTCAGCAAGCTTGTAACCGATATTGCCAGCTTCTAAGTTGGGAAATATCAGCACGTTAGATTCGCCCTTCACCTCGGAATCGGGCAGTTTTTTCGCCGCAATTTCAGTCACAATCGCCGCATCGAGTTGAACATCCTGATCAACCGCAATCCCCGGGCAACGCTGCTTCACTAACTGGGCGGCATTACGCACCTTATCGACCGATTCATGCTTAGCACTGCCATTGGTAGAAAACGAGAGCATTGCCACTTTCGGCTCTTCCATCAACAGCGTTTGTGCACTGTTTGATGCCGCCACTGCAATTGATGCAAGTTCAGTTTCATTGGGGTTAATCACCAAGCCACAATCACTGAAAATCATGCCACCTTTAAGGTTATGGAAAGGCTCGCACAACATCATTAAAAAGAAGCTCGATACCAATTCACTGTCTGGTGCTGGCCCAATGATCTGCAGCGCAGCTCGCACCACATCAGACGTGGTATAAACGGCGCCATTGACCGTGCCGTCAACCAGCCCTTCCCTTACCATCAAGTTGGCAAACATCAGTGGGTCTTTAACCTTCCCCAATGCATCTTCATAAGTCATGCCTTTGGCTTTTCTTAACTCATACAGTCGTTCAGCCAACACAGCTTTCAGTGCTGATGTTTGTGGTGAAACAATATGAATGCCCGCGAGGTTAATATGATGCAACTGAGCGGCTTCGATAATCGCCTTTTCATCGCCCACCAGCGTGATATAAGCGAGCTGTTTATCTATCGCTAATCGTGCAGCCTTGAGTACACGAGGATCTTCAGCTTCACTCAAAACCACACGCTTACGATCTAAGTGCGCCTTATCAATAATCCGTTCAATTGCTTTCATCTTTAAAATTCCATTTATTGAGATTTATTGTTCCATAATTTATATTTATATAATTGAAATAATAAAAAAGGTCAAATTTTATTCAGATAATTGAAGAATATTAATTTGGTATGTACACTCTTACACATAGACATATCGCAAGGATGAATCACTGTATGCAAACAGAAACACCACAAGTTCAAGGAGATACGCCCACTCTCCGACTTTTTGCACTATTAGAGGTGATAGCGCAAAAAGACGAGTTTATTTCCCTTCAAGGGCTCGTCGAAGAAACCGGACTGCCGAAACCCACTTTGCACCGTATGCTGCAACAATTAGAATCCGCAGGCATCATTCAAAGAGACGGTGACGAAAAGCATTACAGCTCTGGCATTCGACTCAGAAAGCTTGCTGAAAACCTGCTTTTAAATAGCACCATGCACAGCGCCCGACGCACGATTCTTGAAAATCTAAGAGCAGAAGTCGGTGAGAGTTGCAACCTGACGGCTCTTTCAAGTGGTGAAATCATCTATCTTGATCGTGCAGAAACCGAAGCACCACTTCGCTTCCACCTGCAACCCGGATCTCGCGTTCCTGTGCACTGCTCTGCGACTGGCAAACTGTTTTTGGCTCACATGTCGAAATCACAGCGCAGAAGACTGATTGAAAACGTGCCACTGACTCAGTACACAGTCAAAACCATCACCGACTACTCAGTGTTAGAGCAAGACATCGAAGAAGCGAAGATCCAAGGCTTTGCGATTGATGATGAAGAGTTTCTGCCGGGTTTGGTGTGTATTGCGGTACTCATTCCATCGCCAACCGGCCAATCTAATCTCGGCTTAGCAATCCAAGCACCTGTGATTCGAGTAAAGCCGGATGAAGCAATAAAGTTCTTACCCGCACTTCAAAAAGCAGCAAAAGCGCTAGCGAAAATCGAAGCTGATAATTGGAGTCAGCAATAGACTTTTCTTAAAAAATTTCGAAGTCCATGACTTAGCTGATCATGGATTTCGAAAACTCGAATTTAATAAACAATGATTTTGTATACCTTGCTTTGGTAAACAATGCTTTCACAAACAAGGACTTCAAAACTATCGAATTAACGACCACAATCTGCGACTAATGAACATTTGGTCGAAATGATCTGAACACTCACCAACCCGCATATCAGCAACACGTCTAAAGTAATCACAACAAAGGAATCACGATGCTAAACATTAAGAACCAGCACTTACTCTCTTTTATGGTGACAGAAGCGAACAACGCAGTTGCAGTCACAAATCCAGCAACGGGTGAACTCATCGGACACGCACCGGTATCATCAGAAACAGAGTTAGCAAGCGCGATTGAACGAGCTCATGTAGCGCAGAAAGAGTGGGCAAAGGTTCCAGCTAAATCTCGAGCTGCATCACTGCACCGTTGGCACCAGCTAATCATTGAGAATAAAGAAGACCTTGCTCGAATCATGACGATTGAACAGGGTAAACCGTTAGCAGAAGCGGCAGGTGAAGTGGTATATGGTGCGAGCTTCATTGAGTGGTTCGCAGAAGAAGCCAAGCGCACTTATGGTGATTCCATTCCTAGCACAGTCGCAGGCAAACGCTTGGTGACTATCAAGCAACCTATCGGAGTCGCGTGTGCCATTACGCCATGGAACTTCCCTGTTGCAATGATCACTCGTAAAGCAGCGCCTGCATTAGCTGCCGGTTGTAGCTTTGTCGTGAAACCTTCAGATGAGACACCGCTTTCCGCATTTGCTGTGGTCGAACTGGCTTACCAAGCGGGTATTCCTAAGGATCTACTCCAAGTCGTATTAGGTGATAGCCCAGAACAGATTGGTGAGCTATTCACATCACACCCACTGATCAAAAAGATCTCTTTTACAGGCTCTACTCGTGTGGGCAGTATTTTGATGGCTCAAGCTGCAAAAGGCATCAAGCGTACCTCTATGGAACTCGGCGGCAATGCACCTTTTATTGTGTTTGACGATGCAGACATCGACGCTGCAGTTCAAGGCGCAATGGTCTCGAAATTCCGCAATGCTGGCCAAACTTGCGTTTGTGCAAACCGATTCTATGTTCACAGTAAAGTGTACGATGAGTTCGTTGCTAAATTTGATCAAGCCGTTCAACAACTTAAGATTGGTAACGGCTTAGATGAAGGTGTAACCATAGGCCCTGTTGTCAGCCGGAATGCCAAGAACAATATCCAAGCATTAATAGACCGAGCGATTGAACAAGGAGCTGAGCCTGTTACTCCAATTAAGGATCTTGATGGGCTTTTCCTTCAGCCTGTCATTCTTAAAGATGTGAAACACAGTATGGACATTGTTCAACAAGAGATCTTTGGCCCAGTCGCACCTGTGATGAAATTCGACACTGATGAGGAACTCATCGAGATGGCGAACGATACTATTTATGGTTTGGCGTCTTACTTCTACAGCCAGAATATCCACCGAGTGTGGAACATTGCAGAAGCGCTTGAGTACGGTATGGTCGGTATTAATGATGGCCTAATCTCAACCGAGGTAGCGCCTTTTGGTGGCGTAAAACAATCAGGTATTGGCCGTGAAGGTGCTAAAGAAGGCATCGATGAGTACATGGACATTAAATACTTATGTTTTGGTAGTAACTAGGATTTAGTAGCAATTAGGTTTCGGCGTTAACCAAGATTCAGAAGCACTTAAATCTTAGTGAGCACTAACCTGGCCCACTCTCCCCCCTTCCCACCACAAAAATGAATCAAAAAAAAACCGCGCTATAAAAGCGCGGCACCTTGGGCTCGGTTAAAGGGGGTTTCTTTTTTTAGTATTTTACATTCTCTGTTTTTGTTATTCGGTTGCTTCGCTATTCCTGCGCTTTCAGCTTTAGACGCATCGCGTGCAGCACTGGCTCGGTATAACCACTCGGCTGAGCACAGCCTTCAAATACCAACTGGCACGCTGCTGAAAACGCAATGCTGTTTTCAAAATCAGGCGCCATATTTTGGTAGCTTGGATCCCCTGCATTTTGTTCATCAACCACTGCTGCCATGCGCTTCATGGTTTTCATTACTTGGGCTTCCTCGCAAATGCCGTGACGTAACCAGTTAGCGATGTGTTGGCTTGAAATTCGCAGCGTTGCACGGTCTTCCATTAATCCCACATCGTTAATATCAGGCACTTTCGAACAACCTACGCCTTGGTCAATCCAACGAACTACGTAACCAAGAATACCTTGCGTATTGTTGTCCAGTTCGTTTTGGATATCTTGAGCAGTCAGCTTTTGATTGCCTAACAATGGGATAGTAAGAATATCGTCAACATTTGCTCTCACACGCTCACGAAGCTCTTTCTGACGGCTAGGAACACTCACCTTGTGATAGTGCAAGGCATGCAGAGTCGCCGCAGTTGGAGAAGGAACCCAAGCGGTATTGGCACCGGCTTGTGGGTGTCCAATTTTCGCGTCCATCATCTTCGCCATGTTATCTGGTTCTGGCCACATACCTTTACCAATCTGGGCTTTACCTTGCAGGCCACAAGCTAAGCCAAGATCAACGTTTTGATCTTCGTACGCGCCAATCCAAGTCATGGTTTTAAGCTGTGTTTTAGGAGCAAACGGACCCGCTTCCATACTAGTGTGGATCTCATCACCCGTTCGATCTAGGAAACCTGTGTTGATAAACACGACACGGTCTTTGGCTGCGCGAATACACTCTTTCAAGTTCACAGAGGTACGACGCTCTTCGTCCATAATGCCGACTTTAATGGTGAAGCGTTCTAAACCTAGTGCATCCTCAATGCGACCAAACAACTCATTGGTGAAAGCCACTTCTTCAGGGCCATGCATTTTAGGCTTTACAATATTGATGCTGTTCGCGGTCGAGTTTTGGTAAGGGCTATTACCCTTTAAATCGTGCATCGCGATGAGCGAGGTAACCATGCCATCCATGATACCTTCAGGCACTTCATTACCTTCAGCATCAATAATAGCAGGGTTAGTCATTAGGTGGCCCACATTGCGTATGAACAACATGCTGCGACCTTTAAGTGAGATTTCACCACCCGTCACACTGGTGTATTGACGATCGGGGTTAAGATTACGAACAATGGTTTTACCGTTTTTCTCTAGCGACTCTTGAAGGTCACCCTTCATTAAACCTAACCAGTTTCGGTAAGCCAATGCTTTGTCTTCACCGTCAACCGCAGCAACCGAATCTTCGCAATCCATAATCGTGGTCAGTGCCGATTCCACCAGTACATCTTTAATACCCGCCACATCGACGCTGCCAATCGGCGCACTCGGGTCGATTTGAATTTCGATATGAAGGTTATTGTGTTTAAGAAGAATGCACGAAGGTGAACTTGCGTCACCTTGATAGCCAATGAACTGGTTGCTATCTATGAGAGTGACTTCTTCACCGTTATCGAGTGTCGCTATCAGCTTATTGCCGACGCTCGCGTTACTGATGCTGTATTTGGTCACGTCTTTATGAGAGACACCGTTTAGTGGTGCAGCGTCATCAAGGAAACCTCGAGCGTAGCTCACCACTTTAGCACCGCGTACAGGGTTAAAGCTTCCGCCCTTTTCCGCGCCGTCACTTTCACTGATGACATCGGTTCCATAGAGCGCATCGTATAAACTACCCCAACGCGCGTTGGCCGCGTTAAGCGCAAAACGTGCATTCATAATAGGTACAACAAGCTGCGGACCCGCTTGTGTTGCAATTTCAGGCTCAACGCTGGCGGTCGTAACTTGAAAGTCATCGCCCTCAGCAACTAGGTAGCCAATCTGCTGTAAGAACTGTTTGTACTCGGCAGCATCTAGCGTTTGTCCCGCACGCTCTTGGTGCCAAACGTCAATTTGATGTTGAAGATCTTCACGCTTGATAAGTAAGGCACGGTTCTTTGGTGCCAGATCTTTAAGGATGGCTGCGAAAGATTGCCAAAAGTCCTCTGCGACTATGCCTGTTCCAGGAATGACCTGTTCATTAATCAATTGGTAGAGGGTGCTATCAATGCTCAAGCTTCCCTGTTGAATACGACTGCTCATAAAATCTCTCTCAAATTAACCGCTGACTACTAAATAAATTTACGTAACTGACGAAAATTTAGCTAATTTATGCCGCTTATATTGGATATTCACAAAAGAAATACCACAAAAACTGTGTTATCCCGTCACACCACTTTCGATTTCATTGGCGACACTTTTGATCAAGCGACGCATCCACTGGTGGTCTGGATTGGTTTGTAACAAGGGGCTCCACGCCATCTTTACTTCAAAAGGTTCAATAGCAAATGGGGCTGGTTTGATTAACAAATTAGGGTTGTTGCGCTGCAATTGCGCCGCTTTAGTAGGAATAGTAAGGATCAAGTTCTTCTGTTGTGCGAAAAGAATCGCCGACAGGTAGTGTCGAGTAAATACCGTGATATTGCGGGTTTTACCAATGCGCATTAACGCTTCATCTATCCAACCGAGCTTTTGTGCTTCACTGGGGTTGATTCCCACTCCGGTTCCCATCCCCGTCTTACTTACCCAGATATGTTGCGCCTTTAAATAAGACAAAATATCAAAGTTATCGGCAATTGGATTATCACAGCTAAATAGGCAAGAGAACCCGTCGTGCCAAAGGCTCATCTGGTGAAACGACTGTGGGATGTCGTCAAAACGGTTGATGATTATATCAACAGTACCTTGCTCTACATCCTGATAACTCACGTCACTTGGCGTCATGATATCCAGTCGTATTTTCGGTGCTATCTCACTTAACCTTTTCAGAAGAGGTTGAATAATGGTCGATTCAGCATAGTCACTCGCCATGATACGAAACACGCGTTCACTGTCTTCTGCATTAAACTCTGTGGTCGGCTGGAGTGTCTTTTCTACATTCGCCAAGATGTTTCTAATCAGCGGTTGCAACTTTTGCGCTCGCTCGGTCGGCACCATCCCTTCACTGGTTCTCACCAATAGTGGATCTTCAAACAGATCACGCAATCGGCGCAATCCATTACTCATGGCTGGTTGAGTTATTCCTAATTGATTTGCCGCTCGTGTAACGTTTCTTTCACGTAGCAACATGTCTAAATACACAAGCAAATTAAGGTCTATACGAGCAATATTCATAAGAAAAATACCGAATATAATAACTATAAATTAACAAAATTATCACATGTGTGGTTATTCTTTGTCCATAGCAAAGTTTTAATCCAAGCCAATTTGGCAACCATACCCCACGTGAAACTAAGGAATAGTTATGTCGCAAATTACACAAGATATCGAAATGATAGAAGTTGCAAAAAGCGCTGCAGGTGCTCCATGGGATGCAATCAATGCTGAATCTGCTGCTCGTATGCGAGCTCAAAACAAATTCAAAACAGGTCTAGATATCGCGCAATACACGGCAGATATCATGCGTGCGGATATGGAGGCTTACGATAAAGACAGCTCTCAATACACTCAGTCTTTAGGTTGCTGGCATGGTTTTATCGGTCAACAAAAGCTGATTTCTATTAAGAAGCACTTTGATGGCAAGACAGATCGCCGCTACCTATACCTTTCTGGTTGGATGGTTGCTGCACTTCGCTCAGACTTTGGTCCACTTCCAGACCAATCAATGCATGAAAAAACATCGGTTGCAGGCCTAGTAGAAGAACTATACACATTCCTGCGCCAAGCTGATGCACGTGAACTGGGTGGTTTATTCCGTGAGCTAGACGCTGCACGTGAAGCGGGCGATGTTAACCAACAAGACCTTATCCAAGACAAAATCGACAATCACGTAACACACGTGGTGCCAATCATTGCAGATATCGATGCAGGTTTCGGTAACGCAGAAGCGACCTACCTAATGGCTAAGCAGATGATTGAAGCGGGCGCATGTTGTCTACAAATTGAAAACCAAGTTGCCGATGAGAAGCAATGTGGTCACCAAGACGGCAAAGTAACGGTTCCACATGCTGACTTCCACGCAAAACTTCGCGCACTTCGTTACGCCTTCCTTGAACTAGGCATCGACAACGGCATCATTGTTGCTCGTACCGATTCTCAAGGTGCTGGTCTAACAAAAGAAATCGCAGTAGTGAAAGAGCCGGGCGACCAAGGTGATATCTACAACTCATACCTAGATGTTGAAGAAATTGATGTTGCTGATATGGCAGAAGGCGACGTTTGCTTTAACCGTGACGGCAAACTAGTTCGACCTAAGCGTCTACCTTCAGGCTTATACCAATTCCGTCAAGGTACTGGTGAAGATCGTTGTGTATTTGACTGTATTGAAGCAATCAACGCAGGTGCTGACCTTCTTTGGATTGAGACTGAGAAACCACACATCGGTCAAATCAAAGAGATGATGGATGGCGTACGTGAAGTACACCCTAATGCGAAACTTGTTTACAACAACTCTCCATCATTCAACTGGACGCTAAACTTCCGTCAGCAAGCTTACGATGCGATGGTAGCAGAAGGTAAGGATGTATCAGCTTACGACCGTGCAAGCCTAATGAGCGCGGAATACGACGAATCAGAACTGTCTGCAAGCGCTGACGAGAAGATTCGCACATTCCAAGCAGACGCGTCTCGTGAAGCGGGTATTTTCCACCACTTGATTACACTGCCTACTTACCACACTGCAGCGCTGTCTACTGACAACCTCGCGAAAGAGTACTTCGGCGACCAAGGCATGTTGGGCTACGTTGCGAACGTTCAACGTAAAGAAATCCGCCAAGGCATCGCATGTGTTAAACACCAAAACATGTCTGGTTCAGATATGGGTGATGACCATAAAGAGTACTTTGCTGGTGAGAACGCACTAAAAGCAGCAGGTGAAGCGAATACATCGAACCAATTTGATTAATCGCTAACACGAAAGCCTCCCTCGTCCTTCTCTCTTACTTAGGTAAGATCCGGGGGAAGGCTTTGAGATAAAGCTACTACTGCCAGCTTTATCTCAAAGCCTCAGATTTGTGTTCCACACCACGGTTAACCAAACAACTTCTGTTTAAGCTAACTGTATTCAAGTTTTTTGAGATTCCTGTTTGTTGATATTTCTTTTGATTGAGAGTGCCTATGACTTCAATACCTAAACACCTACAAGATGCAAAAACGCTGCTATCAGAAAATGGTTTCGCGACGGGTGATACTTGGTATCACGGTACATCTTCAGCTTTACTCGCTTCTATTCAAGGCCAAGGACTAAAGCGCTCTGGAGACAAAGCCCTCAACGAAGCGGCTTCAAAAACCATGGCGACCATCGGCAATAACTACACCGAATCGGTTGAACCAGTGTTTCTAACTCAGAGTAAAGAGCTGGCGTATTACTGGGCGCAACAAACCGTTCGTGAGCGAGGTGTTCGCTTCGAAGGTGAAGAACACCCTATCGTGTTAGCGGTAAACCTATCTGAAAAGCAACGAGCTAAAGTAAGACCGGACGTGGGTGCGATGAGCCTGTTAATGATGAGTGTGGGTGAACAGTTCATGGCTCACATGGCTAAGGTTTATCAAGAGAACAACATCGCAGGCCCTGATATTGAACTTCGCACTGCTGATCGTATGGATTACTTGAACAAGCTGGGTATGGCTTACATTGATGAAGACATCAGCCGAGCTTGTATTCAAGAGTTAGCTGTCCCCGAGCTGGCCAACTAAAAACGTTCAATAATCAGTCTTCTTAAAAACAAAAATGGCTCCCAATACGGAGCCATTTTCATTTGCTATCAAGCCTATCTCACAAGGTACAGAAGCCTCTAGATTATGAACACAAACGACCTTTCTGTGCAGGTCGCGTCATTTCGATGTCACCTTGTAGAGAACGGTAAACGATGGTGTTCCACACTTCACCATTATCCATCTCAAACTCAATAGCATAGTTCAAACCCGCGACGACTTGAGTTCGAACACTCAAGATCTGCTTGAGCTCAGCTGAAGTGTTCATTTGGCCAAGAACTGCGTCTAAAGCTTGCTTAGCTTCTGGTGTAATATCGCTTTGCGACCAACCACCAGTTAGGTTTTTAGTGCTACAGATCGGATTCGCAGTCTCTTGTGGCTGAATTGGTACCTCAGATTTCTGACTACATCCAGCTAACGCAGCGACACTAAACAAGGTTGCTACTCCAAGTAATGATGTTAATCGTACTTTCTTCATAAATTCTCTCTACCTCAATCATTCACGAGGGAATACTCGCAATAATGTTTCATATGTAGGCAAGCTTAAACCTCAAATGTCAACACTTCATCAGAGATTATGGTGTAACTACTCTATAAACACAGAAGATTGTCAGGAAAACAAAGCCGAGTATTCTGGCTCGGGGTTATCCACCTGATATTTAAATCATTAAAATGGGTAGCGAGGGAGTAAGCGAGTATAAGACAGACACAACCCATCAGTTGATCACATGCTTCAAGGTTGAGGCATTTCCATCGCGATTAATAAGGTTAGCTCATCTTGATATGAATTATGATATTGGTTCAAAAAAACAGAGAATTCGCATTATTTTATAAATTCAAAAGTATATTCTCGACTTAATCATTATTTAATCCAGCATTATGGAAGAGAGTACAAGCTATTGATAATAGTATATTTTATTCATCCATAAACTGATTCAAATATGACAAAGCTTTGTTGTTAAGGGTGAACGCAAGTAGTAGAATTTCGTCCGATTATGCAACTTACCTCTCACATCATGGACACAAGTAAAGTTACGATTAGCTCGCTCAAAGTAACGTAACTTCAAACACATACTTAAAATCAGTGTCCTGTAGATAGCGGCAGATCGTATAAAAATAATTATATAAACCTAGGCTAGGTTAAACATGAAATTAACGTCGTCTTTAGGCTCGCTGTTGGCTAGCAGTCTGTCTATCGAAAAGAAACAACAAGCGCTGATCGAGCTCGTGATCAACACTTATCAGCCACAAGATCGCACTGCACTTTTCCAAACCGTCACAGACTACCGTAGACGACTATTGGAATCGTTCTTCCCAGAACATCAACACAAAAGCCTCTCCGTTTTATTTGAATTGATGGACTATCGCGATCTCATTCAACGCTATCCAAGCAGTTTATCGACCGAGATGGCATTGTTAGAGGAAGCGGCAGGTCAGTGTTACATGCATTGGTTAGACTTTTGGTGCGAATGCGAAATTGCTGCCATTAAGGCAAAGTCGCCGCTCGATAGTCGTTCACCCTCTGGTATCGATCTTCCCATTAAAGACAGCGCTTATTACAGTGCGATCATCGATCAGATAGAAGATGATCAACTTGTGGTACAAACACCCAGTCACCCACAAGGAATGCCTATCAGTGATGCCATCGCTTTAAGCAACCTTGAGGTTTTCATCAAGGGTGAAAAATGGTTTGAGATGCTGCCTTTATTACACCTGTCACAAACGGGTAAGCACTTTATCCTGCTCAAACACCCAGACGATGAAGCCTTCCCAACATTAGTTTCTTCCGCCTTGATTCAAGATTGGTCAAAAAATGAAACCTGGCTAAGCTATGCGCCGCCATTCAGCAATGATCACTGGCAATACTGCTTACCAAATCATGGTTACGATTCACTTTCAGGGTTACAGCTATTCACGCCACCGATATTGTCAAAATGTGACTCTCTGCCAAAATTCGATAATCAGTTTCAGTTACAACTATCCGAAACTCGAGCCATATGTGAAGTTCTGCGCTTAACCGTCAGTGGAAATACCCAACAAAAACTCTACTTCCTCTATCTCGCTCAAAAAGAGCTGATGAGCGTCTTACATCAAGTTGGCTACAAAATTGGCTTCACCATCATTGAACAACCTTTCATGCTTCAGTTTTATCAAGCTATTGACCCAAAAGCGTATTTCCATTCGGGATATTACGAATTGAACGATGACGGCACCACCATTTACCGTGGCTTTTGGAATTTCGAATTGATGGTCAACGTATTTAATGACACCGACTTCAAAGGCTACAAACGCGCCGTGCGTAACAGCAGAAAACTTAACTCTGTTCAACAACCAGTTTCTCTGCAACAACCAAGCTCGGTAAATAAGGACGAACATGTTTGATTTCGGCTTAGAAGCCATCATCCACGCCAAAGCGATAACGCTTCTTGCGACGGTTGTTGTAGTCGTGATGTGGTTACTCTACTATTGCTACCGTCTGAAACTAAAGAGCGAAGCGATCGCAGGTACACACCACGTTGCCTACATCGCCTATTCGGTCTGTATTGTGGCGTGGATCAGCAGTAATGCGTATTTCCATACCGACTTATTATCAGAGCTTGGGCCGTCAGCAGCTGTGTTTGCAGCCAAATTTGCCAACCTCGCCTCCTTCTTTGCGTTTGCCTTCGCGTATTACTTCTCGTGTCAGCTTGCCGCCGAGCAACGCAACGGTAAGGTGCACCTATGGCAACAAGCGATTTTCGTCACTCTAACCGTCTACTCCTTGTTTATTAATTTAAGTCCGGGCTTAACCGTTGAAGACGTTATCATTGTTGGTCCAAGTCAGTTCGTGATTGAATTTGGCCCGCACACTTCGTACTTCTTCATCGGCATGATCAGCTTTGTGGTACTGACACTGGGTAACCTAGTGGCAATGCGCGCCAACAGCAGCAAGCTCACGCTGACCAAAACCAGCTATATGATTGCAGGTATCTTGGTGTTCATGTTGTCCACAGCAACGATCCACCTAGGTATGACTTACTTCTTGCGTGATTTCTCACTGACTTGGCTACCACCAGCCTTGTCTATTAGTGAGATGTTGTTCGTTGGGTATGCCCTGCTGACATCTCGTTTCTACAGCGTGAAATACCTTGCGTACATGAGCCTGAACGCCCTGTTAGTGTGTGCTATTCTAGTGATACCGTTTGGTGCGATATTCATCCCGCTGACCGAAGATAATCAATGGCTAATCGCCATTCCAATCTGCGCGCTAATAGGCATTACTTGGCATGTACTTTATAAACGTGTGAGCCGTTATGCCTCCTTCTTTGTCTACGGGAACAAGACAACACCAGTACAGCAAATCCTTGCTTTAGAAGAAGATTTCAAGCTATCAATTGATGATGCGATGCGTCGTTTGGGTAGCCTACTTCAAATCCCAGAAGACAAACTGCGCCTTGTTAACAGCAACTACAACGAGACTTTCTACGAAGACTACCTGTCGACCAGCAAGTCTGTTTTAGTGTTCGACGAACTGTCTGAAGAGCTCGATTACACTGCGCCAGCAAAACGTTCTATCAATGCGCTCTATGAAAAGATGAGTTCTAACAACACGGCCTTGGTAATGCCTCTGTTTGGTCAGGGAAAGTCGGTCACGCACTTGTTGGTGTCATCGCACAAGAGCAACGATCAGATGTTCTCTAACGAAGAGATTTCTGCACTGCAAACCTTGTTAACTCGTGTGCAAAGTACCATCGAAGCGGATAGACGCATTCGCCAAAGTCGTGCTCTGGCTAACTCCATTGCCCATGAGATGCGTAACCCGCTTGCTCAAGTGCAACTGCACTTCGAAGTACTAAAGCAGCACATCGACAACCAAGCGCCAGCAAAACAGATCCTACTTGATATCGAAAACGGCCAAGCTGCAATTCAACGCGGCCGACAGCTGATTGATATCATCTTGCGTGAGGTCAGTGATAGTTCACCTGAGCATGGTCCGGTGACAATGACCTCTATCCACAAAGCTGTCGATCAAGCAGTAAGCCACTATGGCTTTGAAAACGAGAAGATAATCGAACGTATTCGCTTACCACAACATGCTGATTTTGTTGTAAAGCTAAATGAAACCCTATTCAACTTCGTTATTTTCAACCTAATACGCAATGCGATTTATTACTTTGATTCGTATCCAGATAGCCAGATCGAAATCAGCACCAAAATAGACTCTTACGAGAACGTTTTAATATTCCGAGATACCGGCCCCGGCATAGATGAAGCGATTGCTCACAAGATCTTTGATGACTTCTTCTCTTACCAAAAAAGTGGTGGTAGCGGCTTAGGGCTAGGCTATTGCCAACGTGTAATGCGTTCATTTGGTGGCAGAGTTGAGTGCCATTCTAAACTTGGTGAGTTTACTGAGTTCCACCTGTACTTCCCTGTGGTACCGAATGCTCCCAAAGCAGATGCGCTTCGTACACCTTATTTCAATGATTGGAAACACAACCAAACGACTACTCAAGATAAAACCTGCGCTGATACCCAACCAACAAGTTCGCGAGAATCTGAGAGCCATTTAGCACCTACCGTGCTCATCGTTGATGACAAAGAGGTGCAACGCACACTTGTTCAGATGTATTTGAGCCGACTTGGCGTTAACAGTTTACAAGCCAAAAATGGCGAAAATGCTGTTGAGTTGTTCAGAACACACAAAGTTGATTTGATCTTAATGGACGTGCAAATGCCGATAATGAATGGTTTTGACGCAAGCCAAATCATCAAGGCACGCTCTCCTCAAACGCCAATCATTGCTTTGTCCGGCGAATCAGGACAACGTGAATTAGAGATGATCAATCAGTTAATGGATGGTCGACTTGAAAAGCCAACGTCTTTGAATGCATTGCAGCACGTACTCGATAACTGGCTTGAGAAAGACTGGGCGTCAAATGCTTCCAAAGAAGCCGAAGGTGAAGAGTAGATGGCTAACAAGTAAATTAACGACTGATTAAAAATCCCCTCAAGAAAGGTTCTTGAGGGGGTTTTTATTTTGGGATATTTCAGCTATTCGAAGAGATACTAAAGCTCTTTAATCTCAATTTGACGCAACGTTTCCATATACTCTAAAGTTTCATCCACATCGACTGGCTCGTACAAACGTAATACGCCAGCCCAACCTTCAGACACTTCAAAATCATAAGCTGCACCGGTACCACAGTTGAATGTGACAGACACTGTGCCATCACCGTTATCACGCATGGATTCGCCAGAAGCATAGAAGTGCTCAGAGTCGATCCAACCATCCGCTCCATAAGTGGTTAGAGAGTAGTAACCACCGCGCCCCTCAAAGTCCAAATTTGGCGTTGGAATCGTCCACTCTTGGCAGGTCGTCTTACCTTGACCTGGCACGCGCTCTAGGTATTGCGCTGTATCGGCTGGTAGCCCTGCGTAACCAAATGCCGTCACGTATTTGAAGTGGTGGTCTTCTACGTCATCCAAAGTCGCACCAAATCCCTTTAACCCTTCAATAGGCGCGCCGTGTTTCATTACATTGTTGATCAGTTTTAAACGGTAATTTTCAACATCACTAGGGTTATAGCCTTTACCTTGATAAGGCTTATCTGAATTCGCTTTGATAGAAAGCAGACTTTGGCGACGTTTGGTATCTTCGATAGAATCTGCGATACGTGTTCTGGCTAGTACATGAACATGTGTACCTGTCGTCAAGTCACTAGCTGTTAGGTTAAGTGTTTCACCACGACGAACCACCTTATGCACCAGATGATTTTCGTCCATGATATGGATGATTTGGAAATAGTCGTTGTCTTCTGCGGGCACATGGAACGTTGCACCTTCTGATACATCAACAACCATCGTCGAGTAAACAACATCACGATTTGAACGAATCACAGTTTGTGTATCTTTTGAGACTGGTTCGGCGTGCAACCAATGGTTTACACCGACCTTATTTTGGAGACCAAGAAAGTTCCAATCTGACTCCGCTTCTGGGTAGTTATCCCAATTAACACCACCAACAGCAGTATGATCATAAACAGATGAACTGTTGTTATCCGCAGCTGTTGCGCCAAATGCAGTTAATGCTAATAGCGTCACTAACGTCGTTTTCTTCATAATGATTACTCATGTCTGTTTCGATGAGCTCAGTATGTAGACACTTCATGATATACTCCAATCGATTATATGAAATCAAGATATACAGTTTGGGTATATCTAAACGACTTCTCAAGCCTGGAGTGCAGTAATCATGATGAGTAACCGCTTTAAACGATTAGACCTTAATTTACTTAAGGTATTGAAAGTATTAATTGAGGTAAAAAATACTCGAAAGGCTTCAGAGCTTCTGTTTACAAGCCAACCCTCTATCAGTCGGTCACTACAAAAGCTACGTGAGTACTTTGACGATGAGTTGTTTATTCGCTCCCAACACGGCTTAGAACCCACTTCTAAATTGCTTGAAATTAAGCAGACCTTGTTACCGGTGTTGTTGCAGTTAGAACAAGTACTTGAACCAAAGTCTGAGTTTGATGTTGCTCAGTTTGATGGCACTGTGAACATCGCCATTAATGGCTTTATTGCTAACAGCATCTCGGCAAAGCTAACTCAGATATTGTTAGCGCAAGCTCCTAAGGTCAAAGTGAATATTGTGGATTGGGGCGCGAATACTCTGGATTTACTCACCTCTGGTGAGGTTGATTTAGGTGTCAATTATTACCCATTAGAATTATCCAAACAGGTATACCAGAAACGTATCGCAAGCGATGATTTTGTCTTGGTATGCCGCACTGGGCATCCACTTGCCAACACGCTTTTGCAAAGTGACCAGCAAGAAACCTTGCAATTAGCGAGCTTGGTGGTCAGTGATTGGAACGACAATATTGCGTTAGCACCGAACGTGTTAGCCGATGTTGGCATCAATACTGAGGTAAAAATACGTTCGACTTACTTACACAGCTTATTATCTATAGTGAAGCAGAGCGACGTATTATTCCCATGCTCAAAGCTACTGGCCAATTCGCTTTCAAATGAATTTTCTTTTGTGCAGTTTCCTCACATGCCCAACATGCCAAATGGCGATATTGGCATGACTATCGGGCGTAAACATCGCAATCAACCGAAGATGCGCTGGTTGGAATCGTGTATCGAAGAGGTGTTCAAAGAGTAGTTATATGTAGTTCTGAAAAGTAGAAACAAACAAGCATGACCCTTACTGGTGATTGGCCTCTGTCATCGCCGTTTCAATCAAATCCAGCAACCATTTATATTTAGCTGAGTGCTGGTTTTTCTTATGAAAATAAGCGAACACCTCCATCTCCTCGGTTCCCTCTTCCAATCCCTCAATTGCGATTGAGCGCAAGACACCTTTATGTTGTTCAATCACCGGAGGCATGCAAGGTGCGATAATGTTGGAGTACTTGATCGTTTCAATTAACCCAACGATGGAAGTCGTTCGCAGTGCCATGTTAATCGATTTACCTTGGCTTAAGACTTCCTCTTCCAATCGAGAATGTTTGTTTTGGTCGAAATAAGCAAGGTCAACATGAGCAAATGGGAACGACAACAAATCATCAATCGTCGCGATGGATTCCTCGAAAGGATGATCTTCTCTTACTGCCAATACAAACTTTAAGGTCACCAGAGGTACGGCAATGATCTCAGCAGGCAAATTCTTAGCTTCGAAGTGAATGACAAAATCAATCTCGTCACTCTTAAGTCTTTCTAATGAATTTTGGGAACTCGTATGACTGATCAGTCTTGAAAGTGGACTTTCTACTGATAGCTGATGAAACAGAGCGGGAGTCAACCAAGGCAAGACATGAGGATTCGCCTCTATCTTAAAATCTTCACTGAGGTCCGCGGGATTAAACTGTTTTCCTTCTTCTATCGCCGTAACCAATCCATCTAATAGCGGGAAAACGCGTCGATACAGGTCGTCTGAATAAGGTGTTGGCAAAAACTGCTGATGAGACAGGACAAACAATTCTTCACCTAAGGATTCCTTGAGCTTCTTGATGCTTTGGCTAACCGCTGGTGTCGAGACAAACAACTTCTCAGCCGCTTTTCTCAAGCTCTTCTCCTGATACACCACCACAAACACTTTCAATAAGTTCAGATCGACATTATTAAGTTTCATGAGACACCATAAAGCATTGCTTAACGAATGGTTAAGTTTATATGAATTAACTTAACAAAGTCCACTTTGTATAGTTATCCCACCTTCACGAAGTACACGGATGTAGTGAGATAACTCTATGAGGCAGCTATGTTATTACAACGTTCGATCCTTTCTCTAACCCCTCTTTTGTTAGCTAGCGGTGCTATCGCTGAAGAAACAGAAGTTCAAGATATGTCAGACCCATTAGCGGTCTACACACAAGCAGGCTTCGGCTACACCGACAAGGGCTTAAACCTAAAAGTTGGGCAAACCTACGACACGGGCAGTGATACCACTATGGGCATGAATGTGTTCGAAATCAAAGGTATCGCTGGTGAGGCGATTGGTTGGAGCGGGCGAGGTGCAGACGACAGTATTGATTCCTTCCGCTTTAGAAACTTCGGCGTAGACCTAACTAATGGCCGAGGCTCGCAAGTTGATATGTCTTGGGATTTCGATAACAACCAAGGCAGCGCGTCTTACAGCTTTATTCAAGCTTTACCACAAATGGGCATGTTTAACTTCTACCCGCTCGCTGGTGTCGGTATCGCAGCAGGTGAAGAGTTGGTTAAAGGCGAAGGAGGCGATCTCGATGCCGATCAACTTCGCGACCGCTACAACATGCACGGTACTTTCTACGTCGCAGGTATGTACGCCAAGATGCAACTGACTGACAAGATTTGGCTGAACTATAACCCAATGTATTTAGGCACAATGTCGGGGTCTTCAACGTTCAAAGATTTTGGCTTTGAGGGCAGTGACTCAGTACTCGCGCATGAATTTGCAGCGAGCTATCAAATCAATCCAAGAGCCAACGTTCGTTATTTCGCAAACTGGACAGAAAACACAAGTATCGAAGACGGCGATCACCGTATCGAATTTAACTACCAATTTTAAGTAGTGATTTCGGCTTTAACGAGCTGGTTTCGCTTGAACGAATAAGTTTAAGTTTTGAGGACACATTATGAACATGATATCTAAAGCCCTTGCCAGTACTTTCACACATCCACTGCGATCAACAGCGATGCTCGTTTCTATAACAGCCTTGTTTTCAGCAACGGCGATTGCTGGAAACGATAACCCAACAGAAACCCTTCAAACACGTGCGGGAGACTTCACCTTCGAAACCGACTTTCTTCATGGTATTCCAACACAAGAAAGCTCAGCAAAACTGTTCGAACTAATGGACTATCAACGCGCGTCACAAGCTTACATTTGGTCAGTGCCTTTGGTGTCAAACTACGCATGGAAACAAGCCTATGCAGACATGGGGGCAGAAGATGGTCAAATTACTTATGTTGAGTCTCATGAATCTAAGCTAGGCGGCTTAACTTACAACACCTCTACGCCTTACGCGATTACTTGGTTTAACGTAGAAAAAGAGCCCGTTGTTATAGAAATCCCCACAGATGAACTGCGCGGCGCAGTACACACCATGTGGCAGATCGGAATTTCTCAGATGACCGAGCCGGGCGTCTACGTGGTAAAAGCCAAAGGGTCTGAGACACCGAGTAATCTGCCAAAAGGCGCTCAGGTTTTTGAGTCAGACACCAACTATGTTTTCTTTGGCGTTCGCTTAATGGCAGAGTCCGACCAGCAACGTATGAAAGACTTAGAGGCCCTGAAAATTACCAACCTCAACGGAAAGCCACTGAGTGATAACGGCGTAAACTTCCCTGAGCGTGGTGAAGATGCCAAACACCCAAGAGGCATGGCATTTTGGAATACGTTGAATGAAGCCATTCAAGCTGAGCCAGTAGCAGAGCGTGATCGCATGATGCACGACATGCTACGTCCCTTGGGTATTGAGAAAGGTAAGACGTTTGAACCATCAGGTCAGCAGCGTGAGATTTTAGAACAAGCTGTAGTGATGGGGGAAGCTATGGTTAAGAATATCGACTTCAACAAAACAGAACGCTTGCCACACGCAGCTTACGGTAAGGAAGGCAACTTTTGGGAAGTAGCGACGGCTTCAACACCAAACCAAGATCGTTACTACGGTATGGATCTCGATGGACGCGCAGCATGGTTCTACGAAGCTGTAACTAACGACGTAGCAATGCACGGTTTTGAGAATGGCGGTTGGGGCCAGATCTATCTAGACAACTACCGCGATGACAGTGGTAAGGGGCTTAATGGCAGCAACCACTACACTCTGACTCTGGATGGTGATGTAAACTTCGCGGATCTGTTCTGGACAATCACTATTTATAACGTTGAGAACCGCGCCATTATCGACAACGACATTGAGCGTGCAGATGTAGGTTCAAACATCGAGGGAACGGTCAAAGACGCACAAGGCAATTACACCTTCCACTTCTCGCCAACTAAGCCAGCAGGTGTGAATGAAGCTAACTGGGTGCAAACACGAGAAGACGAAAACTGGTTTGTTTACTTCCGTGCATACTCACCAAGTAAAGCATTTGTAGCGCAGCAGCCAGAAACCTTATTGCCTAACTTCAAGCGTGTGGATTAATCGCCTATAAGAAAATTTCATCAGGAACAATTATCAAGTTAGATGAAGTAATAAAAACAAGAAGAGGAGCCTAGTTGCTCCTCCTCTTGTTAGCTCCTTTATATTTTTAGCCTTTATATGTACAGAGAGACAAGCTCATCAAAAGTTTTCCGATTCTTACAACAATCCCATGATTTAAATAGAGAAAAGAGGTATACATAATGATGTATTATCTAAATTACTGAAATTATCATGACGCTCAAAGAGATCCTTAAAATTCCCAATGTCCGCTACTTCTTGATGTTCAGAAGCAGCTACTTTGCGCGTTTTTATTACCCTATTTTCACCCTACTCTATTTAGATTACGGATTAACCCTCTCTCAGTTTGCCATGCTAAACGTAGTTTGGGCGGCGACCATCGTGCTTGCAGAAGTACCATCAGGGGCGTTCGCCGATACCTTGGGTCGCAAAAAGCTTGTAGTGCTGTCTTCGATTGTCATGTTCATTGAGATCGCGATGATCGCGCTAGTGCCGACTGGAGACGCAAATCTTGTCTTCATTGTTTTTCTGGTTAACCGGATATTAAGTGGCTTAGCGATGGCGTTGGCCAGTGGAGCCGACGAGGCATTGGCTTACGACACCTTGAAAGAGCAAGGTAACGAAGAGTTATGGCCGCGGGTGTTACAAATCCAGCTTCGTGTCGCGTCTAGTGTGGGGATCTTTGTCACCTTGATTGGTGCTGCGATGTACGACGTGAATTTTATGACGAACATCTTTCATGCTCTCGGATTAGCAGAGCCAGAAAGCACCAAAGACCTCATGCGCATCCCTGTTTTCGCTACTCTGTTTGTCGCTATGATCGCCATTTATGCCGCGGTTAACATGCGCGAAGAGAAAAAGGTGATGCCAAGCGATCAAACCAAATTAGCAACCACCATCGCCAGCCTTAAATTAACGGCTGACACAGGTAAGTGGGTACTTGCTACGCCTTACGTGCTGTTCATCTTGCTGTACTACAGCCTGTTCGAACACACCTCGAGAATGTTCCTAACCATGAACAGCCAATACTATCTCGCGATCGATATTCCTATCATCTACTTCGGTTTTATTGGCGCGGGGATCAGTTTACTCAAAATCATCTTGGCGGGACAAAGCCGTAGATTGGCAGAAAGCATCGAGCCTAAAACCTTCATTGTGGTCATGGGGTTAGCGAGCATGGCGACCTACTATTGGACCAGTTTAGGTTGGTCGATTTATGGCGTGATTCCCGCGTTGGTGCTGATCTTTATCATCATGACGATGAACATATTCATTAGCTACCACCTGAACAAAAAGACGGAATCACACAACCGAGCGACCGTTCTCAGCTTCAAAGGCCTGATGTTTAACCTTGGGTATGGCTTGATCGGTATTTTGTATGCTTATTACTACAAGTTGGTCTCTAATAATTACACAGAGCAAGAGATAGAACAGAACCTCGCCTTCCTAGCATCGCTATCTTCGTTCTGCTACTACTTCGCTTTATTGTTCGTTTTGATTAGCGCGTTGTTCTATTTCAAAAACAAAAAACAGCCAATCTTTTGAAGAAAACGTCGATTTTTTCAAGAACGCTCTAATACCGAATAGAGAGTAAAAGTGAGCCTCTGGCTGTAAATAGACTATGTCGCTTCTTATCATGTGATTTTTTGTTAGTATCATCATCAAATTACATCACACATGGAAGCGTCATGTCTTTTAGTTGGATCGCCTTTACTCTTCTCGCAGCCTTTAGCCAATCTTGGCGCAATGCCTTTCAAAGCAAACTCAGTGGCACCATGAGCGTGGCTGGCGTGACGTTGGCGCGTTTTATTTGGGCTGGCCCAATAGCCCTTATTTACCTCTACACCCTCTATCAATGGCAGCCTGTAGCTATCCCCGACTTTTCGGGTGAATTTGTTTTCTATATTGTTGCTGCCGCCATTATGCAGATCCTCGCGACCGGCTTAATGGTGATGCTGTTCAAGCTAGAAAACTATGCGATAGGCGCTGGGTTAGCCAAGTGTGAAGCTCCTGTTTCTGCGGTGCTCTCCGTGTTGTTTTTTGGCACCGCATTAACAGTGACAGGTTGGGTCGGCGTACTTATTGGTACTTTAGGCGTGCTAATCATGAGTAGCGCTTCTGGCTGGCGAAGCTTGTCCCCGAAAGTGTTCTTGTTAGGTATGGCGTGTAGCACCGCCTTTGCTTTAACGTCTCTTTGGGTACGTGAAGCTAGCTTGAGCATTGGCTTACCCTTCCCTCACAGCGCAGCGTGGGTGCTGTTCCTAGTTATTTCCCTTCAAACAGTGATTATCTGTACGTACCTCTTTTTCAGAGAACGCGACACGTTACACCAGATATTCAAGAAGTCGAGATTGGTGGTGATGACAAGCTTAGCCAGTGTGATTGGTTCTCTTGGCTGGTTTAGTGCGATGTCACTTCAAGCCGTGCCTTATGTGAAAACGTTGGGACAAGTTGAGGTGGTCTTTATGGTGTTGATATCTTACTTCTGGTTGGGGCAAAGCATCGCGCGCAAAGACATTGTTGCGCTCATCTTACTCTCTATCGCAGCAGTATTAGTGATGTGGCAATGAGTAAGTTTCTCAATGCTTGGGCGTTGGCAAATAATACCCGAACAAAATATTCATCCACAGTATAAATCTTACCGTGGCATAAAATGATAAGAACGACCGCCACATAATTTTTATAGTGCTCGTATCAGCTATTAATCATAACCCAATAGGATACAGCCCAATGAAAACGCTCGCTCAAATCGCACTAGCAACGATCTTTTTTACAACCTCAATGATGGTATTCGCTGAACCCGCGACGATAA
The DNA here is from genome assembly GCF_024347415.1 of Vibrio crassostreae. Taxonomy (NCBI): domain Bacteria; kingdom Pseudomonadati; phylum Pseudomonadota; class Gammaproteobacteria; order Vibrionales; family Vibrionaceae; genus Vibrio; species Vibrio crassostreae. The sequence goes on from NZ_AP025477.1 coordinate 1,269,666, forward strand.
ACCAATCCCAATCAAAAACGGCAACCACAACTGTGAAACATGAAGCAATGACTGTAACGTTAACTGATAAACATTTTACGTCTGCAGAAGAAACTGAAGCCACTGCCTCACAGACTTTAACGCAAAGCCAAAAAACAGACTCAGCGCCACAGCCAACAATATAATGGCTGTATCAAAATAGTGGCGGGGCAAACTAACGCATAAAGACCTGTCATCATCAGGCAGTGACGAGCTCGTTAATATGGCTAGGACAAATTGAAGTCATATTGCGACCGTTTGTTTTCGCTTGATACAACGCTTTGTCGGCTCGACTAATAAACCCATCCCAATTCTCATGTGGGTGAAGCTGAGCGACACCGAAACTCGACGTCAGAAACATCTCTTTTCCTTGCACGGCTGAGATCTCTGAAATAGACAATCGCAGCTTACAAGCAATAGCCTGTGCTTGTAGGAAATTGACATTGGGTAATAAAATCATTATCTCGTCTCCGCCAAAACGGAACGCGCTGGCTGTTGGCGATGTTTTTATCGCACTTTGAACCATTTCAGCAAAAGACTTGATCACGAGATCACCCACAATGTGTCCGTGTTGATCATTGATCGACTTAAAATTATCAATATCCATCATAATGGCACTGACAGGCGTAGTACCCGCCTGCTTCATGATGACTGGAACCATTTCATCTAATGCTCTGCGGTTTCCAAGTGCCGTTAAAGGATCACTGTAAGACAGGTCATGAATAGACCTAAGTAACCTTGCATTAATCAACCAGAGCATCGTGAAGCTCATCGATACGATAAGAACAATACTGACTAAAAAGGCAAGTTGATGAATAAGTGCGGCCGCCATGAAATCCTCCAGCTCAGCTGAAAATAACGTCACCGTTACTCGGAAAACCATAAACCCGCCATATATCAAAAATGACAAGGCCATCATCCGAGTTGCTAAGGTTAAGTCATCGCGTTGACCCTTCAATACCGCAAAGGCAGTACAAACAGTCACAAAGGCCAAATAGAAACTAATGAGGATGATTCGAGCCTTGATGGAAGGTTCGTAGTACGTAAAATAAATAAAACATGGCAAAAGAGCCAACATCATCAGACTACTTAGGTAGGTGCATTTTAGGGAATATTCTCGAAACAGGCATAAGCTATACAAAGCGAGATGAAAGCCAAGCGCAATGACCATGTTGGCGCCAATAACAGTGATCCAATCAGGGAGTTCCCCTCTTAGGCTCAACATCAACGGCCCACTTCCGATAACAAATATTGAAATGGAAAAAATTGAAAGCCCTTTAATGGACTGTTGGGTAAATTGGAACAGCAACAAGCCAATGCAGTAAATGAAAGAGAACAAAATAATAATAAAATTAAGTGTTCTCATATCCAGCGAAAAACCATCCATGATTTACTCTCTTCCCTAAGCCAATTAAATTATAACATGGTCAATAGTTATCGAAATCATAAATTTATTCACTATATGAATCATTACACTTTGTAAAATAGGGGATGTGTCACATATGGGGAGATCGGTATCGCATGAGTCCATGATATGGATAGGTATGTAAAACTCGCCCCATATGGCTTTATAACATCACTGAATCTACACGCTTCTTCACTCGTTACTTGGTTGAATGACGACTGTCTGGCATTATGCGCTCAAGAAATCTGTAGTTATTACGCGGTACAGAATGAATGAAGGTAGTCAGTGGTAGAAAACAGCCAACAATTAAGTAGCCAATACGACGAACATGGTTACTTTGTTATCAGAAATTATTTCAATGAAGCTCAAATTGCATCGCTAAGAAAAGTCGTGCTGAAATTCCATGAATCATGGAAAGCAGACAACGAAGAATTCTATCAAGAAGAAGCATTTAACTCGTCTTTGATTACGGGAAGTGAGTATTTGCCAACCGAAGATAGACGCGTACTTTTCAACTTCATCAGCTCAAAAAAAGTCATGGAAGTGGTCGATGCGGTGATTCCGAACAAACCGGCATTCATGAATACACAGCTGTTCTTCAACCCAGTAAACCCGCAGCAAAAAGACTTCTGGCATCGTGACTGTCAATACGACTACGACATTGATGACCAGATGAAAGTCATCATGGAAACCCAGGTATTGCATCTGCGAGTGCCCCTTTTTGATGAGCCAGGTATGGAGCTTATCCCCGGAACACATAAGCGCTGGGACAACGAAGAAGAGTACAATGTTCGCCAAGAAGAAAACGGCAAAGTGAGCAGCGATGACATATCTGGCGGTAAGCAAATACCATTAGCAGCCGGGGACTTATTGGTGTTTTCAGCGGATATGATCCACCGAGGCCGTTATGGCTTGGATCGTTTAGCTTTGGATATTTTGATCTTCGATTCGGCGGCAGACTATGTCGACTACGTTGATGACGACTGTTTACCAACACCAGCTATGTTGAGCAATATTAGCGACCCAAGATTGTTTATGAACACGCTACACTTAAAATCAATGCAGTACTCATAATCCATAAAGGTACCGGAACTATGACTGACACTAAGCAAAATACCCGAATTAGCCAGTTCCGTTTCGGTCAGCCAAAAGAATCTCTCAAGTTAGAACATGTCGCTTTAGGGGCACTAGACAAAGATAAAGTTCGAGTACAAATTGAAGCGACTAACATCAACCCTAGTGATCTGTTGTCGATTTATGGTGTGGGCCAATACAAACATAGCCACCAGCCGCCGAGAGTACCGGGGTTTGAAGCGGTAGGAAGGGTTATCGAGTCCAGTCATGCAGAGTTTGCAGTGGATCAGCGCGTGCTTGTGGCAACCAGTGGAACATGGCAGAACTATGTCGATGTATCACCAGATGACCTGTTCCAAATTCCTCAGCATCTAGAAAATGGCTACGCCTGCCAGTTGTACATTAATGCGCTAACCGCATGGGTGTTGACGACAGAAGTGGCTAAGCTGACCCAAGAAGATGTGTTGATCATCAACGCAGGCAGCTCTGCCATCGGTAAGATCTTCTCCCAGTTATCAGTATCACTCGGCTTCCAAATCATTGTCGTTACATCACAGCCGACACAATACCCAACCACTTCCAGTTGGGTGTTAGATGCGAACGCTAATCTAGTTTATCAAATTAAGGCGTTAGACTTACCTATGCCAACCGTTGCCTTTGATGCGATTGGCGGTTCACCCGGAACCGATCTTATTCACACCCTTGGCAACAATGGGCGCTTTATCAACTATGGGACGTTGTCGCTGGATTTTTACGAGCCACGCTTCTTTGAATACGCGAAAAGCCAACACATCGATTTCAGTACCTTCTTCTTACGTTATTGGGAAGAAGCGGAAGGTAAAGATGTTCGCCGTGATAAGTTCACGACCATGCTAGATCACTTCATCACAAACGACATTCAGCTCGACATTGACCGCTATCTGCCATTCGATGAAGTGCAAACCGCGATTGATCTCATTGAATCGAAAACCATACGCTTGAACGGCAAGATCATATTACAGCCACAGTAAGTGAAAGTTGGACGATATACCTTGTTTATCTCAACAGGCAAGACGTTCAACAGCTTACAAACGTGCTTATTAATACACCAACGCATAGAAAGTTTGATCAAAGAATTCGGAGTATTAAAAGATAGCGAAGAGTTGTAGTGAGTTTCATCGTAACTTAAGTGGTTACGAGATAGTCATGAATCACATTTATTTGAAACACCAGTAAGTTACATCACCATAAATATGACACTGATCACCCATAAGGTAATCTCGATTCTATATGGTAGCGTCATACTTAAAACCACGATGTGAACATACTTATGAAAAGACACATACTATCAAGCGCCATCCTACTCTCTCTAGCCTTTCCGACCTTTGCAGCTGATGGCGACATACACGATGTCACGATACTGGGTACTTCAGATATCCACGGTCATTTTATGGCGTGGGATTACGCGGCAGATAAACTCAACACTCGTGGTAGCTTGAGCCAAATCGCGACCAAGGTTGGTGAGATCCGCAAAGAGCAATCTAACATTATCCTTGTCGACGCTGGCGACACCATCCAAGGCAACTTCGTAGAAACCTTCAAAGACGAGCCCGTTGATCCAATGATGCTTGGCTTTAATCACATGAAATATGATGTGTGGGTTTTAGGTAACCACGAATTCGACTTTGGCCTTAAAACGCTCAACAGAGCCGTTACCCAATTTAAAGGGCAGTCTCTCGGCGGCAACATCAAGAACAAAAACGGAAATCCATTCTTACCGGGTTACACCATTCTAGAACGCGGTGGCATTAAGATCGGCGTGATCGGAATGGATACCCCAATGACGGAGGTCTTTGCGCAAGGTACCAACCGTTTAGAAGGCGTCACTTTCACTAATCCAACCTTGGAAGTGAAGAAAATCGTCAAAGAGATTGATGATAAAGTGGATGCTATCGTATTGGTTGCCCATATGGGGATTGAGAACGAGAATGACATTGCCGACACCGGTGTCACAGACATTGCCAACGCAAACCCAGAGCTTGATGCCATTGTTGCTGGCCACATGCACACTCGCATCGATAAGGCCGTTGTGAATGGCGTTATTATTACTGAGCCCGACAAATATGGCCGAGCCCTATCTCGTATCGATCTTCAATTTGAAGAGCGCGATGGCACATTCACTCTCGTCAACAAAGACAGCTTCACTTATAAAATCAAAGGTATCGATTCTGATGAGAATATGGACGAGCTATACCAGCCTTATCATAAACAACTCCGAGAAATGGCGAATCGACCTGTCGCTCAGCTTACCGGCGTTGATTTAGTCCCTGAAAACGAAATCCGCGGTATCCCTCAAGTCCATGTTCAAGACACAGGCATCAGTGCGCTATACCAAGAAGCGAGCTTCTTCTATGCACCTAAAGCCAATGTCATCGCACTTCAAATAGACAATGACAATGCAGAGCTCGATGTTGGCCCAATCAAAGCCAAAGACATCGCGTACAACTACCAATATGCAGGTGGCGAAATCACTGTCTACCAGATGACAGGCAAAGAGTTAAGAACCTACATGGAATGGTCTGCGGGCTACTTCAACTCAGTACAACCTGGCGATGTGACCTACAGCTTTAACCCTGAACGTAGAGCTTCAAAATATTCGACCAATGACTTCTTCGCGGGCGTAACTTATACCATCGACCTCACTCAGCCTGCAGGTACACGCATCACCAACCTCGCGTTTGCTGATGGCACACCGGTAAAAGATGAAACAGAAATCCGCATTGGTATGAATAGCTATCGAATGGGTCATCTAACCAAGCAAGGCGGCGTGCTAGAGGGTGAATCGTTCCCTGTACTCTTTGATACTGAAGCCGAGTATGGAGAAGAAGCAGGCACAATCCGTAATATGACCATCAAGTATCTTAAAGAAGAAAAGAACGGCCAGTATGAAGGCAAACCTCAGCAGCGTTGGGCACTTTCTGGTTTAGAAAGCCGCTACAACGAACAGCGTGAGATCGTAAAGTCATTGATTAATGATGAAACCATATCAATCCCAACCAGTGACGATGGCCGCTACACAAACATCGCTTCTATCAACGTGAAAGAGCTGATGTTCAAATCTGACGAAGCCAAACAAACAGCCATAACCACACGCGAAAAGAAACTGGCGCAGGCAACTGAGCAAGAGAGTAAGCAAATCAAACGCGAAATCACTCTGATCAAAGCGCTCAATTAAGCTCTGACCTCAAACCAATAACGACTTAACGACGCTTAGAGCGTGGTTAAGTCGTTGATTGTGTTATCTTGCGCTCGTTTTAGAGTCCCGATTAGACAATTTATATTTGATATTTAAAACGTTTAGGGAAATCTATACATCAAATATTTATCGCAATAAATAAGCTATATGATAAAGCGGCACTAGACTCACCTATACCCTAACTATGCCATAATATTTTTCTGTAACATCAACCAAATCTTGGGCCTTATTGAGTAAATCTATAAAATTATTCTCGTACTTTTGTAGAGTATCTTTTTCACACCAATGCCACATTGCAGGAGGATAGTTCGTCACATCTTCAATCAAACTACAACGTTTTAACTCATAGAGCGCCTCTAAGTATTCTGGTTCAAAATTTATGGCTAAGACTTCAACAAGTGAAATTTCCTTAATCAAACCATCAACTAAGAAATGCTCTAACGCTTGAATATTATTCATCATTATACCGGGAGTAGCGGTACTAACAGGTGAATCAGACTGAACACGTGCAATCTTTAGTTGGGGAGAAACTAGTGATATAGAAGGGATTACTCTTTCATCACATCTTATTACTTGACCATTTAGTCTCAGTAAAAAATAACGAATTTTGAAGCTAAGATTTCGTGTGGTTTTAATACAGCTTTGTGCGTTTCTCCTGCGCTTTTCATCTGCAGGTAAATAGACAGTTAAAATGTAGAATAAAAGACCAGAAAGAAAAGATAGTGATAAATTAACCAAAATCGATACTAATGCAGCCCCACCTTTAAACAACTCAGTTGTTTCGCTAAATATAAACTCGAACGCTAACAATAAACAAGCGCTTACTACAGCAAGGATTGAAATGATGGAATGTAGCTTAATAAACCTGATCATACTAACTTCTCAATATTTCATTATTTAAACTTATGTTTTTAATCAGTATTTTAAACCAAAAAAATGCGCATGAATACTTGCTTCCTTGCAAAGGACATCTAAGCATCGAGCCTGCTTTACATACATTAACTCACAAAGTAACAGGAACGATTTAGAGAAATACCAACCCACCCCACCTTCATAAATAAAACGTTTAATAAGTTGAGCTACGATTTATTGCACTTAAACGAGATCACGAACCATCTAACGATAAATCCAAAAGCCTCCATAGTGACTCTAAGCTCCCACCACCAACTGTATTCTCCCTCTCACTGATCTATTTCCCTCTTTTTGAAGTACAAGTTATTAATAATTCGATATAAATCGCTCTATTGTTTGAAATTGTTGTCTACAGTTTTATAGAGCTTGCCGTTTTGGTAATTGCCACAAGTAACGACACCTTTTGATGGTAATTTTTGGTTATAAGGAAAGGAAATGGAAAGCCCAATTGTCACACTCACACATGCCATCAAAAGCTTTGTTGATGGTAAAGATATCCATCACGTGTTGGACAATGTCGACTTCGCTTTGGCGACAAGGGCAAGCGTGGCTTTAACAGGGGCGAGTGGCAGTGGGAAGAGTACTCTGCTGAACATCATTGCGGGCTTTGAACCTCTATCTGGTGGCGAGTTGTGGCTCGATGGCGAAAATACATTAAATTGGAAAGATCCACAGTGGAGCCGATTCCGCCATCAAAAATTAGGCGTTATCTTTCAACAGTTCAACTTGTTAACCCCACTCAACGTAAAACAAAACATCGCCTTCCCTCTTCATTTAAATCAACAGAAATGGAGCGACTGGTGCGACTATTTAGTTGATGCATTGGGTATCAGCGAGCTACTCGAAAGACATGTATCCGCACTCTCTGGCGGTCAGCAACAACGAGTCGCAATAGCGCGTGCACTAGCACACAAACCCAAACTACTGCTTGCCGACGAACCCACAGGCAACCTCGACCACAAAGCAGGTATTGAGGTAATGAAACTGCTCAGTGAAATTACCACGCAAGGCAACACTGCCGTGCTTTTGGTTACGCACAGCCCAGAATGCGCCAGCTTTATGCAGACAAAATTGGTGTTAGATGATGGTTGTTTGAAGAACGCAGATCGAACCCAAGCCAAAGAGCAGCAACTTTGTGAGTAATCCAATGAAGCAAACTGGCTTCGCTCAGAACCAGCTCACCCATACCAAACTGACTCTGAACCTATTCGCGGCACACTATCGCCAATCACCATTGCAAGCCGCAGCGATTCTGATCGGCATTGTGTTAGCGGTCACCTTGTTTGTCGCGGTGCAAGCCATTAACCTCAATGCCAAGCGCAGTTATGCAGAATCGACCGAGCAACTTAGCGCTCAAGCTCAGAACCTTATCATTCCACCAGCAGGGCAAAACTATTTATCAGAATCGCTTTACTTCAACTTAAGACAAAGTGGATTAAGCACAGCGCTGCCCGTGATTGAAGGACGAGTAAGAGACGAACAAGGCCGACGCTGGTCAGTTCAAGGCAGTGAGCTAATCGCCGCCCTCACTTCAAGAGCTCGCCACTCTCGCATCGACGAAAAAAGCAATACTCAAACCAAAGAGCCAAACATTTCCCTGTTCGACAATGCCTTACCTTTGCCGCAACTCTTATCGGGTGAACCCATTGTGATGATGAGCCAGTCGCAACACCAGAACTTGGGAGAAGTAGACACACTCACTTTGGATGAAGTGCTCACCAAAGTCGTGGTATTGCCAGATGAATGGCAGCTCGGTAGCCGAATGTTGATGGATATTGGGTTCGCTCAGCAACTGCTTAACAAGCAAGGGCAACTGAGCTATATCGCTATTTTTGACACTAAGAGCGACACGAACAGCAATACTCAGGATAAATGGCAAAGCCTTATTGGCAAGCAAGGGCAATGGATACCCAACAACCAAAGCACGGATCTCGGTTCAATTACCGATAGCTTTCACCTTAACCTCACCGCCATGAGTTTGTTAGCGTTTTTGGTTGGCCTGTTCATCGCTTACAATGGTGTGAAGTACAGTTTGCTGAAACGTAATCGACTGTTGGTGCAAATCCAACAAGCCGGGATTGCACCAAGCATCGTATTTTCAGCTCTGTTAGTCGAGCTGATTCTTTTAGTCACACTGGGCGCTTCGCTTGGATTCATTCTCGGTATTCAACTCAGCCATTGGCTGCATCCCACCGTCGCGATAACGCTTGAGCAACTTTATGGTGCAACACTGCTGCCCGGCACATGGCAGTGGCAATGGTTAGTGCAGGCACTATTACTCACGTTGGCCGCAACGCTTATTGCTTGTTGGCAGCACTTTAAACAGCGGGTGCGACAACCACTCTCCTCCCATGGCGGTTTCTATCAAGCGCCGGAAACGTCTAACGAAAATCAGCTGTTTGTCATCGGGGCAGTATTAACCATTCTCGCGTTAGCAGGGTTATGGCTGAGCGAACACCATCGGTTCACTATGGCCTGGCTCGGTGTGTTAGTGGTGTCGATTCCCTTGTATCTACCGAAAACCCTAAGTGTGCTAGCGAGTTGGAGCGAAAAGCGCGCCCAATCAGGCTTAATACAATATCTGTTTGCTGAACTGCGTGAGCTGATCTCCCCTCTTTCCCTTGCCATGATGGCGCTGCTTCTTGCTGTTACCGCCAATATGGGAATGAATACCTTAGTCGGCAGTTTTGAATCCACGTTAAAGCAATGGCTTGAACAGCGCTTACATGCCGATATTTACGTTAGCCCTGCCCAAGGTGAAATCGCGAATGTAGAGCGCGCGTTAGAGCAGTTTGAAAATGTTGGAACCGTTTATAAGCAATATTATGTCGACGATAACTTGCAGGGCTTACCTACTTTGCTCGGCACTAAAGACAAAGACACACTTGAGCAAACCATGGTGTTCCAATCCCACGTTGATGATTTCTGGACGCGCTTTTACCAAGGTGAATTCGTGGCGATCAGCGAACCTACAGCGGTGAAGCTCGGCTTGTCCCTTGGAAGCCTACTAAAGCTCGACGCGATCCAAGACAAAACACTCATCGTCGGGGCGATTTTCCACGATTACGGCTCACCGAATGGCGAAGTGTTGCTTGCACCTGATTTATGGCTTGAAAGCGGCTTTACTGACCTACCCACTAGCTTGGGGATCAAAGTCTCTGGCGACCCACAAGTGATGTACGAACAACTACGCCAACAACTCAATTTGCACCCTAGCCAGCTTTACGATCAAGCGCAGATCAAATCGATCGCTTTAGATATATTCTCACAAACTTTTGCCATCACTCGGGCGCTTAATGGCGTCACATTAATGGTGGCGGTGATTGGGTTGTTCTGCGCCTGTTTCATGTTGCTCGACGCACGCAAAGCCGCTATTGCAAGGTTGTATGCACTCGGTGTTAGTCAGCGAAAACTGATGGCGATGGTGGTCGGGCAAATCATAGTTCTGGTCACCTTTACTCTGATTATCGCCTTACCACTCGGTGCGATGGTGGGCTACGTGTTAACAGACATCGTTACCCTGCGTGCATTCGGTTGGAGCTTAAATTACCAGTGGAATTGGAGCGATGCGCTCAGCATTTCCTTCATCACGATTGTTGTAGCTGTGATTGCGACACTCATCCCCCTATGGCGCTTGGTCAGTAAACCTGTGGTATCTAGCTTACAAAGTGAGGTATTGTGATGAACATTGATATGAAGAGTAAATTAATCAAACTGTCTGTTCTCTTACTTAGCCTACTGTCTCTATGGGGTTGTGACAAAGCCGATCCAAATTCCGCTCAAAACATGGGTTCAATACTTGGAGGTAACAGTGAGCAAAAACAGAATGATCAATTCACTCCCGTAGTTAGAGGCGTAGACATCACTTTCCCTGCAGACCACCAAGCGCACCCGAGCTTTCGCCATGAATGGTGGTACTTAACCGCTAACCTCACTGATGAAAATGGCAATGAACTGGGCGTGCAATGGACACAGTTCCGCTTTGCCGCAGCGCCAGAAGATAACGCCGAACAAAGCAAGCTAACCGCATGGCAAAGCCACCAGATCTATATGGCGCATAGTGCTGTCACCACCGAAGACAAACATTATGCCGATGAAAAATGGTCGCGCGATCAAGCAGAATTGGCGGGAGTTGATGCTTCACCATTTCGAGTCTATCTTGATGACTGGCAGTGGAACTCATCAAGCAATGATCTATTCCCTGCCACGTTGAACGCAAACTCAGAACAGTTTGGCTACTCGTTGACACTCACCAGCGACACTCCCTATCAAAAACAGGGTGAACAAGGCTACAGCACCAAAAGTAGCGACGGAAAAGTGGCTTCCTATTACTACAGCCAACCATTTATCGATGTATCGGGTAACGTGACGATTGATGGCGTGACCCATCAGGTTTCTGGAAAAGGCTGGATAGACAGAGAATGGAGCTCGCAGTTCTTACTCGACTCGCAACAAGGTTGGGATTGGTTTGCGCTAAGGCTGAGTGATGAAACCAGCTTGGTGGTGTTTCAACTTCGCAACTCAACAACAGGCAAAGCCAGTTACTCCCATGCGAGGTTGATGAATCAAGATGGCTCCGGCATCACGATTAAGCAGCAAGACATCAGCTTAAGCGCCATCAAGCAAACGGAAATCGATGGGCGTGACTACCCAACAGAGTGGCAAGTTTCGATTCCAACGCAACAAATCGAACTGACCGTCTCAGCACTCAATCCTAATTCCAAAATGCCGCTGTCAGTTCCCTATTGGGAAGGGCCAATTAAGATCAAAGGTTCTCATTCCGGCTCTGGCTATATGGAATTGACGGGATATTAAGTCGTGTATTAATAAAGGTGGAATCTAACAACAAATACATCGCGATAGCCATGAACTAAACCATTTCAACCAAAGCTTCCACAGCGAAGGCTTTTTGCATTCTCAACGTTCTATTTACCTTAACGCCTGTTGAAAAATATCTAATTTAACCAAACTATGAGCTCCCCTAAAATACCAATCAAATGCTTATGGGAGATAGAACATGATTAGCTCAGTACACAATGACGAACTCAACAGATACATAGAGAAACTCGACTTAAACCTTACAAAGGCTCAGGTTAGTGAACTTGGTTGGCAGCAAAGTAATGAAGAGGTAGGAAAAGAAAAAACAGTATCGGGCTCGTGGTTTTTCTTTTCTTTCTTTGGCTTATGTACGTCTGCATGTCTTGCACTGCTGATGTATATCTCATGAAGATAAACAGAACAATGACCACGTATAACCAGCATGGAACGTTCAATTGGTTCGAGGTCGACGGAGAAACGTACATACTGTTCAAGGTCGGCAGCAACAGCGCTCTATTAAACCAACACTATGAGGATGTCACCGAACAACAGAGCGAAATATATGGGCTATTAGGGGCGATTCCATAAGCTCATACTGCACATATTCACTTATGGTGTATCTATTCACTTATGGTGTATCTATTCACTTATGAGCTACCTAATCACTAACTAGTTGAAAAATAATTTCTTTTAGAAACAACAACGAGCTACAACAAACGGTTTTTATACTGTTCCGGCGTTTGGTTCGCGTAACGTTTGAACATGGTGATAAATGGGCTTGCTTGGTTATAGCCCAATGTAAGAGCGACCTCTTTGACCGATTGGCCGTTTCTTAACAAGTCCATCGAGTACAGATAGCGGACACGCAATCGCCACTCTGTAAAGCTCATTCCAAGCTCCGTCTGGCAGTGGCGAGAAAGAGTTCTTTCCGTGGTGTGAACACGTTCAGCCCAATCTTTCAGCGTCACTTCGTCTGTTGGGTTTTCTTCAACAGATGCCAATATAGGCGCTAGGTACTTATTGTCGGTCGAAGGTAAAAAGTGGTGTTCAACCTCACGTTGCGCAAGTTGGTCAAGCAGTACCTGGACAAGCCTTTGATCTTGTTCTGTTTCCGCAACATTTATTCCACGCTCGCGAAAGTCATCGATGATCGAAGACACAATCGGCGTGATCTTTATAAGACTGGTTTTTTCTGGCAGATGTTGCGTTAGCTCTGGGGCGATATTTAGCGAACAGTAGTCCAAAGGCTTACGGTTATAACTGCAATGCATCACCCCGGCCGGTACCCAAATCGCCAAATGTGGTGGCGCTAGAAATCGGGTGCTTTCCGCTTCCATCTCTAATATACCGCCACTGATCAACTGGACCTGTCCCCATGAGTGGCTATGAACTCGAGTTTCAGTGTTCGAAAGAAACGCTTCAAAATTCATAAATACGTTGGATGGTGCCTTATCAATTGATAAGGATGGATGAAGGTTTCTGGACTGTTTTTTCAAACTTGTCTTCCTATCGCGCCTGATGTCTTTCTAAAGATACTTGTAAGTATAACGACCTGTCAAACTAGCCGCATCAACTCATTTGCGACGGAATTCACATGCATTATCTCTTACCATTTTTTACAGTCTGTATCTGGGGCGCCAATGCAATCGTCAACAAGCTTGCTGCAAGCACCATAGAACCTAGCGCGATGAGTTTTTACCGCTGGTTTTTTGCGATGTTAATTCTCACGCCTTTCTGTATTCGCCCGGTGATGAAGCAGTGGGCTGTCATTAAGCCAAACCTATCGAAATTAGCGTTCCTCGGCTTTTTGGGCATGGTGTTGAACCAATCTCTAGGTTACTACGCAGGCTTAACCACAACCGCTTCAAACATGGCATTGATCACGTCTTTAGTCCCGTTGATCAGTGTATTTCTGAGCGTTCCTTTGTTGCATAAGTCCATTTCTAGTTTGAGTATTGTGGGTGGTGTGTTGTCACTGTCAGGCTTAGCTCTGATGTTAGGTAAAGGCGATCCTTTGTTCTTCATCCATCAAGAATTGACCCAAGGCGATGGCTATATGCTGATTGCGGCCTTTGTTTATGCTTCTTACTGTGTGCTCTTGAAACGCTGGAAAATGCCAATCAGTAGCTGGGTGGTGATTTACATTCAGGGTCTGTTTGCTGTCGCGATGCTTACGCCACTTTGGCTTACCAGCGAACAACTTTTACCACCGCAACAAGCGATCCCATTGATTGCTTACGCCGCAGTTGCCGCTTCGATTTTAGCACCTTGGATGTGGGTGAAAGCGATTGACACCATTGGTGCTGACTCAAGCGCGATGTTCATGAACTTGCTTCCGGTTGTTGCGATCGTATTAGCTGCGACATGGCTTGGCGAAGAAATTAACCAGTTCCACATCATTGGCGGTGTGATGGTGATTTCAGGTGTCATTCTTGCTCAAATTAAAAGAAAACCAAGGCTTGAGGCTCCTCTCCCTCAACAAAGCTAAACGCATCATCCAACGCTCACTTTAGGGCAAATATTCAAACTCACTTTTCTTACTGTGCCTACTCCGAAGTAGGCACTGTTGTTTTATTCACAAGTCTTTCAAATGCTTTTAATACGCGTTCATTGTGGTTGCAACATGTTACCGACTCAGGTTTAATGCATTGAGTACTGTTTAAGTTGTAAAAGGAATTACAATGACTCAACCAACGATCCCTGTGATCATCTCGTCTCTACTTGCTTTGTCATCTGCTTCAAGCTTTGCTGCCACTGCTCCTGCTCCTGCTAATACTAATGCACCATTAGCTGAAGAACTATTAGCTGAGGAACAACATTTTGTACGCGGCAACGGTGCAGAGCCCAACACACTAGATCCTAGCTTCGTAAATTCAGGCATGCCCGGTGACATCATCGTCAATGATATGTTTGAAGGCTTTGTGATTGAGAACAGTGACGGGCAAATCATCCCAGGGCAAGCCAAAGAGTGGTCTATCAGCAAAGACGGCAAAACCGTGACGTTTGTATTGAAAGAGAACCTCAAATGGTCAAATGGCGATCCAGTCACAGCGTCTGATTTTGTGTTTGGTTGGCAGCGCGCGGTGTCTCCGAAAACAGGTAATAACACGGGTTTTGTTTTTTCTACGGCTAACATAGTGAACGCTAGCGAGATTCTATCAGGAGATAGAGATCCCTCTAAGCTTGGCATCAAAGCATTAGATGAGCGCACGGTTGAGATTTCACTTTCAAAACCTACGCCCTACTTTATGAGTTTAATGAGCATCAAGACCTTTTTCCCTTTGCCTGCTGAGTTGGTTCAAGAGAAAGGCGACCAATGGACTCGCGCAGAAAATATCGCGACCAACGGTGCTTACACTTTGAGTAAATGGGTGCCCAACGAATACGTTGAAGTCGAGAGGAATCCAAATTATTGGGATAACACATCGACAATCATCAACAAGGTGACCTATTTGGGCTTATCATCTCAAAATGCTGAGCTTATCCGTTATCAAGCGGGTGAAATTGATATGACCAATCGCGTTCAGCTTGAGTACTACCAGAAATTAATCCAAGAAAGCCCTGAGCAGATCAAAGCGCAAGCTCTACTAGGCTCTTACGTCTATTCATTCAATACACGTCAAGCGCCGTTTGATGACGTCAGAGTACGCCAAGCACTGAGCATGGCCGTCAATCGTGAGATTCTGGTCGAGAAAGTTACAGGTCAAGGTGAGCCAGAAGCATACAGCGTGACGCCGAATAATATTCCTGACTACACAGCGCCTTTATCCGAATTCAATTCTCTAGACAGCGAGCAGCGTTTAACCAAAGCCAAAGCTCTACTTGAAGAAGCGGGATACAACGAAAACAAGCCTCTCAAGTTTACCCTTACGTACAACACCAGTGAGAATCATAAAAAGATAGCGATCGCGATTGCATCGATGTGGAAGCCACTTGGCGTAAAAATTGAGTTGGAGAACATGGAATGGAAAGCCTATGTTGCAGCGAAAGGGAGTGGCGACTATCAGCTGGCTCGCTCATGGGCATTTGGTGACTATCCAGAGCCTTCTGCACTGTTAGAAGCCTTCACTTGTGACCACACAGCAAATGAGAGTGGCTACTGTAATCCAGATTATGATGAGCTCTTACAGCAAGCGAGTAAAACGGAAGATCAGTCTAAACGCTTTGCTTTATATCAGCATGCTGAGTCGTTACTCAACGATTCTGCAGCAGTTATGCCTTTATATCATTACAACCACACACGATTAGTGCGAAATACACTAAAGGGCTTCCCAAACAATAATCCGAAAGGAAATATCTACGCGAAGGATCTATACTTTGTAAAACAGTAAAAGTGAGCTGATAAGAAAACAATAATAGCTACCACTTTAGTAGTAACTAAGATACAGTCACTTTAACTAAACCAAATCAACAGCGGTTAGTTGGCTAACACAAAAAAGGTACCGACATGAGTACCACACGGCTTAGAAACACCTAGCATTGCGCTAGGTGTTTTTTTTGTAATCGACCTATCTAGTGACTTAATCAGTATTTCTAATCTTTTGCTTGCTATGACTTCATCCATGTTTGCCATTCGCCTCATACACCTTTAAACACCGATATTCATCAACTGATCATCTGTTTGAAAAAAATTGTCTTAACCGTGAGATTATCCGCTTTAACTTATGTCATCTTAAGTATATTGTTATTAGTAAGTAACAAGCATGTTATGCAGCAAAATAATAATGAAGGAAGATAGATGAGCAGTAGCAATAGCCGACAAGATGGCAAACGAGACGTTACTCTGCGTTTTTTAGCTGAACCCGGGGATGTGAACTTTGGTGGTAAAGTTCATGGTGGGGCAGCAATGAAGTGGATCGATTTAGCAGCCTACGCTTGTTCCGCAGGGTGGAGCGGTAAATACTGTATAACAGCTTATGCAGGCGGAATTCGATTCGTTGCTCCAATTCACGTAGGCAACCTTGTGGAAGTAAGTGCAAAGGTCATCTATACAGGTTCATCTTCAATGCATATCGCTATCGACGTGCAAGCCAGCGACCCTAAAGAGCTCAATAACCGCCTAACAACTCACTGTATCGTTATTATGGTCGCTGTCGATGAGAATGGTAACCCGACTAAAGTGCCAGAGTGGATACCAGAGACGCCAGAAGACATCGAATTACGAGATTCGGCTATTCGCTTAATGAACATGCGAAAACAGATTGGTGAAGAGATGGAAGCTCACGTGAAGTACCTTAAGTAAGGTCCACCAGCTCCTCCCCTACAAACCCTATTACAATGCCAAGCACCTGCTTGGCATTGATCTATTTGATACCTTCGTGCTCTACACAGCCAAATCCGCTGCACACCCAATACAGACAATAAGAGCGTGATACCCAGCCAAAGGTGGCAATGAATCGGTATTTGTTCACTGATTTATTTTGACTGTAATAAAGTCGTCATTTTGCTCTGATTAAATACCGCCAATCATAATGGATGTACTTAAATTTCCCGGAGCCACACTTGAGCGTCACACGCCCCACTCTTAGCGAATCTACACTGAACAATTTGAAGGCTGTTGAGTATCAATGGGTTAGAACTTTGTACGTCGAAGGCTACGACAGCAATGAAATCAACCACTATATCCAGACGTGCTTCGGCGGCGACCCAACGTTTGCGGATCTGTTTCGTCGTGTCGCACTCGATCAAGAGAGCATCTATGTATTACTGCAGCATTTAGGTTGCGCACCTTCGAGCAAAGAGTTCTAGCAGCTAGAACTCATTATCCACATTCTGTAGCTACCCATTCTATGTTCATCCAGCCCGGCGTTTTGATCATTAGCTCTCAACTATAACTCCAGTGTAGTTTCATAACCCTGAGTTATAACCATTTAAAACTCACAGCCACATCCCGTTTCTATATGCACTTTCTGTGCAATTTCATCATTTGTTGCATACAAATCATTGAAGTATCACGCATTGGATTATTAGCAATATATCAATAGATCAACAGCCCCTTATACTGAGTGTCTGATTTGTGAGACTCGTTCACGCCTTCAAGTAAGAGGAATGAGTCAAGAAAGGTGTAGGAGAGAAGTGACTCGAAGCTTTTAATATTAAAGCGCTTATCAGCACAATAACGGTGATGGGTACAAGAGTTGACGAGTAAAGCAGACACAAAGACAAAAAAAGTAGCGGGCATAAAAAAACCCAAGTAAATACCTGGGTTAGAGTTACAAAAACCACTAATCATTAATAGCGTAAGGAACCTGATTAGTAGCCAGCTATGCGTAACCTGAGGGTTATTTTTATTACTGATCGGCGGCCAAACCAAATGATGTAATAAAAATGCCAATATAGAGCGACCTAACGGTCGCTCTTTTTCTTTCTTATAGAGTACAGCTTATCCTTTTACACCACCTGCCGTCAAACCGCCAACTAACCAACGTTGAGCAAGTAAGAACACGATAGTAATCGGAAGTGCTGATAGTACAGCCGCTGCCGCAAAGTCACCCCATAGGTAGTTCTGAGGGTATAGGTATTGCTGCATACCTACTGCTAGTGTGTAAGAGTTCACATCTGTAAGTAGTATAGATGCTACTGGTACTTCACCAACTGTTGCGATAAATGACAGGATAAACACAACCGCTAGGATTGGCACAGACAACGGTAGTAGAACCAGTCTGAATGCTTGCCAAGGCGTTGCACCATCAAGGGCTGCTGCCTCTTCCAGAGAGTTATCAATCGTTTCAAAGTAACCCTTAATCGTCCATACGTGCAGTGCAATACCACCTAGGTAAGAGAAGATTAGACCACCGTGTGTGTTCAAGCCTAAGAACGGAATGTATTGACCAAGTTTGTCAAACAGCGCGTAGATTGCTACTAGAGCCAGTACTGCTGGGAACATTTGGAAAATCATCATCGCTTTCAGGATAGTTTCTTTACCTTTGAAGCGCATACGAGCAAATGCGTAAGCCGATGTCGTTGACAGTGCCACGATTAAAATCGATGTAACACCCGCCACTTTGATCGAGTTCCACAACCAAGTCAGTACTGGGAACGGAGGTGACGTTACCGAGCCATCTGCGTTCGTCACTGACATACCTAATGCTAGCTTCCAGTGTTCCAATGACGGGTTATCTGGAATCAAACTACCGGTTGCGAAGTTACCTTCACGGAACGAGATCGCGATGATCATCAGTAGTGGGAAGATAATCATTGCCAAGAAGCACCACAACACTGCATGTGTTGCCCACACTCGGTATTTAAGGCCTTTACCTTGTACCATAGCCATTGTCGTGCTCCTTAATCTTGAGACAGTTTAGTGAAACGAAGGTTTAGTAACGCTAGTGCACCAACCAATAGGAAGATAAGCGTTGCGATAGCACTTGCTAGACCGAAGTCTTGACCGCCGCCGCCTTCGAATGCAATTCGGTATGTGTAGCTTACAAGCAAGTCTGTGTAACCCGCTGGCTCAGAAGTACCAATCATGTTCGGGCCACCGTTCGTCAATAGTTGAATCATTACGAAGTTGTTGAAGTTAAAGGCAAACGCTGCAATCAATAGCGGTGTAAGCGGTTTAATCATCAATGGGAACGTAATGCGCTTAAAGTTATCCAAGAAGTTCGCACCATCGATTGCTGACGCTTCGTATAAATCATCAGGAATCGCTTTAAGCAGACCCATACATAGAATCATCATGTAAGGGAAACCTAGCCATGTGTTAACCATCAACACCATGGTTTTCGCAAGAATCGGGTCTGAGAACCAGTTAGGGCTTAAGCCGAAGATATTCTCTAGCACCATGTTGATCTCACCAAAGCTTTGGTTGAATAAACCCTTAAAGATAAGAATCGAGATAAACGCAGGGACGGCGTAAGGCAGAATCAGTAGAACACGATAAATAGAACGACCTTTCAACTCTTCCCATTGCACGATGTTAGCCAATACAAGACCGATAACTAGCGTGAACGCTACGGTACATACCGAGAAGATAACCGTCCAAATAAAGATGCTGATAAATGGTTCTTTAATGCCATCATCTTTCCATACACGCTCAAAGTTATGTGTACCAATGCTAACCACGAAACCGGGAGAGATGGTATTACCCGTAAACTCACCGTTTGCATCAACAGGCTGGTAGAAACCCACATCCATATTTGGCTTGAGAACTTCACCCGTTTCATTGTTGATTAACGTTTCTTCATCGT
The DNA here is from genome assembly GCF_024347415.1 of Vibrio crassostreae. Lineage (NCBI taxonomy): Bacteria > Pseudomonadati > Pseudomonadota > Gammaproteobacteria > Vibrionales > Vibrionaceae > Vibrio > Vibrio crassostreae. The sequence goes on from NZ_AP025477.1 coordinate 1,289,317, forward strand.
CTTGAAGGGTGTAAAGCGGAGCAACAGAAGCAAACTTACGTAAGCCACTCATGCGGATGTCACCACCGTCCGGTAGATTGAAATCAACACCACTGATCGCTGCTCGGTTTTGGATGATCGCTTTGATCTTCTCTTTTTCACCTTGCGCAGACTCGATGACAGATAAGTCCATCTCGGTTTCTGTCATATTGTCTAGAGAAAATACGTCAGTCGCTAACAGTTGGTCGCCATCTTTAACCACGATCTGGTGACCATCATCTGTCTTGTACAAAGTAAATGGGTAGCTCTCACCGCTTTGGAAAGAACGGTCTAAAAGAACGGTTTGAGTACGCTCAAGAGAAAGCTGGTTTTTCGCGCTGTAGTTAGTAAACGCAAGCCCTACGGTGTATGCCAATGGGAAAAGAATGAACAAGATCATTCCGGCAATACCTGGGTAAATATAACGGTGGGCGTAAGTTTTCTTACTACCAAAAATGTAAAGTGCCAAAGCCGTTAAGATCACTGTAAGCAGCGCAAAAGCGAGCTCACCGCGAGAATACATTAGAATTGTAGCGTAGCCGTTTATTAAGCCAACGCTACCAAGCAACCCCCATTTGATGAAGACGCTTTTACTGCCTGGAAGGCTTGATGGTGCTGGGATAGCATCTGTACCTTGAACTGACTGCATAGAGGAACCTGCTAGCGATATAGATAAAAAATAGAAAAGTAAGGAGAGGTTACCCCCTCCTTAAAAGGTAGTGCTTGGTTGTTACTTAGTCATGCGACCTTCAGCAGCTTTTAGTGCTTGGTCTACTGATTGACGGCCGTCAACTACGTTGCCGATCGCTTCTTCCATGCTGTACCAGAATGTTGTGAACTGAGGGATGTTAGGCATGATTTCACCGTTCATCGCGTTGTCCATTGTTGCTGCAATACGAGTATCGCTGTCTAGTTGACGTTGGAAAGAGTTAAGAGCAACTGCACCTAGTGGCTTGTCGTCGTTTAGGCTCTTCATACCTTCATCAGTTAGTAGGTAGTTTTCCATGAACTCAACAGCTAGGTCGCGGTTTGGAGAAGCAGTGCTGATACCACCCGCCCATACACCAACGAAAGGTTTAGACGCTTTACCGTTGAATTTAGGTAACGTTGTTACGCCGTAATCTACGCCAGCTTTCTTGATGTTTTCCCAACCCCAAGGGCCGTTAATTGTCATTGCAACATTACCCGCAACAAATTCAGACTCAGCAACTGAGTAATCCATGTCTGCAGAGATAACTTTGTCTTGTACCATCTTCTCGATGAAACCTAGAGACTTCTGAACACCGTCAGTCGCTACGCCCGCATCTTTAATGTCGTAACCTTCTGCAGTCTGTTTGAATGCGTAACCGCCGTCAGCTGCAAGTAGAGGCCATGTGAAGTAAGCGCCGCCACGTAGAGGCCACATGATCGCTTTTTTGCCATCTTTTTTAAGTTCAGCATCAAGTGCTGGGATTTCTTCCCAAGACTTAGGAGGGTTAGGAACAAGTGCTTTGTTGTAGATTAGTGAAACTGACTCAACCGCTACAGGGTATGCGATTGTTTTACCTTCGTATGAAACAGCGTCCCATGCGAAGTCTACGATACCTTCTTTAGTTTCTTTAGAAGGTTTGATATCAACAAGAAGCCCTGCTTCTGCATAGCCGCCAAAACGGTCATGAGCGTAGAAGATCATGTCTGGGCCATCGCCAGCTGCTGCTACTTGAGGGAATTTCTCTTCTAGCTTATCAGGGAAAGCAACGGTTACTTTAACACCAGTATCTTCTTCGAAGCGTTTACCTACTTCAGCCATGCCTTCATAAGCTTTGTCACCACCTACCCAGATTGTTAGTTGTCCTTCTTCGATAGCAGCATTTGCACCAAAAGAACCCAGAGCAACTATTGTACCTAGAGCTACAGCGCTTAGAGCGTTTTTCATGTGAATATCCTTTTTATATTTATACGTAGGGCACATCTACCAAGACGAGCCAGTTTTCGGAGGTTATGATCTGAGAAAACAGACCATAGCTCATCATCCTAGCCACTACGCCCTAGCTATTATGGCTTAAATTCGTGATCGCCATCCGGTCAGATTAGAGACTGAAATCACAAAACGTATAGTCATCGTGATCAACATCACCGTTATGTGGTGGATTTATTTGAACTGGATCGCCAATTGAGGATAACCCCATTTATCTACTCCTCCCCTCCTACTCCCCCTAGTTAATTTTCCATTAGGAGGATGTACCCTTACGCTAATTCACCGAAACTGCAGTCATCCAAGAGTGGATAGTAAGAACCCTTTACCGGCAAGTGTTATGCGTTGACGCATTATTCATTTAGTTGGCTTCACTGCTCGCTGGTGTCTTATTATTAGCATCGAGCTAAATCTGTGATTGAATCACGGGGGAGGTTTAGCTGGATGTGGGGGAAATGGACATCAGTTTGGCTATGACGGGTGGGCTTGGTTAAAGAAGCCAAGTCTCACCCACTTTTTTCTTACTCACTCAATACTTACCCATTCCTACAGTTACTGCTGACCCAAAAATTTCTTATAATGATAAGCAGTAAAACTTAAAATTTGATCGATCGAGGACAAGCTAGATGGCGAGTGTCACGTTAAAAAACGTTTATAAATCATATGGTGATGTACAGATTTCTAAGGACGTAACCTTAGACATCAACGAAGGTGAGTTCGTAGTATTCGTTGGACCATCAGGTTGTGGTAAATCGACGCTATTACGCTGTATCGCAGGTCTAGAGGACATTACGTCTGGTGATTTGTACATTGGCGACCAACGCATGAACGACGTTGAGCCATCAAAGCGTGGCGTAGGTATGGTATTCCAATCTTACGCGCTTTACCCTCACCTTAACCTATACGACAACATGTCTTTCGGCCTTAAGTTAGCAAACGCAAACAAAGCTGAAATCGACAAGCGTGTTGAGCATGCTGCAGAAATCCTTCAGCTTGGTCACCTTCTTGAGCGTCAACCTAAAGCACTTTCTGGTGGTCAACGTCAACGTGTTGCGATTGGTCGTACTCTAGTTTCTCAACCTAACGTATTCCTACTGGATGAGCCGCTATCTAACCTAGATGCTGCGCTGCGTGTTCAAATGCGTTCACAAATCACTAAGCTACAACGTCAACTTGGTTGCACGATGATCTACGTTACCCACGACCAAGTGGAAGCGATGACAATGGCGGATAAGATCGTTGTTCTTGATGGTGGTTATGTATCTCAAGTCGGTAAGCCGCTTGACCTTTACCACTACCCTCAAAACCGTTTCGTTGCGGGCTTTATTGGCTCGCCGAAGATGAACTTCATGTCAGTTCACATCGAGCAAGCTGAAGCAGAACGCGTGTTGGTACAACTTTCTAATGGCATGACTTTCTGGATTCCTGTTGACGGGACGACAGTTAATGCTGGCGATCGTATGTCTCTGGGTATTCGCCCTGAACACTTGATGTCTGCTGAATCAGGTGACGCGACGATTGAAGCTGACGTGATGATGGTAGAGAAACTAGGTAACGAAACTCAGGTTTACCTAAATCTTGAAAGTGCCGATGCTGATGTTATCTATCGCCAGCCAGACACGTTGAAAATCGAATCAGGTGACAAGTTGGCGATTGGTATTCCAGCACACCGTTGTCACCTGTTCCACAGCGATGGCCGCGCATGTCGTCGTTTGTACAAAGAATACGGCACAGACTAATCAGTTCGTCTTTTTAGGATATAACTTGCCCATATCGAATCCCTCTTACCTTGTAAGGGGGATTTTTCATTTAAGACGACTAGTTTTACTTTCATTAAACAGATCGCGCGTTGTCTGTTCAGCATAAAAACAAAAAAGGCCTAGCGAATACTAGACCTTTGTCTGTTTGAGCTAAAAGCCATCCTATCTAACCGATAAAGATATAGGCTTGCTCAATTGAAACTTAGTGAATTGGCGTATCACTTGTTTTATTGAACTGGCCAAAATGCTTCTCTAACACTTCAGGTGTCAGTTTGCCTTCCGCTTCTAATCGCTTGAACTCCGCAACAATTGCTTTTTGCTCTTCAAGTGATGGTAGTTTTACCTCAGGCTCATCGCCCATCTCTTGAGTCATCTGCTCTAGTTCTTTTTCAAAATCGCTCATGATACTTACCTAAATATTAAACCTAATCAGATTTTACTCATTTCCGCTCTGTGATGCTAGGTTGATTGAAAGCAAAGCCCGAAACCAGATCAAGCTAAGGTCAGTTAGAAAGAAACAAAACCACAAAATAAAAAGAGCTGGATTCATGATTAAATGAATCCAGCTCTTAGTCTATGCCGCTATCTAAGCCATGTTACAGCTTGAAAGGGTTAAAGCTTAAACGAACCAACCATCTTATCTAGACGAGAAGACAAGTCACGAAGCTCTTGGCTCGCCTCTGCAAGTTGCTCAGCAGTACCGGTTGTCACTTCATTGATTGCGTTGATCTCTTCAATGTTCTGGTTGATGGTGTGAACCACGGTCGATTGCTCTTCCGTTGCCGTTGCCACTTGAGTGTTACGGTCTGTGATATCAACGATACGGTCTGAGATACCACCTAATACGTCTACCGCTTCATCCGATGCAGATACACCCTCAAGGGTAATAACCTTACCTGCACTCATTGCCGTTACCGCATCTTTCGCATCGCTTTGCAGTTGGTTGATCATCTTCTGAATCTCTTCCGTTGAATCCGCAGTACGACTTGCTAGGTTACGAACTTCATCCGCAACGACTGCAAACCCACGACCTTGCTCACCGGCACGCGCAGCTTCAATCGCAGCGTTCAATGCAAGTAAGTTGGTTTGCTCTGAAATATCGCGGATAACACCCAGAATAGAGCCAATATCTTGAGTAGTAGAAGCCAGTTGCTCTACTACCTGCCCGGTGCTTTCGATGTCTTGCGCCAAACGGCTAATCGCATCTTTTGCTTTGTTAACCACAGAGCGGCCAACTTCAGTATTACCCGAAGCTTGTGTTGCCGTTTCAGCTGCGGTTGCCGCGTTCGATGCAATCTCGCTGATGGTCATACCCATTTGGTTAATGGCAGCAACCACTTGAAGGGTTTGATCACGTTGCTCTTGGCTGTTGTCATGGGTGATATGTGCTTTATTAGAAACACTCTCTGCTGCCACTTGAAGCGCTTGGCTTGTCGAACACACCTCTTTCATCGACTCATGAATCTTTTCAATGAACCCATTGAAGCCTTTTGAAAGCTGAGCGATTTCATCATTGCCTTTCACTTCGATACGCTGCGCAAGGTCACCGTCGCCTTCACCTAGGTCGCCGAAACGCTTAGCCAAAAGTTTAATCGGCTGAGTAATGCTGTTCGCCAGTACTACACCCATTAGGATAAACGCTAATGCCACAACCGCCGTCATGATCAGCATCTTTTGTGCCGTCTCATCTAGCTCAGCAAATACTTCGCCTGTTGGTACCACACCAATGACAAACCAGTCCATCGACGACACGTATAAACTCGCAACGAACAGCTCTTGGCCTTGGCTTTCAGTGGTAATCAAGTTGAAGCCTGACTTATTCAGTAGCTGACTGGCTTGAGGGCCGTAAAGTTGTTGAAGTGAAGAATCGCTGCGTGAACGTTCACGGTGAATTTGAACATCACCTTGGCTATCGGTTAAGAATACGAAGCCTGTATTCTCAATCTTAAAACCATTGAGTAGGTTAACCATGTCATCCATCGATTTTGATAGACCTGACATCGCCAAACCTGAAGGCTGTTGGTAGTTAGCAAACATCTTCACTTCGCCATTGGCTTCTTGGAACATGCTCACCATAGTCGGCTGTCCAGATTGCGTAAAGCCAAAGAACCAACCATCTTGCTGTTGGTTTAACTGACGCAGGAAACCATTTTGGTTCCAATAGTAAGCCGTTTGACGGTTCGCCACTGAAGCATCGTTTAACTGATATTGGTTACGAACATTATTCAGCTGTTTGACCAATTTGTTCTCTAGTGCAGGATCGCGATCGGTCGATTCAATCGCATCAGAAATAAATTCATTTGAAGCAATTTGCTCCGCTGCTAGCAATAGCTGAGACACTTCACGATCAATCTCGCCATTGATTCGCTCTAGCATTCCTGGAAGTTCAATATCGATCAATCGATGGCTTAATACATCTCTTGCTTGTTGTTGTGCCATCGCGCCGACAATCACTGTCGATGCAAGAACCGCAAAGGTAATTCCAAGTACAACTTTTTGCTTGATACTCAGAGAGTTAGTTTTAAACATATTTGGACCTTTAAAAAGAATCGCTCGTTATTGGTATACCCTGAACAGGACTTTTTTAGTGCACTCCAACAAGCAATGCACAATCTGAGTGATGTATCGGCCACAACCAATAAAACTAGAGACTTTTCTCTCAAAAAATTGCAAATGTGATGTAACATTTAAAAATATTCACATTAAACATGAATTAACTAGACAAACACCGCATTGTCGAGAGTCGATTTTTAGCTCTCAGCCCTCAGATCTAACCGAACTCAAACCACTCTCCACCGTCGAGCTTTTGTATATAAAAACCAATTGATATGGTAATAATCACAACCTAACGATGTTTTTAGCTAACCACTTGTAAATCTTTCCAATTTTGAAAAAATAAATTACGCAAATGTACTGGAACTTTTTCCTAGAAATCAGTGACCAATACTCAAAATAAAAATCAAATGGATACCCAGAGAGTCCAAAATGCACAAAACAAATTTCGAAGTCCTTCAAAACTATCTAGAGTCTCAAATCATTGGTCAAAAAGAGCTCGTTAAGCAACTGATGATCGCCCTTTTAGCGGATGGTCATATCCTCGTTGAAGGACCTCCAGGGTTGGCAAAAACCCGCGCCGTAAAGTCACTGGCTGACTGTGTTGAGGGAGATTTCCACCGCATTCAATTTACGCCAGACTTACTGCCTGCTGACTTGACTGGTACCGATATTTTCCGACCAGAGACAGGGGAGTTCACTTTCCAATCAGGCCCAATTTTCAACTCGCTTATTCTAGCGGATGAGATCAACCGTGCTCCGGCGAAAGTTCAAGCGGCTATGTTGGAAGCGATGGCAGAAAAACAAGTCACTGCCGGTCGAAAAACCTATGCGCTACCTGAACTGTTTTTGGTGATGGCAACACAGAACCCGATTGAGCAAGAAGGCACATACCCCCTGCCAGAAGCCCAACTAGACCGTTTCTTACTTCACCTTGAAGTTGAATACCCAGACATGGAAAGTGAGCTGGAGATCTTGCGCCTGAACCGAGGTGAAGCTCAAGGCAACGAATCTGTTCAGCCACAAGAGATATCTCAGCAAACGATCTTTGAAGCGCGCCAAGAAGTACTCAACATTCACATGGCAGACACCATTGAGCAGTACATCATCAGATTGGTAATGGCGACTCGCCAACCTAAACAATACAGCGACCAACTTGATCAATGGTTAGACATGGGTGTCAGCCCGCGTGCAACCATCGCGTTAGACCGTTGTGCCCGCGCTCACGCTTGGCTTGCTGGCCGCGATTATGTCACACCACAAGACGTGCAAGCGATGGCATTCCCTGTATTGCGCCACCGCCTGCTTCGCAGCTACCACGCACAAGCTGAAGGGGTCACTGCAAACCAAGTGATCGCACACCTTATCTCGTTGGTTGGCAGCGCATAGGGATACGCGCATGAATAATCAATTACCCAACCATAGTGACGGCGTCACGTTAAATCTGGATGAACTGCTGCAATACAAAGCGCAGTCTGTTCGCTGGTTGCCTCCAGCCAAGAGCCTGTGGTCGCAACTTAATGGTCAACACGAGAGCAATCGTAAAGGTCGCGGGATGAATTTCTCTGAGGTTCGTCAATATCAGGCAGGCGACGATATCCGCAGCATTGATTGGCGCGTCACGGCTAGAACAGGCAAGGCGTACACCAAACTGTTTTCTGAAGAAAGAGAACAGCCTGTGATTTTGTTCTTGGACCTATCAAGTAGTATGATTTTCGGCTCAACCTTGCTGCTTAAATCGGTTCAACTCGCACACTTTGCTAGTCAACTGTGTTGGTTAACTGTGGCTCAAAAAGACCGAATTGGCGCTGTGATCGATACAGGCAAAGAGGTCATTGAGATTAAACCAAGTGCTAGCAACCATGCTCCGTTGCGTATTCTGCAAAAAGTCATAGAAATCAATAATGCAGCACTGACCAACCACGATAATCATAATGACACGACCTTCGAACTTGGGCTGAAATCTCTGCACCAGCTTTGTCCGAAAGGGAGCGATATCATTATCCTCAGTGACTTTGTGCGTTACCAAGAAAGTGACTACTCACTTATCAGCCAAATTCGCCGGCACAACAGAGTGCGTCTGGTCCATTTCTACGATCCGCTAGAGCAAGGCGAAACCACCTATAAAGGTTCTAAACAGGTCACCGATGGCAGCAAGACTCAATGGTTTAATTTCTCCTCCAATAAAGAGAAGCAAAAGCTTAACCATGCTTTTTCGCTTAAGAAACAGCAGCTACAGCAGATGGGGTTATCTCTCGCGATACCCTATAGCTCGCTGTCGAGTGCGCAGTCACTCATGAGCCAGATATCAGGAGCTCAGTCATGAATCAGCCCTTAGATTTAAGCCCAGTTATTGCGCCTGACGCTCCGACCTGGTGGTCTTTGGCTTGGGGCTGGTGGGCAGTAATTATCACAGCCATTGCCCTGAGTGCCTTAGTATTTTTCATTCTAAAACGTAGAAAAAACAATCAACAAGCGAAGCAAGAAGCGCTGTCTTACTTTAGCAATAATCACTCTCCAGATGGCTTGTCTCCGAGCAAAGCTCAAGACATCGTTCGACAGGCTGCACTTAGCTATTTCCCGCGAGAAAAAGTGGCAGGCTTGTCTGGTGATGATTGGTTGGCTTTTTTAGATGCGCAATTAGCGAAGCCGTTATTTGTAGCAAAACAATCCCAGTGGCAGCAAGCGCTCTATCAAAATGCAGCCCTAATGAACGACGAACAGAAAAAGGCTCAACAGCAATTGGTTAATGACTGCGAAACCTGGCTTCGTAAAGCCCTTCCTCCAAAGCGAGGTCGTTATGACTGATCTTTTAAACACGAGCTTACTAAATATTGAATTCGTTTGGTGGTGGATGCTGTTCCTAGCGCCCTTGCCGATCCTTGTTTACTTATTCTCACCAAAATCAGAATCAAGCAGCGCTCTAAGGCTTCCGTTTTTGCCCGAGGACAGCAATACCCAAACACCGAGCAGTCGCTTACCCAAAGCCTTGTCAGTCATCATCTGGCTTTTATTGGTAACGGCCATGGCACGTCCAGTTT